>CAVRSH010000027.1:0-68077 GCA_963723815.1 uncultured Actinomycetota bacterium | reverse complement strand
TGGAGAACGTCTGGTTCCCCAGCAAGCATCTGCACACGCTGCCGGATACCGATCAGAAGAACCTTGATGCCGTAAACCGTCATCGGAGATTCGGGTGGGTGAGCCAGATTCCCAGGTAGGTGGGCGTCATGTCGGGAGCCAGCGCGGGTCCCAGTTTGGGGTGGTTTCCCGCTTGAGGTCGAGCGCTCTTCGGGCGGGCGGTGAGCGGTTTGTGGCGTTAAAGACGTGTCGTCTTCACAGTGGTTCTCCATGCGGAGCGGCCGCGACAGGTCGGTTTGGTTGTGAGGCCCGCGTGTCGAACTGGGTACTCGCCAAGCGGCGCTCGGTGTAGCTGATGAGGTCGAGCACATCATGCGCGACGTATCCGGTCGTCCCTCGGTCGACGGATTTGCGGCGCATGATGCCGGCGTCGGCAAGCTCTTCGAGGGCAGCTCGCGCCGGCGGAAATGAGATCTGGAGCAGCCGTTGTGCCGTGGCTGTCGTCATGATAGGCGCCTCGGTGAGGAGATTCAGGATCCGTGCGGTGGCCGAGTTTGCCCGCGGTGTTGGGCGCTTGGCGACTGCGGCACGGTGGCGGGCGATGCTGTCGAGCCAATCGGTGCGCAGAGTTTCGATTTCTTCTGCGAGTTTCGTGGCCTGTTCGGCGGCAATGAGCACGGCGTCGAGGAATGTCGTGAGCCAGGCTGCAACGCCCGCCGCGGCTCCCGGGGCGTCTGGGTCGCCGAGGTATCGGTAGGCGGTGAGGCCCTCGACGTAGCGCTCACGCAACGTCGAGAGCACCAGGCTCACGGGGAGGACCGCTCGAGGCGACAGGCCGCGTCGCGCCAAAACGGTGTGGATAATGGCTCGTCCGACGCGGCCGTTCCCGTCGGTGAAAGGGTGGATGGTCTCGAACTGAGCGTGGACCAATGCTGCCTGAACAATCGGAGCGTGGAGCGACCCGTTGAGGTAGTCGACGAGGTCACTCATCAAGGGATTCACGTGTGCCGGCTGCGGGGGAACGAAGGATGCCTCTAGAGGGTGCCAACTGGAGCCACCGATCCAGTTCTGGACGCTCCTCAGGCCTTGGTGCTGCTCTTCGGGCAGCAACGCCGCGTGTAGGTCAGTGATGTCATCGATGGCGATTCGATCAACTTCCAATAGGCCAAGCGACGCCTTGCGGAGGATGGTGATGTTGTTGGCGACCAACCGCGCCTGGTCGCTGAATCCCCGGACGTCTTCTTCTTGCGCCAACTCAGCCAGCGCCACCTGCTGGGCTGAGGGGGCAATGCCTTCGATCAGGGAACTCGCGATAGCCTCCGACCGAAGCAAGAAACGCGAGATCCCCTCCAGTGCTTGTGCGTTCTTGCCCTGACAGGCGACGCGCACAGCAGCTTCGGCTCGAGCTGCCTGGGACGCCAAGGCTGCCGAGGCAACCAGAGGTCGAGGTACCAACAGATCTGGCCGATAGGTCTGGTAGGACCCCGACCGTCGGTCTCGTCGCCGGACTTGGTCGACTGGCTCGCCCTGCCAGTACTGCTCTTCGTAGGTACCCATTTAAGGATGAGTGGCTCTCGGTTCGATTAAGGTTTAGCGTATCAAACCTTAATCGGCCAGCGGTGAGTCTCAAGCCGCATCGAGGGCGTGTCTGACAATGGTTTGGGGTCGGGTTCGGCCGGGATGTGGTCAACGCCGAGGGCGGCGTAGCGGGTGGTCTTGACCACGAGGTCGGTGGCCCGATTGCTGGAGAGCACCTCGACGCAGAGTACGGGTGTGCCGGTGAACCGGGTGGTCTCCTCGGTGTCGGGGTAGACCATCACATCGGGAATGAATTCGACGTCGGGCTGCCTGAGCGTCGGCCAATGTCAACGGCCTGGCGCGGACGGCCAACCGCCATGCGCCACGGCTTGCGCCCTGATCAGGTCGTTTCCATGGTTGAGGACGCTTAGCGGAATCGCGAATGCACGGCCCGCAGGCTTGGCTGGGTGGGATGAGTGCGAGTCCGATGCGTTCGCAGGCCCAGTCCGTCATCGCGGTGCAGGCGAGCTCAGGCCTCGCTGTCGCAGCGCACCACGGCGGGATAGCCACTCTGGGCGGCGAGCCGGTCGAGCTCATCGATGAGCTTGTCGTCGGTGGTGGAGCGTCCACTTGACAGCTGATCGATCCTCACCTTCTATGAGACGGGCGCCGACTGGCGGCAGGCGACGCTGCTGACAGCCGCCGGCGCGGTTGAGCCGCTCGATCTGCGCAGTGTTGATCTTGCTCGGTCCAGCATCCGGCTATTCGAGGTGACGCACGAGTTGGACGAAGCGTCGCGCGCGAACATCAAGGGCTGTGCGTTGAGCGCGGTCGGCGAGTGATACCCATTGGCTTACCGCCCGAGACGGACGATCTGGACGGCGAGTTCAACTAGCGTCCGAGCGCGTCGGATTAGCGGCTCGGCCTTGGCGGCGGTGATGAGGGCGGTGCCATACTCGACGGCGCTCTTGGCTGAGACCAGTTCCCGCAGCGCCTTTTCGGCCGTCACCGCATTTTCGCGTTGGCCCAGCGCGGTTCGTAGCTCCCTCGCCGCGGTCGCATGATCCTTGCCCTTACTGGTGGTGCCGGTGAGCGCTGTGACGATCGCGTCCTTGGCGCTGATGCCGGCGTGGATCGCGTTACCGGATGCCGGCGTGTATCGCTCGGCTGCCAGGCTGTCCTCGGCCGACGCCAGGTACTCTTCGGCCTTGGTCAGGAAAGCCCTGGCGTGGTTGCGGTGTTCGGCAGTCGCCATCAGGCCGCGCCCTTCCGCACGCGTGGCTTGTCGCCGATCAGTGCGATCCCGTGCCGCAGGATGTCGATGACGACAGGTTCGCCGTCGTGGGCCAGCTTGGTGAACTCGGCGGAGGTGAACGCGAGGACATCACAGTCGTTGCCGAGACGTGTACGTACGGTGTCCTCGAGGTTGACCTTCCCCTGCCAGTCGCGGTCAGCGATGACGGCGAGATCGATATCGCTGTCGACCGTCGCTTCGCCGCGGGCGATCGACCCGAACAACAGCACGGCCTGTACGTCGGGATCGATGGTCAGCTCGATGACTTCCTTGAGCGCAGTTATGGGGTCGACCAGGGCGCGCAGTGATGAAATCGCAGCGTGGTCTTCGTTGATGGTGTGCACACCGGCCCGCCCGACGGTCCGCGATCGCACGAGGCCGAGCTGCGCGAGTGCTTTCAGACTCTCTTGGACCGACCAGAGACTGTGTTCATCACTGAGCATGGCGTGGATCTGCCGGCCTGTCAGAGGTGCGTCCGTTCGCAAGAGGACGGCCAGCACCGCCCCGCGGGCTCCAGGGATCACTCCGCCGAACGGCTCGCCAAAGAACATATGGCCACGATAGCAGTCATGTGATTGGTGAGACAATCATATGACTGGCACCACTCACGTCGAGCATGCGAGGAGACATTTTCGAGGGTGGCTCGAAGAGGTCGCCGAACACATCAGGACTCACGGGATCAAACGGGACGAGCTGCTGTTCAGCACCCAGGTCGGGACCCCGATCTCACGCAACACGTTCCGGAGCCGCGTCTGGCTGCCCGCCGTCGAAGCATCGGGCATCGACTTCCGCGTCCGGATCCACGACCTCCGCCACGCGCATGCGTCCTGGCTCCTCGCCGGCGGCACCGACCTCAAAGGGGTGATGGACCGGATGGGCCACGCGCAGATCCAGACCACCCAGAAGTACCTCCACTCCCTGCCCGACACCGACCAGAACAACCTCGACGCCCTCACCCGAATCGCCGGCCCAGGATCGCCGCACTACCGAAGGGCATGATCGAACACATCGCAAGACTCGGTGCCTTACGAGGTTTGCTCGACCTAGCTGGCCACCGGCCGAAGGGATTCGACGTACGCGCGCAGGTCGGTGCCCCGGATCAACCTGGTGCGATCGATCTTCACCGACGGCAGGTCGCCCGAGCTCATCAGCTCGTAGACCTTCGATCGACTGACGTTCAAGAAGACAGCAACTTCGGTCACGCGATACAGGAGGCGATCCTCCATGTGGCACCCCCTATGGCGCATGGGCTCCGGTTGAGTCCCCACATACATAAGGCGTTGAAGGGGCTCCCGGCGGTCATCGGCAGACCAAGAATTTGACGCCGTCGTCTACTGGCTCGACCCGCTTAAACCTCTACATCTCCCGCGAGTCCCGCCATGCGAAGCCGCGCACTTCCGGCCGCTGGATCGCCCGACCGATTCGGCTGTCAATCGTTCTGACGGCGTTTGGCATCCCTTCTCGTGCCGGCACGACGCACAAGGGGTCGTCCGAGCCGGCACCAAGCGCCTGCTGATTCCGCAGATCTTGGCTGAACGTCGGCCCCCGGCTCGCTCGGCTCTGCTGAGCGGAACGAACCGTGCTGCAGCTCCGACGTTCACTCGGAGTGCCTCCTCTGCTCGCCCAGGGGTGCGAAGACCCGAGACCTGGGAGGCCGACCTTTGCCGCGCCGATTCGGGTGACACTATGGTGACGTCATGTCCCTTACGGTTCCCGAGTGGCGGCTGCTGATTCTAGCTCATGGCGATAGCGCTGCCGCCACTGCCAACGCTCGAGGCCATCTCTTTGAGGTGTTCGTCGCAAAGCTGCTGTATGGGTACGGTTACCAAGAGCCCACGCGTCAGAGCCTGAATGTGAATGCAGATGGAATAGAGATCGACGTCGTCGCGCAATCGCGACTGGGAAATGGCCGAGCAATAGCAGAGTGCAAGGCATACTTCGGCCCAGTTGTGGCCGGGGACTACGAAGTTTCTAGGCAAACTCACCATGGATCGTTACTCCCACCCGGACACGCTGGGCTTGATGATCGTTATTCCCGGCCTTACCGCGGACGGCGAGCAGGCCGCGAGGGCCATCATGAATAATGATGATCGCTTTCTCTATTTTCCCGCACATGAGATCGTGCTGAGGCTCCGCTCGGAGGGCTATATCTCTGAGCTGCCTACAGGACGATCCATAAGCGACCCGATAATAATCGTGAGTGAGGAAGGCATCTATTCCGCCTGCATGGAGTTGGACGACTACACGCGAGCGCCCGTAGGCGTGTGGCCTGGGCCAAGCAACAGGAGGTGCCGGAACCAACGCTCGTTCTGCTGGCGCAGCACGAGTGGGCGCAGGGGTTACAAGTTACAGACATGATGCAAGAGCAGCGCGCGGCATCAAGCCCGCAACAGCCGCCAGAGATGCACATTCTTGCAACCGTGCAGAGCTCGTCGGAGGACTTTCAGTACCAACTTCCGGCTGCACCCAGGTACTTTGTGGGTCGGCGTGGCCTGTTGAAGACGCTGGAGCGATTAATCGACAGTCGTAACCGAGTCTATGTCTTCAACGCACAGTCTGGATGGGGTAAAAGCAGTCTCGCTCTCTGAAGTTCGGTGAACTCGTGTCCGGCAGCAACGGACTCGCCCTAATCGTCTATTCGCGCACCGCGCACACCCCGCGTTACGTCGTCGAAGTCCTCGAAAGAGCTGCTCACGACGCGGCCGCAGTGGGCATTTTGAAGTTACCGGCTGCCACTAGTTGGGCCACTCTGGCTAGTGCTTTGCGGAGCCTTGGTCAGTCCGATTGGACTGTGGGCCGTAGCCTGGTTATCTTTTTTGATCAGTTTGAAAACATCTTTCGGGATGAAGAGCTGACGCGTGCGTTCCGTGACTTAGCGTTAGGGGTAAAGGAATCGACATACCACTCTCGGTGGGCTTCGCATGGAAGACTGATTTAGTTGGGTGGATTGAGGGTCACCCGTTCAGGCTACGCGAAGAGATTCGTAGCAACGCCGTGGTTTTGACGGTAGATCCGTTCGGGCCAAGTGAAGTCACAACCCTTCTCAATCGGCTAGAGAAGCGTGTCGGTGCCAAACTGGTCCCGGATCTGAGGAGTCGACTGCGCGAGTACAGCCAGGGACTGCCGTGGCTTCTCAAGAAGTTGGCGGACCACGTCGTGCGCGAGTTGGAGACCCAGTCCACCCAGGAGCAACTGCTTGCCGAGGCCTTGAACATCGAGGGCCTGTTCAAGGCCGACCTCGCTGAATTGAGCCCCGCCCAATTCGAAGTGCTTCAACACGTTGCTCGTTACGCTCCGATATCTGCCAGTGAAGTCACTGACCGATACTCCCCAGAGGCTGTGCAGTCTCTTGTGGATCGCAGGCTCCTCGTCCAGGTGGGAGACCGGCTCGACACCTACTGGGACACTTTTCGCGGATTACTTGAACACCGGATCAGTACCGATCGAGGATTCCTATATTCTGCGGCAAACCCCGGGATCGATTGCGCGCATTCTCCCCGTGGTAATGGACGCGGGCGGCACTGCCAGCGTCCGTGACCTCGCAAAGGCACTCCAGACAAGTGACACCGTAATCTTCAATCTGTCGAGAGAGTTGCGGCTTCTTGTATTGCCACGTATGAACCACTTCGGGTCGAGGATTGCGGATCACATACTTTCGAGTCATGATCCGGAAATCGTCATCAGGAAGCAAATCGCAGACTCACTTCGGAGGCACAAAGCGCTCTCGTCGCTCAGAGGCGTTGAAGAGAAGTCAAGCGGAAACGTCACGGTAGAGCTTTATGCGTCTGCCCTGCCGCACGCCTTCCCGGCCGTCGATGTCAAACACAGCACCTGGCAAACCTACGCTCGTGTCTTCCTAGCGTGGTTCGTATATGCAGGGATGTATACTCAGCAAGGTGGCGTTTGGAAATCGACGCCCGACACAGCTGGAGGAAAAGCGGCGGCCTTGCTGTCTGCCAGGTCGCGCATGAGTGTGCAGGCATCAGTGCCGTCGGAAGCGTGGGGGCCCGCACAGTGGTGTTAGAACGCCTTGCGAGAGAAGGGCCGTTCGATGTCAATTCGCGGGAGGTTGATCGGCGGGCAATCCGCCCATTAGTAGCAATCGGCGCCGTGTTTGTCACCAGTTCTGGGCAAGTAAAGCTCGGTACAAAGGACATAGTAGACGCTGATGGCAGGGTAGATCCGACCGTCCTCAGATACCTACTGAGTAGTGTGCCGGGTGGAGGGGAAGGTATCAAAGTTCTTCAGGAGGATCCTGGGGCGTCGCCCAAGACTGTGGGCGACGCGATTAAGGACGCGGTGGGCGCGAGCTGGACTGATGCGTCGACTCATTCCATCGGAGGCTACTTCCGCGCTTGGTGCAGGGCCGCTGGCTTGCCTATTGGATCGGTCTCGCGTCGCCGCGGGAAACGTCGAATGAAAAACAGTGCTAGTCATGCAAATGCACCGATGCTCTTTGGGGACGTCGCTCAAGGCTGAGCTGAGCGGCGGCGCGGCCCGCAGCGAAGCGAGGACACGCGCCGCCTGGCCGAGCGGATCGAGGACTTGACTACCTTAGAGCGAGATTCGGCAAACGCCGTGACACGCCGCGGACCATCGTCGAAGCGCTGCCCGCTGACCTTCTCATTGCGAAGGTTGGGCCTGCCCACTGACACGCGGTCCGTGCGCGTCCACGTGGTGCATGTGATGCATCGTGGTCGGGCTGTCCCGTCCCGGGGGCGAACATGGAGCGAACGCAGTTGATCAAGACCGCCCTCTGATCAGCGAGTCAGGGATTCAAGAACGTGTCGGACTGCTCCTGCGCACACGGACCCACGCACTATGAGGCAGCTCCTGCTCGACGGACTGCCTTAGATGGTGGTGCCGACGGCGGGTTCGGAGAGCGGGTCAGACGATCACGAGGGATGTCAGGAGGCCGACAGAAGATCGAAATTCTAGCGGCCCGCGCCAGAAGGCGCCAGGTCAGACTTGCATTCCGGTCTTGGGGTCGTAGGTGACCTCGACCGGGACGATCTGGTCCGTTGGGAGCACCTCGATCCACTGGTCGAAGACCTTGAATGGTTTGGTGCCCTCGGCCTTGAATCCCCCAATCAGCGGGTCGAAGCCACGCTCGAACACCTCGTCCGTTGGAAGATAGTTCATCTTCGGCTCGTCGGGGTTTGGTACGACTTCCAATGAGACCGCGTACTCTTCCTGGACGTGCAGAATTAGGTAGCGAATTGCATCTATGATGCGAATTTGATCGGCTGTTGCTTTCGCGTAGTGTGCCGTGAGTGTTGGATCATTCCATTCGTGCGCTTGAAGTTTCGCAAGAATCTTCGGCTTTTGGCCGCATCGCTAGCCTGGTAATCGTCGTCAAGGCCGTCGCTGCCTTCGACCGAGTCGCTCGAAAGCCATCCGAGTGCCTGCCACTCGTGGCCCGGCCGAATCGGGATTACAGCCTTTACCCACGGCGCATTCAGGAATGCATTTCTCAGGTTGTCGCCATCAAGCTGCAGTTGCCACCCGAGCGAACTCCCGAGTCGAGCCGGAACCGTATCCTCCGTGATGTAGTAATCATCAAGGCGACTTTTTAGTCCCACCCCAACTGGCTGTACTAGTCTGGTCAAAGTCGTCCAGGACCTTAGTGACTCGTCCGAGAGCGCTTGAGCTTTGGAAGCCAAGATGTTGGCTCGAATGCGATCGTCGCGGCATCCACCACTCGGGCGCGACGAAGTAGAGCATTCGGTCGACGTCGAACATCGACTGCACAACTTCAGCAAAGAGATGCCGAATGGTTGGATCGTCGTTCGTCACCTGAGCGACGGTGAGAAGTTTTCGGACGAGATTGCGATAGACAACGATTCGTTCTTCTTCGCGCAACTCTTCAAACTTGCGCGGCGCGACATTACTAGCTGCCTTAACTCGGCGCGCGCGCCTTATACATTGACTCCTTGAAAGCTCGCTCCTTGGCTGCCGTGTAGGTTGCGAGAGCTGTGCGATAGTTCGCGGCCAAGTCCCCGAGATGTTGTTGAGATGGTTTCCATATGACTATCACATCCAGGTCCCAGTAGTAGTTGTGGCTATCGCCCAGGAACGGGTTGTCCGGCTTCCAGCCAACTACGATTGAACGGACATTTGGTTCCGTCGGATTGGCGACGTCGCCGGTCGCGATCATGGTGACGTCGGGTGGGTCGAGGGTGCCGTGATTCAGGGCCTCAGTGGTGTCGCGCGGGTAGGCCCTCAAGCGCGCGTACTCTTCGCCATTCGTCGTCACGACTTCAGCTCGGCTGAAGATGTAGCCAGCTTGGGGAGGGGTTAAAGCAAACGGCCCGGTCAGCGCACGGAATTTGTCGGCTGGGACCGTACTCCCTGTTGGCACACCGAAATGGACTCCCTGAAGGTGAAATGGCTGTGCCCTCAGCTCCGGCTCGGGCATGGCTGGGGCGTCCGGTTCCTTGGGCAGCTGCAGATCAGAAGGTGAAAGCGATGTGAACGAGCTTGGCGATATTGAGTTCTGCCCCGGGCTCGTCAACGTAGGTTTGCCAACACAATTGTGCACCGTAGTCTTGAACCTGGACACCGACCTGGCGCATCTTACGTCTGAGTTCGTGGTGGCGGCGACGACCCACGGTGGACCTCTGATTGATGGGGCCGGTGGTCTTGATTGTCGTGCTGGCGACTTTGCAAGGTTCTGGCTGCAGCTTGCCGCCTGGGGCCATCCAGACTGGCCGGGTCGGCGCTGGCCTGGGCGATGCTCTGGTCGAGGCGTTGTCGCCATTCGATCGAAGCAGTCTGAAGTTGTGCGGGTCCGGTGGGTCGATGGTCGTGGGGGTCGATGCCGTTGGCGGCCCGCCACACCGCGATGTCACCGATGAGGGCGGCGCTCAACGGTCGGCCCGGCGGTGCCCATGCGGGTTGGGTGCCGTCGTGGAGGGCGTGGTGTCGGACGTCATGGGCGAGGTTGGTGATCAGCTGGGATCGTTGGGCGAGGTAGTCACCCCAGTCGGGGTGATCGCTGATCGCCTGGGGGATTCCGGGTAGCCAGGGCAGTGGTGGTCTTTGCGTGCTGGGTGCGGGTTCGGGGAGGCGCCAGTCCAGGACGGCGGCCATGTCTCCGGCGGTGCTGAGGTCCCGCCCGAGTGCCGCTTGGTGGAGGTGGACCAGGGGATGGTCGCCGGTTTCGGCGGCGAGGGCGATCAGGTCGGTACGCAGGGTCGGCCAGGCTGGCTCGTCGGTGACGCCGGGCACGATTTGGTCGGCGCGGCGGTCGAGCGCGTCCACGATGCGGGGTCCGACGAGCTGTTCGGCGGCGACGTGCAGGCCGTCGGTGTAGCGCTGAACCGCCGATGGAGCCGGACCGCGGGGTCGCTGAGTTGCCGGAGTTGGGTGGTGGCGGAGGTGGGGGCGTCGTCGCGGGCCAGGATCTGTTCGAGCAGTTCGGTGGGGGTGCGGGGGGTGACGGTTTCGGGTCGGATGACGGTGTGCGGGTCGCCGTCGCCGACGACCTGCAGGTACAGGTGATTCGCGGCCCGTCCGCGGGTGAGCATGGTGTACAGCTGCTGCCGGGATTCCTGCCCGGTGACCAGGCCGTGCATGGTGTCGGCGGTGACGCCTTGGGCGGCATGGATCGTGGTCGCGTAGCCCAGCCCGGCCGATTCGGCGACGTAGTGGGCGGGGAGCCGGGCGGTGAGGTGGCTGCGGGTGTGCCGGACCGTCAGGTCGCCGTGTCGGCTGATGTGGGTGATGGTCCACCGGTCGCCGTTCTTCACCCAATCACTGGCGCGAGAGGCGGAGCCGGCGGTCGTTGCTGCGGGTGATGATCACATCCCCGACGCTGGCCTGGTTCCCGTCGGCCAGCTGGACTTCTCGGCCGGCTGGGGTGCCGTTGAGGCGGTGGGTGCGGGCGCGGTGGTTGAGGTCGGCGACCAGTTCGCGGGTGGGGGCGAGCATGATCGCATCCAGCCCGGCCGCCCGGTCAGCCGCCCACGCGGCGAAGGCGTCCTGGGTGGTGGTGGCCAGGTCGCCGACATGGACCCGTCCGTGGTTGAGGTAGAAGTCGAGTGCGGCGGGGTCGCCGTCGCGGAGGGCGAGGGAGGCGGCGGCTTCGGCGGGGTGGGTGAAGCGGTGCAGCTCGGTGAGCTGCAGGGCGCCGTGGGTGTGTTTGATGTCGCGGAGGATGCCGCCGGCGCCGATGGCGGCGAGTTGCTGGTCGTCCCCGATCAGCCGGACACTCCCACCCAGCGCGGTGACGTAGCTGGACGACGCGGTCGAGGGTGAGGGTGTCGGCCATCCCGGCCTCGTCGATGATCACCAAGGTCCGCGGGCCGATCCGGGCCGCCCAGTCGGGCAGCTCACCGTGCTGCAGGGACCAGGTCGAGCTTGGCCAAGGTGTCGGCGTGGATGCCGGTCTGCTCGCCCAGGACAGCCGCGGCGGCGGCGGACGGCGCCAGCCCGATGACCTCGCCGCCGTCCTGGGTCCACGCGAGCGTGAGGGCCCGCATGGCGGTGGTCTTCCCGGCCCCGGCCGGCGCGATGGCCAGCTGCAGCCGAGCCCCGGACGTGCACATCTGCCGGACCAGCGCGGCCTGGCCGGCATCCAGCGCGGTGCCGTTGGCGGCCATCTCGAGCAGCGCCAGGTCCACCGCCGACTCATCGACCGCGGTTCCGTCGCGGCGTCCGGCGGTGGTGATCAGGCGTTGCTCGGCGTCGAGGATGCGTTGGGAGGTGTACAGGTCGGCGCCGGCGACGGTGTACACCGAGGAGCCGTCGACCCGCCGCAACACCTCCGGCTCCTGGATGCCGTCATCGGGCGGGGCCAGCGGCACGGATCGGCTGTGCAGCACCTCATCGACCAGCAGATCGACCAGGGCGTCGGTGCTCTGAGTTCGTACGTCGGCGGTGCGGACGTGGCGTTGGGCTTCGGCGCGGACGTGCCACATCTGCCAGGTCGAGCGGTGTTCCTCCACCGCCGCCAGCACCCGATCGGCCGTCTCGGCGACCCAGGCGGCGTCCACCGTCACGCCGGCCGTCGGGCCTGGGCGACAGTGCCCAGCGGATCATGGCTTTGACGGCCCGGCGCCCGCCCAGCACCTGCTCGGCTTCGGCCCGCCAGGTGGCCCGTTGCTCAGCCAGCGAGCGGGGTTCGTGCTTCGCCTCGCCGGGTCTCCAACGTGGCCTGCTGGGCCAGCTGCAGCGCTTCGACCGGGGTCGGTGGTCGGCCGTGGTCGTGTTGGAAGGTGGCGGCCAGTTCGCCTTGGCGGACTTTGATGTGGGCGCGGCGGCTGGACCAGCGCTGGTTCAACCGCGGGTCGACGCCGACGATCTCCCGGATCGGCCGTTTGGTCGGGTCGCTGTCGAGGCGTTCGGCGAACCGGACACCCAAAGTGGTGCGGAGGTGCTGCTCCAACGCGGTGTTGTAGGTCTCCGACGCCGCCACCTTCGCCTTGAACAACACCCGCCCATCAATCGACAACCAGCGCCCGTCCAGGGTCTGCACCTTGTTCGCCACCGCCACATGGGTGTGCAGATCCGGATCCCCGGCCCGGCTGTCCCGATGCGTGAACGCCGTCGCCACCAGGCCGCGGACGTTGACCTGCCGGATGCCCTGCGGACCGGTCCGGGTGAACAACGCCTGCTCCTCAATGAACCGCAACGCATCCTGCACCGCGGCCTGATGGGCCTGTTCGATGACCGCCGCCACGGTCGGGGGAGCGACCGCCCACAGCGTCGACACCGACTTCACCGGGGAGAAGGTCAGGTCGTAGCCGGCAACCGTCTGCGTCCGCGGCCGGGAGTCTTTGGCGATCTGCCCGGCCAACTCCCGCGCATCCACCGGCTCCCGGCCATGCTCCGCGGTGAAGAACTCGCGTGCCACCTCGGTGCGGACCCGGGCCCGGTCCGCCGCCGGCACCGGCCAATCCCCGGGCAGACCGGCCGCCTCGTTGATGGCGGCGATCCGTTTCGCGACCTCGACCCGGAACGGACTGACGTCGCCGTCGAGGATCTTGAACGGCGCCCCGAGCCGGGTCACCGCCAGGAGATCGGCTTCGGTGAGGTCCGGCCCTTCGAGCTGCTGGATTCGCTGTTCGGCCAGGGGGTGCATACCGGCGCCGAACAGCGCCCGCATCTGCTCCGCGGTCACCGGGTCGCCGGCGTTGAGGCCGTCGATGCCGGCCATCCCCGACCCGATCCACACCCCGGGCTTCTCACCCTGTTCGGCGTAGTAGGCGGCCAGGCCGGTGTGGCCCTTCTCCGTCGAATCCAACGCCGCCACCTGCCGGGTCAGATAGTCATACCCCGACCCGGCGGTCAACTTGTGCATGCTCATCGTCACACCTACATAAGCGAATTTCGAGCCTCTTGGCGGTCACTTGGACGGGGGTACGTTCCGACGGTGCACCAGGTGTGTCGGTCTCGGATGGTCAAACATCGGTGGAGGTACAGGAAACACATTGCTGACCGTGGAGGTGATTGCCGATCGACGCCTTTCTGTCTTCGGTCGCGCGAGCTTGGTGGGTGCGGGATATGTGAGCCGTCAGCGTGGCAAACGCTGCTGCGGACAGCGTTGGGCGCCCATGCCGTTCGTCGCCGGGACCGTGCCAACGAAGGGCCGTACCGCGACGCCGAGGGGCCGTACGCGACGCTGGCCGCGAAGATGGCGCTGGCCGCAATCAGCACGCCAGAGTGCCCGCGCTGACGGCGTCGAGGGTGAAGCCGACCCCGGCGATACCGAACACCAAACGCACAATCGCCTGAGTTTGTCTCGAGCCAAGTGACCGCCAAGAGCTGCTCACGTCCTTACGGATGCGTGACCACAGAAAAGCCCCAATCGGGCATATGGATTATCCACAAGTTCTGTCGCATCGGGATGGTGGGAGCACCGGGAAGGGAAAATCGATCATGGCAGTTTCTGAGAGCCGGCAGGTGCCGGCCGTGCTATACGACGTGGACGAGGCGGCGGAGGCGCTGCGGCTCAGCCGTTCCGTGCTCTATGAGCTGATTCGCTCCGGTCGGTTGCGGACCGTGAAGCAAGGCCGCCGGCGGTTGGTGCCGGTTTCGGCGCTTGCCGAGTACGTCAACTCGCTTGATGGTGGGGCGTGACTCGTCGAGCCCGCGGCGACGGTGGGCTGCACTGGGACGAGCGTCGGCAGCGGTGGATCGCGACAACCACGATCGGCTACGACGGCCGTGGCAAGAGGGTTGTGCGAAAGGCCTCGGGTCGAACGAGGACTGAGGCGAAGAACAAGTTGCGGGACCTATTGCGGGATCAGGCGGATGGCCTTCCCGCGGGGGTCAGCGGGTACACGGTGGGACTTGCAGTCGAGGACTGGCTGGCGCACGGGCTCGGCAGGCAGTCCGCGGCGACGGTCGCGAAGTGCCGCAACCTTTGTGCCAAGCATGTGCTGCCGGCGCTCGGAGCACGAAAGCTGCGGGATCTCTCTGCGTCGGAGGTCGATCAGTGGCTTGCCGTGCTGTCCCAGTCCCACAGCACCGCGAACGGTGCAGGAGATCCGAGCCTGCTTGAACAGAGCGGTCAAGAGAGCGATGGCGCGCGACCAGGTGAAGCGAAATGTAGTCGAGCTGACGGACGTTCCGACCGGCCAGCCCGGCCGCCGGTCCAAGTCGCTTACGCCAGAGCAAGTGGACGACGTGCTGAACAAGACCGCACCCGATCGGCTTCATCCGTACGTCGTCTTGTCGCTGCTGACTGGGGCACGAACTGAGGAGCTTCGGGCTATGCATTGGCAGCACGTTCACTTGGACGGTCAGCCCGACGCGGTGCCACCGATCCCGCCGCATCTCGAGGTATGGCGATCAGTGCGGGAAGGTGGCGATACGAAGACCAGAAAGTCGCGTCGCACTCTCGCAATCCCGGCGCGCTGCGTTGAGGCGCTGCGGAAGCAACGGGCACAGCAACTTGCCGACCGGCTTGCAGCTGGAGAGCGCTGGCAGGAATCGGGACTTGTGTTTACGACGGCCCTGGGATCGGCTATGGATGCGGCCAATGTTCGACGCGATCTGCGTCGCGCGCTGACCCTGGTGCCGGGCCTCGACCCTGCCGAATGGACGCCACGGGAGCTGCGGCACTCCTTCGTGTCGGTGCTGTCGGACTCCGGATTGCCAGTCGAGGAAATTTCGCGGCTTGTCGGACACAGCGGCACGAGCGTCACCGAGCTTGTCTACCGGCACCAGCTGCGACCCGTGATCCAGACCGGTGCGACGGTGATGGATCGGCTCTTTGGCCGTCGGAGTGAAGGCGCGTAGTCACCCAGTTGGTCACTCAGCAGGGTGCCGCTCCGGCCGGCGCGAAGGTGAATGTGACTCTCACTAGGTGGGCGATACTGGGTTCGAACCAGTGACCTCTTCGGTGTGAACGAAGCGCGCTACCACTGCGCCAATCGCCCCAGGCGGCAGCCCCGCAGGGCGTAGAGAACCATATCCCATCGGGTCGGCGAGTGCCGAACATGATCTTGGTCCGCTACGGATCGAGATCGGCTCCGGCGCGCTCGGTGAAGATGCGGCTGATTCGCTCCGTACCCGGCCGTTCGGGATTGAAGACCGTGTCTCCCCACCGGTCGACCCCCTGCACGTCACGCAGCGACGATGTGATGAAGACCTCGTCAGCCGCGAGCGCCTCGGTCAGCGTGAGATCGCGCTCGATGATCTCGCACCATTCGAGCAACAGCTCCCGGGTGATCCCGGCCAGTGGTCCGGAGCTGAGCGGCGGTGTCACGACGATGTCGCCGAACACGCAGAAGATGTTCGTACCCGTGCCCTCGCACACGTTCCCGGCCGTATTGAGGAAGATCGCTTCGGCGGCGCCTTGCTCGGCCGCCCAGGCCAGGGCGCGGACGTTCTCCGCGTACGAGATGGACTTCACTCCGGCCAGCGCCCCGTGCTCGTTGCGGCTCCAGGGCGCCGTGACGACGACGGTTGTCGCGGGCGGATGGGGAGATGCCTCGGCCGCCACGACCAGCGTCGGCGGCCCGTACGCGGCCGGCGATCCGAGCGGACCGGCACCGCCGGTATAGGTGATCCGAAGCTTGCCGTCGGTGAAGTCCCGATCGGCCAGCACGGCCTCGATGGCCTCTCGGAGCTGGTCATGATCGGGCGCCGGCAGGCCGAGTGCGGCAGCCGAGCGGTCAAGCCTGGCGAGGTGGCGGCGGACTGCGAAGGCCCCGGACGCGGTGACCTTGAGTGCCTCGAAGACGCCGTCCCGACCACCAGGCCGTGGTCGGTCGCGGAGACGGTCGGCTCTTCACCACCGCTGTGCAACCGGCCGTTGATCCAGACGGACCGGCGGCCGGTGGTCTGCGGAATGGGGTTGGCGAGCAGAGGCACAGGTCAGGGTAACCGCGCGGTGGTTGATCATGATCCGCTGCGCTGGTCACGCCGCCACGCCGGCCGTGAACACGTTTGGACTCCGACCGCGGGCTCGGCTATGGTTTCAGATCGCACCTGGGACGACCTTCGGACCAGATGCGTGCGGACGTGGCTCAGTTGGTAGAGCATCACCTTGCCAAGGTGAGGGTCGCGGGTTCGAATCCCGTCGTCCGCTCGGAGCGAGTCTCGCCCATCCCAGCGGGGAGCAGTGCTTCCTACTTCCGGTGCGAGCAGGCTCTCAAGGTGGAGTGGCCGAGAGGCGAGGCAACGGACTGCAAATCCGTGTACACGGGTTCAAATCCCGTCTCCACCTCGGGCGATTGGCGCAGCGGTAGCGCGCTTCCCTGACACGGAAGAGGTCACTGGTTCGATCCCAGTATCGCCCACCAATAGAACCGCTAGTCACACTGCACTTTCTGAGTAGCGCTCCACGCTCGTGCAGGCCACGTGCAGGAACGTCTGCCAACGGCGCCAGCCTCGTGAAACACCATCCGTGCCCGATGAGGGGCACTTCACGAGGGAAGTCAACGAATGTCCACCACGACCATCGCCAACCCCACGACGGACAACCCCTGCCCGCCGTGGTGGGACCAGCCGGCCGGCCACGGCTACGACAGCCTGTCGAGAGACGGGCGTCGAGAGGCCCGCGGTCACTGCGTCGGATTCGGCACCGTCCGCGTGGAGCACGATCCCAGACAGGACCATGCTCAGGTCGTGGACGTCTACATCGAGGCGACTGAGGAAGCAGACCCGGACCGGGGAACGAGTTTGACTGTGGACACGCCCCTCATCGCCTTGAGTGCGGAGTGTGCCTACCTCATGCCAGGGGATGCGCGGCGAGTGGCAGCCATGCTGATGGCGGCTGCTGACAAGCTGGATGAGATCGTTAGAGGCTCCCGGCGAAGCTAGGAGGATGACCACGCTGACCGAGGCCCAACCTTCTTGAAGGGGCTGGCGAACGATCGGAATATGTCGAGAAGATTCGGCCTAATGCCCGGGCAAGAGAGAACGCCCCGTCGACTAGCCGGGGGCGTTCTCGTCTTCGATAGTTGGCCGCTCCGAGGGCCTTGGGTGGATCCGGTCAGGTAAGCCACCCCAAGGGGAAGCCGCCCTGCTCGTTTCAATAGGGATCAGATCGCGTGCGGCTTCAGCTTCGACAACTGACTCAAGAGCCGCCTAGGGCGCACGGAAGAGTTCCGAGGCGTCGGTGGTTGCGGTGTCGCCGTCAGCCACGGTACTGACCTGGACAACGGTGCCCGCTGGCACGATGCCCGACAGCACGACGGTCTTGGTTCCCGTGCCTGAGATGTGGCTGCTGTCCAGCACGACGCACCCGACGACGAGCGGGTCTCCGAGGATCACCTCGGTCAGCCGCACTGTCGTGCCGCTTTGCTCCTCAGGCGCGAGACGCAGCTTGACCTTGACTGTGACCTTGACGTTGCCGTCCGAGGTAGGTGCATAGGTGGCAGCGACTGTGCCGACCTTCTTGCCCACGTACTGGTGGTCTTCATCTCCCGTAGGTGCAAAAGCTGTGCAGGCCCTCGTTTCTCGGCGGATCACCGTTGTTGTTTTTGTTGCCGCTGTAGCCGGACTCTGAACCAGGAACACCCCGGCCAGAATCAGCAGAACTGCACCGAGAGTCCTGCTCGCCCTCATGACTTTCGTCACGTTCCCCCCTTTTTTCGAATGTGCTACTCAGCACCTTGCGGCGATGGTCAGACTTCGCACAGTCTTCAGGTAGCCGTACCCGCAGTCCATCTCCTGGTCGCCAGGTGAGACCCAAATCATCGCGCCGCCTTGGGTTCCGCACCGCTGAACGAGACCAGACTGCGCCTCCATTGACGACGGATCCTACGCAACTCGGCCAACGACACGTTGACCGAAGCTATTAGCGGTCGACAGTTGCACGATCGAGTTGATTGGCCGGGATACCGTCGATCGCCGCAGCGAGAACCTCGACCGATATCGCCAGCTCACGAGCCATCACGGCCGGCTCGAACTGTTCCTTCACTGATGCGTCTTGGATCAGTCGACCGAGAACGAGACGGCCGCCGTGGCCCTCTGTCGGCTCGAGGTGGTCGAGGGTTGCCTCGCCACAGTTCGCCACATTGTGGGGCCGCTCGACGGGCTGAGTGATCTCGGCGCGAGTCGGAGTTCGCCGAGTACTCGGTGACCGTGTCCCGGACGTTGACGACTTCATGATCGGCAAGGGTGTCAGCGAGGATCGCGCGCCATCGGCGGGGCGGTTCCCGGTCAACCGCGCGTCGCAGTTTATGGGTCAGCGAGGTGGCACGGAAGATCACGACTCCCCGAGGCAGATACGAATGCGCGTTGATAGTGGAGTATCCCCACCGACCGTCAAACCCGCACCGCACCGCACCCCTCGACGGTCAAGCCCTCCTTGCCGCACAAGATGCAGCGATCGAAGCGATCGCCGGCGATCTCTGGACCAACCCGACGTCCTCACTGAGACCGGCGGGGTTCTCGCCGGCACCTGGTTCGCCCAGCCGGCAATGCGTTTCGCCCAATGAACTGGTCGCGGCCGGGTTGATCCTTTCCGGACCGATCGACCGCGACCAGCTCGAGCACTGGGTGCAATCGGCTTCCAACTCGGATCCGTGCCCGTGGGGCTGGCTTCGGGCGAGTCGCTTGGTTTTCGCGTCATTGTGGCCTCAGTTGGGCGTCTTCATCGGTGACTAGCCGCTTTGGCGAGGGTGACTTGCCTGATTGCGGCAAGCGGTTTGCGGATATGCATGTGTGGGGGTTGTTCGACGGCTGGGCCTTCGACCGTGCCAAGATTTGGAGGTCCTTCGTGCAGATCGGGATCATTTCGGCACCGTGGGTTCCAGTGCCCCCGCCGGCCTATGGCGGATTGGAGGCGGTCGTCGACCGGCTGGCTCGCGGCTTGGTCCACGCCGGTCATGAGGTTCTGCTCGCTGCCCCCGCGAACAGTCAGTGTCCCGTGCCTCAGGTCGCGGACATGGATGAGGTCGACCCGGAGGCACCGATCAGCGGTGACACCATCACCGAGCTGGCCCACGTCGCCCGTGCGTACGCGGCGATGACCGGTGTGGACGTCATTCACGACCACACCATCGCCGGGCCCTTGTACCGCCATCGCCCGGCAGTACCGGTCGTCACCACCAACCATGGTCCGTTCGAGCCTCGACCGAACCTGCTCTTCCAGCGCATGCAGAACGACACCGCCATCGTCGCGATCTCGCGTCACCAGGCATCGACCGCCGAAGGCGTCCATATCAGCCGGGTGATCCATCACGGTTTGGATGTCGAGGAGCGTCCCGGTCGGCACCGGCGACGGCGGCTACGTCGCCTTCCTGGGCAGGATGACGGCGGACAAGGGCCCGAGCGAGGCCATCGAGGTGGCCCGCCTCGCGGGTGTTCCCTTGAAGATCGCCGCAAAGATGCGGGAGGACGCCGAGTTCGAGTACTTCCAGACCGAGGTCGAGCCGTTGCTCGGCGACGGCGTCGAGTACGTCGGCGAGCTGGATGAGGCAGGCAAGTTCGAACTGCTCGGTGCGGCCACAGCCTTGCTGAACCCGATCCAGTGGTCCGAGCCGTTCGGCTTGGTGATGATCGAGGCCCTTGCCTGCGGGACACCAGTGGTCGCGACGTCGGCAGGTTCAGTACCGGAGATCGTCGATGACGGTCGGACCGGCTTCATCCAAGATACGGCAGAGGATCTCGCCAAATGGCTGCTCCGAGCCGTCGACCTGGACCGAGCGACCTGCCGTGAGGTGGCGGAGACCCGGTTCAGCACGGCACGCATGGTCTCCGATCACCTGGACCTGTACGCAGAGCTGATGGCCCCACCGCAGCGTCCAAAGCGTCGACGACCTCAGATCACTCTCACCGACGATTAGTTAATCAACTGGCGAGAGGACGGCTTCGTCACGGGGCGACCGTTCCAGTACCTAGCCGAGCGCGGTTGTAAACGGACCCGGATCGCCCGCGAACCAACCCCGACATCGCGATCCGTCGTTTGTTGACCAGGCCGTCGGCTCGACGATCGGCCGTTCTAACGATGACTCGCCTTCGAGCGATGATGCGGTAGAGGGCTACGTGGAACAGCGTGAGGACCCCCCATGCTCCGGATCGCGTCCGGTACCGCCAGGACGCGCCTCGAACCTCTCTCATAGCTCAGCTCGCGTCCAGCTGTGCGTGGGGCTGACCGCAGAGTGCACGCCGGATCGTGGAAGGCCTTCGCACGCGACTCGGCACCAGATCGTGTGAATCAGATGCGCGCGGCAACCTCACGCGATGATGCGGTCAACATCGGTGCACGACCGACGGCGGATCGTAACTGACGCGCTACGCGGATCGGAATTCAATCGGCCGGCGGAAGTTCCGCCTTGTTCGCCGCGGCCAGGGCCACCCTGCCGCGACGAATTCCGGCCGGGTCGAGAGTCTGTTCTGTGAGCGTCGCAGGACGGCTGCGACGCTGCCATGGCCCGAGACTCCAACGGAGGACATCATGACGACCACGCCCGACGACCCGACCACCATGCTGCCCGGCCGCCCGGCCATCGTTGACCTCGCCACCTGGCAGGCCGCCCGGGACGAACTCCTGGTCCGAGAGAAGGCCCACACCCGCCAGGGTGACGCCCTCGCCGCGGCCCGCCGCCGGCTGCCGATGGTGGAGATCGACGGGACGGTCGAGGTTGTCGGAGCCGACGGCCCGGTTCCGTTCCTCGACCTGTTCCAGGGTCGCGGCGAACTCCTGGTCTACCACTCCATGTGGTACGACGGCGCACCACACCAGGGACAGTGTGAGGGCTGCACCTTCAACCTCTGGCACCTGAAGGACGCCGTCTATCTGAACGCCCGGGGCGTCTCGTTCGCCGTCCTGACCTCGGGTCCGTGGGACGAGGTGGCCCGCTACGTCGATTTCATGGGGTACACCCAGCCCTGGTACTCGGTGCGGGGCGTCGAGGCGTCGCTCCTGGCCGAAGAGGGGCACATCATCTGCTTCCTGCGCGACGGCGACCGCGTATTCCTCACCTACTCCACGACGGGCCGGGGCAATGAGCCGGTCGACACGTCCCTCGGACTGCTCGACATGACGCCGTACGGCCGCGGCGAGGCGTGGGAGGACCGGCCCGAGGACCGGCCAGTGATCGGCGATGTCCGCGAGGGTCATCCGTCCGTGGGCCGCCAGGCCTGCTGGTACTGGCGCTCGGACGCCGACGGCGTCCCCACCTGGGGTCCGACCAGCCGGCCCGTGCCCCAGTGGACCCGGCCCGGCGCAACCCCCGTGGAGACGCTGGGCCGGCAGGGCCACCACCACTGACGAAGCTCCCCCACCGGTACGCGCAGTCCCCGGTCTGACGACTGATCGACAGGAGGCCTGAGCCCCGGCCTCAGAGTGGTCGATCCAGGCGAGACTCCGATTCGTTCACGCACTTCGCGTGATGACCGTCAGGTCGAGCCGAGCCTAGGTTGGCCCCTAGGGAAGCGCTCCCCCTGTCGCCGAGACAGCCGAAAGTGGAGGAACACGATGAGTCCAGACCGGCATGCGCGGACGATGTTGCCCATTCCCGACCGTCCGTCACCTGGGCTGACGACCTACGACGCGAAGGATCCAGACACTGCGTTTCCGCCCATCGAGCCGTTGCTGCCACCTGAGGGTGCACCGAATGTGCTGATCGTGCTGCTCGACGATGTCGGTTTCGGGGCAGCAGGCACGTTCGGTGGTCCGTGCCGCACACCGATCGCGGACCGGCTCGCGGCCGGCGGTCTCAAGTACAACCGCTTCCACACGACGGCGCTGTGTGCGCCGACCCGGGCCGCATTGCTGTCGGGCCGCAACCACCATTCGGTGGGGATGGGCAGCATCACCGAGACGGCGACGTCGGCGCCCGGCAACAGCTCGGTGCGGCCGAACACGAAAGCGCCGCTGGCGATGACTCTCAAGCTGAACGGGTACTCCACCGCCCAGTTCGGGAAGTGCCATGAGGTGCCGGTCTGGCAGTCCTCGCCCATGGGTCCGTTCGACGCCTGGCCGTCGGGCGGCGGTGGCTTCGAGACCTTCTACGGCTTCATCGGTGGGGAGAACAACCAGTGGGATCCGGCGCTGTATGACGGCACCACCCCGGTGGAGCCGCCGGCGACTCCGGAGGAGGGGTATCACCTGACCGAGGATCTGGCCGATCGGGCCGTCAGTTGGGTGCGTCAACAGAAGGCGCTGATGCCGGACAAGCCGTTCTTCGTCTACTTCGCGCCCGGCGCGACGCACGCTCCGCACCACGTCCCGAAGGAGTGGGCCGACCGCTATCAGGGCGAGTTCGACGACGGGTGGGACGTGCAGCGCGAACGCACCTTTGCCCGGCAGAAGGAGCTGGGAGTTATTCCAGCGGACGCCGAGCTTACCGCGCGTCACGTCGAGATTCCGGCCTGGGACGACATGCCGGACGAGCTCAAACCGGTGCTGGCCCGGCAGATGGAGGTGTACGCCGGGTTCCTGGAGCATGTCGATTTTCACGTCGGCCGGCTGATCGATGCGATCGACGACCTCGGAGTCCTCGACAACACGATCATCTACTACATCATCGGGGACAACGGCGCCTCCGCGGAGGGCACCTTGAACGGCGCCTTCAACGAGATGGCGAACTTCAACGGCATGGCCGCCCTGGAGACCCCGGAGTTCCTGCAGAGCAAGATGGACGAGCTCGGTTCGCCGTCGTCCTACAACCACTACGCGGTGGGTTGGGCCTGGGCGATGTGCACCCCGTTCCAATGGACCAAGCAGGTGGCGTCGCACTGGGGCGGCACCCGCAACGGCACCATCGTGCACTGGCCGGAACGGGATCACCGAGCGCGGTGGACTGCGGTCGCAGTTCACCCACGTGATCGACGTGGCCCCGACGATCCTGGAGGCGGCCGGCCTGCCCGAGCCGACGACGGTGAACGGCGTGCAGCAGTCGCCGATCGAGGGCAAGAGCATGCTGTACACCTTCGGCGACGCAGCCGCCGAGGAACGGCACGATCTGCAGTACTTCGAGATGTTCGGCAACCGGGGCATCTACCACCGCGGTTGGAGCGCGGTCACCAAGCACCGCACGCCGTGGGTCATGACCGGCGGGGCTCTGCCGGCGTTCGACGACGACGTCTGGGAGCTCTACGACGGCAACGGCGACTACAGCCAAGCCCGCAACCTGGTCGCCGAGCACCCCGAGATGCTGAAAACACTGCAACGGCTCTGGCTGATCGAGGCCACCAAGTACAACGTGCTGCCGCTGGATGATCGCGGCGCCGAACGGCTCGAACCATCGTTGGCCGGCCGACCGACGCTGATCCGCGGGAACTCCCAGCAGTTCTTCCCCGGCATGGGACGCCTTTCGGAGAACAGTGTGGTCAGCATCAAGAACAAGTCGTTCTCGGTCACGGCCGAAGTGACCATCCCCGACGGCGGTGCGGAGGGGGTGATCATCGCCCAAGGCGGCCGATTCGGTGGCTGGGCCGTCTACGTGAAGGACGGCAAGGCCAAGTTCGTCTACAACGTGCTCGGCATCCAGGAGTTCGCCACCGAGGCGACGACGCCGATCCCCGAGGGTCAACACCAGGTGCGGATGGAGTTCGCCTACGACGGCGGCGGACTGGCCAAGGGAGGAGGCGTCACCCTGTACTACGACGGCACCGCGGTCGGCACCGGCCGCGTCGGGGCCACCCAACCGATGATCTTCTCCGCCGACGAGACGACCGACATCGGCTACGAATCCGGCACCACCGTCACACCCGACTACAGCGTCGCGCACCAGCCGGTTCACCGGAAAGATCAACTGGGTGCAGATCGACCTCGGCGACGATGACCACGACCACTTCATCGACCCCGACGAACGGCTGCGCATCGCCATGGCCCGTCAGTAGCGCAGGTGTTTATCCGCTACGCGCCGAGCAAGCCGATCGCCGTGGCCTGTTGCACCGCATCGCTCCGTGAGGAGACGCCGAGCTTTCGATAGATCGCGCCGACCTGAGAGCTGACGGTGTTGCGAGACACGAAGAGCCGCTGCCCGATCTCACGAAAGTTGAGATGGGTCTGCAGGTACGGGAGAAGCCGAAGCTCCGCCGGGCTGAGCGGCGGCCCGGCGCCCATCGTCCTGGGCGCGCTCGAGGAGAGGAACTCTCGAAAGGCGGATACCTCCTCGACGAGCGCTCCGAGGGCCGGGCGGTGGAGCAGGATGTCCTCGATCTCGAGCAGCAGATGCCGCGCGGCTCCATGGTCGGCGAGGGCCGCGTACACCTTGGCTAGTTGCAGGCGCACCCGGACGGCAACCCAGGGAAGCGCATACGTGCACAGGGGCCGGGCGCGCATGGCCCGCGCGAGCTGACGGTCCACCTCATTCCGGTCACCCTGGTGCAGAGCAAGTCGGGCCGAGGCCGCAAACGCCAACACACTGAAGGCGTAGTCGTGCACCCGGCGTTCGTCGATGGTGGTGAGCGCCAACTCCAGATATTCCACCGCCTCAGCCCATCGGCCCTGATCCATCGCCAGTACCGCGAGCTCGGCATTGCTGATGGTGATGGCGGACACATTCCCGAGCTTCACCGCCGCCGCCGACGTCTGCACGAACAGCGCAGCGGACCCCTCACGGTCGCCCAGGAGCAGCCTCGCCTCGGCGGACAGACACAAGGCAACGGCATGCCATGGGCTCCACGGCGGCTCCTCGGCGGCCGCGAAGTTTGCGTCGGTCGCCATCTGCTCCGGTCCGGCGGCACACGTCAGCGCCCGCAACATGGCCCGCGCCGAGTTGAAAGATGCGGTGCCGTCGACCGGCAGCAGGTCGAACGAGGCGGTGTCGAGGAAGGCGGCCCAGC
The DNA here is from genome assembly GCA_963723815.1 of uncultured Actinomycetota bacterium. Classification (GTDB taxonomy): domain Bacteria; phylum Actinomycetota; class Actinomycetes; order Propionibacteriales; family Propionibacteriaceae; genus Microlunatus. The sequence continues at coordinate 43,089 of CAVRSH010000027.1, read as the reverse complement.
GTTGCGCATCGGCGGTCTGCCCGGTCAGTACGGCGAACCACCCGGCCAGCACCGCGAGCGGGGGATACTCTTCGGCGGCAGCGGGGCCGAGATTCGAGAGCCACCGATCCACGGTTGACAGTTGGCCGGCCTGGTAGGTCGGCATGATCAATGCCGCCGTCAGCTGGACGCACCGGTCCCGCTCGGTGGTGTTCAGCAGATGTTCCAGAGCCAACGCCGGGGATCCGTTGGACTCGTACCAGTCGGCGGCTCGCAGGTGCAGCTTCGAGATGATCTCGGGCTCGACACGACGAAGCTCACCGAGCAGGAACTCCCGGAAGAGCGCGTGGTAGCGATACCACTCGCGCCGGCGGTCCAGCGGCACCAAGAACATGCTCGTGGCCTCCAGGTCGCGGAGCTGGGCGTCTCCTCCTGACTCCCTGGGTGACCGCGTCGCACAACGGAGCACACAGCTGATCGAGAACCGCCGTGCGTCGCAGGAACCGCTGGACATCGTCAGGCAGCCGCATCAACGACTCGCGGTACAGGTAGTCGGCCACGTACCGATCGTCACCAGCGACCGCCGACACATCGCCTCCGGTCGTGCCGGCGATCACCGCGGCCAGGTACAGACCCACCGGCCAGCCTTCGGTCCGGGCGGTCACCGCGACGGCCTGCTCGGGCGTGAGGTTCACCTTGGCCTCGGCGAAGATCTGCTCCGCACCCGTCGTGTCGAGGGCCAGGTCGACGGCCGCGATCTCCACCGCGTCGCCCGAAGCCCGCATCCGCGGCAGGTGGGGTTGCTCGGATCGACTCGCCGCGACCAGTTGCGAACCGTCCGGGATTCCCGAGATCACCACGCTGAGCACGTCGTGACAGGCCGGGGAGTGCAACTCGTGGAGGTCGTCGATCATCAGCACGAACGGAACCGGGCTGGTTCTAAACGCCGAGGCCAGGCGCGGCGCGGCCCGGCCCAGAGCCGACACGCCGAGACCGCGCATGTCCGCAATCACATCTGTGTGGCCCGAGATCCCCGCGTACGCCGACGCCAACAGGAACAACAACGCCGACGGATCGTCATCCAAACGATCCAGCGACAGCCAGGCGACACGTCGGTCTTCCCGCTCAGCCCATTCAGCGAGCAAGCTCGACTTGCCGTAACCCGCCGGCGCCGTGATCCCGACCACCCGGCACTCGCGCGTCCGAGCCGTCTCGATCAGGTCGGCGCGGCTCACCGAACCGGCCCGCCGGTGCGGCACCGACAGCTTCGCCTCGAGCAGCACCGCCTCGACGTCGTCAATGGTGGCCCCCGGACGACCCGAATCAACGGTCACCGGCGACTCCCGATATGCAGCGCCGGGTGCTTGTCGAGCCAGGATTGCTGCGGCCGACGGGCGAGGAGCAGGACAGCGGTCATATCAGGAGGGCCAATCGATGCGACAGTGCGGGTGGCTGCCGGGCGTAAGTGGTGCTGCTTGTCGAGCCGCGGCAGGGTGCTCGAGGTCGGCCTCCCCCCAGGCCGAATGCGTCATGCGACTTCGACGACTCTACCGCCTGAGCGCCGGAGATTCCGGACGTCGGGCTACACCGGAGGCGGACGTAGCCGTGCGAAGACCAAGGCGAGCGTCTTTCCCACGCTCCACAGGGCCGAACCGGCCAGAAACAGCATCAATCCTCGCCCGGTGGCCGTCCGGGCCACGACCGGAACCAGCTGGTTGAGCGTCCGGGAAGACCGCCGATGGGGTCCACGGCGAAGAGCAGCGCATAGGGCAGTCCGAGTTGCTCTAGCTGGCGAAACGAGCAGGGACTATCGCGCCCTCAGCCTGTCGAAGGGCCGGATGGCGGTCCTCCGACAGGCTCAGGACAGGATCGAGCCGATGGCGACCGGTTCATCCTCAGGAGAGCCGGGCCAGCAGATCGTCGAGCCGGTTGTAGCTGATGTTCATGCCGTACTCCATCCCGGAGTTCACGTGGCCGTCGCGCCACTCCTGCGAGGGATAGGTCAGGTGGTTCTGCAACGTGGTGACCCCGTCGCGCTCGACCAGGGTGATCCGGGCCCGGTACGTCGCACCCGGCATGTTGTCGAACGACTCGGTGCAGGTGAACCCGTCCGGAAGATCGATCGACAGGTACTCCCCGGAGAAGGAGATGTCGTCTTCCCCGGGTGGTCCGGACAGCACGTAGTGCCACTTGCCGCCGACCCGGAAGTCAATCTCGCACACCTTCATGCCGTCCTCGGACATGCCGTACCACTGGCGGACATGTTCGGGCTTGGTGATGGCGTCGAGGACAAGGGCCCGTGGGGCGTTGAACTCCCGGGTGATGACCAGTTCGGTGTCGGACGGATAGCTGATGACGGCTGGCTGTCCCGGGCTCGGGGCGCGGGCCGGGCTCTGCGTGGTGTTCATGATGGATTCTCCTTCTGTTGGATCCGGGTGAGGTAGGTGTCGAGGCTTTCGAGATTGGCCTCCCAGTGGCGGCGGTACTCGTTCAACCAGGACGTGGCGTTCTTCAACGGTGTGGCCGTGATCCGGCAGTTCCGGCGCTGCGCATCGCGGCTCTTGGTGATCAGGCCGGCGCGCTCCAGCACCGACAGGTGCTTCGAGATCGCCGGCATGCTCATGCTGAACGGTTCGGCAAGCTCCCCCACGGTCGCGTCGCCATTCGCCAGCCGCTCCAAGATGGCGCGTCGGGTCGGATCGGCGAGTGCGGCAAAGGTGGTGCTCAGTGCGTCGTCCGGCATTATTAACCAATCAGTTAATTAACTAATACGGAAACTATGCCTCCACTCGCCGTAGCCTGTCAAGCGATCCGGCGCAACTTTCCTCACCTACGCTGAGCCAATGACCGACCGGAGTGCGTCGCAGCCGGCTGGTCGGCCGTCCCGGCTGGCGCGAGCCCGCCGAATCGGCACTCCGGCCTGGCAGATCGTGGTCAAGACCCTCGGTGCGTGCGTGCGATATCGGGTCACCGGCCTCGCCGCGGAAGCGGCCTTCTTCGCGATCCTGTCGCTACCGCCGCTGATCTTCGGTCTGGCCGGCGCGATCGGCTTCGTGGCTCGACGGTTCGACGTGCGGACCATCGAGGGCTTCCGTGAGCAAGTGCTCCACCTGTCCTCCCGGGCGCTCACCGCCGACGCGGTGGACAACGTCATCCAGCCCACCCTCGATGACGTGCTGTCCGGGCCGCGGTTCGAGATCATCTCGATCGGCTTCCTCATTGCGCTGTGGGCGGGCTCCCGGTCGCTCAACGTCTTCGTCGACACGATCACGATCATGTACGGGTTGGCCGGCGAGCGCGGCCTGGTCAAGACCCGGGCGCTCTCTTTCGCGCTCTACCTGATCTTCCTGCTGGTCGGCATCGTGCTGCTGCCGCTGGTCCTGGTCGGACCTTCCGTTGTCGAACGCGTCGTGCCCGCCCGGCTCTACTTCATCGGTGACCTCTACTGGCCGGTCGTGCTGCTGGTCTCGGTGTGCTTCCTGGCCACCCTCTACCACGTCTCGATTCCGGTGCGGACCCGCTGGCGGGCCGATCTGCCCGGCGCCGGCCTGACCATGCTGATGTGGATCGGTGGCAGCGCCCTGCTGCGCGTCGTGCTCAGTCAGTCCGCCGGCAGCACGACGATCTACGGACCGCTCGCGGCGCCGATCGCGGTGCTGATCTGGCTCTACATCAGCTCGCTGGCCGTACTCGTCGGCGCCGCGTTCAATGCCGCGTTCGACGAGGTGTGGCCTCGGCTCTCCGGCATCGACCACACGCGTCTGTCTCGATAACTGGACACGATTCTCAGCATCTGAGAATCAGATTTGATCGAGCCCACTGCCTGGCCGAGGCTGGTCTCGTGCCTATCGCTCCCGGATCCCCGCGCGCCTGGCGGCTGCGGCCCTGGGATCTGACTGCGCGACGCTTCGTCGACTTCAGTCGGACGAAGTCCATGATGTGTCATCAGCGCGCCCACTGAAACCTGGCTCCCCCGCACGAGCCGGCCGGCGATCGCTGCTCCCCCCGAAAAACATCACGCGTGCAGCACCCTGACCGAGGACACCGATGACCACTCAGACTCCCGTCGAGAACGACGCAGTGACAGTCAGCACGGCTGCCCCGCCCCGGCCCGTACGCCCGGCTCCTCGGCCGCGGCGCAAGAAGGGCGAAGGCCAGTGGGCGCTGGGTTATCGGGAGCCGCTGAACCCCAACGAGCAGTCCAAGAAGGACGACAACCCGCTCAACGTCCGAGCCCGGATCGAGAACATCTACGCCAAGCGCGGCTTCGCGTCGATCGATCCCGCCGACCTCCGCGGCCGGTTTCGTTGGTACGGGCTCTACACCCAGCGCCGCCCCGGCATCCACGGCGGGAAGACGGCCACGTTGGAGCCGTGGGAGCTTGACGACGAGTACTTCATGCTCCGGATCCGGATCGACGGCGGCGCGCTGACGTCGGAGCAGCTGCGGGTGATCGGCAACATCTCGGTGGATTTCGCCCGGGACAGCGCCGACGTCACCGACCGGCAGAATGTCCAGTTGCACTGGATCCGGGTGGAGGACGTTCCCGAGATCTGGCGTCGGCTCGAGGCGGTCGGCCTGAGCACCACCGAGGCCTGCGGTGACTGCCCACGGGTGATCCTCGGCTCGCCGGTCGCCGGGATCGCGGCTGACGAGATCATCGATCCGACCAGGGCGATCCGGGACATCTCGGAGCGCTACATCGGCGATCCGCAGTACTCCAACCTGCCGCGCAAGTACAAGACGGCGCTCACCGGCCATCCGCTCCAGGACGTGGTGCCGGAGATCAACGACATCGCGTTCGTCGGCGTCGAGCACCCCGAGCACGGTCCGGGTTTCGATCTCTGGGTCGGCGGCGGGCTGTCGACCAATCCGATGCTCGCCGTCCGCCTCGGCGGCTGGGTGCCCGAGGAGGAGGTCGGCGAGGTCTGGGCCGGAGTGACCGGCGTGTTCCGGGACTACGGCTACCGGCGGCTGCGGACCCGGGCCCGGCTCAAGTTCCTGGTCGCCGACTGGGGTCCGCAGAAGTTCCGCGAGGTCCTCGAGCAGGAGTATCTGAAGCGGCCGCTGATCGACGGGCCCGCCCCGGCCACCCCCACCAGGTCGGGCGATCACGTCGGGGTCAACCGGCAGAAGGACGGAAAGTACTTCATCGGGCTGTCGGCGATCGCCGGCCGGGTCAGCGGGACGCAGCTGGTTCAGCTGGCCGAGTTGGCCGAGGCCCACGGCTCGAGCCGGCTCCGCACCACGCCGATGCAGAAGCTCCTGGTGCTCGACATCGAGGAGTCGCAAGTCGACTCCCTGGTCGCCGGCGCCGAGGCGCTCGGCCTGTCCGCCCGGCCGGACGCCTGGCGCCGTTCGGTGATGGCCTGCACCGGCATCGAATTCTGCAAGCTGGCCATCGTCGAGACCAAGGCGCGGGCCGCTGTGCTGGTCGACGAGCTGGAGCACCGGCTGGGCGCCCTCGACTCGCCCATCACCGTCAACATCAACGGCTGCCCGAACTCCTGTGCGCGCATTCAGGTGGCCGACATCGGCCTCAAGGGGCAGCTCGTCGTGGACAAGAACGGCGAGCAGGTCGACGGCTTCCAGGTGCATCTCGGCGGCGGCCTGGGTCTTGACGCCGGTTTCGGCCGCAAGCTGCGCGGCCACAAAGTCACGGCCGAGGACCTGCCGGACTACGTGGAGCGGTTGGCCCGGGCGTACGCGGCCGGCCGCCAGCAGGACGAGCGATTCGCCCAGTGGGTGGCGCGGGCCGATGAAGCCGTCCTGGCATGAGCGAGGCAGCGCCGTCGCGGCAGGCGGTCATGTACTGCCCGTACTGCGCGGAGGAGACGCTGTTTCCGCTGGAGACCGGGGGCTGGGAATGCCGCAGCTGTCTCCGGGCGTTTTCGGTGACGTTCCTCGGTCTCACCTCAGGAGACCGGCGCGATCGTCAGGAGGCTCCATGAGTCGAGCAAAGGGGGACGCCCCCCTTGGACCCCCGCCGCGTGCGCAAAGGCACACGGGGGCACGCGCGATGCGTCGAGCAAGCAGGACGACCCCCTTGGACGCCCGCCGCGTGCGCAAAGGCACACCGGGGGACGCGAGATGAGCGCCGTTCTTGATCTTTCCGATCTTGCCGTCCAGGCCAACCGTGATCTTGAGGGCGCGACGGCGCCGGAGATCATGAAGTGGGCGTACGCGGAGTTCGGTTCGGGCCTGGTCGTGACCTCCTCGATGGTCGACACCGTGATGATTCACCTGGCTGAGCAGGTTGCCCCCGGCATCGACGTGATCTTCCTCGACACCGGCTATCACTTCGTCGAGACCATCGGCACCCGCGATGCCGTCAAGCTCGTGCACAACGTCAATGTGATCAACGTGACCCCTGAGCTGACCGTGGCCGAGCAGGACGCCGCCTACGGTAAGGATCTGTTCGCCCGCGATCCTGATCAGTGCTGCGGGATGCGTAAGGTGGCGCCGCTGGGCAAAGCGCTGGCCCCGTACTCCGCCTGGGCCAGCGGACTGCGCCGCAGCGATTCGGTGGCGCGGGCCAGCACGCCGATCGTCTCTTGGGACGCGAAACGGAAGTTGATCAAGGTGGCGCCGATCGCCACCTGGACCGACGATGATCTTGCTGAGTACGTCGAGACGCATGGCCTGATGATCAACCCGCTGCTCGAAGAGGGCTATCAGTCCATCGGCTGCGAGCCGTGCACGCTCAAGGTCGACGGCCCCGACGCCCGAGCCGGACGCTGGGCTGGCCTGGCCAAGACCGAATGCGGGATCCACCTGTGAGCGCCCGGACCAGCACCCTCGATCATGAGCAGAACCGTCGGCTGCGGCGTGATCGCGCCACGAGCCCGGTGCGACGTTGTGGTTCACCGGGTTGCCGTCGGCCGGCAAGTCGACGATCGCCCACGCGCTCGCTCGGCGTCTCGAGGTATCGGGACTGCGGGTGCAGGTGCTGGACGGCGACGAGGTGCGACCGCATCTGTCCGCCGGACTGGGATTCGACCGAGCGTCTCGCGACATCAACGTGCGGCGGATCGGCTGGGTCGCCCGGCTGCTCGCCTCGCACGGCGTGATCGTGCTGGTCCCGGTGATCGCCCCGTACGCGGACGCCCGCCGTGCTGTTCGTGATGATCATGACGCGGCCGAAGTCCCGTTCGGCGAGGTCTTCGTGTCGACCTCGCTGGAGGTCGCCGAGTCCCGTGACGTCAAGGGCCTGTACGCCAAGGCGCGCCGCGGGGAGCTCAGCGGCATGACCGGCGTGGACGACCCGTACGAGAGCCCGTCCAGTGCCGAACTCGTGCTCGACACAGCCAAAGTTGATCTTGAAGCATCGGTCGAGAAGTCGAGGGCGTTGCTGTCGGCGATCCTGGAGAGGGACCTGTCATGAACACCAGCCAGCTGCGGCCGCTCACCGAGTTGGAGGCTCTGGAATCGGAGTCGATCCACATCTTCCGTGAGGTCGCGGCGACCTTCGCCTCGCCGATCATGCTTTTCTCCGGCGGCAAGGACTCCGTCGTGATGTTGCACCTCGCGGCGAAGGCGTTCTGGCCGGCGCCGATCCCGTTCGGCTTGCTGCACGTCGACACCGGACACAACTTCCCCGAGGTGCTGCGTTACCGCGACGAGGCGGTGGAGTTCTACGGCGCCACCCTCAAGGTCGCCTCCGTGCAGGACTACATCGACGACGGCCGGCTCCGCGAGCGTCCCGACGGCACCCGGAACCCGCTGCAGACGGTCCCGCTGCTCGATGCGATCCAGGCCGGCAAGCACGATGCGGTGTTCGGGGGCGGGCGGCGCGACGAGGAGCGGGCGCGGGCCAAGGAGCGGGTCTTCAGCATGCGCGACGAGTTCGGCCAGTGGGAGCCGCGCAATCAGCGGCCCGAGCTCTGGTCGCTCTACAACGGCCGCCACCTGCCCGGCGAGCACGTTCGGATCTTCCCGCTCTCGAACTGGACCGAGCTCGACGTCTGGGACTACATCCAGGCCGAGAAGATCGAGTTGCCCTCGATCTACTACGCCCACGAGCGCGAGGTCGCGCTGCGGGACGGGATGTGGATCGCCATCACCGAGGTGACCCCGCGACTGCCCAGTGACCACGTCGAACTGCGCTCGGTGCGCTACCGGACCGTCGGTGACATGTCCTGCACGGCCGCGGTGCTGTCGTCGGCCAGCACCGTGCACGACGTGATCACCGAGGTCGGTCTCAGCCAGCTCACCGAGCGCGGGGCCACTCGCGCCGACGACCGGCTCAGTGAGGCGGCCATGGAAGACCGCAAGCGAGAGGGGTACTTCTGATGAGCCCGCTGTCAACCGTGCGACCTTCAGCCGGCGGCCTTCGCGCTGTCGGCGGCCGCACCCTGCTCCGGCTGGCCACCGCCGGGTCGGTCGACGACGGCAAGTCGACGCTGGTCGGACGACTGTTGTTCGACACCAACTCGGTGCTCACCGACACCCTTGATCATGTCGAGAACGTCAGCCGGCGCAAGGGCCTTGATCATGCTGATCTTGCTCTGCTGACCGATGGTCTGCGCGCCGAGCGCGAGCAGGGCATCACGATCGACGTCGCGTACCGCTACTTCGCCACCCCGGCCCGCAAGTTCATCCTCGCCGACTGCCCCGGTCACGTGCAGTACACCCGGAACACCGTGACGGGCTCATCGACGGCTGACGTGATCGTGTTGCTGGTCGATGCCCGCAACGGCGTCGTGGAGCAGACCCGGCGGCATCTGGCCGTCGCCTCGCTGCTTCGGGTGCCGCACGTGATCCTGGTCGTGAACAAGATCGACCTGGTGGACTACTCCGAGGAGGTTTTCACGCGGATCGCCACCGATTTCGCGCTGATGTCCCGCAGCCTCGGGGTGCTGGACACCCACTGCATACCGGTGTCGGCCACCGAGGGCGACAACGTGGTGACGCGTTCGCACCGCACTCCGTGGTACGACGGTCCGACCGTGCTGGGCTACCTGGAGAACGTCGACGACACCCGGCGGGCCGTCGGCTCGGAACTGCGCTTCCCGGTGCAGTACGTGCTCCGTCCGCAATCAGCCGTGCCGGCGCCCTGGGCCGCGCGGGCCCCCCGGGTCGACGGCGACTACCGCGGGTACGCCGGAAAGATCGAATCCGGGCGGGTGCGCGTCGGCGACGAGATCGTCGTCCTGCCGCGTACCTCGCATGCCGTGGTCGAAGCCATCGACACGCCCGACGGACCGCTCGATCTCGCCGTTGCCGGGCAGTCGGTGGTGATCCGGCTGGACACCAACATCGACGTCTCCCGCGGTGACATCCTGGCTGCCACCGACGCCCCGCCGGCGCCGGTCCGCGAACTGAGCGGCACCGTGTGCTGGCTGGCGGAGCGGGACCTGACCGTCGGTGCCCGGGTGCTGGTGCAGCACGGGACATCGATCACCAAGGCGATCGTGAAATCCATCGACGGCGCGCTCGATCTGACCTTCGAGTCGGGTTCGGTGCCGTGCTGGGTTCCGACCCGCTCCCTGGGGCTGAACGACATCGGGCGGGTACGCCTGGCGCTCGCGTCCCCGTTGCCGATCGATCCCTACCGCGAGCACCGCGCGACCGGCGCCTTCATCATCGTCGACGAGGCGGACGGCTGGACGTTGGGAGCCGGCATGGCCGGTGCCACGTCCTTCCGGGCCGGATCGTCGGATTCCCCCAGTTCCGACCTGCAGCATCCTGCACAACCTGGAAGAGGGTCATCATGACCGCTCCCTCACTCATCCTGCTCGGCTACGGCAGCCACGACCCACGGGTCGCGCAGGTCAGCCACGAGATCCGCAAGGGTCTGTTGAAGATCAGGCCCGAACTCGACATCCACGTGGCGTTCCTCGACCACTGCGCGCCCAGCGGCCTGCAGGTGATCAACAAGCTGGCCGCGCGCGGAGTCACCGAGGTCGTGTTCGTGCCGCTGTTGCTGTCCGACGCGTTCCATGCCCGGGTCGAGGTGCCGACGATGATCGCCCAGATCAGCGCGGCACACCCGGACCTGCGGCTGACCGCATCGCGGCCGATCGGGCCGGAGGCCCAGTTGCTGTCGATCATCGACCGGCGGCTCCGTGAGGCGCTCCGGGTCAAGCGGGTGGCCGAGCTGGACGGCCTGGTTTTCGCCGCCGCCGGCAGCACCGACATCCGCAGCAACGCCCTGGTCGCCCGCCGGGCGCGCCAGTGGTCGACGCACCACCGGCTGCCGTGCGTCACGGCGTTCGCGACCGGCTCCGGACCGACGGCGGCCGAGGCGATGCGCACCCTCCGAGCCCAGGGCCGTCGGCACATCGCCGTCGGGAGCTGGTTCCTGGCACCCGGACTGCTCTATACCCGGCAGGCCGAACTGGCGGTCGAGGCCGGAGCGATCGCTGTCTCGGAGCCGATGGGCGGCGAGCCCGAGATCGCCGAGGTCGCGCTGACCCGTTATGTGGTGTCGGCGATGGAGCTCGTCGATCTCGATGCGCCGGTGGCCGCTCCGGACCTGGACGAGGACTTCTTCCCGGTCCGTCACCTCTCGGTGGTCAGCGCCTGATCGGCGGTCGCCGGCTCAGCGATCGCCCGTTCAGGAGTTCGTGACTCGCAACTTCTCCGCCTCGACGTCGAAGTCGGCGAGCGGCCAATGCAGGTTGAGCGCGCGCAGGTGCTCGACCAGGAGCTGAGCCACGGCCCAGTTGCGATACCACTTGCGGTCGGACGGAACCACGAACCACGGCGCCTGCTGGGTGCTGCAGCGTTCCAGGACATCCCGGTATGCCGCCTGGTAGAGCGGCCACTTGGCCCGTTCGTCAACGTCGCCGGGGTTGTACTTCCAGTGCTTGGTCGGATCGTCGAGCCGCGCGACGAGCCGCGCCTTCTGCTCGGCGGAGGAGATGTTCAGGAAGCACTTGATCAACACCGTCCCGTCGGCCACCAGACGCTGCTCCCAGGCGTTGATCTCGTCGTAGCGCTGGCTCCAGACGCTCTCCTCGACCAGGTTGTTGACCCGGACGATGAGCAGGTCCTCGTAGTGCGAACGGTCGAAGATCCCGATGATTCCCGGCTCCGGAAGCTGGCGCTCGATCCGCCATAGATAGGGGTGAGCGCGCTCCTCCTTGGTCGGTGCCTTGAACGCCTTGATGTGGACACCCTGCGGATCGACCATGCCGATGGCGTGCCGGATGACCCCGCCCTTACCCGAGGTATCCATTCCCTGGAGCACGATCAGGATCTTCTTGGCCCCGGCCTCGGCAACCCGGCCCTCCGCGAACAGCCGCTCCTGGAGGTCGCCGAGCTCCGGCGCCAGGGCATCAGTCAGGCCCGGAGCGTCGGCCTTGTCGGCACCCGGGAATCCGATGGTGGCCGCGGGGTCGAACGAGGTCAGGTCGACCACTCCGGCCGGGAGCCGAAGCAGATCGGTGAGCGACTGGGCACTCGGAACCGGGTCGGTCGGCTTTCTTGTCTTCTTCGACATGAGCCTGATTGTGCACCATGTCCTCGGCCGCAGCCGCGCTCAGTACCTGCCAGGATGGCAGTATGCGGTTGATCTTCGACTCCGACGGCACCGAGGCCCGGGAGGTCGACGATGCGACGCTGGTCGAGCTCTACCGGTTTCGGGCGCCGGCCGACCGCGGATACCTGCGCAGCAACTTCGTCATGTCACTCGACGGGTCGGTCCAGGGTCCCGACGGGCGCGCCGGCAGCATCAACACTCCCAGCGACCATCACGTTTTCGGACTGCAGCGCGCCCTCGCCGATGCCATCCTCGTCGGAGCCGGCACTGTCCGGGCCGAGGGCTATCGGGCTGTCGACCTGGCGGCCTGGCAGCGCGACTTGCGCGCCCAGGAGGGTTTGGCACCGTATCCGACGCTGGTGATCATCTCGAGATCGGCCCGGCTCGACCCGCTCATCGCGGCACCGGCCGACGGACCTGGCGGACCGGTGATGATCATCACCACCGCCGGCAAGGCGTCCGACGAGCTCGAACCCCTTCGGTCCGCCGGGATCCAGGTGGTCGAGATCGACGCCGAGGAACTTGATCTAGGTCTGGTCGTCGACCAACTGGCCGGCGCGGGACTCGCCCGGCTGCTGTGCGAGGGCGGTCCCGGTCTGCACCGGGACCTGATCGCCGCCGGCCTGCTGGACGAACTGCTGCTGACCGTGTCACCGGTCGTGGTCGGCGGTCAGGGTCTGCGGTCGACGTCCGGCGCGGCGATCGATCCGACGGCTGGTTTCGACCTGCGGTTCGCCCTGTATGCCGACGATGGCACCCTGTTCACGGCCTACGGCCGCGGTGTCGGCTAGGACACGCCTGGTCCTCCGGGCCATAGGGCCCGGATGGATGTCGGGCCTATTCCTCGATCAGGGTCGGGTCGTTGGTGGTGGGCACCGTGATCGGCTGATCACTGGCCACCGAGGTGCCACTGATCCGCATGCTGTTCGCGGCCCAGATGTTCCACAGGGCGTTGTACTGGGCGAAAGCCGCGGCGCTGTTGATCTTGTAGCCAGCCTCGTCGTTGGCGTTCAACGTACCGCGGGTCAGATTGAGTGATCCGCTGACGACGAGGTTCTGCTGCTTGCCGCCGACCAGCGCCGAGATGTACAGGTCCTTGGCGTGGGTGTGGATCTTGCCGATCTTGTGCGCGTTGTAGACCGGAATCCTGGCCTTCAGCAGGACCTTCAGCACGCTGGCGTTGAGCAGGTCGCTGTCGTTGTTGAGGATCACCTTGACATCACAGCCGGCCTTCTTGAGCACGGCTAGGCGATCGGCGATCGGCTTGCGTCCCAGGGTCCACATGTACTGAGCAACCCGGATGGTCTTGTGTGCACCCTTGCAGGACGTGGCCTTGAGCAGATCGAGTTGAAGATCAGGCGTGTAGGACTTCTGCGGGTAGAGGTACATGGTGGTGTCTCCGAGTGCGACCGTGGTGACCTTGCCGGTGCGCTGGTCCTTGTCGGACCGCTGCTTGGCGATGTAGGCGTTGGCCGCCTTGTACATCGTCGCGTTGTCCGGGATGATCCGCCAGACGTTGAACGACGACTCCGCGTTCGAGATGCTGAAGTTGCCGGTGCCGATGCTGGTGATGTTCTTCGCCACCTGGCCGTCGGGCAGGTTGACCTGACTGAAGGTGACGATCTTGGAGTGGTGGATGCCCTTCGTGCTGCCGCGCGACGTGGCGCCGAGGCAGGAATCCTTGCACACCTTGAAGTACGAACCGGCCGTCTTGCCGTCGTTGAGCGACTTGGCGAACTCACCCATGACGCTGCTGGTCCGACCGTTCCACATGATCAACTGGACGGTGACGCCGCGAGCATCGGCCGCCCGCAGGGCATCGGCCGAAGGCTGATCGGCCCAGGAGAACATGGTGATCATGATCTTGGAGCCCTTGGGCGCGGCATCGAACATGCACTGCATCCTTCGATGCCAGCGGAACTGGTCATCGGCGGTGATCTCGCCCTGCCCGACGGTGTTCTTGGGCAGGTTGTAGATCATGCCGGAGGGCACCGCACAGGTTGGGGCCTCGGGGCCTCGGTGGCCTCCGCAGCCTGAGTGGTTGTCGGGGTGAGCCCCGTGGCCGCGATGATGAGGCCCAACAGGGCCATCGAGATCTTCTTCACAGGGATTCTCCGGTTCGGGGGATTGGTGCCAGCACCGTTGGGTCTGACACCTCGAAGAGTGGCGGTCCCTGGTTCGCGGCTCCCTCGTGTGCGCGCCCGCTTCGCTCAGGAGATGGTCAGGCTTTCGGTCGGCCGGGTGACGGCGCGGCCGAACCTCTGGTTAGCTACTGGATCGCCGCAGGATTTCACCGCGCCGCGGGCCATGCTCATCGCGGCCGCTGACAAGCTCGAGCCGCTCACCTGAGGGCCGAACCGAGCCCGGAGGCCGAGCCGCCGGGTGGTGCCACCGAATTGATCAGGTGCCAACCATCTGGCTAGTCCTCAGGGCACGGCGAGCGACCGTGGGCGGGATCGAGGACTCGGTCCAATCGCCACCATGCAGGAAGGTAAAGAACGCCCCCGTCAGCAAGCCGGGGGCGTTCTTGTGCTCGCTCACGGGCTGCATGGGTGCCCCGAACACCGTGGGTGGATCGTCAGGTTGCCCACCCAAGCGAAGCCCCCTGTTCAATGGGGGATCAGGTGAGGCCTCGCCTCGTGATACTAACGCTCAGCTCCGCGATCAGACGTCCGTTGAGTGTGTCCAGTAGAGGACACGTCCACTACTGGACACATTGCTGGCGTTCCCAACCAGGAGCAGGGCCGGAATAGTTGATCTTGAGCGACGACACGATGCGACCCCCCGAGCAGCTACTCGTTGCACACCGTCTTCTAGACCAGCAGCCCGGCATGTGTGATCACCTGGTGACCCACGAGATCCCGGCTCGGCGGCAAGCCCTGGGCCGGCGGGCTGTGGCCGCTCATGTTTTGTAGATTGGAACCAACGCTGCATGACGAGGCCGGACCGCGCTTTGACGGTCCCGGCCTCGGTCGCTGGTGTGTCTCCGCGATCCCCCAATCGTCACGACCCCTCCAGCACCTCGCGCAGTTCCCACGCGATAAGCAGCGCCGGCAAATGCGGTTGCGCTCTGTCCGCTATTGGGCGTGTCCATTACTGGACAGCGTCGGCGTGGTTTGGGAATCGGCGATGCGGGTATCTGATCGGTGAGCGGCGATCAGATGAACCCCCGACCGTCTGGTCGCCGCTCATTGTGTTCGACAGTAGGGCCGTTCCAACTTGACTGGACGGGCATATCTGCGGGAAAGGGCTTGAGACCGATCGCTCTGTCAACGGGGTCAGGGCCGGCACGGGGGTTACCGAATCTTCTGCCGTGGCGCCGACTGCCTGAGGGCGGTCATGCGTTTTCACTCACAGAGGACCTCGACTGATCTCGCCAGCTCTCAAACCATAACGGCCGCTCGAACTGGTATGCGTCTTGAATCAGTCGGTCGAGGACGAGACGCTCGCTGTAGCCCTCGATGTCTGGGCGATGGTCGAGCGTTGCCACTCCACTGTTCGCCTGGGGCATGATCACCGAGGCTGTCAAGGTCGCCGCCGACCGACGCAGACGAGGTGCAGTCGCCGCTTACAGTGGGTCAGGTGTCGGGTGAAGTCACTGGTCGCGAAACAGAATTCGCCGCAACGCAAGGGTTCGCTCAGAGGCGTCTCGCCCCAAGCGCTATGTCCTTGGCTGGAGTCTCACCGTCAACGACTGCACACTCGCTGACCCGTAGTTCATAACAATCCTGATGGTTGCACGCCCGTCGTTGAAATCGAAAGCCGCGATGGGCTGGGTAGTGCATATCGATGCTGCGTAGCGTACCTCTGTCACAGCCCCTATACTGTCACCTTCATGCGGAAATTGAATCACCAGATCCTCGCCTGGATCGAGCGGATTAGCTTCGGCGAATACGAAATCGAAACACACCCTGGCGTAGTTGGTCTTGGGTATTTTGACGTCTACGTACACCGACTCATGAGCCTGGAGCACGAAACTGCTCGGCGTCAATTTTGGCTTCTGCGTTGCATCTGCCGGCGCCGGAAAACCGAGGACCAGGCCAAGCACGCACGCCAGGGTCATCAACAAGGTCCGGCCGGTGGACCCGAATGACCGTTTGCGCTCCATCACCGCATCGCCCTCATTCATCCCTTCATTCCCCCTCTTGAATGCATCGTCAAGTCTTCGCTTCGCACTCCCGCTGGGTGAGCTGACAAGTTGACGAGGCTCCCGCTATTCTGAACGCTTTACCATGCCTACGGCCTTTAGGTCAAGAATCAGCGAGGACGACGAAGCGTATGATCGTTACGCTGACATGGTGAGTAAGCGTTGCGCTACTCCGCCACACTCACTCTAAGCCCTCGTTTTCCCTTGTTTCACGGGTCATCCGGCTTGGTTGAACCCGGGCCGGCTCGCCGGGCATCTTCGGATAATCCGGCGGATAGGGCATCTCGGCGCCGCCGTACCTGCCGGTGCCGAGGTCCCGCTCGTCGCGCGCGTACATCTCCAGCGCAACGTCGATGCTGCGCGGCTTCTCGGCGTAGAACGGTTTCCAGACGTCACCGGTCGCAGCGAACCGGGCGGGCATCGTGGTGATCGTGAAGTCTTCCGGAGCCACGTCGCCCAGCTCGTCCCAGGTCAGCGGCGCGGACACGACGGCGGTCGGCGTCGGCCGGATCGAGTACGCCGAGGCGATGGTCCGATCCCGCGCCATCTGATTGAAGTCCACGAAGATCCGCTGGCCGCGCTCCTCCTTCCACCAGCTGATGGTCGCGTGGTCCGGCATCCGCCGGGACAGTTCGCGGCCCAGCGCGATCACCGCGTGCCGGGCCTCGATGAAGCCGTAGGCCGGCTCGATCGGCACGAACACGTGCACGCCGCGGCCGCCGCTGGTCTTCGGGTACCCCTTGAGGCCCGCGTCCTCCAGCACCGATCGCAACTGGTACGCGACGCGTACGGCATCGCGGAAGTCTGTTCCCGGTTGCGGATCGAGATCGATCCGCAGCTGGTCGACCATCTCGGTGTCGGCTCGGGTCACCGGCCAGGGGTGGTAGCGCAGGGTGCCGAGGTTGGCCATCCACACGATCGTGGCCAGCTCGGTCGCGCACACCTCGTCGGCGGTTCGGCCGGAGGGAAAGGTGATGGTGACGGTCTCGACCCAGTCGGGCATGCCTCGCGACGGCGCTCGTTTCTGGTAGAACGCGTCGCCGTGCGTGTCACCGCGGGTGCTCAGCTTGACGTCTGGTCGGTAGCCGCCGGGCCAGCGTTCCATGGTGACCGGCCGATCCTTGAGCGCGGCGTAGATCCCCTCCCCCACCGCCAGCACGTACTCGACCATGTTGATCTTGGTCAGGCCCACCTCGGGGAAGTAGAGCTTGTCCGGGCTGGTCACCCTTACGATGCGGTTACCGACCTCGAGTTCGACCGCTGGCACGGGCATGGCCGCCATCCTAGGACCTAGTCTGGTGTCCTGTTGGTCATGGAGTATGTCGCCAAGGGTCAAGAGGCATGGCTAGCACGACACTTGCAGCGCCGGAACACCAGGCGGCGTCAGTTGGTTGAGCAGACGACATCCGTAGGAGGAATCATGACCGATCTCGAAAGCAATCCGGTAGCCCCATCCCCCGCGAGCACCGTCGGCAAGGTCGTCAAGTCCGAGGCCGAGTGGCGCGCCCAGCTGACCCCGATGGAATACCAGGTGCTGCGCCAGGCCGGCACCGAACGCGCCTTCACCGGTGAGTACACCGACACCAAGACCGAAGGCGTCTACCGCTGCAAGGCCTGCGACGCCGAGCTGTTCCGCAGCGACCAGAAGTTCGCCTCGCACTGCGGCTGGCCGTCGTTCTTCGCGCCGCTGGCCGAGGACCGGGTCCGATACATCGAGGACCACTCGGTGTTCATGAAGCGGGTCGAGGTGCGCTGCGCCAACTGCGACTCCCACCTGGGCCACGTCTTCGAGGGTGAGGGCTACGGCACCCCGACCGACCTGCGCTACTGCATCAACTCGGTCTCGCTCGCCCTGGAGCCGGCCGCCGAGGGCTGACCCTCTCGGAGGCCGGCGCGTCCGGCCGAGCCGCCGGCTACCAGAGGGCGAGGACTCGTGGAGCTCGCGGCGGCGGCCGGTGAAGAACGGCACTTCCTCGCGGGTGTGCCGGCGGGCCGCGGCGGCAGCGCAGAGCGCGCATCAGGTCGACGATCCGGTGCAGCTCGTCGGCCTCGAAGGCCAGGATCCACTCGTAGTCACCCAGGGCGAACGAGGACACGGTGTTGGCCCGCACGTCCGGGTAGGGCCGGGCCATCATGCCGTGCTCGGTGAGCATGGCCCGGCGCTCCTCCTCGGGCAGCAGATACCACTCGTAGGAGCGCACGAACGGATAGACGCAGAGGTACGCCTTGGCCCCCTCGTCCTGCATGAACGCCGGCACGTGACCCTTGTTGAACTCGGCCGGACGGTGCAGCGCGAGCTGGGACCAGACCGGCGCCAGGTGCGCGCCCGAGGTCGGAGCGGCGCAGCGCGTGGTACGCGTCCTGCAGGGTGTCCGAGGTCGGGGCGTGCCACCAGACCATCAGGTCGGCGTCGGCCCGCAGCCCGGCCACGTCGTACCAGCCGCGGATCACGAAGTCGTCGTTCCGGGTCGCCCGGTCGATGGCCCGGATCGCCGCGTCGGCGCTCTCGATCGGCGGATCGTCCAGACCGCCTGTCCGCTTGAACACCGACCACATCGTGTAGCGGATGGTGTCGTTGATCTCCCGCGCCTTCATCTGCCGCCCTAGTCTCGTCGAGGTTCGCGCACGATCATGTCACGCGCTCCGACCGAGATCAGCGGTGATCTTGTCGACGGCCACGGCGGCAGATCCCAGGCAGGCGGCGATGCCCACGCCGTCGAGCGCCGCGCCGGCGACGGCCACCCCGGGCACCCCGGCCGAGTTCGTCGCGCAATCGGGCGATCCGCTCCCGGTGCCCGACCAGATACTGCGGCAGCGCACCACCCCACCGGCTGACCGCCCCGGCTGATCAGTTCGGCGCCGCGCCCAGCCGGGGATCGATCCGGCCTCGGCGAACGTTCGGTCCAGCAGCGCGCGATCGTCCAGCTGCAGGTCCGCGGCCTGGCCGATCCGGCCGATGCTGGCCCGCACCACGGAGACCCCCGGACCCCAGCCGGCCGCCCGATCCGCGACCCAGCCCCACTTGACGGAGGAATAGGTCAGCGCCTTGATCGTCGGCAGTGCCCCGCGCGGCACCAGGAGGCCGGAGCCCTCGGTGTGCAGACCGCGGACGATGAGGGTCAGCACCGCGACCGAGGCGTACGGCAACTGGGAGAACTCGTAGGCCGCCGGCACCAGTCCGGCCAGCAGCCGACCGCTGGGCCTGGCCGGGGCGGCCAGCAGCATGGCGTCGGCGACGATCGCCTCCTGCGCCGGCGCCGGACCCGACGTGAGCCGGTAGCCTGCGCGGACGCGTTGCAGGCCGCGGACCGGCATTCCGAGCATCATGGCTCACCCCGGCCGTCTCCAGTTCGCCCACGAGGCGGTCGACCAGCACGTTGACGCCGTCCGGCAGCCCGGCGAACACCGGACCATTGCCGCTGCGGACCGCGTCCCGGGCATGACGCAGCATCGAGCCGCCGGAGCGCGCCCGCCGGAAGAGCTCGTGCGCGACCGCGTCGAAGGACAACTGACGGGGATCGCCGGCGTAGACACCACCGAGCAGCGGCTCCAGCAGCCGATCGGTCACCTCGGCGCCGAACCGCTGGTCGACGTAGTCGCCGATGGCCACATCATGATCAACTGCTGCGGCCGGGCGGTCCGCTTCGCCGGCCGCGACCCGGAATCCCTGTCCAGACAGGATTTCCCGCAGGGCCTCGAGCTCGGTCGGCACGCCGAGCAGTGACGGCGGTAGCGGGCGAGACGCACCGTCGATCAGCAGCCGGGGCTTCGCGCCGGTCGGATGGACCAGCCGGTCGCCCAGACCGAGATCCTTGATCAGGTCGACGGCCTCCGGACGTCGGGCCAGCACCGACTCCGCTCCCCCGTCGAGCCGGACGTCGTCGATCACCACCGGCGTGAGCTTTCCGCCCCACCGGCGGGTCGCCTCGACGGCTGTGACCTGGTAGCCGCGCCGGACCAGCAGCCGGGCGGCGGCCAGTGCGGTGATGCCACCGCCCACGACGGCGACGTGGGTCATGAGGCGCAGACAGCCCGGCGCAGGTCTCCCGCCTCGCTGTGGACGAGGTCGACGATCCGGGCCAGCACCCCCGGATCGGCGTCGGGTGGCACGCCGTGGCCGAGATTGAAGATGTGGCCGGGCGCGGCGGCGCCGGAACGGATCACCTCGCGCACCCGATCGCCCAGCACCGACCACGGGGCCGACAGCAGCGCGGGGTCGAGATTGCCCTGCACCGCGTACGCCGGGCCGATCCGACGGCTCGCCTCGGCCAGCGGCACCCGCCAGTCCACGCCCGACCACCTCGGCGCCGGCCTCGCCCATCAGGCCGAGGAGTTCGGCGGTACCGACGCCGAAATGGATCCGCGGTACGCCGGTCGCGGCCACGGCGGCCAGGATGCGGGCCGAGTACGGCTGGGCGTAGCGGGCGTAGTCCGCGGCGCTCAGGCTGCCGGCCCACGAGTCGAACAGCTGCACCACCGAGGCGCCCGCCGCGATCTGAACCAGCAGGAAGGTCGCGGACACGTCGGCCAGCCGGGTGCACAGGGCGTCCCACAAGGCCGGCTCGCTCACCATCAACGATTTCGTCGCCGCATAGTCCTTGCTCGGGCCGCCCTCCACCAGATAGCTGGCCAAGGTGAACGGAGCCCCCGCGAACCCGATCAGCGGCGTCTCCCCCAGCTCGGCGACCAGCAGGCCGACCGCCTCGCTGACAGAGCCGAGATCGGCGGGATCGAGCGGCCGCACCTGGGCCAGGTCCTCGGCCCGGCGGATCGGCCGGCCGATCACCGGACCGCGTCCCGGCACGATGTCGAGATCGACGTTCGCCGCCTTCAGCGGCACCATGATGTCGGAGTAGAGGATCGCCGCGTCGACGCCGTAACGGCGGACCGGCTGCAGGGTGATCTCGGCGACCAGGTCGGGCCGCATGCAGACTGTCCAGCATGGCGATGCCCTCCCGAGCCGCCCGGTACTCCGGCAGCGAGCGCCCGGCTTGCCGCATGAACCACACCGGAACACGGTCGGCCGGTTGGTGTTGCCGGCACGCGGCGACCAGCAGTGATTCGTCGTCGGATGCGGGCATACGTGAATCTTTTCACGAGCTCAGATCCCGGCGCGTCGATCAGGACGCGCCGGTACCGCCGCATAGGCTCTTGCAGGTGGCAGCGAACAGCGACCCGTCTCCCGGTCCGGACGCCTTTCGCCGCGCCGTCGCCGATCTCTCCTCAGCTGTCTGGCGACCAGAGTTGAAGGTCGAGGAAATCCCTTCCCCACAACGGATCGCGCCGTTCTCCGCGGCGATCACGGCCGACGTGGTGGTGGGCGGGGAAGACATCGGCAGCGGCCGGCTGGTGCTGCTGCACGACCCAGCCGGCAATGCCGCCTGGCAGGGCACGTTTCGGTGTGTGACCTTCGCCCGGGCCGACGTCGATCCGGAGATGGTGACCGACCCGCTGCTGGCCAGTGTCGGTTGGTCATGGCTGATCGACGCGTTGGAGAGCCGGGGAGCCGCGTACGGGGCGCCGAGCGGGACCGTCACCTCGGTGGCCAGTGAGTCCTTCGGTGGGATGGCCGACGAGGCGCCCCGGGCCGAGGTCGAGGTCCGGGCGTCGTGGACTGCATTGCTGAACGATGGGATCGGGCTCATCCCGCATCTTTCGGCGTGGGCTGAACTACTCTGTATGACAGCGGGTCTGCCACCGCTGCCTGCCGGAGTGGTCATGATGCCCTCCCGGCGTAACCCGCCGAGTCGAAACTCACGGAGACGTTGACCGAACTGCCTGTCTCCCTTCCTGATCTGGACCAGGAAGTGGATCTGCTCACTGAGCCAGCCGATGGCGTCCCAGACATCGTCGCGACGCCTGAGGCGCTCGCCGAGGCGATCAGCGCCCTGCGGGGCGGGACCGGCCCGGTCGCGGTGGACGCCGAACGGGCACACGGCTTCCGCTACACCCAGCGGGCCTATCTCATCCAGCTTCGGCGGGCCGGGACCGGCACCCAGCTGATCGATCCCATCGCGTTGGGCGAACCCGCTGATCTCTCCGAGCTCGGCGAGGCGATCATCGACGCCGAGTGGATCATCCACGCGGCCAGCCAGGACCTCAGCTGCATGTACGAGATCGGTCTCCGGCCGCGGACCCTGTTCGACACCGAACTGGCCGGCCGGCTGCTCGGCTATCCCCGCGTCGCCCTGGGCACGATGATCGAGGAGCTGTTCGGCGTCCGGCTGCTGAAGGAGCACTCGGCGTCGGACTGGTCGACCCGGCCGCTGCCGCCGGAATGGCTGACCTACGCCGCGCTCGACGTCGAACTGCTGATCGAGCTGCGCGACCGGCTCGCGACCCAGCTGCACGAGGCCGGGAAGTGGGAGTGGGCCCAGGAGGAATTCGCCGCTCTGGCGGCCGGCGCCGGCACCCCGACCGAGCCGCGGCAGGACCCGTGGCGGCGTACCTCCGGAATCCATCGGATCCGCAATCGCCGCGGACTGGCCATGGTCGCCCAACTCTGGTACGCCCGAGACGAGATCGCCCAGCGTCTTGACCGGGCGCCCGGCAAGATCCTGCCGGACGTCGCGATCAGTGAGCTTGCCGGGCAGCCGAGCCCCGGCCGAGTGGCGATGCGGCAGATCCCCGCCTTCTCCCGTCGTCAGGCGCGGCGCTATGAGTCCGACTGGCTCGCCGCGCTCGAGGTCGCAGCCCAGATCCCGGACGCCCAACTGCCGGCCATGCACCTACCCAACGACGGCCCGCCCCAGGCGCGACTCTGGGCGGCCAAGGACCCGGTGGCCGCGGCCCGGCTGGCGGCCGTCCGTGAGGTGCTGACGTCGATCGCCGTCGAGAACGGCCTGCCGCTGGAGAATCTGCTCACCCCCGACTACGTCCGACGCCTGGTCTGGCGACCGCCGGCCCCCTCGACCGAGGAGAGCGTCGACCAGGCGCTCGAGGACTACGGGGCGCGGCCGTGGCAGCGGAAACTCACCGTTGCGGAGATCACTCCCCTGCTCAGCCCGCCACCGGACTAGCCGATCGCCCGGCTCGCCGTTGTTACTCGTGAGTAATATACGGTCATGCCTCGTGAACTTCGCGATGTCGTCTTCGTCGACGGCGTCCGCACCCCTTTCGGCAAGGCCGGTTCGATGTACGCCGAGACCAGGGCGGACGATCTGGTGGTCAACTGCATCCGGGAGTTGTTGCGCCGCCACCCGGAGTTGCCGCCGGACCGGATCGATGACGTGGCGATCGCCGCGACGACGCAGACCGGCGACCAGGGATTGACGATCGGTCGCACGGCGGCGTTGCTCGCCGGACTCCCCCGCACGGTTCCGGGCTACGCCATCGACCGGATGTGCGCGGGGGCGATGACCGCGGTGACCACGGTCGCGTCCGGCATCGCGTTCGGCGCGTACGACGTGGCGGTCGCCGGCGGGGTGGAGCACATGGGCCACCACCCGATGGGGGCCGGCGTCGATCCCAACCCCCGGTTCGTCTCCGAGCGACTGGTGGACGAGTCGTCACTGATGATGGGCGCCACAGCGGAGAACCTGCATGACCGCTTCCCGGAGATCACCCGCGAGCGAGCCGACGCGTACGCGGTGCTCAGCCAGGACCGGGTGCAGCAGGCCTACGCCGACGGGGCGATCCAGGAGTCCCTGGTGCCGGTGGCCACGCGGAGCGTCGAACTCGGCTGGGGCCTGGCGACCGCCGACGAGCCGCCGCGGCCCGGCACCACGGTGACCGCCCTCGCCCAGCTCAAGACGCCGTTCCGGGCCCACGGCCGGGTGACGGCCGGCAACGCGGCCGGTCTCAACGACGGCGCCACGGCGTGCCTCGTCGCCGCCGAGGAGGTGGCCACGGAGCTCGGACTGCCGATCGCCATGCGGCTGGTTTCCTTCGCCTTCGCCGGCGTCGATCCGGCGGTGATGGGGGTCGGCCCGATCCCCTCCACCGAGAAGGCTCTGGGCAAAGCCGGGCTGACCATCGATGATGTTGGCGCCGTTGAGATCAACGAGGCCTTCGCGGTCCAGGTGCTGGCGTTCCTTGATCATTTCGGGATCGCCGCCGATGATCGGCGGGTCAACCCGTACGGCGGGGCCATCGCCCTGGGCCACCCACTGGCCAGTTCCGGCGTGCGGCTGATGATTCAGCTGGCCCGGACCTTCCGCGAACATCCCGACGTCCGCTACGGGCTGACCACCATGTGCATCGGCCTCGGCATGGGCGGCACCGTCATCTGGGAGAACCCTCGCTATTCGGCCGCCGACTTGTCAGACTCTCAGGCTGCTATAGCGAGCGGAGCATCTGACAACTCGGTGAAGGGGGCGGCGAAGTGAGGCCCGAGGAGCTGACCGCGCTGGTCGAGCTGGCCGCGCAGACCGCCGACGGCGAGGTGGTGACGCATGCGCTGAGCCGCGACATCAGGCTTCCGCACGCCGGGTCAACCGCGGTGTTGATCACGCTGGACAACGGTCATGATCATTCCCGGCCCAACACCCTGGGGCCGCGCGGTCTCGGCGAGCTCGGGGCGGCGATCGACACGGCCCTGGCCCGGGACGACATCTCGGCGATCGCCGTCACCGGCAAGCCGTTCATCCTCGCCGCCGGCGCCGACCTCAGCGGGCTGTCCAAGATCACCGAACGCGAGCAGGCTCTGGCCATCGCCCGGATCGGGCATGCCGTCTTCGACAAGCTGCACGGTGCGCGGGTGCCCACCTTCGCGTTCATCAACGGCATGGCGCTGGGCGGCGGGCTCGAGGTGACCCTGCACTGCGATTACCGCACGGTGTCGGGGGCCGCCGCGGGCATCGCCCTGCCGGAATGCTTCCTCGGCATGTTCCCGGCCTGGGGCGGCGCTTTTCTGCTGCCGAACCTGCTCGGTGCCGACCGTGCGGTCCAGGTGATCATCGAGAATTCCCTGTCCCAGAACAAGATGCTGAACGGCAAACAGGTCTACGAACTCGGCCTCGCCGACGCGCTGTTCGACGCCGCCGACTTCCTGGAGCGCTCGTTGGACTGGGCCGGCCAGATCGTGTCCGGCGGACTGAGCGTCACGCGCCCCGAGATCGACCGGGGCGAGGCGTGGGATGCGGCTCTGGCTCGCGGACGGGCGTTCGCCGACGGCAAGATCTCCGGCGCCTCACCGGGACCCTACCGAGCCCTGCAGTTGATGGCGGCCGCCAAGACCGCCGATCGAGCCGACGCGTACGCGGCCGAGGACGAGGCCTTGGCCGACCTGATCATGGGGCCCGAGTTGCGGGCGAGCCTGTACGCCTTCGAGCTCGTCCGCAAACGGGCTCGCCGTCCCGCCGGGGCGCCCGATCCGGGACTCGGCCAGCCGATCACCAAGATCGGTGTTGTCGGAGCCGGGCTGATGGCAAGCCAACTGGCGTTGCTTTTCCTGCGCCAGGCCAAGGTGCCGGTGGTGATCAGTGATCTTGATCAGGAGCGGGTGGATCGCGGCCTCGGCTATGTCGACGCCGAGATCGACAAGCTGCTGGCCAAGAAGCGCATGTCACCGGACCGGGCCAACCGGATGCGCGGACTGATCTCCGGCACCACCGATCTCGTCGACTACCGCGACTGCGATTTCGTGGTCGAGGCCGTCTTCGAGGAGATCTCGATCAAGAAGCAGGTGTTCGCCGATCTGGAGAAGCACGTCAGTCAGGGCTGTGTCCTGGCCACCAACACCTCATCGTTGTCGGTCGCGGAGATGGCTGTTGATCTTGTCCACCCCGAACGGCTGTTGGGATTCCACTTCTTCAATCCGGTGGCCGTGATGCCCTTGGTCGAAGTGGTGCGCACCGCGTCCACCAGCGACGCCGCGGTCGCCACCGCACTCAGCCTGGCCAAGATCACCAAGAAGAATGCGGTGCTGGTCAAGGACGCGACGGGCTTCGTGGTCAACCGGATCTTGTTGCGGATGCTGGCCGAGATCTTCGCGGCGGTCGACGAGGGCACCCCGATCCCGATCGCCGACGAGGCGATGCGGCCGCTCGGCCTGCCGATGCCGCCGTACGTGCTGCTGCAACTAGTCGGTCCGGCCGTCGCGCTGCACGTCGGCGAGAGCCTGCACGCGACCTTCGGCGACCGGTTCCCGGTCTCCCCAGGCCTGCAGGCGATCGTCGCGGCAACCGGCCGGGTGTCTACGACTGGACCGCCGACGGCGAACCTTACGTGTCCGAGGCGACGCAGGCGTTGATGAACTCCGGCGACCGGCCGAGCACGGCCGAGCAGATCCGCGAGCGTACCCTGCGGGGGCTGGCCGAGGAGATCGGTCTGATGCTCGCTGAAGGGGTGGTCGCATCGCCGATGGACATCGACCTCTGCTTGATCCTGGGCGCCGGCTGGCCCTTCCACCTGGGTGGGATCACCCCGTACCTGGATCGGGAAGGGGTATCGGAGCAGGTGCTCGGCCGTCGGTTCCTGCCCCCGGGGGTAGCGTCTCCGGCCTAGGCTGCTCGAGCCGGTCGTCCATCCGGCGATCGCCTCAACGGCGTACCGCGCGATGTCCTGTGGGGTCAGATCCGATCTCGGCCAGCAATTCGCCGCGGCTGCCGTGCTCGAGGAACTCCTGCGGGATGCCGAACTCCCTGATCGGTGTCGCGACCTTCGCGAAACTCAGTTCCTGAGCCAGCCGGGCACCGCAGCCGCCGACCACGCCGTTGTCCTCGATGGTGATCACGAGTTCGTGATCGGCGGCGAGACCGAGCAGCGCCGGATTGACCGGCAGCGCCCACACCGGGTCGACAACCGTGACGCCGATCCCCTGATCGGACAGCCGCTGCCCGACCGCCACGCCGGTTCCCGCGAACTGGCCGAACGCGACCACCAGCACTCGCGGCTGTTCGGTCCGGAGCAGCACGTCGACGCCGTCGACCTGATCGACGGCGTCGAGGTCGGCCGGCACCTGCTCCTTGGAGAAGCGCAGAACGGTGGGCGCGTCGTCGATCTGCAGCGATCGGGCCAGCGCCTCGCGCAGCCGCGTCGCGTCGCGAGGAGCCGCGAGGTGCAGACCGGGCACCAACTGGGTGATCGACATGTCCCACATGCCGTGATGGCTCGCCCCGTCCGGACCGGTGACACCCGCGCGATCGAGCACGAACGTCACCCCGCACTTGTGCATCGCGACGTCGAGGAGCAACTGGTCGAAGGCCCGGTTCAGGAAGGTGGCATAAACCGCGACCACCGGGTGCAGACCGCCCATCGCCAGCCCGGCGGCCGAGGTCACGGCGTGCTGCTCGGCGATTCCGACATCGAAGCAGCGGTCCGGGAAAGGCCTTGGCGAACCGGTACAGCCCGGTGGGATAGAGCATCGCCGCCGTGATCGCGACCACCCGCTGGTCGAGGCCGCCGAGTCGCAGCAGTTCCTCGGAGAACACGTCGGTCCAGCTCTGGCCGCTCACCGTGCCCAGCGGGGCGCCCGTCGCCGCATCGATCTTGCCGACGGCGTGGAAACGATCCTCCTCGTGGTCCTCGGCGGCCTTGAACCCGTTGCCCTTGCGGGTCAGGCAGTGCACCAGCACCGGGCCGCCGAACTGCTTGGCCTGGTCCAGCGCCCGCTCGACCGCGGCGATGTCGTGGCCGTCGATCGGGCCGACGTACTTCATGCCCAGATCCGAGAACATGCCCTGCGGGGCGAGGACGTCCTTCAGACCGATCTTGATCCCGTGCAGCAGGTCGTACGCGGTGCTGCCGATCAGCGGAGCGCGGCTGACACTCCGCTTGATCACGTCGAGGATCTGCTCGTACCGCGGGTTGGTCCGCAGCCCGGTCAGGTGCTTGGCCAGCCCGCCCACCGTCGGGGTGTAGGAGCGGCCGTTGTCGTTGACCAGGATGACCAGCGGCAGGTCGGTGCTGCCGGCGATGTTGTTGAGGGCCTCCCAGGCCATTCCGCCGGTCAGCGAACCGTCGCCGACGAAGGCGACCACGGTGCCGGGTCGTCCCTGCTGGCGGATGGCCTTGGCCAGGCCGTCGGCGTAGGACAGCGCGGTCGAGGCGTGTGAATTCTCGACCCAGTCGTGTTCGGACTCGGCTCGGTTCGGATAGCCCGACAGTCCGTGTCGCTGCCGCAGCGTGCCGAACCGGTTCTTCCGCCCGGTCAGGATCTTGTGCACGTAGCTCTGGTGGCCCGTGTCGAAGATGATCGGATCGGTTGGCGAGTCGAAGACGCGATGGAGGGCGATGGTCAGCTCGACCACGCCGAGATTCGGCCCGAGGTGCCCGCCGGTCTGGCTGACCTGGTCGATCAGGAAGGCCCGGATCTCGGTGCTGAGCTGCTGCAGTTCGTCGGCGGAGAGGCCCCGCAGATCCTCGGGTCCGTCGATGGTGTGCAGCAGACCGGTCGAGGAAAGCGACATGCCCAGGAGTTTACGGGGTGTGCCGAACCGCGACGGTACAGCGAAGCGAGCCGTCGGTCACAGCTTCGGGGTGAACTCCGTGCCGCGAAGGGCCGCCTCGACCAGCCCGACGGCCCGCTTGGTGCGGGCCAGCCGCGCGGCCTGTTCCAGCCAGACCTCGGCGGCTGCCTCGATCACCGGTGGGTCCACGCAATCGCTCAGGCTGGTGCGTACCTCGGCCAGACCCTCCTCAGCGGACCGGCTCTGCCCGTTGACGAACTGCGCCGCGAACCGCGCCAGGACCACCGGGTGGTTGCGGAGTACCCGGTACGCCCGGAAGTCCGGCGGCGAGCAGTCCAGCAGGAACGCGATGGCCGTCCGCTCCCAGTCCGGCGCGCCCGGCGCCCGGACCTGCGCGGGCCAGCCCGGTGGGGTGAAGGCCACTGTCATACCGGCATCATTATCGTATGTGTATTCGATAAGTCGAGAGGCGCGTTAGTGTCTGGCGGGTGAGCGACATCTTCTGCCAGATCGTCCGTGGTGAGACCGACGCGGCGATCGTGGCGCGCACCGACGAGACGATCGCGTTCCTCGACCACCGACCGGTGTTCAAGGGACATGTGCTGGTGGCCCCCGCCCGTCATGTCGACACGCTGCTCGATCTGCCGACCGAGTTGATGGTGCCGCTGCTCACCACGGCTCAGCGGCGTCGCGACCGCCATCGGTGCGGCGCTGGGCGCACAGGGGACGTTCGTCGCGATGAACAACGTGGTCAGCCAGTCCGTGCCCCATCTGCACGTGCACGTCGTGCCGCGGACCAAGGGCGACGGCCTGCGTGGGTTCTTCTGGCCCCGGACGACCTATGCCGACGGAGAGATGGAGGCCTATGCGGCCCGGATCGCGGCGGAGCTGGCCGCGACCGGCTGACCGGACGGCGATGGCAGACTGACCGACGTGCCCGAGCTGCCCGAGGTCGAGACGGCGCGCTCGGCGATCGAACGAGCCGGGCTCGGCCGGCGGATCACCGACGGTGGACGACTACGACACGTACGTGTGCCGGCCGCATGCCCCCGGTGAGATCCGTGACGCACTGATCGGACGGACGCTGACCGGGGCGTTCCGGCGGGGCAAGACGATCTGGTGCGAGACGTCCGGCGTGCGCCGATCGCGGACGCCGGGGCCGGTGCTCGGTCTGCACCTGGGGATGAGCGGGCACATCTTGATCACCGCCCCGGGCGCTCCGCTGACCGAGGGTGGCGACTGGATGAACGGTCGCTATGACCGGCTGGCGGCGACCGGCAAGGATCTGACCCGCTGGGATCGGTTCATGATCACCTACGCGGACGGCGGGACGCTGCGGCTGTTCGACCCCCGGCGCCTCGGCCGGGTACGCCTGGACCCGAATCTCGATGATCTTGGTCCGGATGCCGGGCTGGTGTCCGCTGCCGAGTTCGCCGAGCGGGTCGGTGGCTCGCGCGCGCCGGTCAAGGCCCGGACTGCTCGACCAGTCGGTGATCGCGGGTGTGGGCAACCTGCTGGCCGACGAGATCCTCTGGCAAGCCCGGATCTCACCGCGCCGACCAGCGGTGACCTGAGCCGCACCGAGTTGATGATCTTGCATGAGGCCGTGCAGGATGCATTGCGATCAGCGATCGACAAGGGCGGATCGCACACCGGGACCATGATCGACTTCCGCAAGTCCGGGCGCCACTGCCCGCGCTGGTGCCGGCTGACCTGGGCGACCGTCGACGCCGCACTTGACCGGTGCTGCACGAGGCGGTACAGTGTCGAGCCGTGCGGCTCGGTGCGATTCGACTTAAGGGCGGCTCTGCACACCGGAACCATTATCGACTTCCGCAAGGCCGGGCGTCACTGCCCGCGCTGCGGTTCCGATGCCGAGCCGGGCGACCGCCGGCGGCCGAACGACCTGGTGGTGCCCGCACGAGCAGGTGTGAATCGGGCAGCTAGCACAGCACTAGGACCCGGCCACGATCACCACGCCGGCAAGGTCGCCGTCGGCGAGCAGCTTGCCGATGATCTTCGACTGCCGGGTCGCGGTCTGCCAGGCCGGATGATCATGGTGCCGACGCTCGAGCTTCCGCCTCGACCGCATCGGCCTGTTCGCGCCAGTAGCCCGGAGGTTCGGCGAAGTCCGCGCTCGCCGCGCTGTCGACCACGGTGAACCGGGCCGCCGCGAGCAGCCTCCTCAGCGCGTCCTCGGTCGGGAAGTTGTTGCCCGAGGGCTGGTCCGGTAGTGGGCTGACCTTCGGCGACGAAGACGAGCAGGCCGAGGAGACCGTCGGCGCCAGCACCCGGCGCAGTTCGGCCAGGAACGCGCTCTGGTCCGCGACGGTGCACAGCACGCCGAGACTCCAGACCACGTCGAAGGCACCAGAAGCGAACGGCAACGCCGACTCGGCCTGCACGACCGGAGCCCGAACAGCCGGCGCGCGGCGCGACACGCCCCGGGCTCGGGCTCCGACAGCACCGGCGTCACCCCGACCTCGGCTGCGGCGAAGGCGGCCGGACCCCCCACACGGCACCGCAATCCAGCATTCGCGTGCCAGGCCGCGGGTCCAGCCGCTCGAGCAGCCAACGCAAGGCGCCGGGGCTCGCACTCCCCCGGCACGCGGCCGGCAGGAAGTATTCGGGCCCGATGTCCACCGCGGCCTCGGCCGTCCAGGCCGCGACGGTGTCGAACTCCGCCGACATGGCGCCTCGTTCACCCGCCGACCTCCGTGTGGATCCGGTGGCCGATCTCGGCCTGGACCTCAGCGGCGTGCGCGGTCCCGCGGGCCGACGCCATACCCGAGAGGTTGACCCCGGCCACCCCGTCGATGGCAAGCAGGCTGCGGGCTTCGGCCAGCGCCATGTTGATCCCGGCCGCGACGGGGTCGGGCGCGGCGACGACGGCCTCGACGACGGCCGGATCGATCTCCAGCCCCGGCAGCGCGGTGAGTACCGCGGCAGACCGTGCATCGGTGAAGACGGTGACCGAGGCGATGACCGGGATGCTGAGCCCGAACGATCGGGCCGCCGTCAGGAACCGTCCGATGTCGGCCGCGTACCGCACATGGTTGAGTACGGCGATGCCCGCTCCGGCCCGCTGCTTCTGGACGAGTCGAGCCGGCCGGAGGTCGACCGGGGGCGCGTTCGGGGACTCCGCGACGGCCACCGGCAGCCCCATGGAGGTCGCCAGAGCAGCCAGGCGGGTACCGTCCAGGTCGAACACCTGGGTGATGTCGGGGCGTACGTCGAACGCTCGTCCGTCCCCGGTCACGCACAGCACCGTCGCAAGAGCGTCGTAGCCGAGTCCGTGCAACTCCTGCTCCAGGACGATCCGGTTCCGGTCGCGGCACGCGAGGGTCACCCAGGGACGCACGCCGCAGTCGGAGATCAGCCGGGCCAACAGGCTCGGAGGGAAGTCCGGACGATCTTGGTGATCACCGACCAGCACCGCATCGCAACTCGGCGCGAGTATCCGCGGCCGTCGCCGTCAGCGTGGCCGCGTCCGCGGCCGGGGTGCTCAGGTCGGTGAGGACCAGCGGGGCCGGCGCCGGCACTCGGGTCGCCGTGGCCCACGACGCCGGCTCCTGATCGACCAGACCGACGAAGACGCAGGGCCGCGGCGCCATCTCGCACGAGCCGTCGGCGCGTACGCCCCCGCACGGCCCGAAGATCATCTTCTTGGGACAGGACGGCGCGGCCGCACGGTCACCGACTCAGGTCCGGACTGCACGACGCCAGCCTGTCACCCCTCGCGTGGTCCTGACCAGCCATACTGCAGGGACCAGCGGGTGCCGCCGATCACGGCCGCTGGAAGCGAAGTCCCGAGTGCTGATCCCGCCGATGAATCGAGCCGGAGCCTGGACCAGCGCCGCCCTGCGCGCGGTGCTGCGCGCGATCGGTGACACCACGACCGTGGCGCCCGACCGATACGAGGGCACTGATGCCGCGGAGCATCCCCGAGCAGGTGCGCTTCATGGCGGCCCTCGACGCCGGGAAGGTCGTATCGCGCGCCGCCAGCGCCTACCTCCTGGAATCTATGCACCCGGTCGAGGCCCATTCCTGGGGTCTCGGAACGATCGGCGCGACCGCCTGGAAGGGCGGCTGGCTGCGCGCCGACACCGTCACCCGGCAGATGGGCATCGTCGACGGGTACGCCGTGGCGATCATCACCGACGCCGTCGGTCCGGCCGTCCGGCAGAGCGACGGCGACTCGGCCCACGTCAGGCAGATGAATCGGCTTGCTCGGCTGCTGCAGCAGCGGCTGGCGTACGAGCAAGCCCATCGCTGATCCGACGAGCCACCGGCCCTCAGCCGGTCAGCCGTCGAACCAGCGCCGCGGCGTTGATGCTCCACCCGACCCCGAACGCATGCGGCACGAGAATGTGCGGATCGTCTGGGTTCCAGAGCGGTCGAGCGCACCCGCTCCAGGGTGGGCGGCCGGAGATCGTACGGCACGACGCCGGCGAGCTTGCCGTGCCAGGTACGTTCGTCCGGACTCTTCCGCAGCTCCGTCACGACGACTGCGCCCAACACGAGCGCCGTGATGATGAGAACGCGCTTCTTGCTACGAGTCACGCTGACCACTAATCCTTCAGCAGGCTCCGCAGCACGTACTGCATGATGCCGCCGTTGCGGTAGTAGTCGGCTTCCCCTGGAGTGTCGATCCGAACGACGGCGTCGAAGCTGACGTCACCGGCGTTCACCTTGACGGTCTTCGGCGTCCGGCCCTCGTTGAGCTCGGTGACCCCGCTGATGTCGAAGGTCTCCTCGCCGGTCAGCCCGAGCGATTCGGCGGTCTGACCCTCCGGGAACTGCAGCGGAAGAACGCCCATGCCGATCAGGTTCGACCGGTGGATCCGCTCGTAGGACTCGGCGATCACGGCCTTGACGCCCAGCAGCGCGGTGCCCTTGGCCGCCCAGTCGCGCGACGATCCCGAGCCGTACTCCTTGCCGGACAAGATCACCAACGGGATACCGGCCGAGATGTAGTGCTCGGAGGCCTCGTACACGCTGGTCACCGGAGCGTCGTCGGCGGTGAAGTCGCGGGTGAAGCCGCCCTCGGTGCCCGGCGCCAACTGGTTGCGCAGCCGGATGTTGGCGAACGTGCCTCTGATCATCACCTCGTGGTTGCCGCGCCGCGAACCGTAGGAGTTGAAGTCCTTCCGGTCCACACCATGATCGGAAAGGTACTTTCCGGCGGGCGCGTCGGCCTTGATCGAGCCGGCCGGCGAGATGTGGTCGGTGGTGATCGAGTCGCCGAGCTTGAGCAGTACGCGAGCGCCCGAGATGTCGGTCACCGGGACCGGATCGGCCGGCATCCCGTCGAAATAAGGAGGTTTGCGGACATAGGTCGACTCCGGGTCCCACTCGAAGATCTCACCCTCCGGCGTCGGCAGCGACTGCCACTGTTGATCACCGGCGAAGACGTCGGCGTAGGAGTCGGTGAACATCTCCGCACCGATCGCCGAGGCGACGATCTCGTCGATCTCGGCCTCGGTCGGCCAGATGTCCTTCAGGTGGACGTCGTTGCCCTGCTCGTCGGTGCCGAGCGAGTCGTTGACCAGATCGATGTCCATCGTGCCCGCGATCGCGTACGCGACGACCAGCGGCGGGGACGCCAGGTAGTTCATCTTGATGTCGGGGTTGATCCGACCCTCGAAGTTCCGGTTGCCGGACAGCACCGACACCACAGCAAGATCATTTTCCTGGACCGCCGCGCTGACCTCGGGGATCAGCGGCCCGGAGTTGCCGATGCAGGTCGTGCAGCCGTAGCCGACCAGGTTGAACCCCATCTTGTCCAGGTACGGCGTCAGCCCGGACCGGTCGTAGTAGTCGCTGACCACCTTCGACCCCGGCGCCAGGGTGGTCTTCACCCACGGCTTGCGGGACAGGCCCCTCTCCACGGCCTTCTTGGCCACCAGAGCGGCGCCGATCATCACACTCGGGTTGGAGGTGTTCGTGCACGAGGTGATGGCGGCGATGGTGACCGCACCATGATCGATCTCGAACTCGGTGCCGTCGGCGAGTTTCACCTGGGTCTTCGCACTCGGCCGGCCGATGTCGGCCGGCACACCCTCCCCGTACTCGTGCGGCTCCGACGAGCCGTTGCCGGAGGCATGACTGGGTGAGTCCGAGGCCGGGAACGACTCGTCGACCGACTCGTCGTAGCCGTTGATCTCCTCGTGGTCGACGTAGTCGCGCAGCGCCTCGCGGAAGCCCTGCTTGGCGTGGGCCAGGATCACCCGGTCCTGCGGCCGCTTGGGCCCGGCGATGCTCGGGACCACGGTGGCCAGATCGAGTTCGAGGTACTCGGAGTACTTGGCCTCGCGCTCGTCGTCGTGCCACAGACCCTGCTCCTTGGCGTAGGTCTCGACCAGCGCGATCTGGGCCTCACTGCGGCCGGTCAGCCGCAGATACTCGGTGGTCTTGGAGTCGATCGGGAACACCGCGATCGTCGAGCCGTACTCCGGGCTCATGTTGCCGATCGTCGCCCGGTTGGCCAGCGGCACCTGGGACACCCCCGGCCCGTAGAACTCCACGAACTTGCCCACCACCTTGTGCTGCCGCAGCATCTCGGTGATGGTCAACACCAGGTCGGTCGCGGTCGCACCCTCGGGCATCGCGCCGGACAACTTGAAGCCGACGACCCGCGGGATGAGCATCGACACCGGCTGGCCGAGCATCGCCGCCTCCGCCTCGATCCCGCCGACGCCCCAGCCCACCACGCCGAGACCGTTGACCATCGTGGTGTGCGAGTCGGTGCCCACACAGGTGTCCGGATAGGCGTAGGTCTCCAGTCCATCAGCTTGGCGATCTCGCGCGGGAAGATCACCCGGGCCAGATGCTCGATGTTGACCTGATGCACGATGCCGGTGCCCGGCGGCACCACCTTGAAGTCGTCGAACGCGGTCTGGCCCCAGCGCAGGAACTGATAGCGCTCCCGGTTGCGCCCGTACTCGATCTCTACGTTGCGGACGAACGAGTCGGCGGTGCCGAAGACGTCGGCGATCACCGAGTGGTCGATCACCATCTCGGCCGGCGCCAACGGATTGATCTTGGCCGGGTCCCCACCCATGTCGGCCATCGCCTCACGCATGGTGGCCAGGTCGACGACACACGGCACGCCGGTGAAGTCCTGCATGATCACCCGGGCCGGCGTGAACTGGATCTCCTTGCTCGGATCGGCATTCGCGTCCCAGCCGGCCAGCGCGCGGATGTCGTCGGCGGTGATGTTCGCGCCGTCCTCGGTCCGCAGCAGGTTCTCCAGCAGGATCTTCAAGCTGTACGGCAACAATTCGGATCCCTCGACGGCATCAAGCCGGAAGATCTCGTACGACACATCCCCGACCGACAAGGTCGACTTCGCACCAAAACTGTTGACACTCATGAGCACTCCCTTGGGTTCTAGCTGTCCAACTATCTTGACATCAAGATACTACAGCCATGACGACGTGAGCTGCTTCGGGACGTTCCCGGTTCCTTGCCTAGCCTCCCGCATGGATCGAACCGACGCTAGGGAAGGGTTACCTCACTGACGGCTGGGATGAGGATCGCCACGCACTCGATGTGGTGGGTCATCGGAAAGAGATCGAAGGCCCGGATGCTGATCGGCTGGTAGCCCTGGTCCCGAGCGGTGCCGAGATCGCGTGCCAGTGCCGCCGGGTCACAGGCCACGTACGCGATCGCCCGCGGCCGGCGCGCCGTGAGCTGGGTGATGACCGCTCGGCCGGCGCCTGAGCGCGGCGGATCCAGTACGACGAGATCGACCCGGCGCGGCAGTTGGGCGATGAACCGATCCACTCGATCGACCGTCAGCCTGACCCGGTCGGCGACGTCGCGCAGGTTGTGCCGGGCATCGCGGATCGCCGGGCGACTGGACTCGATCCCCCAGACCTGGCAGCCGGCGTCGGCCAGTGCACCGGCGAACAGGCCGACACCGCAATAGAGGTCGAACGCCCGCTCGGCCGGTTGTGGATCCAGCCCGCCGATGACGGCGTCCACCAAGGTCTGGGCGGCGGCCGGATGGACCTGCCAGAATCCGTTGGCCGCGACCCTCCAGTCACGACCGGCGGCCCGTTCGGCCAACGGCGGCTGGTTTCGTGCGGACCGGGCCTCGAAGAGTGCCGTCTGCCGGTCGAGGTCGCGGCGGCGATCAGCTCGGCCCCCGGCGTCCAGTCCGCCCGGCCACCTCCGGCGTACCGCGGATCGGCGATCGGGCATCCCTCGGGCGGCAACGCGATCACCTCGTGCGACCGGTGTACCCGAAGCCCGGCCCGGCCCTGATCGTCGACCTGGTAGCGCATCCGCGTTCGCCAGTCCAGCCCCGTTACCTCCCCCTTGACATCCGGAACCTGTTCCACCTCTCCAGGCCAGGTGATACCGGCCAGTCGCTGCAACTGCTCGGCCACCACCTGCTGTTTCAGCCTTCTCTGGGCAGCAAGATCAACATGCTGGAAGTCGCAGCCGCCGCAGAGTCCCGGACCGGAGATGGCGCAGCGCGGCTCGACCCGATCCGGGCTGGGCGACCAGGATCTCGACCGCATCGGCGCGCCAGAAGCGATCATGACTGTTGTCGGTGATGGTGATCATCACCCGCTCACCCGGCAGCGCGTGCCGGACGAAGATCACCCGGCCGCCATGGCGAGCCACGCAGTGCCCGCCGTGCGCGATCGGCCCGACCTCGACCGGACCGATGTTCTGGTTGCTGTCAGTTGTCACGGAGCGCGCGTCGGCGGGCGTTCTCGTTGGCCGTCTCTCGTTCGATCCGCTCCTCGGCCTTGCCGGAGGACGCCAGGTGGTAAGGCACCGAGGTGACCATCACGCCCGGGGTGAACAGCAGTCGGCCCTTCAGCCGCAACGCGCTCTGGTTGTGCAGGATCTGCTCCCACCAGTGCCCGACGACGTACTCCGGGATGTAGACGGTCACCACGTCCCGCGGACTCTCGCTCCGGATGTTGCGGACGTAGTCGATGATCGGGTTCGTCACCTCACGGTAGGGCGACGCGACGACCTTCAGCGGGATGCCGATGCCCGCGTCCTCCCACTGGGCGACCAGCCTCTCGGTCTCGTCGTCATCGACGTCCACGGTGAGCGCTTCGAGGCGGCTGGTCGGGACGCCTTGGCGAAGGCCAGTGCCCGCAACGTCGGCTTGTGCAGTTTGCTGACCAGCACGATGGCATGCACCCGGCTCGGCAACGTCCGGTCCTCGCGGTCGACCAGCGCGGTCTCTCGCGCCACCGACTCGTAGTGCCGGCGGATCAGCTTCATCAGCACGAAGATCACGGCCATCGCCAGGATGGCGATATAGGCACCCTGGGTGAACTTCGACAGCAGCACGATGACCAGCACAGTGCCGGTCATGGTGAGCCCGACCGCGTTGATCACCCGGGATCGCTTCATCCGGGATCGGGCCGCGGGATTCTTCTCGGTCTTGAGATGGCGGGTCCAGTGCCGCATCATGCCGAGCTGGCTGACGGTGAAGGAGACGAAGACGCCGACCACGTAGAGCTGGATCAGTGCGGTGACATCGGCGTCGAAGGCCAGGATCAACACGATGGCCAGAAAGGCCAGCACCAAGATCCCGTTGCTGAAGGCGAGCCGGTCGCCACGGGTGTGCAACTGCCGCGGCAGGTAGCCGTCCCGGGCCAGGATCGACCCCAGCACCGGAAATCCGTTGAACGCGGTGTTCGCCGCCAGGAACAAGATGATCATGGTGGAGAAGACCACGAAGTACAGGCCGGGCTTGAAGTCGACGAACACCGCACTGGCCAGTTGACCGACCGCCGTCTGCTCGACGACCTCCACCGGTTGGCCGTTGAGCGTGTAGTGGGATCGGCCGGCGTCGATCAGCTTCAGGCCCGTGAGGTTGGCCAGCGCGATGACGCCGAGCAGCATCGACACCGAGATCGTGCCGAGCAACAACAACGTGGTTGCGGCGTTCTTGCTCTTCGGCTTGCGGAACGCCGGCACGCCGTTGGAGATCGCCTCGACACCGGTCAGCGCCGCGCAGCCGGAGGAGAAGGTCCGGGCCAGCAGGGCGATCATCGCGAATCCGGCGAAGGGCACGTACTTCGGATCCGGCTCGATGCCGTACTGCGCACTGTGCACCACGACCGGCTCACCGAGGACCTCGATCTTGAACAGTCCGTAGACCACCATGCTCAGGATCCCGAACATGAAGCAGTAGGTGGGAATCGCGAAGAAGGTGCCGGATTCGCGGACCCCGCGCAGATTCAAGGCCATCAAGATCAACGCCGCACCGGCCGCGACATAGGCCTCGCGCCCGTCGAGGATCGGGAAGATCGACTTGGCGTTCGCCACTCCGGAGGAGATCGACACCGCCACGGTCAGCACGTAGTCGACGAGCAGGGCGGACCCGACGGTGAGTCCCGCGTTCGGCCCGAGGTTGACCGTGGCCACCTCGTAGTCGCCGCCGCCGGATGGATAGGCGTGCACGTTCTGCCGGTACGACGCGACGACGACCAGCATCACGACCGCAACGAGGATGGCGATCTTCCAGGAGTAGGAGTACGCCGCGAGTCCGGCCAGCGACAGCGTCAGCAGGATCTCGTCGGGCGCGTACGCGACCGAGGACAGCGCATCCGACGCGAACACCGGCAGCGCGATCCGCTTGGGCAGCAGGGTCTCCCCCAGCTGGGTGCTCCGCAGCTTGCGGCCGAGCAACAGCCGCTTGCCGACGTCGGACAGATTCACCACATCTTGAGACTCTAGTGGAGTTGTCATCAGCGGCAACTGGCTCCGTCCTCACCGCTCGAGTGACGCCGGACACACAGACGCTGCCGTCTCACTAGACTCGGCGGCGTGCACATCGTGATCATGGGCTGCGGTCGCGTCGGGTCGAGCCTGGCGAGAAGTCTCGAGAAGCGGGGCCACACCGTCGCCGTGATCGATCATCGACGTCGACTCCTTCCGCCGCCTCGGTCCCGACTTCGCCGGCAAGACGGTCAAGGGCGTCGGCTTCGATCGCGAGGTGCTGCTCGAGGCCGGGATCGAGGAGGCCGACGGCTTCGCCGCGGTCTCCAGCGGTGACAACTCCAACATCCTGTCGGCCCGAGTGGTGCGGGAGACCTTCGGTGTCGACACCGTGGTCGCCCGGATCTACGACCCCGGCCGCGCCGAGGTGTACGAGCGGCTCGGCATCCCGACCGTGGCGACGGTGCGCTGGACCGCCGATCAGGTGATGCGCCGGCTGCTGCCGGCTGGCTCGGAGCCGCAGTGGCGCGATCCGTCGGGATCGGTTCGGCTGATGGAGGTCCACGTCGACCGCAGCTGGGTCGGTCGGACCGTCGACCAGATCGAAGAGGCGACGCACGCCCGGATTCCGTTCATCTTCCGGGTCGGCGCCGGAACGGTACCCAAGCGCAGCACGGTCTTCCAGGACGGCGACCTGATCTACGCCGCGGTCGCCGATGCGCGGCTCGCCGAGGTCGAGGCGATCCTCAGCCAACCGCCAAAGCCGGAATGAACGGCAACCAGATGCTCGCGAAGGGAGATCAGAGATGCGGGTAGCCATTGCCGGGGCCGGCAACGTCGGCCGGTCCATCGCCGCGGAGTTGGTGGAGAACGGTCACGAGGTCCTGCTGATCGACAAGGATCCGCGGGCGATCAAGTCCGAGAGCCTGAGCGAAGCCGAGTGGCTGCTCGCCGACGCCTGCGAGCTCTCCTCGCTCGAAGAGGCCGGACTCGACACCTGCGACGTCGCGATCGCCGCCACGGGTGACGACAAGGCCAATCTGGTGATGTCGCTGCTGGCCAAGACCGAGTTCGGCGTTCCGCGTACGGTCGGCCGGGTCAATCACCCGAAGAACGAGTGGCTGTTCACCGAGGTCTGGGGCGTCGACGTCTCGGTCTCCACGCCTCGGCTGATGTCGGCGCTGGTCGAGGAGGCGGTCACCGTCGGCGACCTGGTGCGGCTGCTGACCTTCCACGAGGGCGCGACCAACCTGGTCGAGATGACGTTGCCGGCGAGCAGCCCGTGCGTCGGCCACCGGATCGGCGATCAGCACTGGCCGGGCGACGTGGTGCTGGTCGCCATCATCCGCGACGGGCACGCCCGACCGCCGGACACCGACGGTTCACTGGAAGCCGGCGACGAACTCCTGTTCGTCACCGCCCAGGACTATGAGAAGGAACTTGCCCAGATGCTGTCTCCGCGTGGCGGCTCCATCGCCGTCTCGACGACCGCCACCCCCAAAGTCGCGATCTAGTCATCACCGATTGTCATCGCGAGGCAGATTCGTGTCCTGAGCCTGTCGGAGGACCCCCGCCGCCTGGTGTCGGATTCCCACGTAACGTGGGAATCTCGCACTGTACCCAGGAAACATCCTGGGTACAGCGCCAGGAAAGTGTAAAGCGCGCGAGATCCGCCGCGCGCCGGTTCAGGCGGGCTCGGGGTGCGGTGGGGCCGAGGTCTGCAGCCCGGAGCCCTCCATCGGGGTCTTGCCCTTGGAGAGCATCAACCCGATGACCGCGAGTGCGGCGAGCAGCAACGGCCAGCCGAGCGCGACCTTCGCGATGGCGAGCCAGACGACCTGACCGGAGAGGAAGAGCGGCAGCTGGATCACGAACCGGGTGATGTAGGGCACCGCCAGCACCAAGGTGAGCTTCGAGGTCATCCTCACCAGCCCGCGGTCCTTGGTCCAGCCGGTCGGGTCGCCGACGGCGGCTCCGATGATGAACCCCACCAGAGGCCGGCGGATCGCCACGGTGAACAGCGAGAGCACCGCCAGCGCGCCGTTGTAGAGGATGCCGGGCAGGAAGATGTCCTGGGCGCGGCCGGTGCGGGTCGCGACCAGGGCAGCGATCGCGGTCGGAAAGATCGCCTGCGCCACGTACTTCAGCGACTGCCGCTGTGCCAGCCGGATCACGGCCAGGATCACGGCCGTGCCGATGGCGACGCCGAGGGAGAGATAGAGGTGTCGAGTGGCGACCCAGGCGACGGTGAAGCCGATGAACGGCACGGCCGACTCGAGCATCCCGCGGAGTCCGCCGAGGGATTGGGACAGCTGATACCGCACGAATTCCTCGACGTACTGGAACTCGCGCTCGGGGGGAGCCGCCGTCACGAGGCAGCCGGGGTCGGCATCAACTCATAGCGCGGGTTGTACAGGAGTCGCTTTCCTTCGTGGCAGCTGATCCGGCCCCAGACCTTCAGCGTGCGACCCGGGTCGATGCCCGGGGATCTGCCGGCGTCCCAGCCACACCAGAGTCACCGAGCCCGAACCGTCCCGCAACTGGACCTCGAGGGCCGGATGGCCGGCGCGTGGCGCGATGGTGATCGTCGAGACCGTCCCGGTCAGGCTGACCTGCTGGCGGTCCTCACAGCTCTGGATGGGCACGGCGCCCTCGTCGCGGACGTTCTTCTGCAGGTCCTCGGACTCCAGTTCGGCGTTCGACGAAGCGAGGCGTCGGAGCGCCCGCTGCAGCATGTTCTCTTTGGTCATTGGCATATCACTTCCACACCCAGCATGGCACGGTCGTCAACCGCCGTCCACGCGTTCGTCGGTCAGGATTCTTCGTCGGACACCAGGTCGGCCGGCATGGTCAGCGGGAGCAGGTCTCCGGGCGCCATGGCCTCGTCGCCACGGCGGATGATGACCTGGCGGAACGCGAACAACACGTCGGCGACCACCGGGGAATCGAGATCCTCCTCGATCGCCGCCTGACCGTAGACGATGCCGCGAAGCAGCCAGCGCGGTCCCTCGGCGACCCACATCCGGGAGGGCTGGTAACCCTCCTCACCGTCGGGGGTGGTCACCGGCACCAGTCGACGCAGCTCGACCCCGAACGGGCCCTCCGCGAGCGACACCGAGCCACCGGCTTCGGTGGCGCCTTCGGCGATCTCTTCGCGCAACTCCGTCCAGAGGCCACCGCTGCGCGGAGCCGCGTACGCGCCGAGTTCCAGTGCCGAGGAGTAGGACTGCACCCGCTCCTTGGTGCCCGCCGGTGCCTCGACGATCGTCTCGATGATCAACATCGCCGAGACGATCTGCTGGGTGTCCTCGGCGATCTGGAGCCGGAGCTCCGAACCCGGCACACCGGTGAGGATCATGCTGCCCAGGTCGATCCGGGGTCCGCTCTCGATGCTCTCGACATCGTCGACCTCGGCGATGTCGTACGGCCCGCCGCCGCGCCAGTCGCGGCTGTCGAGGTCGGCCAGGTCCAGCTCGCCGCCGCTGTCGTCAGCAGTGGCCTCGTCGGCGTCGGTCGGTTCCCCCCCGTCGGTCGCGTCCGTCACCTCGGCGTCGGACGCAGCCTCGTCGTCGGCGGCATCGCCCTTGCGCTTCTTCCGTCCGAAGATCATCCGATCCCACCCGGCCCACTCATATCTGTCACTCTCGATCGTCCTGTTGAACTTGCCCTGTCGAACTCTGCCCTGTAGGGCTTGCGCTGCAGAACTGTCCAGTATTCCGCCCGTCGACCCGTAACCGCCAATTCCGCGGGCTGTCTCATCCAGCGCGGCGACCGGGACGAAGCGGGCCGTGCTGACCGGCTGGACGACGAGTTGCGCGATCCGATCACCGCGGGAGAACCGTCACGGCGGCCTCGCGATCGGTGTTCACCAGGCAGATCCCGATCTCCCCGCGATACCCCGCGTCCATGGTGCCAGGGGTGTTGACGATGCTGATGCCGTGCCGGGCGGCGAGACCCGAACGCGGATGG
This sequence comes from uncultured Actinomycetota bacterium, assembly GCA_963723815.1. GTDB lineage: Bacteria > Actinomycetota > Actinomycetes > Propionibacteriales > Propionibacteriaceae > Microlunatus. Next base: position 458 of record CAVRSH010000027.1, on the reverse strand, counting down.
ACGAACGCGGCGTAGCCGGCCGGCAGGGCGACCGCGATGCCGGTGCCGACCACCCGGCGCTCCCCCGGATGGAGCTCGAAGTCCTCGGTGGTCCGCAGGTCGGCGCCGGCGTCGCCGGGGTGGGCGTAGGTCGGAGGCTCGATTCCCGGATCGAGCTGCATGATCATGACTTCGACCGTGCCCGGGGACTCCTCACTCACGCGGCGAGCCTAGGTGATCCGCGGTCCGAGCGCGTTCCACCGCCTCGGCCAGCCGGTCGGGACGGCGGGTGGACACCAGCCAGTACGGGACGGGATCGGCCGGGTCGTCCAGGGTGAGCTCAACCGCGGTGCGCACGTACGGCCGGAGCACCAGATGGGCCCGAGCATCGGCCTCGGTTCCGCTGCGTCGACGGGTCTGGTCCGCATCCAACGGCTGGCAGCTCGCCAGGTAGTCGTGTTCGATGACGGCTCGCCCGA
>CAVRSH010000026.1:0-39087 GCA_963723815.1 uncultured Actinomycetota bacterium | reverse complement strand
AAGGCCGACAGCACCGTTAAGGCTTACGCCTCGTACCGCGCCCAGCACGAACGCCTTGTCAGCGACGGCGCGATCGTCGTCGAGAACTCGCAGGCACAACTCACCCGCGACATTGTCTTCTCCTCGCCTTCCACCGCCGGCGCTGTTGCATTGGGCCGCTCCTGCAACGGCCGCCGCGAGTGGATCTCGCCCTGAGGGAAGCTTCGGGGACTGGGAGAGCCGCGGCGTCGAGTAGCCGCTGCTAGGACCGACCCCGGGTGCGAGGGCCACGCGCTCTACTTGCGGTCGCCAGGATCCAGGCGCTCGCACGAGTCCGGGGGCCCGCTCGGAGCCCGATCGGGATCGAGCCCTTACCCTTGACTGTGGTTACCGCGTCCCTGATCGATACATCTTTCGATGTCCGGATGGATGCGGGCGGCGGAGACCCTGACCGTTACAGCACGACCCTTCGCCGGTATCACCAACAGTTGTGGGGGAAGCCGCTACCGAGTGGGGCGATGTTCGACCTCGACGCACGGCTGCACCACACGTCGGACCTTGGCGAGTTCTGGCTCAGCAGCGATAGCATCGTGCACACTTACACGCGGTGGGTCTCGCCGATCAGCCTTGCTCGACGTTCTCGCGGCGATCCCGTCGGAGGAGCAGATCGCGTTCTACGACCTTGCTTGCACGGTCGGCGCCTACCTGGTCTTCCCGTTCGGCATCCGTACGTCGACGGGAAACAGCAGCAGACAATCAACCAGCGCCGCGGGATGCACCCCCTGATCCGCGATCGCTTCGATCTCACCCTTGAGTGCATCCGCCGCCACTACGCGGGGTCGGCCAGTCCGCTCGGGGAGGTGCTCGCCAATCCACGGGGCCTTCTTCAACCTTTTTGAGGACCTTTCGGGGGGTATGTCGAGCACTTTCTGCTGCAGGACCTCGTCGGCGTAGACTTCGATTCAGTGCGATTCTTCAAGGATTTTGACGACTTCTCGGGGGAACCCCTACGGCCGCAAGCGCGGAGGAGTACCGCGAGTACATGAGACGCTCGATGGCCTTCACGGAGGCTCGCAACATGCGAATCGCCGCGTACGAGAGCGGGCGACCGTCCGTCGCAGGCGACGGGCGCGAGTGGCGAGTCCCGGCGTGAACTGACTGACCTCTGCCTTATCAGGCGAGCGCAGCTCGCGTAGGCCGCCCTGGACTCACGCGGGGTAGCGTCCAGCCGCGTCCACGGGAGTGCCAGGTCAGCGGCCGCGTCGTCAAGCAATTCGACAAGCAGCTCGACAAGCAGGACCTCCTGCTTGCAAACGAGGACTGGCAGGCCTGGGATTTCCAATAGCACGGCTCTCGGAGTGTCGGCGTGTCCACGGACGTCCCGACGATTCCGCCGCCATTGTCACGCACTTGGTCACTCAGCGTCTCAGCAAGGACAAGGGTCGGTTGGCTGGCGCGGAACTTCTTCAGCCAGCTAGCTTGGAGGCGATCTCGTGCAACCGTGCCAGCAGATCGGCGCAGATCGGCGACTGAGCCGAGCTCCTGATGTTCCATACATGCGTCCGACACTTGCCCATAGTTGAACTCGGCTTCGCCAGACTCCCAGAGCACCAACTCGACCTCATCGGTCTCACTGGACACCAGGAGGCGGGCAGACCTTTTTGTCTCGTCCATCATCAGGCGACTCTTCGTAATGGACCTTCCCGAAGGCCTGTAGACGTGCCTGGTGCTGTTGGAACCACTCGTCGAGTCTGTCGAGGTAGCCGCCCACAAGACTCCAAGTTACCGAGGCAGACGAGCAGCGGCGGCTTCGCCTCGGGCCGACTCTTCCATGCCATCCGGATTCGGGCCGCGCGACGAGTCCAAGGACGCTGCGCGGCGCGTGGAGGTGCAGCCCAGGACTCGGGTAGGTCCCTTTCCGCGGGGTGAAGTCGAAACCCGCGGCCCGCATGATTTGAGGCATTTTTACGACCGGGCTCCCGGGGGTGTAAAAGGGGCGGCTTCCCTCTCCCGGTCGCAGATCTTGGTGACGATCGGGACCTCCCCTCGATGGAGTGAATGCGATATGCTCGCAAAGGGTGTTGCGTGCGGGCCGATTGCCGGTCATGGCGACGCACCAAAGGGGGATCCGGTGAAGCTTTCCGCCTCGCGAGCATGACAGTCCTGACAGTCGCGGCCGCCGTCTGCCTGTCCACGGCGCCAGTGGCCATCGGCCAGCCGGTGGTGTCGCTCCCGCCGGGCAATGCTGCGCAGCAATGGAACACCATCGCCCAGACACGGTTGTCGACACACGCCCGGCATGTTCATAAACGAGGGATTCCTCTACATGGCGTATGCCCAAACGGCTGTCTACGACGCCGTCACCTCGATCGAAGGCGGCTACCGGCCGTACGCGGCGAAGGTCGCCGCGCCCGCTGATGCGTCGGCCGACGCAGCGGTCGTCGAGGCGACATACCGAACGCTGACCCACTACTTCCCGTCGCAGATCAGCGCACTCGACGCGTTCCGCGCCGAGTCGCTAGGCCTGATCTCGGACGGCACCCCCAAGGACCATGGGATCGCGGTGGGCGACGCTGCCGCGGCGAACATCATTGACGTACGTGCCGACGACGGGCGGCAACCGGTGGGTACCATCACCCCCTACACACCGCCCGCCTCGGCTGGGCTCGCCTTTTGGGAGCCCACCCCACCGGGGTTCCTACCTCCGCAGACGCCCTGGTTGAAAGACGTGCGCCCGTTCGTGATCCCGGATGCCGACCGATTCCTGCCTGGGCCACCACCGGCACTGGACAGCCAGCAGTGGGTCGAGGAGTACAACGAGATCCTGACCTGGGGACGGGCCACCGGAAGCCCACGAACACAGGAGCAGACCGACATCGCGCTGTTCTGGTCGACCAACGGCGTCCGGCAGTACAACACCGCATTCCGGGATGTCGCCACCAACCATGTGCTGAATCTCGTCCAGACTGCGCGCCTGCTGGCGATGGGCAACATCGTCGCTGCCGACACCCAGATCGCCTGCTTCAACGCCAAGTACCATTACGGCTTCTGGCGACCGGTCACCGCGATCGCCACGGCAGGCAGGGACGACGGCAACCGGCGACGGTGAAGGATCCCACCTGGACACCAACGCTCACCACCCCGAACCATCCCAGTACCCAGCCGCCACGGCTGCCGCACGTCTGCCATGGCGGAGGTCTCTCAGCGGCGTCCTCGGCACCAACCGCATCGACATCACGTTTACCAGCACCATCGTGCCCACCATGCCGACGCGACACTTCGCGCGGGCGAACGATCTGCGAGCCGAGATCATCGAGGCGCGGTTGTGGGGCGAGTCTGGCACGATCCTCGGGGGTCCAGCGTGGCAGGTGTCGTGCTCGGCCGCAGTGTCGGGAAGTACGTGCTCAAGCACGCCTTCCAACCCGTCGGCAAGAGGGCTTGAGGGGCCGCGCTGGCCATATCGGGGTCAAGCTCCAGCAAGACCGCACCTGCGGCCTCGGTCGCCTGGCACCCGTGCGAGTTGCGGCACTCCGGAGCCTCACTCGAGGGATTGGCGGGTCAGCGCCGGTCGATTGCCCAACAATTCGGGGGAGTGTCACTGCTGGTCCGAAGCCCAAATTTCGGCTAATGATTCAGCGCCCCTGACAGGATTCGACCCTGCGCTCCCGCCTTCGTAGGGCGGCACCTAAGGGACAGTTCTCCCTGCTCGCGGCGGTTTCCTTTCTCCGCTGTACGCCACTTGCGCACAGATTCGGCACAGGACGTTCTGCCCCTCCGTCTGGCGAGCGAAAAGTGCGGCACCCGAGCGTTCGCCCATGTACCTAGGCTTCGCCGACGAGCAGCTCGCCTCCTGGGTCCCAAAGGTATTGAGGTGACAGGGGGCGCGACCGGCCGGGCCAACGCGGATCGGCCGAAGACTTGCGCTACAACGTGGGGGGTATCAGTTAAGCGCCGGGGTTGCTGAAACCGCCGTCCGTGCCATCGGTGTCGCTGCTGCTCATGCCGGGGTCGCTGAAGCCCGGTGGCTGAAGCCGGTCGCTGAAACCGGTGGTCGCGCAGGCGCTGGAGGAGTTCTTGGCGCGGGCGCATCGACCGCGACCTGTCACCGTCGGATGGCGCACCTGTTATCGGTGTGCGGCCGGTCTTCGGTTTCCTACACCCGATGGACGCCCTACACGGCAGTTTCGGTGCCCTCGCCGCCGGAGACCTGATCATCGCCATCTCCAAGGGCGGCGAGTCGGCGGAGATCAATGACCTCTGCGTCCTGGCCCGCGCCCGCGGCGTTTCCGTGATCGCACTGACCGCCAAACCGCAGTCAGCGTTGGCCGAGCTGGCGGATGTGACCGTCACCCTGACGACGAGCGACGACGCCGATCCGGGGGGATCGTCCCATGGGCTCCACGCTGGTCACCGCAGTCTGGGGCGACGCGTTCGGCTACGTGTTGATGCACTACAACGGCTACAGCTGGGACCAGGTCCTCGGCTCCCATCCCGCGGGCGCCTTCGGGCAACGCCGCGACCTCCCCTCCGATCTCGCGCCGGCCAACACCGAACACAGCGAGGCGAGCCGATGACCGCCGTCGTCGCCGGCATCGACTCCTCGACCCAGTCCTGCACCGTCGTCCTGCGGACTCTCGACGACGGGGCCACCGTGGCCGTGCACAGCAGCCGCCACCCGCAAACCACTCCACCGGTCAGCGAGCAGCACCCCGACCGCCCGGTGGACCGCCCTGGGCGTCCACCGATGTCTCTTCGATCTGCCTGGGCTTCGAGCCACGCTCCTTCAGTCGATCGCCGGTAGCGCACGTGGCGTCCGATCCGATAGCCCTGCGGTCCCTGGCCTCGGTGACGCCAGCCGTAGAGCGTTTCCATCGGGATCCCCAGCATGTCAGAAGATCGGTGATCGTCATCAGGCGCTCGTCGGAGATCTCCTTCATGATCAACTTCGCCATCTCAGTACTCACTCCTCGTCTAGTTGACGTTACTTGGCCCTCCTGTGACGTGGCCATCACGTTGATCGCCGGCAACGGGCCCAATCGAAAGGTCCCGACCTTGGACACGGCCCTGCGGTAGTTGCGATGTCGGCCGCTCCATGCTGGTGATCATCTAGCACCTGCTCGCCGACCCCGACACTCGCTTCAAAACCCTCGGCCCCGACCACTACGACCGCCACGTCAACACCCTCACCGAGCGGCGTAACCACGTCCGCCAACTCGAAGCACTCGGCTACCACGTCACCCTCGAACCCGCCGCCTGACCGACCCCTGCACCGGGAGGTAGCTGCCTGGTCACGTCCATTTTCGGATTAGTGTTCCGGCATGGGAGCTGCGCTCGCGTGGGTTGCAAGCTCGGGCGTCGTGCAGGGGATCATCATCGGTGCCGCGCTGGCGTTCCTGACCGCGATCCTTGTCTTGAACGGCGTTAGCCGCACGATTACGGGGACAGTCAACGGCTGGAGCAGCCATTCCTCGGTGCGGACAACCGGGCAACGGAGTCCTCGTGCGGGCCGCCTGCGCCAAGGCGCTACCTGTCGTGAACGTGTTCGAAGAGGCCGCATACTGGACAGCCACGGCGGACGGATCAGGTCGGCGGCTCGTCGGCGGCCATGACTACGTGCTGCGCTTCCCGCCCGGGCAATTCCCTCCGAACGACGCGTTCTGGTCGCTGACCGTGACCGATTCTGTCGGGTACATGGTGACCAATCCCATCAACCGCTCCAGTTTCGACGACCGCTCGGACCTTGCGAAGAACGCCGACGGCTCAATCGACATCTACCTCCAGCAGGCGGCCCCAACTGGGCACGAGCAGAACTGGCTGCCAACCCCGGCCGGAAGATTCAAGCTGATGCTGCGCGCCTACCTCCCGGGCGCGGCTGTCCTGGACGGCAGCTATCACGTGCCCCCGGTCGTGAGGGCACGCTGAGATGAACCGGCTCATCCTGAAGTACGCCTACCCACTCACCGTCGTCATATTCTGGTTTTCGCGTGGGTGGTCTACCGTCGGATTTCTCGCGGGTGGAGCGAGATCATCCCCCTCGCCGCCGCGGCGGTCATCGTGTGGGCGCTGGGCGCGCCCACGTTCATTTACTTCTGGCCGCGCATCACCGTCAATGGGTTCCGGCGGGCGATCGTCAAGCGCGGGTTCAGCGGTGGGCCGATCCCGGTCAACACGCTGTACGCCGAACCCACAAGATCGTCCGCGTCGGCATCGACCGGGAGCCTGATGGGAACCGGGACCGACGACGTGCTCTACGTTGTCGGCTGGCTCGAACTGAAGGACCGGCCTCAGGTCCTGCAGGTGCCGGACATGGCCAGCCGCTACTACAGCCTGCAGTTCACGGATCCCGCCACCAGCGCGAACTTCGCCTACGTCGGCAAGCGCACCACCGGGACTAAGGCCGGAGAGTTCCTCCTCACCGAGCCCCGCTGGAAAGGGATAGTGCCAGACGGCATGACCCGCATCTCCAGCCTGAGCCACTCAGCGCTCATCATCGGCCGCGTTTTCGTCGAGAGCGACGAGGACCAACGCGTCGCATACGCGCTGGCGCAGCGTCTGCGACTCCAGCCCCTCAGCCGATAAGACGTCGCATCTTTGCTTTCAGCGGCTCTCGAGTTCTCCTGGGTCCCGCCGCCTGCTGTGCGGGCCCTCCACGGGCCCCAAATCCCCGACAAGACTGGCCACCGTCGGCCACCAACAGTGTCGTACTGGCGCTCAGGGATGTTGAGGTCTTCCCTTCGCGTGTGTCTTCCCAAGCTGAGAATGTCGGTTCGATTCCCGCCATCTGCGCCCACAGAGGCTTGTCGCTCGCCAGTCCGGCGTGCATCAGAGGGTCAATGTTGTTCCGTGAGACGCAGGCTGTCGTCTCCTCAGCGGGGCTGCGGGGCAGTTCGGCTAGCAGTGTGCGGGCTCGTTCAATCTGGCCCCGCAAGATCGGATGGTGGCGGTCGTGTTTTTCACGAATACCGGCAGAGACACGCCGAAGACTTCCAGGCTCTGGTCGACAAAGGGCAGGCTCCGCAGTTCACCTACCTGTGGCTGCCCGGCGACCACACCGGCGGATGCGACAGCCCCCCAGTCACGTGCGGGCCGCATCAGGAAGTGGTCGACAACGACAAGGCCGTCGGCCAGGTCCTCGACTATCTCACCCACTCGCCCATCTGTCGGCACACTGCGGTGTTCATGACCGAGGACGACGGGCAGAGCTCACCCGACCACGTCTCACCGCACCGCATCTTCACCATCGTGATCTCCCCGTACGCCAAGCACCAGAAGGTGGTGCACCAGCTGTCGTCGACCGTTTCCATCCCGAAGACGATCGAAGAGATTCTCAACCTGCCGGCGATGGGCTACGGCGACCTCGTCGCCAACGACCTGCTCCGCTACTTCACCACCAAGCCGAGCAATGATCAGAACCTGTGGATGGTCCTCGGCCTGGTGACGTGAAGGGGCGCACCTTCCCGAGGATGATCTGAAGTCCAAGTAGTTCTGATCAGGACCGGCGTTGGCGCGCTGGTTCGGGAAGGTACGCCCTATGCTCAAAATAGTTCAAGACGCCGCTCGAGCCCAACTGCGGCGCGGCGGGTCGTTGCTCGATGAGATTGTCCGCGACGGTGCCCGGCAGATGCTGGCGGCGGCGTTGCTGGCCGAGGTCGCCGCCTATGTCGAGGCGCATCGTCGGCGAGGTCGACGGCGACGGCCGTCGGTTGGTGGTCCGCAACGGCTTTCACGGCCGCGGGAGGTGACCACGGCGGCCGGTGCGGTGCCGGTGCGTGCAGCCACGGGTCAACGACAAGCGCATCGATGAGGCGACCGGGTGAACGTCAGCCGGTTCTCCTCGGCGATCCTGCCGGCGTGGGCGCGGAAGTCCCCGCGGGTGGCGGAGGTGTTGCCGCTGCTGTATCTGCACGGTCTGTCCAGTTCGCGACTTCGGGCCGGCGTTGGAGCAGTTCCTCGGTTCCGACGCCGGCCTGTCGGCGGCGACGATCACTCGGCTGACGACGCAGTGGCAAGACGAGGCGCGGGCGTTCAACGCCCGGTCGTTGGCTGGCATCGGACTATGTGTATGTGTGGGTCGACGGCATCGTGCGCCACGAGGCGCCATGTGAACCGGGTGGGGGTGAGAGACCTTCACCGCCGGGCTGTCGTAGCAGGCCGGTGAAGCTGGGGAGCAGCCTGAGCCGGGGAACGCCGGGGAGGGTGGGAAGCAGCCCCGACAATGCCGGGACGGGCTGGTACTGCCAGACGGCGCGGGTCCGGCTAGCGAGACGGGAAGGTGTACGTGAGAAACCAGTGTCTAAAGCCCCGTCAAGTCGACCCACCGGCTCCAATCTGGCGGATATGGGCCGGGCTGCGGTGCGCGACCGGACCGGCGAAGGTGCGGTCGGGCAACTCCGTAGCCGGGCTGATGCCCGTCCGGTGGGGAGGCCACGGTGAAAGCCTACGGCGTAGTCGTGGCGATGCCGCCGGGGCAGAGCTGGGCGCCGACCCCGTCGATCGGTTGCATGGTGAACGTGGGAACCGTCCGGTGGTCGCCCTCTCTGCCGGGCAGCCAGCCCGGCGGGGGCAGGCCCGTTGCCCGCTGATGGGCGTCGGGCGGGGCGGAGGCCCCGTAGTAGTCGCGGGGTGACGACCCGCCGGAGGCCGGGAAAGCCGGTCACATGGGGAAGGGGGCCAGCAAGTCAGCAGCGAGGAGCTGGAATGCCAGGAGGTCGCCGGTGAATACCGACGAGCTGGAGTGCGCCTCTGTATCGAGGCGGAGCGCCGGGTACTGGAGATCCAGACCAAGCTGCACCGTTGGGCCCGCGATGATCCTCATCGCAGGTTCGATGATCTGTTCAACCTCGTCGCCGATCCCGGCTTCCTGTTGGTGGCGTGGGATCGGGTGCGGGGCAACAAGGGTGCACGCACGGCCGGGGTGGACGGCCAGACCGCCCGCTACATCGAGGCCGTGGCGGGGCGTCGAGGTGTTCCTCGACGAGCTGCGGATCGCAGTTGAAGGACCGCAGTTTCCGCCCGCTGCCGGCGCGGGAGCGGATGATTCCCAAGGCGGGCGGCAAGCTTCGCCGTCTGGGGATCGCCGACCGTGCGGGACCGGGTGGTCCAGGCGTCCTTGAAACTGGTGTTGGAGCCGATCTTCGAGGCGGATTTCCTCCCGTGCTCCTACGGGTTCCGCCCGAAGCGCCGGGCTCATGACGCGGTGGCCGAGATGCGCCATCTTCACGTCCCGCTCCTATGAGTGGGTCGTCGAGGGCGACATCAAAGCCTGTTTCGACGAGATCTCCCATCGGCCCTGATGGACCGGGTGCGGCGACGGGTCGGGGACAAACGCGTCCTGGCCTTGGTGAAGGCGTTCCTGAAGGCCGGGCATCCTCGATGAGGACGGCACTCTCGAGGGACACCGACGCCGGGACCCCGCAGGGGTCGATCCTCTCGCCGTTGCTGGCCAACGTGGCCCTGTCGGTGCTCGACGAACACTTCGCCCAGCGCCCCGGGAGGGCCCGCGCATCAGCCGCAACGACCGGCTCAAGCGGCGTCGCCACCGTCTGCCCAACTACCGGCTGGTGCGGTATGCCGACGACTGGTGCCTACTCGTCTCCGGCACCAGGGACGACGCCGAAGCCATGCGGGAGGAGATCGCCGGGGTCTTGTCCACGATGGGTTTACGCCTGTCGCCGGAGAAGACCCTGATCACCCACATCGACGAGGGGCTGGACTTCCTCGGGTGGCACATCCAGCGCCGCCGCAAACGGGGAACCCAGCGACGCTACGTCTACACCTACCCGGCGGCCAAGGCGCTGAAGGCCGTGACCGCCAAAGTACGGACGTGGTGCCGACAGAACATCAACCTGCCGTTCGAGGTCTTGCTGCACCGGCTCAACCCGGTGCTGCGAGGCTGGACCGCCCACTTCCGACCGGGAGTGTCCAGCGCCGCCTTCGGCTACCTCCGCGCCTTCACCTGGCGGCAGGTCGTCGGCTGGCTACGCCGCAAGCACTCCCGGATGAACTGGAAGGAACTCCGACGGCGATTCTTCGCCGGCGGCTGGTGGCCCACCACAGGCAAGATCGTCTTGTTCAACCCCGCCGCGGTCGCGACCACTCGCTACCGCTACCGGGGCACCAAGATCCCCAGCCCGTGGCCGAACGCCGTAATGACATGAGCACTCAGCGTGAACCGACAGTGGCTTGTGGAGAGCCGGATGCGTCGACGAGGCGCACGTCCGGTTCGGAGGGCGGCTCGGGGAAACGGACCGGTGGAAACACCGACACCGCGCCCCGAGCCGACCCCACCACCTGAAGGTCAGGTTGGAGGCTGACAAGGTGTGCCTGCTGGTGATCATCGGGGTTCGCGCCGATGGTCGTAAGGAGCTGGTCGCGCTCGCTGACGGGTTCCGCGAGTCCGCCGAATCGTGGGCGGATCTGCTGCGGGACTGCAAACGGCGCGGCATGACCGCCCCGGTGCTTGCCGTGGGTGACGGCGCGCTGGGCTTCTGGAAGGCGGTCCGCGGCGTGTTCCCGCACGACCAAGGAGCAGCGCTGTTGGTGGCACAAGTCGGGCAACACCCTCGCGGCATTGCCGAAGTCGGCCCAGCCATCCGCAAGGGCCGCGCTGGCGGAGATCTACAACGCCGAGGACAAGACCCACGCCCGAGCCGCCGCGAAGGCGTTTGCCGCCGAGTTCGGCGTCAAGTGGCCCAAGGCAGCGGCGAAGATCACCGACGACCTTGACGTCCTGCTCGCCTTCTACGACTATCCGGCCGAGCACTGGATCCACCTCCGGACCACGAACCCGATCGAGTCGACCTTCGCCACGGTACGGCTCAGAACCAGGGTCACCAAGGGCCCCGGCTCCCGCGCCGCCGGCGTGGCCATGGCGTTCAAGCTGATCGAAGCAGCACAGTCACGCTGGCGAATGGTCAACGCACCCCACCTCGTCGCCCTGGTCCGGGCCGGCGCCCTCTTCGTCAACGGCAAGCTCGTCGAACGACCCAACGACCAAGATCAACAAGGAGGTGGTCAGCAAGCGGCGTAAACACGCCGATCCACAGGTCTTGCTAATTCCTCACCAAGCCCGACACCACGCCGTTCACACAGGTGAGCGCCGCGGCCTACCCCACACATCGGCCGGCGCCGGCGGTCGCTCAGCGGATCTGGAACCTCACGGCGCAACTGACCGACCAAGATTACGACGACGGGACTGCGCAGCTCGGGGCCTTGGACAGCCTGTACAACGAGTCCCGCCGACTCGCCGAGCACCCGCAGGCGGTGAAGGACTATCAGCGCAAGCAAGACGCTCTGTATGCACGCGCCCGCGAGATTGTGGAATCGGAATAGTAGCCGCCGGGTTGCTGATCAGTGGCCGGTGATTCGGTTCACCGGCCGCCAGGGGTCGCAGGTTCAAATCCTGTCAGCGAATCAGCTGAGATCAGTGGGGAGGCTCTCACGCCCAAATTTCCCCCGACCGATGAGTTCGGCGGCGCGGGAGAGTCTCATTGCCATGCCGTCCTACAACCTGGTCATCGCCCTGCCCACCGCCGACCGCTCCAGCGCCTACGCCTTCGCCAAGGCGCTGGGCTTCGAGACGCCGGGCGAACTGGCCGAGGACGGTGTCCCCGAACCGCTGCGGGTGCAGCTCAACGAGCAGGCCTCGGTGATGTACGTCCCGACCGGTGGGTTCGGCTGGATCACTAACGGCCGCGCCACCACGGAGCCAGGGACCTCGGAGTGCCTGCTCAGCCTGCAGGTGGGCACCACCACCGAGGTCGACAACCTGGTCGGGCGCGTCGATGCGGCCGGCGGTCGGGTGGTGTCAGGTCCCGAGCAGAAGGCCTGGGGCTACACCGGAACGTTCACCGACCCTGACGGTCACCTCTGGGAAGCCATCGTCTCGGCGATCTGACCCGGCGGTCGGGTCAGGCGCGGGCGGGCTCAGGCGTCATCCCTGCCCTTCGGCACGGCTGCTCACCCCGTCCGCTGCGGTCCCCCGTTGGGACTGAGGACCCACGCGCGCATGCCCACGTATCGACGCGCTTGGCAGCCACGACGTAGGAGACCTTAGCAGCCCCCGATATGCCCCTGGCGTGCCGGCGTCGCGCGGACGAGGCGGAACTCGCGATTACGTTGGGCGGCATGCGCCGCTTCGCGATCCTCGGATTCGTGGCTTCGGTGCTCCTCGGTCTGGCCTCGCGGAAGCTCGGGCCGACGGGTTTCGCGCTGTGGGACAAGAGCTTCGGCGACGCCGACTACGCGGTGATGTTCGGCTTCCTGCTCCTCGCACTGCGACCGACGCTCTCCGCACGCGCGATCGGTCTCGGCGCCTTCGGGATCTGCTTCGCCCTCGAGCTCTTTCAGTTGACGGGCATTCCACGGCACACGCCGCAGCCGCTGAGGTTCCTGCTCGGTAGCTCATTCGCTTGGCACGACGTCGCTTGCTATGCGATCGGCGCAGCGGCCGTTGCCCTCATCGTTCACCTCAGCGGCAACCGAACGTCAGCCCCAGCGGCAACTCGTGATGGATAGCGCGTCCCCGACCACGATTCGCGGCAATGTCCGCGAGCTTTCCTCACGGGCTCGAAGCATCAGCGTCGCTTTCACCGCGCTATTACCCATCGCAGCCGGTCCCGTCGCGGTCGCGATCGAGGTCGTAGGGGTCAGAGCCGGTCACCCCGACGGGTCCGTCGACGTACTCAGGTCCGTTACCTGTCCCGCCGGAGCAGTCGTAGTCGAACGCCGGCGGAAGACACGGTGAGTAACCAGGCGTGCAGTTCCGAGTCTCTCTCCTCGCGGCAGCTCGACGCTCGGCGGCCAGTTCCGCTTTCTTCCGCTTCGCGGCTCGGGCCTTGGTTGCCTTCCGGGCTGCTGCTCGAGCCTTCGCAGCCTTCTTTGCCGCTGCCCGCTTCTCGGCTGCCCGCTTCTCGGCTGCCCGCTTCTGGGCTGCCCGCTTCTCGGCCGCCTTCTTTGCGGCCACGCGTTGAGCGGCCTTCTTCTTGGCCGCCCGCACGGCTGCCTCGCGGGCTTCCGCTTCAGCGCTTGCGGAGGCGCTCGCCTGAGTGGCCTCCGACAGCGAGGCCGAGGATGGGCTGGTCCGTGAGGGCGTGGCCCCGGTGCTCGAGGCCGTCGGCTTCGCAGTCGTCGTCGGGTTACCGCTCGTCGCGACGACGCCGATGACGGTGAGCCAGAACGTGCCGACCATCAAGGCGAGCGGAGCAGCGATCAGTGTCGTCACGAGCTTGTTCCGCGCGAACCAGCTGCGCTGGTCCACTTCTTCCTGCCAGTACTGCCAGCCGCGGGGCGCCGGGCCCCACCGCCGATCCGGTCGCCAGCCGGCGCCCGGCCGCCAGCCCGGTGGCGGGGTCGGCCAGTTCGGCGGCGTCATGAAGCGCTTGGTCATTCGACACTCCTAGTGGGGGTCAGGGGTTCACGGAGTAAGCCGGCGACCTACGTGGCCTGGCACGGGCATGCTGCGCCCACGGGCATCTGTGACCGAATAGATACCGACCTCGATTCGGGTAAGGACTGACGCAAGTGCCGCAGGCGTCGCGTCAGAAGTAGCCGAGGGTGAGGGCGACGCCGACGACCAGAATCGGCACCGACCATGGCGCCACTATGGCCTGAAGGACGATTCTGACCGGGAGGGGCGGAGAGGCTCCCGTTCGATTGGCTCGGATCCGGCGCACCCGCAGCAAGGCGATCCCAACGGCGAACATGATCGCGAACACGCCGACACCGCGGAGGAGGTCCGATCGTCCCGCGGGGCGATCGAGGTAGCCGAAGAGTCGGGCGCACGTGAAGATCAGCAGACCCGACACGAGGGTTCCGCCGATCTCGATCGAAAGGTCCCGCCAATACTCGGGTTGGCGAACTGGGGCCGGCACCAGGAAACGACGGCGCGAGTGGAGCGCACGTTGTCGGCGCGCGGCCGCTTGGATGCGCATCGCCCGCCGCTTCTGGCGGCTGGTCAGGGTCAAGCTACTCAACCCGTTCCGGGGGGAGGACCTCGCGAGCCATCGCCGGCCCCATCAGAAGGCGCGGATGAGCGTGCCGACCGTGACGTGCGGCCAGGACTTCCCGCCGAAGTTGAGCAAAGCGGTCTGGGAGTACTGGAGTTGCAGCACGTCGGTGTCGTCGGGCCCCTGGACCCGTTCGATGGCGAAGACGGACTCCAGCACCCGGGTATCCGCGTTGGCGGTGATGAACGGGATGTTGCTCACCCCGCCGGCGTTCTCGGTGCTGACGATCAACCGGGTGATGTGGTTGAGCGTCTGGCCCTGCAGCGCGTCCCGCAGCATCTGATTGGGGTCATCGACCATGGCCTGGGTCACCGTGGCCGGCAGCGGGCTGGTGCGGAACCCCGTTTCCACACTCAGGTCGTACGCCGCGTACGGGTTCGGTGTGCCAGGCGGCGGCGCCTCACCGCCGACCGCGAACGGGACCGTGTTGGCCGGCGGGATGGTCGGAATCCCGTCGGGCACCTCATACTGCGGGAAGCCGACCGCGCAGACCGAGTTGCCGTGCGGCACGGTGGACAGGCGGGCGAGACTCTCCTTGGCGTCCGGGTCAGTCGTCGGCGGGATCGTCATCCAGATCCCCGGCTCGATGTGGAGGGCGCCACCGGTGGCGGCGTCGGTGACGCGATGAACGTAGGTCACCCCGTAGAGCGAGATGTCACTCTGCTGGCTGCCCCGGTTCGGCACCGGCGATCCGATCTGGGAGAACTCGACGATTTCCCGCAGCAGGTTGAGCTGCAGGAAGAACCCGTCGGGGTTCCTCGGGTCGAAGTCGGGCCGGGCGATCAGGCTGAACCCCGTGCCCTGCCAAAACCCGGGCAGGTCCGCGAGCGGCCCCAGGAACTCCGCGGTCGTTGAGTGGGTGGCGACGCTGCGGTAGGAACGAGCGGTGTTGGCGTTGCGCGGTTGGTCCGGACGGTCGGTGATGGCTGTCCCGAGGTTGGTCTCCGAGGCGGTGTCGGTCATGGAGCAACTTCCTGTCGGGGTGGCGGTGGGTCAACTCAAGCTGGCGGGAATGAACTGCGACAGCTCAGTCCGGACCGTGCTGATCGCTTCGGCGGCGACCGTGTAGGCGTCGGGCACGCCGGGCACCGGCGCGTCCTCGCCGGGAATCCAGAACTTGCGGCGGGTCAGCCGGAACGAGTTCACGAACGCCGGGATGGCGTTGAAGACCTCGACCAGGAACGGCCCGTCGTAGACCGGCAGGATCGGATCGAGGAACGTCCGCCAGGGGATCCAGCTGTCGGCAAGCTGCCCACGATCGGGGGCCGACAGGTGGATGGAGCTGATCCTCCGATCGGGCGCGAGCCGGGCAACCTGCCGCCGGAACGTCTCGGGACCCTCGCTGCCCAAAGTGACGTGGGAGCTGTCGATGCAGACCCCGACGTCGGCACCGCTGAACCCCTCGAGGAAGTCGGCCACGTCACCGACGAGGTTGGGCGCAGCCTGCTCCCAGTGGTCGACCGGCTCGATGCCGACGGTGATGTCCCGCTCGCCGGCGTACCCGCCAAGCTCGGTAGATGATGCTGTGGGCCCGGGCGTACCCGGGTTTCACCCACTCCTGCAGCGCATCGGACCAGATCGGCTGCCCGTCCTCGGTCGCCGGATAGGCGTTGTAGGGGAAGATCGACCGGCCCGGCCATGATCGTCCGCCCAGAGCGGCGGTGATGTCGACGCGTGACTTGCAGGTAGGCCAGCGCCGCGTCGCGTTGCTCGCGGTAGGGCGAGGTCGGGTCGAAGCGCCTGGTCGCCGCCACGTTGGTGGTGAACTCCGGACCTCGCCGAGACCGGCCTCGGTCGAGACGCGTGCTTGAGCTCGACGTAGCTCTCGATCTCGGCGCTGTGGTCGGCGTGCCGCGGTCGGGGCGATCGGCAGGTCGAAACCGTCGTAGCCGAGCGCGGCAAGCTCCCTCATGTGCCGCGCGATCACCTCGGTGTACTCCGCGTCGTCCGGCTGCAGGTCGGCGGTGAACATGAAGAAGCTGAAGTAGATCGTCTCGGTCCGGTGCTCAGCGGTCGTCGCGTCACCATCCGAGGACCTCGCGGAGGTAGTGGCGGGCCTTGAGGGCGTACTCCAGCGGGCTCGGCCTTCGCCGGGTCCTGCTCCGCCTCGACGACCAGCCAGCCCTCGTACCCGCGCGTCGGCCAGGCGCCTGCAGGATCGGCACGAAGTCGATCGAGCCGTCGCCGGGCACCGTGAACACTCCGGCCTCGATCCCCTGCTGGAACGACAGCGACTCCTCGCGCGACCCGGCGCCACCACCTCCGGCCGAACGTCCTTGAGGTGCACGTGCCCGATCCGGTCGGCGTAGGTCTGAGCGCAGCGTACAGCGGGTCGTCGCCGGCGAACGCCGCGTGACCGGTGTCCAGGCAGCAGGTGCACCGAGCTCCGGGTCGGTGGAGGCCATCAGCCGATCGGTCTCCGCCCGGGTCATCACGCCGGTGCCCATGTGGTGGTGGTAGCACAGCCGCATCCCCTCGTCGGCGGCGATCTTGCCGAGCTGGTTGAGGCCCGCGGCAGAGGTCGTCCCACTGCTCGTCGTCGAACGTCGGCTTGTTGGCGAACACCGCCACCGGCAGCGGATGCGCCGAGCCGCCGAGCTCGGCGACCACCATCTCCCGGTCCGCCCATCGGCCCTGATGAATTCCAGCGATCGCTGGAAGCTGCGCAGCGTCGTGTCTGCTCCATGGTCTTGATCGTGAAGTACGTGCTGGTCCACGGCTCGCGACACACGCAGGCCGCGCAGCGTCGAGCGCCCGCTGCAGCACGGCGGTGTCGGTCGGGTACTTGTGCCCGACGCTGCAGCCCTGGAACCCGGCCAGCGCCATCTCGCTGATGCACTGCTCGAAGGAGATGCCGATGTCGATGCTGGGGAAGTCGTCGTTCCACCACAGGGTCGGGGTCACGCCGAGCCGCACCTTGTCACGGTCGAATTTCACGGTCAGCATTCACGGGCGTTCTCCTGGTTGGTCTTTCAGGTGCGGACGGCGGGGATGCGCGGCGGCAGGGCCCAGGAGCCGTAGCCCGGGGCCTTGGCGCCGGGCGGGTTGGCGCCGATCGACGGCCAGAGCAGACCCTCGGTGTAGGCGGCGGCGGACACGGTGAAGGTGACGTTCTTCTCGCAGCGCTCCGTACGCCTCCGTCCAGGCGCGGCGGCAACTCGTACCAGATGCCGAGGTAGAACATCTTGACGATGTTGCGGGCGACCGGACCGAGCCAGGCGTCGCTGAACACTCGCGGCGGAGCAGGTCCTGGCGGGGGCCGCCGTTGGCCGCGCGACCGCGGTCGTCGTAGCCGGTCCGAGCAGGGCGTCGACGACTTCTCGGCCGACCGACGTCCTCGACCGTGGCCAGGTAGGTCTCCGCCATGTCCGGTGCCGCGCAGCTCGAAGACTCGAGTACGCGGTGACCTCGGCGGAGAACGCGAGGAACCGCTCCAGCCGGCTGGTCACGCGCCACCGGCGCCGGCTGCAGTCGCGATGTCCTGCCGGGCCATCTCGAAGGTCGGCGCCGCGTTGAGGCCGGGCTGGCCCGGGATCGGGTTGTGCATCAGGCGGGTCATCTCGTCGCGCAGCCGGAACATCTCGATGACGGCGTCGAGCAGCAGGGCCGGTCGGCCGTTGTAGGCCTGGGTGAGCAGCTCGAGGAAGTCCGCGTAGTTGCGGTTGAACTCGACGGCGGCCCGGTACACCTCCGATTCGGGCGGATAGTCGGCCAGCCGGGCGTCGGTCTTGAGGTTGAAGGCCGCGTCCCAGTCGACGTGCAGCTCCGGACCGGTCGGCTGGCCGGGATCGTCCCCGTTCTGGTAGTAACGGCCGAGGGTGAGCTGCTCGAAGCGGTAGTAGTGGGCAAGTTCGTGCTCGTCGTCGTAGACGTCGCCGCCGAACCCCTCGCCCTGCTCGGCGATCAGTTCGATCGCCGCCTTCGCCGAGGCGAGCTCGGTGACCGGGATGATCTCGCCGCCTCCGGAGTAGAAGTACTCCGGCGCGATCTGTCGCGCGGGATCGCCGGAGAACAGCGCGTCCCCCAGCTCGGCGTACAGGTGGTGCACTCCGCGCCAGATCTCGTGGTAGAACTCGCCGATGCTGTAGAACTGCAGCTGCGGATGGTTGGGCCTGACCCCGAGGCGGTTGCGCTTGGCGTGGACCCGGTCGATCACCCGCGCCGACTCGTCCGGGGCCTTGCGGGGTCGTTCGATGCTCAGGAAGGTCTCCAGCGCCTCCCTGGAGAAGCGGCGCCGGCTCACCGCGAAGTCGATCTCACCGTCCGGCAGGTAGGCCGGGTACTCGGGCACGAAGCCCGGTTCGGTCAGGTCAGGCGTCCCGCCGACGGCGTTGAGGAGGTTCGCCGCGAGGGTGAGGTGCAGCATCTCCTCGACGGCGACGTCACCCGCAGCACGTGGAACGCGTCGGAGTTGGTGCCGGGGCGGATGGAGTAGAGCGCGGTCAGGTACGGCGGGATGGTGGCGTGCTCCAGTTGCATCGCCGCGTAGAGGTACTGGTGCAGTTGCTCGCGCGTTTTGATGTGGGATGAAGACATTCGTACTCCGTTCCGCCGTCAGGCAGGTCGTCCGGCGACCGAGCGTCTCCGCGTTGAGCTCGGTCAGCATCGTGGTGGCGGTCCGGTAGCACAGCGCGGCCAGCGTGAGGGTGACGTTCGACGTCCCGACCGCCGGCATGCTGCCGCCGCCGACCAGGTAGAGGTTCTCGTGGTCCCATGACCGCTGGTCGACGTCGACCACGGAGTCGTCGCGGGATCGTGCCCATGATGTGCGTCCCCGCCAGGTGGTTGCCGCCGCGGATGATGTAGCCCTCGCCCTCGTAGGTGACGTAGGCCGGGTCGTCGGGTCGTAGCGGGTGTGGTCGGCGGCGCCCAGCCGCTGGAAGATCTGGCGGGCGAGCTGGCGCGCGTACGCGACGCCGCGCATCGTGTAGTCGGGCACTGTCGTAGGAGATGACCGGGCGCATGTTGCCGAGCTGATCGGTGTAGCTCGGGTCGACGGTGACCCGGTTGCTCTCGCTGGGCGGCACGTCGACCATGAAGGCCAGCAGGAGCTGCCGGCTGAGCCGGTCCGGCAGCGCCTGGCGCAGTGCCTGCGCCGAACAGGTTCTCGTCGTCGACCATCGCGACGAGGTCGGTAGTACGGCGAGCCGGTGGCCCAGCCCCAGCCGTCGTTGTGGATGTCGACTGCGAACGCGGCCTGGCGGCGCCGGAACGAGCCACCGCGCAGGTCGGTGATGCCGCCGGTGCAGTTCGTGCCCCGGATAGGTGCCGGCGACCTCCGGCAGCAGCGCCCAGTTCAGCAGGTAGGCATGGTCCATCAGGTTGCGGCCCGACCAGCCCGCTCGAGCTGCGGCAGGCCGGAGGCGAGCATCAGCCGCGCGTTCTCGATCGCGTTGGCGGCCAGCACGAAGATTCGACCCCGCATGATCCAGGTCGAGTGGCGCGGCGAGTTCGGGTCGGCGTACGCCTTGACCTCGATGCCGCTCACCCGGCCCGTGTCGCGGATCGATGATCACCCTGGAGCCGACGGTCTGGGCGAGCAGGTCGACGCTTCCGCGTTCCAGCGCCTTCGCCAGGGTCTTGGCCGGCGTTGTACTTGGCCTGGACCGGGCAGATCGGCACGCAGTTGTTGTTTCCCTGGCACCGACCGCCCTCCTCGACCTGGCTGGTGCTCACCGCGCCGACCGGGGGTGAAGCCCTTGCCGCCGTCGTACGCCGGGTTCGGGATGCCGTTGCGGGCCTGCGGGAAGGGCCGGACCTGGAGCTCGATCTGCTCGCCGTCCAGCTCGACGTCGGTGCCGTCGATGCCCTTGGCCACCATCTGGTCGAGGTAGGACAGCGGCAGTCTCATGCATCGGGTAGACGTAGCCCGGCTCGAAGTGGGTGCCGAGGAAGGTCTGGTGCTCGACCTCCGCCCGACACGCCGAGCTCGCGCTCGGCCTGGGCGTAGTACGGCATCAGTTCCTCGTAGCTGATCGGCCAGTCCCGGCCGACGCCGTAGCGGGTCTGCGAGGTCGAAGTCCTCGGGCAGCATCCGGGGGGTCTTCGCCTCCCAGTGCATGGTGGTGCCGCCGAGCACCCGGGTGTAGGTGGTGTCGGTAGCGAACGGACCGTTCTGGACGAGGTAGCCGACTGCTGTCCGGCTGGCCCGGGCGGATTCGGTGGGACTCGGTGCTGCGCGGCATCGGCGCGTTGGGGTTAGCCGGGTAGGGCGACTGGTTGTCCTTGGATGCGGCGGCGTAGAAGCGCTCGAGGTAGCCCTCGTAGCCGTCGAGTGAATGGTCCTGCCCGATCCCGGCCTCGAGCACGAGCACGCGCTTGCCGGCCCGGCTCAGCTCGTCGGCGATGATCGCGCCGCTGATGCCGCCACCCACGACGACCGCGTCGTAGATGGTGTCCGCAGCCGTGTGGTGCTGGGTGCGCCTGGTGGCGCCGATGGGAAAGATCACAATCCGGCCTTCACTGTCGAGGGGATGACTGCCGCTGGGTCGGCCACGGGGAGGTTGGCCCACTCGAACGTGGGTCCCGCGTGGAAGCCGTCGTGCCCGGGCATGGGGTTGGCCAGCAGCACGAGCATGGCGTCGCGCAGCCGGAACATGGTGTGCACGGCCGGGATGAGGGCGGCCGGTGACCCGTCGAACGCCTCGTCGATCTGGATCAGCAACTCCGACCACTCACGGTTGGCCCGCTCCCCGGCGGCGCGCAGGTCCGGGTCGGTGAGCTCGTCAAGTGTCGGGTTCGGCAGCATCGGATAGACCGCGTCGAAGTCGACCCCAACGCGCGGACCGGTGGGCATGCCCTCGCCATCGCCGGCCTGGTAGCTGCGTCCGTACTTGAGCTGCTCGAAGCGGTAGTAATGGGCGAGGTCGTCGTCGGCGTCGAAGGCGTTGGCCATGTCTCCCTCGCCCTGCTCGACGACCTCCTCGAGGGCCCGGCAGGCCGAGTCGAGGTCGGTCACGACGATCGGTGTGCCGCCGGCCGCGTAGTAGTAGTCGCCGTCGATCTGGCGGGCCGGGTCACCGCTGAACAGCGCCTCTTCGCCGATCTCGGCCGCGACGTCCCTCAGGCCCGCCACGATCTCGGTGTAGAACGCTCCGATAGTGGTGGGCCCGTCCGAGACGGTGATGACGTGCGAGGGATGGATCGTGTCCCGGCGGCCGTCCGCGGCCGCGGCGGCGTGCGCCTCGGCTTTGTACTCGGGATTCTCCACCTGGAGGAAGCTCTCCACCGCCGCCGCCGAAAAGGGCAGGAGGTCGATGATGACGCCGTCGGGAAGCTCGTGGGGATAGTGCGGCGCGTTCTCGCGGCCGCTCACCCGGGGACGGCCGCCGATCGCATTGAGCACGTTCGCCGACAGAATCATGTGCAGCATCTCCTCGACCACGACGGAGCGGATGACCATCGTCGCTTCGAGGTTGGTGCCCGGATGAGCCGAGTAGAGCGCGCAGAGGTACGGCGGGATGGTGGCGAGCTCCAACTTCACCGCTGCTTGGAGCAGCTCGCGTAACCGTTCGATATTCATCCGCGCAGCTCCGTCTGCAGTCGATCGGCGGTGCGCAGGGCGAGCGCGGCCAGCGTCAGGGTGGGGTTCGAGGTGCCCATGGTGGGAAAGCTGCCGGAGCCGATCACGAAGAGGTTGCGGTGTTGCCAGCTGCGCTGGTCGGCGTCCACCACTGACGTCGCCGGGTCGTCGCCCATCACGTGGGTGCCGGCGAAGTGGCCCATCCCGTGGTAGTGGTAGTCCTCGCCCTGGTAGCTCACGCTGGGGAACCACACACCCGCGGGCGGAGCCGCTCAAATCCTCGATGCCCGCCTGAGCGAAGACCTGTTGGTAGAACGTGGTCGCCGCCGCCATCCCGGCCAGCGTGTAGTCGTCGATGTCGTAGCTGATCACCGGGCGTGGGTTGCCCAGTGCATCCACGTAGCGAGGGTCGATCGTCACCCGGTTCTCCGGGGACGGCAGTTGCTCGACGTTCAGCGAGAAGCGCACCTGGCGAGACAGCACCGACCGCAGGTGGCTGAGCAGGTCCTCACCGTAAAGTCCGCTCGTCACGGCGGCGGCGACGGTGGTGTCGGGTGCTCCCATCATGGATCGCCAACCGTCGTTGCCGATGTCGACCCGGAACGCCCCCTGCCGGGCCCGGAACGGATCCACCCCGAGCGTCGTCGATTCCCGAGGTGGACAGCGGACCCGCGGAAAGGTCCGACCGGCGCCGGAGCCAGGCCCCAACCGTAGACGGACGGGTGATCCATCAGGTTGCGGCCCAGCATGCCGCTGTCTCCACCCAGTCCAGACGCCAACATCAGCTTGGCGTTCTCGACCGCGTGCGCCGCGAGCACGTACGCGCGTCCCCGGGCCAGATGGACCGTGTGCCGCGGCGAGGCGGAATCCTCGTAGCGCTGGTACTCCACGCCGGTGACCTGTCCACTGACCGGATCGATCAGGACCTTGCTGGCCACCGCCTGGGCGATCACCTCGAGCTTCGTGCGGGTCGGCCTGGGCGAGCGACTTGCCGGCGTTGTACTTGGCCTGGATCGGGCAGATCGGGGTGCAGGATGTGTTGCCGGCGCAACGCTGGCCGAGGTCTCGGCCGAGCGCCTGACCGTTCGGTCGTACGTCGACGGCGCCGACTGGTCGGTACCCGTTCCGCGGGATGGAATTGCGGGCGGCCGGGTAGCTGCGGATCGTGACCGCGATGGGCACGCCACCCACCTTCGTCTCCATCCCGTCCACGGCGTCGGCCAACAGCCGGTCGGAGTAGCTCGGGGGAATCCTCTCCATCGGGTAGTCGTACCCGGGCGCGAACTCCACGCCGTGATGCGCCTGATCGGCAACGTCGGCGGCCACCCCGACCTCGTACTCGGCCTGGCCGTAGTACGGCTCGAGCGACGCATAGTCCAGGGGCCAGTCTCGGCCCACGCCGAAGCGGGAGTGCAGGGCGAAGTCCTCGGGCAGCATGCGCAGCGAGACGCCCAGCCAGTGCAGGGTCGAGCCACCCTGGGCTCGGGTGTAGGTGCTGCCGTAACTCAGCGGGCCCTTCTGGACGAAGTAGCCGTCGCCGGCCCGTACATCGCGGCTGTCGGGTTGCGGGGCGCCGAGGGCGGGCGGCCACGCCGATTCGGCACCCTTGCCGGTCGCGGCGTAGAAAGTGTCGACGTGCCGGGTGTAACCGTCGAACGACCACGGTGTCGCCGGGCCGGCCTCGATGACCAGGACGCGGAATCCCGACGAGGTGAGTCGTTTGGCCACGAGCGAACCCGCCACGCCCGCACCGACGATCACGACGTCATAGGAGACATCCTCCGCGGGAGAGCTGCTCACGAGACGAGCTCGACGGGCGCGATGGACCAGGCACCGAACCCCTGCTGTCGGGCGCCCGGTGGGTGCGCCCCGACAACCGTCCACTGCAGCCCCGCCTGATATGCGGCGCTGGAGACGACGCCGGTGGCATCCTCCCCCGTCACACCATTCCGAGCCCGCCAGTCGTCAGGTAGTCCGGTCCAGGAGCCGCAGTACCAGAGCACGGCGATCGCCCGAGCCACCGGACCCAGGTCCGGGTCGTCGAGAAGAGCTGTGAGGTCGACCGAATCCGAGCTCTGGGGCGCAATGTCAAAGTTGTCGAAAAGACGATCGAGCAGGCCCTCGGGCACAATTGACGCGATTTTGTCCAGGTATACCTGGGTCATTCCGGTGCCGCGGAGTATCACCGCTGAGAAGCCGGTCAAAGCGGCAGAAAGCTCGATGAGAGATTGTGGTCGCGATGTCATCAGCACCTGTTCCAAATAACAGTGTGGACGGGGTCGGCAGCGCGCCCCCTAGACTTCGCGTTCCGCCAATGAGTGTGCCACGCGCCGGTCGTGTCGGCAAACCTTGGCCTCGTCGTCACACCCGGCTAGCCCGAGCGAGCATTGGACGACCTGGTCAGAGCCACGTTCACCGGACCGAGACCAATGCGAAGCCCGTCTTGCCCGTTGCCGGCCGGGTGTCTCGTTGATCGATAGGAGTGCTGGCACCAGCAGATGACGGACGCATCACGTTCTCTACACCGACTGGACAGGGGCGCGAAATCGTGCGACGGTCGCACCGTGGAATTACTGGGCTCTTGGCTATTGGTGCGTTGGCGCCGAATCAATGCAGACGGTACCGAAAGTCTTCCCTTTGGCGAACGCGCCACCGGCACGCTGCTTTATACCGACGACGGGTATATGTCGGCGATGATGACCGCTGGCGGCCGACCCAGGATGGAGGGCACCGACCCACTCGGCGGAGACCCCCAGGCTCGCGCAGCCGCCTACTCGACCTGCCTGGCGTACTCGGGGACCTGGCAACGAGAAGGTGACACCGTCGTCCACCGCTTGACCGACAGCCTCTATCCCAACTGGTCGGGCACCCTGCAGCCGCGCTCGATCGAGGACCGCGACGGCCAGCTCGTCCTCCGCACGCCACAGGACGGGCCCGGCGCCGCGGTCAACGAGCTCGTCTGGGCGCGTCCCGGCACCACCCACTACTGAGTCCACCGCCCCCGCGTCACCCGTCCCCCTTCCCAGGACAGATCCCGATGACCCTCGCGAACGAAGCCCCGACCGCGACGACCGAGGCGCCGGCCGGCCCCGCCATCACCACCCGCGCACTCACCGCGGCGGGGCAGCAGCCGACCGTCCGCATCGGTTTGGACCACCGGAAGGTCGACCTGCAACGCGTCGCCCAGCACATGTACGCCGTCATGCTGCGCAACGTCTCCAGCGACGGTTTCCCGTTCACCGACTCGACACACCAGCTCGTCTCCCTACCCGGCTGCGTGATCGCGGCGCCGTCGTACCCGGCCAACGCCCCGGGCATCAGTCAGGACTACGTCTTCAACTGGGTCCGGGACGCGGCGATCACCGCGCTGGAAATTGCGGCCGCATCCCCCTCCGAACCGGGCGAGCCCGTCGAGGCGCTCGTCGACTATGTGACCTTCGCCGACCTCTGCCAGCGAACCGCCGCACCGACCAAGGGGCACGCCTGTTTCACCATCGAAGGGCAGCCGCGCCCGTGGTCGGAGCAGAACGACGGCCCGGCAATCCAGACTGTGGCGATCTTGGCCGCCTTCGCGCAACTGGACGCCGGCACCCAGCAGACGGCGACCGCGTTGATCGGCCGCAACCTCGAGTTCCTGCTCGACCACTACCAGGACCAGACGACCAACCTGTGGGAGGAGCACGTCGGGTTCTCCTTCTTCGTGCGTTCGGTCCAGCTGCGGTGCTTCCGCGAGGTGGCCGCCAACGCATTCGGCATCCCCGTTCCCGAAGGCACCACCGCTGCCATCGCCTGGCTCGAGAACGCGCTTGCTCTGCACTGGACCGGTAGTTACTACGCGACGATGATCGGCGGCCCCGCACCGGGTGACCCGCAGCAGCCGACGGTTCCTGAGGGCTACGACCCGAACATCGACATCGTGCAGTCGAGCATCTACGGGGTGGTGCCCTGCACTGATACCAAGCTGCTCGCCACTGCCGCCCAGTTGATCAGCCAATGGGCCGATCCAAGCTCGCCGGAGGTCTATCCGATCAACCTCGCCGACGCCGCTCTGGGGCTCGGACCCATGCTCGGCCGCTACCCCGGCGACCTGTACGACGGCGGTTCAGACAGCCTCGGTGACCATCCGTGGCCGCTGTGCACAGCCAACTTCGCGCAGCTCTACTACGAACTCGCCACCGCTATCGCCACCTCGAGGTTGCTGCCCATCGATGACCTGTCCAAGACCTTCTTCGACCAGATCGGGATTACGTCGGCGACCGAGGTCGACTCCGCGGTGGAGATGTTGCGCGCGGCCGGCGACTCCATGCTGAGGGCGGTGGTCTACCACAGTGATCACCTCGAGCTGAGCGAGCAGTTCGACGGTGTCTTCGGCTACGAGAAGAGTGTGCGCGACCTCACCTGGAGCTACGCAGCATTCCTCTCCGCCGTGCGGGCGCGTACGGGCCAGCCGGTCGAAGGCTGATCAGCGCCTCAGGTCTCCGGCCTGGGCATAGGGTCGGGCGGCATGGCGCTGCGACTTGTTCAGGTGAATTTCAAGGCGCGGGATGACTCAGCGCTCGGCCGGTTCTGGGCGGATGCGCTCGGCTGGGGTGTCTCCAGCGAGGGACCCGGTGTGACCAACGTCGCACCCGTGCGGCTTCGTCTGGCCGGACCCCGCCGCCGTCTGCATCGACGTCGTCGCCGTCCCGGACCCCGAGACGGTGAAGTACCGCGCGCATCTCGATCTCGCCACCACCTCTGCGGCCCATCAGGCGGAGTTGGTCGCGCGCCTGCTGGAGCTCGGCGCGACGCCCGCCGACGTGGGCCAGGGTGACGTGCCCGTGGACGGTCCTGGCCGACCCGGAGGGCAACGCGTTCTGCGTCCTGGAGCCTCGATAGATCTACCGGGACACCGGGCCGATCGCCGCGGTGGTGGTCGACTGCGCGGATCCGCGGGCCATGGCCCGGTTCTGGAGCGAGGCGATGGACTGGACCTTGCACGAGGTGACCGACGATCACGCGAGGCTGCGTTCGGCCGAGGGTGTCGGGCCGTATCTGGAGTTCCTCCGCACGCCCGACGTGAAGACCGTGTGGAACCGCGTCCATCTCGACCTGCTGCCGTACCCCGGCGACGATCAAGCGGCGGAGGTGGCCCGGCTGCGGGCCCTGGGCGCCACTGACGCCGACGTCGGCCAGGGCGATGTGCCATGGGTCTGCCTCGCCGACTCCGGAAGGCAACGAGTTCTGCGTCCTCGGCCCGGGCTAAGGAGACTCTGAACTGACGATCGAAACCGTCACCGGACCCGTCACTTCGGAGTAGCGTCGAAGACCAGATCTCAATGACGTGACCTCGTGGGAGGGGACATCGACATGTTCGTACAGGTGATCCAGGGCCGCACTTCCGACTCCGGAAAGGTGCGTGCGCAGTTGGACAAATGGGTGCGAGAGGTCGCCCCGGGAGCGGTGGGGTGGCTGGGCAGCACCTCCGGTGTGACTGATGACGGGCGGGTGATCGCGCTGGCTCGCTTCGAGTCCGAGGAAGCGGCCCAGCGAAACAGCGACCGGCCGGAACAGTCGGCATGGTGGCAGGAGATGGCGTCGCTGTTCAGCGACGAACCGGTGTTCCACAACAGCTCATCGGTCGACGTCGACACCCCGGGGGACCCGTCGCAGGCTGGGTTTGTCCAGGTCATGCAGGGCCGTTCGAAGGACCCGGACCGCCAACGCGAACTGATGGCCAACGACCCGACCGACTGGGAGAGCTTCCGACCCGAGATCCTCGGAACCATGTCGATCGGCCACGACGGCGACGGCTGGACGATGGCCATCTACTTCACCTCCGAGGCGGCCGCGCGCGAAGGCGAGCAGAAGGAACCACCGCCGGAGATGCAGCAGATGATGAAGGAGATGGGCGAGCTATCCCTCGGGGAACCGGAGTTCTTCGACCTCAAGGACCCCTGGCTCGACGCACCGAGTTGATCCGACCGGGCTGACCACGACCGACGAATCGGCCTGATCAGCGCGGTGAATTTGACCGGGACTACCCGGCCAAACTCACCGCATTGTTCGGCTTTCACCGGCGATCCGGGCTTGGTCACATGTCGGCGGGTCGCGGGGTCGCCGAGGCAAGCCGCTGCAGGGTCAGGACCTGGGCGATGATCATCTTCTCGATCTCGGTCGGATCGACGCTCTCGTTCGAGGCGTGGATGCGGGACAAGGCGACATCTTCGGCCCCCCACAGGATGACGTCGGCCCGCGGACAGGCTCGGCTGAGCGAGTTGATCAGCGGGATGGACCCGCCGCAGCCGATGGTTTCGACCTCGCGGCCGTACGCCTCGGCCAGGCCGGTCGTGGCGGCTTGCACCGTGCTTCCACTCATGTCGACGACATACCCCCAACCAACGTTGGCGCCGGTGACAGTCAGCTCCACGTTCCAGGGTGCCTGCGCCCGCAGGTAGCTCACCAGGAGTTCCAGCTGACGATTGGCATCGGAGCCCGGCGCGATCCGCATCGAGATCTTCGCCGTCGCCTCGGGGATGAGGATGTTCGCCCCTTCCGCGACCCTCGGCGCGTCGATGCCGATCACGGTGGCCGACGGTTTGGCCCAGAGCCGCGACGCCAGGGTCCCGCTGCCGACCAGGTCGACCCCGTCCAGGAGGCCGGAGCTGTCCCGGAAGACGGCCTCGTCGACCTCGGCGCCGTCCCAGGTGCCCGAGTCGAGCCCGGGAACGACGGTGTTGCCGTCATCGTCGTGCAGGCTGGCCAAGATCTTGATCAGGGCGACCAGCGCGTCCGGCGCCGCGCCACCGGCCACCCCCGAGTGAACCGGGAATGCGAGGGTGCGCACCGTGACGGTGCACGCGACTCCGCCGCGGAGCGCCGTCGTCAGCGCCGGCCGGCCGACAGTCTGACCACCCATGTCCGCGATCACGAAGGCGTCGCAGTCGAACATCTCCGGATTCGCGTCGACGAAGGCCTCGAGGTGACTGTCCGTCTCCTCCTCACCTTCGATGAGGATCTTGATGCCCACCGGAGAGTCGGCGCCGAGGAACTGGAGGGTGCCGGCGTGGATGACGACCCCCGACTTGTCATCCGCAGCTCCACGACCGTAGATCCGGCCATCCGGACCACGGGTGGCCACGAAGGGGTCCGTGTCCCAGCCCTGCTCCTTCGGTGCCGGTTGGACGTCGTAGTGGGCATACAAGGTGACGGTGGGAGCGCCCTCGGGGCCGGGGATCTCCGCCCAGACCGCCGGGTAGCCGCCGGGGATCGGCAACAGGCGGGCGTTGGCGGCACCGCTGCGCCGAAACAGTTCGACGACCGCTTCACCCATCCGATGCACCGGTTCCGCCGGGAAGCCCGGAAAGGCGACCGATGGGATGGCGACCAGGGTGGAGAGGTCGTCCAGCAGCGCCGGCATCAACTCGGCGACCCGGCTGGGCACGGTCTCGGCGGAAGGGGACGGGCTGGACATGAGGGCGCTCCAGGGGTGTCGGATTCGATGGGGTCAGTAGACCAGCCTCCAGCGTCCGGCGCCGAAGGATGTGCCGATAGCGCCGTTATCAGAGGGCCTTCAGATCTCCTCCTCGCGAGCGAGCAGAAATTTGCGGCGCCCGTAGAAGAGTCGAGTCGAACCCCGGCAGATCCGGCACCGCGCTAGTCTGCGACCGTGGCCGTGCCGCCCCGCGAATCGCCGGGTAACCAGAAGGTCGTCGCCGTCGCGCTCTGTCTCTCGATCATCGCTTTCAGTCTCGAGGTCGCCGGTGGACTGCAGGTGCGCCGCTGGTATGACCGGAGTCAGTTCGTGAAGGCGTCGCAGCTGAGTGCCGCGCTGCTGACCTTCCGACCCTCGGATCGCGCCGGTCAATCGCGAAAAGTGGAGCATGCGGATCTGGCTCCGGGAGCCTTGGTGCGCACGGTGCCGCGCCGGTGCCGGCCGTTGACGCTGCTCGCGATCCGGACGTCTCTGGACGGAGAATCCTGGACCGGGATCAACGGATCGCCGGCTCAGCCGGTCAATACACTCACCGTCCGCTACGCCGACGCAGCATCAGCGCGAGCCGACTTCCGGCAGAAACGTCTCGCGATGCTGACCTGCCACACCGTCGTGCTCAGCTTTCCGCCGTACGAGGACCCGGCCGAGCCTTTCACGGTCGGCAATCGTGCGCCGGCGCTGTCGGTGTTCGGAGACCGGATCGGTTACGCGTTGACGGGCGGGAACAAGACATACGACTTCTACGTGCGCCGGTACGCCAACACCTTGACCTGGACCTACGGCGACAACGCCAGCACCCCAGCGGTACGCCGACAAGTGGCTGATGATCTTGTCGACCGACTGAAGGACATCGCTCGCGAGAGGTGATCGAGAGATTGATCTTGATCGCCGCACCGAGACCTCAGGGAAGACCAAAGGACGCCTTCCAGGACGAGAAGACCCGGAAGGCGTCCAGTGATCAACTAATGAAACTACTGGAACAGCGCGTTGACTTCGTTGTTCGCCTCGGTCAGCGTGGCTGGGTCCTTGCCGTTGGCTACGGCGTCCATCGCCGGGTGCATGATGCCCTCGATCTGCGACGCGTGGTCGGTGATCGGGAACAAGAAGGTCGTCTTGTCCTTGAGGTGCACCGTGAAGGCGGAAACGTCGACCCCCTTGGCCTTGAACGCGGCCGTCGCCTTGTCCGTCGCGGCCGGGATGGCCGGGAAGACCACACCCTTCTCACCGACGATGTTCTGGCAGTCGGGCGAGCCAAGGTATTCCACCCACTTCGCTGCGGCCGGCTTGTTGTCCGATCCGACCCAGATCGAGTCGGCCAGGCCATTGAACATGCTGGCCCGCTTGCCGCTCGGTCCAATCGGTGTCGGCGCAACTTCGGTCTTGATGCCCTTGTAGCCGAACATGGTGTTGATCATCCAGGAGCCGTTGGTGATCATGGCGTACTTGCCGGCGCCGTAGAGGTCATTGGAGCTCTGCCCGGTGACCGCGGCGAGGGAGGGCATGTAGCCCTTCTTGATCAGGGAGTAGAACCAGCCGATGGTCTGCTGGAATTCCGGGTTGTCGTAGTTGTAGTGCGTGCCCCAGGGGTTTTTGTCGGTGAACTGGAAGTTGCCGACCGAGCCGGTGTACATGCTCCATTGAGTCTGACCCACGCCGGAGCCGGAGCCACCGTCCAGACCCAAGCCGTAGACCGCGACCTTGCTCTTGTCGAAGCCGGCCTCGTCCCCGCGCTTGCCGTTCTTGTCCACGGTCAGGTGGGCGATGGCCTTCTCATAGCTGCCGCCGTCGGTGGGGTTCCAGGTCAGTTGGCCGAGCTGCGTCGGCGGTCAGGCCGGCGTCGTCGGTGAGCTTCTTGTTGTAGTAGAGCGCGATGGTGTCGAAGTCCTTGGGCAGGCCGTAGCGCTTGCCGTCCTGGCCCTTCCACAGGTCCGCCAGGCCCGGCTGGTACTGGTCGACGTTGTAGCCGTCCTTGGTCAAGGTGTCGTCCAGCGGGACCAACTGCTGCTGGGTGACGAACTCCGGGTACTTCGACAGGTGGTCGGTGAACACATCGGGCGCGTCGCCGGCGACGAAACCGTTGGTGAGCTTGCTCCAGTAGTCGTCCCAGCCGAACTGGCTGATCTTGACGTTGACGTTCGGATTGGCTTTCTTGAAGTTGGCCGCGCAGGTATCGTACGCGGGCTTCTGATTGATGTCCCACAGCCAGTAGTCGACGTCGCCGGTGGCGGTGCTGGTGTCGATCGCGCCGCCTTCGGACGTGCCGCCCTGGTCCTTCGACCCACCTCCACCGCACGCGGTGAGGGTCAGGCTCAGGGCTGTTGCCGCCACCAGCGCGGCGGCCCACTTCTTACGCAGTCTTGCCATCGTTGGCAGGTCCTTTCGGTTGGTCGCCTCGGCGGGGTCACCGAGGCCGGGTTGATCACGAAACGGCGGTCACTTGACGCCGGAGAAGCCGATCGAGTTGACGACCTTCTTCGCGAAGATCATGAACAAGATGAGGATGGGCAAGGCCGCGACCAGCACTGCGGCCATCAGACCGGCCCAGTCCGGGCTGCCGGCGGGGGTCTGGGACCTGAACACGCCGATGGCCACCGTCAGCACCCTGGTCTGTTCGTTGGTGGCGACCAAGAACGGCCAGAAGTAGTCGTTCCACATGTTGATGAAGGTCAAGATGAACAGCGTGACGATCGGTGCCGAACTCATCGGCAGGATGATCCGGAAGAAGATGCGCCAATGTCCGGCGCCGTCGAGCTTGGCCGCCTCCTCGATCTCCCGATTGATGCCGAGGAAGAACTGCCGCAGGTAGAAGATCGCGAACGGAGTCATGAAGAAGTACGGCGCGATCAGCCCGGGAAAGGTGTTCAGCAGGTGCAGGTTCTTAATCAGGATGAAGTTGGGCAGCATGGTGAAGATCGGCGGCACCATCAACGCGGTGAGGAACAGGAAGAACACCTTGTCCCGGCCAGGCCAGCGCAGCCGCGCGAAGGCGTACGCCGCCAGGGCGCTGAAGAACACCTGACCGGTGGTGGCGACGGTGGCGAAGATCAACGAGTTGCGCAGGAACAGCCAGAAGTTGACCGCCGCACCCGAGCCGCCCTCCGCCTTGGCCTCCTCTGGCGTGGCAAGCCCGAGCACGCGTTCGAAAGCGCCGGTGGTGAAGTCGACCGGGAGAAGTGAGGTGGGGTTATTGAACAGCGACTTCGAGGTGGAGAACGCGGTGCGGACCATCCAGTAGAACGGGAAGATGGTGATCAAGATCAAGATGATCATCGCCGTCCAGGCGAGGATCCGGCCGACATTGAGTGGTGTCTTGCGAGCCTCGGGCTCGCTGGCGACGGCGGCGCGGGAGGGGGCGGTTGTGGTTGCCATGATGTCCCTCTCAGGCCAGGTCGGATTCGCCGGCGTTCAACAGTTTCAGCTGTATCAACGCGACTGCGGCAAGGATGATGAACAAGATCACCGAGAGTGCGCTGGCGTAGCCGAACTCGCCTTGGGTGAAGCCCTTCTGATAGATGTAGTACTGCATCACTCTGGTCGCGTTCTCCGGTCCACCTCGGGTGGTCACCGCGACGGTGTCGAAGACCTGGAACGAGCCGGTCACCGTAATCACCAGCACCAGCGCCAGGATCGGCCGCAGCAGCGGCAGCGTGATCCGCCAGAACGAACTCCACTCCGTGCTGCCGTCCACCGAAGCCGCCTCGTAGACGTAGGTCGGGATCAACTGCAGCCCGGCGAAGACCAGCAGCGCCGTGTAGCCCATGTGCCGCCACACGTTGACGATCGCGATGGTCGGAATGGCCCAGCCCGCCTCGCCGAAGAAGGCGATCCGGTCCAGACCCAGGAAGGAGAGGAACTCGTTGACCAGGCCGATCTGGTAGTCCAGCATCCAGAACCACAGCATCGCGGCGATCACGTTGGAGATCAGGAACGGCAACAAGATCACACCGCGGACGAAGGTCGACTGAGTCAGCCGGTGCATCAGGGCGGCAATCGCCACGGCGAGCACGGTCTGCAGCACGATGTTGATGGCGACATACTCCAAGGTCACGATCAGCGCGTTCCAGAACAGCTTGTCCTGGAACAGCCGGGTGAAGTTGTCGAGGCCGATGAAGGTGGGCGTACCCAGGATGTTGTACTTCGTCAGGCTGAAGTAGAAGCCCCGGATGAAGGGGTAGAGGTAGAACACCAGGAAGCCGACCAGCGCGGGCAGGATGAAGATCAGGGCCATGGTCAGGTCGCCCTTACCCGGTGGCCGGTCGCTGCCGCGAGCGCTGGGCGCAGCCTTCTCGCTCGCGGCTGTAGCGGCGAGGTCGACGGCGCCGGTGCTCATTCCTGAGCCTCCGTCAGCATGCGAGCCCTCGGAGGAGCTTCCATCGGGTCAGACGTCATCATCATCCCTCTCGACCTCGAACAGCCAACCTGGTGCATCACCGAGAGGCGCGCACCATCACGCTGCGCTGGAAGTTACACCAGTAGATGAGCTATCCGCAAGAGCCCCTCAGCTTATTGTTAGGAACTGTTGTCCGTCTGACGCAAACGCAGTTGAACTTTTGAGCAGCCGGGGCCACAAGCTGCCTATGCTGCGCCCAATCCTGAGAAGCCCTTCACAGTTACCGTCTACCGCTGTAGATTGCGTGGCACGATTCCCGGCGGAGCGGAAGGAGTCTTCGGCATGGTTTCGCTGGTCCTGTCGAAGCAGGACCGTTACCGGATACTTCGACGACCCGTCAGCCATCCGTTATCCGAATCGCACCTCCGTGAAACATCGCCAGCCGGTGCCCCGTGACGCGCCCCGCGACGAGAGCCGACGTCGCCCGGCGAGCCGGCGTCAGCACGGCAGTCGTGAGCTACGTCGTCAACGGTGGTCCCCGAGCGGTGGCACCGGAAACGGCATCGCGAGTCCGCACCGCCATCGATGCGCTGAGCTACCGACCCAATGCCAACGCCCGGGCCTTGCGGAAGGGCACGACCGAGATGCTCGGACTGGTCCTGCCTGACATCGCCAACCCCTTCTTCGCCGAGTACGCGCTCGCCATCGAAGCCGCGGCGGCGGCTTTCGGATACGTCCTCGTGGTCGCCAACTCCAACGCCGACAAGGCCCGTGAACGGCAGATCGTCAACGATCTCGCCGGTCGGCACGTCGACGGATTGATGCTCTGCACGATGTTCATGCCGGCGGACTTCGTCGACGCCACCTCTCCGGGCCGGCCGACGATCTTCATCAACAGCTCAACTCCCGTTCCCGGTTACCCCGCGCTCGGGCCGGCGACCGAGCCCGGCGCACGAGCGGCGGTCGAACACCTGATCGACACCCACGGACGGCAATCCGTGGCGTTGATCATCGGGGAATCGGGTGAGGTGGTGCCGGAGCCTCGCGAGCGTGGCTGGGCCGAGGCCTTCCGGTCTCACGATCTGCCGCCCGGCCCCATCGTTCGCACCCGGTACAGCCGCCGAGGCGGCTACGAGGCGGCAGCAGAGATCCTGAGCTGGTCAACCCGCCCGTCGGCGATCTTCGTCGCCTCCGACCAGCAGGCCAGCGGAGCGCTCGGTGCGTTCTGGCGGGCCGGTCTCCGCTGCCCCGAGGACATCGCCATCGTCTCCTTCGACGGGACCTCGGAGTCGGAGTACTGCTGGCCGCCCCTTACTGTGGTGCGGCAGCCGATCCAGGAGATGGCCGAGGCGGCCGTGGAGGCGGTTCTCGGTCTGAGCTCGCCCCCGCTGACGTACCGCCAGTTCGACACCGAGTTGGTGATCCGCGAGTCGTGCGGTTGCACCGCGCCGGCCACCAGCCCGACCGCACCTCGATGAACCCGTCCCTCGTCAGAAGGAGTTGCCGTGACCGCCACCGTCGACCTCTACGTCAGCCTGCGCGAATCGGGCGTCAGCGTCGTCCTCGACCTGACCGCCGGCCGACTGCCAACGGTGCTCCATTGGGGGTCTGATCTGGGGCCGGTCAGTCCGGAAGACGCGGCGAAGATCGCTCTGTCCGGCATTGGCGGGATCGCCGTCAACGTCGTCGATGAGCCGATCCGCACGACCTTGCTCCCAGAGCACTGGACGGGCTGGGTCGGACGACCGGGCCTCAGTGGCGCCCGGGCCGGACAGGGCTGGTCACCCAAGTTCCAGACCACCGCGCTGCGGGTCGCCGGCGAGGCGGTCGCCTCCCCGCCCAGCCGGTTGCTGCAGGTCGACGGCCCGACCTTGATCGAGGTCGACGCCGCCGATCCGGTGGCCGAGCTCGAGCTGACCCTGCGTTTCGAGGTGCTGGTCGGCGGACTGATCCGCGCCCAGGTCGAACTGCGCAATGTCGGCGACGCGTACACCGTGCATGACTGCGTGCTGGCTTTCCCGGTCCCGTCGGTGGCCAGCGAGATCCTCGACTTCGCCGGTCGCTGGGGCAAGGAACGGGTCCCGCAGCGCCGTCCGCTCAACGTCGGCACCCACCTGCGGGAGGGCCGCAAGGGCCGGACCGGGGCCGACGCCGCGACCGTGCTGCACCTCGGCGTCCCCGGCTTCGCGCTTCGCCGACGGCGAGGTCTGGGCCGTGCACACCGGCTGGAGCGGCAACCACACCCACTACGCCGAACGGCTGTCCACCGGCGAGCAGGTGATCGGCGGCGGTGAGCTGCTGCTGCCCGGCGAGGTCGTGCTGGCCCGGGGCGAGACGTACACGACGCCCGTGGATCTACGCCTCGTACGGGGTCGGCCTGGAC
This sequence comes from uncultured Actinomycetota bacterium, assembly GCA_963723815.1. Classification (GTDB taxonomy): domain Bacteria; phylum Actinomycetota; class Actinomycetes; order Propionibacteriales; family Propionibacteriaceae; genus Microlunatus. The sequence goes on along the minus strand of CAVRSH010000026.1, from coordinate 3,393 downwards.
GCGGTCGCCCGCCGCTTCCACCGCTACCTGCGCTCCCGGCGCAGCACCCGTCGCGTCGATGCGACCGGTGACGATCAACGTCTGGGAGGCGGTCTACTTCGACCACGACCTCGAGAGCGCTGGTCGCCCTGGCCGAGCGCGGCCGCGAGCTCGGTGTCGAGCGCTTCGTGCTCGACGACGGCTGGTTCGGCTCCCGCCGCGACGACCACTCCGGCCTGGGCGACTGGACCGTCTCGACGGACGTCTGGCCGAACGGACTGCACCCGCTGGTCGACCAGGTCGCGATCTCGGGATGCAGTTCGGCCTGTGGTTCGAGCCCGAGATGATCAACCTCGACTCCGACGTCGCCCGGGCGCACCCGGAGTGGGTGATGGCCACCGGCGACCGGCTGCCGGTCGAGTCGCGCCACCAGCAGGTGATCAACCTGGGCATCCCCGAGTGCTACGCCCACGTCCGCGACGCGATGCTCGCGCATCCTCGACGAGTACGACATCGGCTACATCAAGTGGGACCACAACCGCGACCTGATCGACGCCGGCACCCAGCCGTCGACGGCCGCCCGGGCGTGCACGAGCAGACCCTCGCGTTCTACCGGCTGATCGACGAGATGAAGGCCGCGCACCCCGGGCTGGAGATCGAGTCCTGCTCCTCCGGCGGCGCCCGGGTCGACCTCGGCGTGCTCGAGCGGACGGACCGGGTCTGGGTCTCGGACTGCATCGACCCGCTGGAGCGCCAGTACATGCATCGCTGGACCACCCAGCTGATCCCGCCGGAGCTGATGGGCTCCCACATCGCCTCGGGCCGCTCGCACACCACCGGCCGCGTGCACGACCTCAACTTCCGGGCCGGCGACCGCGATCTTCGGCCACCTCGGCATCGAGTGGGACCTCGCCGAGCGCCAGCGAGGCCGAGCTCGACGAGCTCGCCGAGTGGATCGCGCTGCTACAAGGCAGCACCGCGCCCTGCTGCTCGGCGGCGACCTGGTCCGGCTGGACCATCCGGACCAGTCGCTGGTCGCCGGTGGCGTGGTCGCCGCCGACCAGGAGCACGCGCCCTCTTCAGCTTCGCCTCGGTCGGGCGGTCGGAGTCGTCTCGCTGGGTCGGCTGCGGTTCCCGGGTTGGACCCCGATCGGCGCTATCGGGTGACTCCGCTGATGCTCGAGTCCGACCCAGCGGTCTGCGTCCTCCGCTCTGGTGGGGCGCCAGCATCGCCGACCCGTTTAAGGCCCAGGCGACCGGAGCCGGCATCCACCTCGGTGACCGGCAGCGCCCCTGAGATCGAACTTCCCGGTGCGGTGCTGTCGAACCTCGGTCTCGCCCCGGCGCAGATCGACCCGGAACAGGCGCAGCTCTACTACCTCGAAGCCAGCACCTGATCACCTACGGCCTGAGGCGATGACGGAGCATCGAAGATGCGCTCGATCAGTGTGCCCGACGACGAGTGGTGGTGGGGCGGAGCCGTCGCCGACGGTCAGCACATGCCCTTCGGCCGGTCGGCCCATCGCCGCAACCTTGGCGACGTCGAGGGCCGGCTCGGACGACGATCCACGGCGGGCGCGAACCAGTCGGCGCCGCTGCTCGTCTCGAGCCGGGCCGGTACGTGTGGTCCGAGCGTCCCTTCGAGTTCGCCTTCGACGGCCGGGGAGACATCTGGAGGTCGACGGTGAGGACTCGTCCTCGGGCAGGAGGGCGACGGGTTGGCGTCCGCCTTCCGGGCGGCGGCTCGCCGAGTTCTTCCCGGCCTCGGGCCAGGCTCCGGACGAGCGGATGTTCGCCGCGCCGCAGTACAACACCTGGATCGAGATGCCGTATCGACCCACCCAGCACGGCCGTCCTCAGGTACGCCCACGGTCTTCTGGACGCCGGGTTTCCGCCCGGCGTGTTGATGATCGACGACCAGTTGGTCGATCGACTACGGCAACTGGACGTTCGACCGCACCCGCTTCCCGGACCCGCGGACATGATCGCAAGAGCTGCACGACCTCGGCTTCTCGGTGATGGTCTGGCTCGTCCCTTCGTCAGCCCGGACAGTGAGAACTTCCCGATTCCTGGAGAGCAGGGCTGGCTGATCACGCGGCCCGGACGGCGAGCCCGCCGTACGCCGCTGGTGGAACGGCTTCAGCACGATTCTCGATCTCACCCATCCCGATGCGCTGTCCTGGCTGCGCGCGCGGCTGCACGCGCTGCAAGCCGACGACGGCGTCGACGGTTTCAAGTTCGATGCCGGAGACCTCAGCCACTACCGCAGCGACGACGTCAGCGCCGGCCGGCGGCAGGGCGGTCGACCAGTGCGAGGCCTGGGCGAGGCTGGCCGCGGAATTCGACTTCAACGAGCTCCGTGCCTGCTGGAAGATGGGCGGGCAGCCCCTTGCCCAGCGGCTGCACGACAAACCGCAGACCTGGGGCCACGGCGGACTGGCCTCGCTGATTCCCGAGGGCATCGTCCAGGGTCTGATCGGTCATCCCTTCACTGCCCCGACATGATCGGCGGCGGCGAGCTGGCCTCGTTCCCGACGGCGCAGATCGACCAGGAACTCTTCGTCCGGTTCGCCCAGTGCGCGGCCCTGTTCCCGATGATGCAGTTCTCCCTGTCCCCGGCCGGGTCCTCGACGACCGTCACCTGGCCGCGGTCAGGGCGGCCGTGGCGCTGCGGCGGGAGCTCTGGCCGGAGCTACGGCGCTGGTGAAGCACGCCGCCGACACCGGCGACCCGATCCTCCGGCCGCTCGCGTTCCACCACCCCGGCTACGAATCCGTCCATGATCAATTCCTGCTCGGCGAGGATATTCTCTGCGCTCCGGTCATCGAGGCGGGAGCCGCGAGCCGTCGGGTCCTGCTCCTGCCGGGCACCTGGCGCCGCTGGTCCGGCGAGCTCGACTCAGGTCCGGCCGAGGTCACCGTCGACGTCAGCCTTGACACCATTCCGTCCTGGCACCGGACCGCGGGCTGAGTCCGTCGATCTGCCGCAGAGCTCAGCCGAACAGCACGGCTCGGCGATCGGGACTGCGCAAGGTCCGTCCCAGGACCACAGCCAGCACGATGACGATCGCCAGCACGGCGGCCAGCCGTACCGAGTCGACATAGGTCGCCACCGCGACCGCCACCAGAGCCCAGCAGGCCGTCAGCACGAAGCCGGCGATCGCGACCAACCGGCCCACGACGAAGAGCGACATGATGGTGGCGCTGAGCACCAGGACCACGCTGATCTGATTGACCCAACGGGCCGACGCGGGCATCCCGGCCGAGCGGAAGGTGGTGGCAAACCCGGCGGCCGTGGCCAGGGTGGCCCAGCCCAGGTAGACCATCACCGGCAGCCGAAGCAACAATTCCTCGGCCATCGCATCGGCCGGGCCAGTACGCAAAAAGGCCCGGGCGGCGAAGACCAGGCAGATGA
>CAVRSH010000025.1:0-138373 GCA_963723815.1 uncultured Actinomycetota bacterium | reverse complement strand
CGCTGAATCCTCGCTGAGGACGAGCCGGGCGAGGAACTCGGTGCCGCGCTCGCCGCGGCTAGGCTTGGCCGACCGGCCGGAGTGGCGGAATGGCAGACGCGATCGGCTCAAAATCGATTGTCCGAAAGGACGTGTGGGTTCGAATCCCACCTCCGGTATCGCGGCGGCGGCCCGTCGTCGCGGATCGCTACGGTCACCGCCTATGTGCGGTCGCTTCACCCTGACCAACCCGAATCCGCGGCGGCTCGCTTCCCGCTTCGATCTCGACGGCTCGTTCGAGATCGACGACCGACCGCGGTTCAACATCGCCCCCACCGACCCCGTGATCGCGATCCGCCGGAGTGAGTCGGTTGCCGGCAACGAGGCCGGCGTGTTGCGCTGGGGCCTGGTTCCGGGGATGTGGGCGGAGCGCAAGGGCCAGCGGCCGTTGATCAACGCCCGGGCCGAGACGGTTGCGACCCAGCCGGCCTTCCGGGAGTCGTTCGAACAGCGTCGCTGCCTGATCCCCGCCGACGGCTTCTACGAGTGGCGGCAGGACCCCGAGGGCAAGCGGCCGGTCTGGTTGAGCCCGCCGGGCGAGCCGGGGAGCGCGCTGTTCGCGTTCGCCGGCATCTGGGCCCGGCTCGAGCGCGGCGACCGTGACGAAGCGGGCCGTGTCTGACCGGCTGGACGACAAGTTTCAGCGATCCGATCACCGCGGAGAAACGTACGGCGGCTTCCCGACGGTCTTCACCGGCAGACCTTGATCTCCCGATACCCGCGTCCACGGTGCCGGGAGCATTGACGATGCTGATGCCGTGCCGGGCCGCGAGGCCGGACCGCGGATGGACGAAGGCGGCGTAGCCGGCCGGCAGAGCGATCGCGATCCCGGTGCCGACCAGCCGCCGCTCCCCCGGCCCGAGCTCGAAGTCCTCGGTGGTCTGCAGGTCGGCGCCGGCGTCGCCCGGGTGGGCATAGGTCGGAGGCTCGATCCCGGGATCGAGTTGCACCATCATCACGTCGACCGCTCCCGGGGACTCCTCACTCACGCGGCGAGCCTAGGTGATCCGCCGTGCGAGCGCGTTCCACCGCCTCGGTCAACCGCTGCGGCCGCCGGGTCGACACCAGCCAGTACGGGACCGGGTCGGCCGGATCGTCGAGGGTGAGTTCAATGGCGGTTCGCACGTACGGCCGGAGCACCAGATGGGCGCGTGCGTCGGCTTCGGTTCCGCTCCGTCGTCGGGTCTCCGCCGCATCCAACGGCCGGCAGCCCGCCAGGTAGTCGGGTTCGATGACGGCTCGCCCGACGCGCAGCCGGGTCGGCTCGACGGTGATCAACACCGCAGAGCTCTGGAAGATGGCAACCGCCACGGCCAGCGAGGCCAGAGCGGTTCCGACGCCCCATCGCCAGCCGAGATAGAACCCGAAAGCGCCCAGCATGGAGACCGCGAAGCCGACCGCGAGCAGCCACCAGAGCAGTGGAACGGTCAGTCGTTCGCGATAAAGCATGGGGGTAACCTACGCGCATGGGACCGTCGCAGAAACTGCTCTGGAAGATCTACGTCGGAGTCATCGGGGCGGTGACGACCATCGTTGCGCAGCGGCTCTTGACCACCGGCTGGAAGGTCGTGACCGGCGACGAGCCGCCGTCGCCCACCGATCCCGACACCCCGATCCTGCAGGCCGCGAGCTGGGCGGTGGCGAGCGGACTCGGCGTCGGCGTCACCCAGTTGCTCACCCAGCGGATGGCCGCCCGGCACTGGTCGAGGGAGATCGGGACGGATGTGCCGGAAGGCGGCAAGATCAAGTTCAAAGTCTGAAGGTGGCCTGAGGCTGCCGGACCACCACCTCGCGCCCCTGCTGGGACGCGAGGTGGTGTTCTGTCCGGACTGACTGCCCCCAACCAGACCGGCACACCCAGACACCCTAAGGCGATCATGTCAACCGGGTCATGGGCCAACACATTTGTGCCGCCAAATTGTGATCCTTCGGCAAGTTCGAGCGCCCCGAGCTTGTCGAAGCCCGATCAGCCGGCGCAGTCGAAGCAGTAGGCGTCGCCGTTCGGGCGCTCCTCGGCGATCTGGCTGCGGTGCCGCACCAGGAAGCATCCGGCACAGGTGAACTCATCGGACTGCCGCGGCAGGACCCGGACCGTCAGTTCCTCGTGGGAGAGGTCTGCGCCGGGAAGCTCAAAGGCCTCCGCGGCATCGGCCTCGTCCTCGTCGACCTTGCCCGAGTTCTTATCGTTGCGGCGAGTCTTCAGCTCTTCGATGCTGTCTTCGTTCAGTTCTTCTTCGGTCTTGCGAGGGGCGTCGTAATCGGTCGCCATCTTTCCCTTCCCGGGTAACTCACCCAGATCTTTCGTCTGACTCGTGCGCAGTCATATCACACAAACCCGCGATTAGGCGGGCCGTAGGTGGTGCGCCCCCTATAACGTGACCGACCGGCAAAATTCCCGGGTTCGCCGGACGTCGATGCGCGGTCGACCCCTGGACCGGCAGTCGCCCTCCGGCGGTGCCCGCAGGATCGCCGGCTGCCAGGCCACCTACCGCACCAAGTTGCCGCCCACCGCATCAAATCTGCCGCGGTAGGCGACGGTGTTGCCGTACCGTGCAAACCGACGCGAGCGGACCGCAGCGCCTAGCGACGCTGGCAGAGGGCGCCGCGGCCGGGTTCGCGGAGATTGGGGCAGCAGCCCGGCGCGCACTCGTACCAGCCGACGGTTCCGCCCTCGATCACCGGCATGCCCGGCGTCTCGCCTCGGGCGGCGGCGGCCCGTTCCACCATCAGGTCGACCAGTGCGGCCACGAACGCCGGATGATCGCCGGCCGTTGCGGCGCGGGAGAAAGCCAGGCCGAGCTTGGTCGCGGTCGCCGCGGCTTCGGTGTCCAGGTCGAAGATCACTTCCATGTGGTCGGAGACGAAGCCGATCGGGACCAGCACCACAGCGTCGGCGCCGGACTCGGCGAGATCGGCCAGCCGGTCGTTCACGTCGGGCTCCAGCCACGGCTGGCTCGGCGGCCCTGATCGCGAACAGTAGGCCAGCTCCCAGGAATGCTCGGTGCCGCGTCGGGCCGCGACCTGACGGGCCACCTCCGCGGCCACCGACCGATGCCAGCCGACGTAGGCACCATCGGGGTCGCGCGGCGGCGGCCCGGCGGACTCGGCCATCGACATCGGGATCGAATGGGTGATGAAGAGCAACGGCGCCCCGGTCGCCTGCGCACCGAGCTGGTCGAGCGCCTGCAGCGTCGCGTCGACGGAGGCGGCGACGAAGCCCGGATGGTCGGCATAGTGCCGGATCCGGTCGACCTCGAGAGTCGAGCTCGCGGGTCGCGTCGTAGAGGTTCTCCCGGTACTGCCGGCAGGAGGAGTACGACGGGTAGGCGCTCGTCGTCACGGCCAGCACCCGGCGGTGGCCGGCGGCCTCGATCCGGCGCATCTCGTCGTCGAGGAAGGGTGCCCAGTTGCGGTTGCCCCAGTAGATCGGCTGGGTCAGACCGCGCTCCTCGAACTCGCCTTGGAGCGCCTTCAGAAGCGTGCGACACTGATCGTTGATCGGGCTCTTGCCCCCGAACAGGAAATAGTGCTCACCGACTTCGGCGAGCCGTTCCCGGGGAATGCCCCGACCGCGGGTGACGTTCTCCAGGAACGGCACCACCTCCTCCGGACGCTCCGGGCCGCCGAAGGAGACCAGCACGACCGCCTCGTACGGTTCGAGGCCGTTGACTTCTCGCTGGTCGGTCGGCGCATCATCAAGAGCCGATGTCGAAGATGGATCACTCACACGCGTGATCCTTGCACTCGGGACCAACCGACCCGGCCGGCGTGCTGGGTTCCAGGGGTAGCCCCCTGGCGGACGAAGGAGGAGTAGGACGTGGCCGCGGGGCTTCGCGCGTACCAGCAGGTGTTGGCCGACCCAGAGGCCCGACGCTTCACCCTCGCTGGTCTGATCGCGCGGCTGCCGATCTCGATGACCGGCATCGGCATCGTCTTGCTGGTGTCGCTCAGCACCGGATCATTCGGACGCGCGGGATTGATCACCGCGGCCGGAACGATCACCGGAGCGCTCGTGGCACCGTTCTGGGGTCGGGCGATCGATCGGATCGGCCAGGCGAAGGTGCTGATCGCCGCGGTGATCATCAACACCGTCAGCCTGACGATCTTGATCATCTCGGTGCAGGCCGCACTGGCCGTTGCTGACGAGCGTGCTCGCGTCCGCGGGGGTTGGGTTGGGTTTCAGCTCCGCCGGTGCGGCGGTCCGCGCCCGGTGGAGTTATCGGCTCGCGGGCTCACCACTGCTGAACACGGCCTTCGCCTTCGAAGCGATGCTCGACGAGGTGGTGTTCATCGTCGGTCCGGTGCTGGTCACCTTCCTCGCCACCTCACTGCATCCCGGCGCTCGGCATCGCGACCAGCGGCGCCATCGGGCTGGTGGGCGCCGTGGCCCTGGCCGCACAGCGGAGCTCGCAGCCGCCCGATCCACCCGAGCACCCGACAACGGGGTGGATCTCAGGTGATGCCGGTGCGCATCCTGCTCCCCGTCGCCATCGCCTGCGGCGCACTGGGCATGGTGTTCGGCGGCATGGAGGTCGTCGTCGTGGCGTTCGCCAAGGCCTCGGGTGTGCTGAAGTACACCGGGGTGATCTTGATGGCCTGGGCCTTCGGCTCGCTGCTGTCCGGCGCGGTCACCGGAACCATCACCTGGAAGGCGTCCCCGGCCCAGCGGTTCCGGGTCGGCGCGGTCAGCCTGGCCCTGTCATTGCTTCCGCTGATCTTCGTCAGCAATCCGCTGGTGGTCGCCCTGCTCCTGATGCTGAGCGGGATCGCCATTGCGCCGACCTTGATCGCATCGGTAGCGGTCACCCAGACCTCCGTCCCGCCGAGCCGGCTGACCGAGGCGCTCGCCTGGACCTCCACCGGCCTGGCGGCCGGGGTGGCCGCCGGTGCCGCCGGACTGGGGCTGGTGATCGACGTCTGGGGCTGGCGGGCCGGGTTCGTCGGCGTGGCCGGCGCGGGTCTGATGTTGATCATCTCCGCCTTCTTCGTGCGGTCCCGCGTCCGGGGGCGCCGGATCTCCGACCTGCCGGAGCCGACCCGGCCCGGGTGGGGATCAGCGGAGGCGCGGCCAGATAGGCGGCCAGCTGAGCCGACGCCTCGGCGGGCCGAAACCCGGCCGTCGATGATCTTGTCCAGGCTGAGCACGCTGTGCGGCGGCCGCGGGGCCAGCGACCTGCCTTCCGTACTCGGCGGTGCGTCAGGTCGGTGACCGCGCGCGGGATCCTTGCCGCGGGCGGCGAAGACCGTCCGGGCGATCTCGGCCCAGCTCATCGGTGGGCCGGAGTTGCTGACGTTTAGGTGCCGTACGCCGCCTTCGAGTCGAGCAGGTGCCGGATCGCCCGGACGAGCTCACCGGTGAAGGTGAGCCGGCCGATCTGGTCGGCGACGACGCCGGGCTGCACACCACGGTCAGCGAGGGCGGCCATGGTGCGGACGAAGTTGGCGCCGTCGCCGATCACCCAGCTGGTCCGCACGATGTAGTGCGCGGGCGCCGTTGCAACCAGTGCGTCGCCGGCGGCCTTGGTCTGGCCGTAGACGCCCAGCGGTGAGAGCGGCTCGCCTTCGTCTGGGTCTCGGCCGTGCCGTCGAAGACGTAGTCCGAGGAGATCTGGACCAGCGTGAAGCGCTGCTCCCTCGCCGCGGCGACCAGCGACGCCGACGCCAGCTGACGTTCACCGCCCAGGCCTCGCGCCGGCCGGCATCGGTCTCGGCAAGATCAACTTTGGTGTACGCGGCGGCGTTGATCACCACGCCGTACGGGCTGAAATCGAACCCGGCAACGGATTCCGGGCTGGCCAGGTCGAGTGTGTCCCGGCCGACCGCGGCCGCCTCGGGCCACTCGGCGGCCAGTGCACGCCCGAGCTGGCCGCCCCGCCCCGATGATCAACATCGGCTTGCTCGCGCATCGGCACCACGGCGTCGAGCCGCGGATGAGCCTGGTCCGCCGCGGACAGCTCGGCCCGCGGCCAGCGGGATCGGCCAGTCGATCGCCAGCGTCTCGTCGGCCAGATTCACGAAGGTGTACGAGTCCTTCGCGGTCGGGCTCCAGTGATCGTTGACCAGGTAGGAGTAGACGGTCTCGTCCTCCAGGGTCTGGAACGCGTTACCCACCCCGCGGGGCACGAAGACGGCGGTATCGGGTCCGAGTTCGAGCGGTGAAGCAGCGGCCGAAGTCCGGCCCGGGCCGGAGATCCACCCAGGCGCCGAAGATCCGTCCCTTGGCCAGCGAGACCGAGCTTGTCCCACGGCTCGGCGTGGATGCCGCGGGTGGCCCCGGCCCGGGTGTTGAACGACATGTTGTTCTGCACCGGGCCGAAGTCGGGCAGCCCGAGGTCGACCATCTTGCGCCGTTGCCAGTTCTCCTTGAACCAGCCGCGGTTGTCGCCGCGGACGTCGAGGTTGATCACCAGCAACCCGGGGATCGACGTCTCCTCGACGCTAGAGTGCCTGCCGAGGAGCGGGCACGGTCACTGGCCCTGGACCGCGTACTTGGCCTCGGTGTCGGCCTTCTGTGGACGCCACCAGGCCTGGTTGGCCAGATACCACTGGATGGTGTCGGCCAGGCCGGATCGGAAGTCCGAGAACGCCGGCGCCCAGCCGAGCTCGGTCCGCAGCTTCGTCGAGTCGATCGCGTAACGCAGGTCGTGGCCGGCCCGATCAGTGACGTGGTCGTAGGCATCCCGCGGCCGGCCGAGCAGTTCCAAGATCGTCTCCACCACGGACTTGTTGTCCTGCTCACCGTCCGCGCCGACCAGGTAGGTCTCGCCGATCCGGCCGCGTTCGGTGATCAACAGCACCGCCGCGCTGTGGTCCTCGGCATGGATCCAGTCGCGGACGTTGCGTCCTGCGCCGTAGAGCTTGGGCCGGCCGCCGTCGATCACGTTGGTGATCTGCCGCGGGATGAACTTCTCCACGTGCTGGAACGGCCCGTAGTTGTTGGAGCAGTTGCTGATCGTGGCCGGCACGCCGAACGACCGCACCCACGCCCGGACCAGCAGATCCGAGCCCGCCTTGGTGGACGAGTACGGGCTCGACGGGTTGTACGGCGTCGTCTCGGTGAACCGCTCGGGGTCGTCAAGCTCGAGGTCGCCGTACACCTCGTCGGTGGAGATGTGGTGGAACCGGGTGCCGTGCCGGCGTACCGCCTCCAGCAGGGTGTAGGTGCCGATCAGGTTGGTGTTGATGAACGGGCGCCGGGTCCCGGAGCGAATTGTCGTTGTGCGACTCCGCGGCGAAGTGCACGACCAGGTCGTGGTCGGCGACCAGCCGCTCGACCAGGTCCGCGTCGCAGATGTCGCCCTCGACAAGGCGAAGCGGCCCTCGGGCAGGCCGGCGACCGAGGCGCGGTTGCCGGCGTAGGTGAGCTTGTCGAGCACGGTGACCGACGCGTCTGTCTGGTCGAGGACGTAGCGGACGAAGTTCGAGCCGATGAAGCCCGCCCCGCCGGTCACCAGAAGTTTGCGCATCTTATGGAGGATCGGCGCGTACCGGTCACCGTGAGCGCGGGGTCGGCTCCGCGCGTGGAAGTCCGCTGGTCGGCGGGACGGGATGCGACATGCGCGGCATCATCCTGGCCGGCGGTTCCGGCACCCGGCTGCACCCGGTCACGCTCGGGGTGAGCAAGCAACTGGTGCCGGTCTACGACAAGCCGATGATCTACTACCCGCTGTCCACCCTGATCTTCGCCGGCATCCGCGACGTGCTGGTGATCACCACGCCGCACGAGGCGGCCAGTTCCAGCGGCTGCTGGGCGACGGCAGCCAGTTCGGCATCGCCGATCAGCTACGCCCAGCAGCCCTCGCCCGACGGGCTGGCCCAGGCCTTCGTGATCGGCGCCGACTTCATCGGCGAGGAGAAGGTCGCGCTGGTGCTCGGCGACAACATCTTCTACGGCAACGGGCTGGGCTCCCAGCTGCAGAGCTTCGCCGACGTCGACGGCGGGGCGGTCTTCGCCTACTGGGTCGCCGACCCGAGCGCGTACGGCGTGGTCGAGTTCGACGCCGAGCGGGCGGGCGATCTCGCTCGAGGAGAAGCCGGCCGTGCCCGGCGAACTACGCCGTGCCCGGGCCTGTACTTCTACGACAACGACGTCGTCGAGATCGCCGCGCGGCCTGAAGCCCTCGGCCCGCGGGGAGTACGAGATCACCGACATCAACCGGCCTACCTCGCGCGCCGGCCGCCTGAAGGTCGGCGTGCTGCCCCGGGGCACGGCCTGGTTGGACACCGGGACGTTCGATCGCTCAATGACGCCAACAACTTCGTCCGCACCCTCGAGGCCCGGCAGGGCCTCAAGGTGGGCTCGCCCGAGGAAGCCGCGTGGCGGCAGGGCTTCCTGACCGACACCGAACTCCGTGATCGTGCGACCGCCCTCGCCAAGTCCGGCTACGGGACCTACCTACTGGAGATGCTGCGTCATGCTCAGCCCAACGACTGAGGCCCGCCCGGAGCCGGCCAGCGCCCTCGACAGCTGCGGGCGTTCGACAAAACCGTCGTCAAGGGGCTGGCCCGGACCGTCCTGAGCGCAGTCAACCCTCGCGTCTTGTCGCGGTATCCGCTGCCCTCCCGGCCGGGGCGGCCGGAACCACCGCGCCGACGATCACCTTGAGCGCGGCGGGAGGACCGGCGACCGTCGCCGTCGACGTCCATGGTTCCGGCTTCCGCGCCGGTGAGACGGTCGACCTCGCCATCGGGACCGCGCCGGCGGGCACCGCCGTGGCCGGCCCGGACAGCCGCTTCCCGGTGACCGCAGCCAAGGTGCCGGCGACGACCCAGCCCGCTACGCTGCCGGTCACCGCCACCGGGCGTTCGAGCCACCTGACTGCCCAGTCCAGCTTCTGGTGAAGTCGGACTGGACCCAGTACCGCTTCGACGCAGGGAACACCAGCTGGAACCCCTACGAGAACACCATCACGCCGAGCACCGTCGCCGGGCTGACGCAGCGGTGGGACGTGGACGCGGTCGAGCTGGGCCTGGTGGCCAACGGCTTCGCCTACACCCACGAGGCGAATCGGGTCGACGCGGTCCGCAGCCCCACGACCGGTGCCGCTCTCCGGCGGACCGTCAGCGCGTTTCTGATCTCCGGCCGGTACCGGATCACCTACGACGGCTCCGCGCTCACCGCGGTCGACGTCTACTCAGACGCCGTCCGTTGGCGCCGACCGCTGGACAGTGGTGTGACCGAGGTGTCGACCACGGTCGTCGGCGGTGCCGTCTACCAGCTGATCGGCGGACGGAGTCTGGCCAAGATCGAGGCGAGCAGTGGACGGGTCATCTGGAGCGTCCCGGCCGCCGCACACGGGCATCATCTGGTGGCTGATGCAACGGGGGTGTACTACGTCTCCGGGGAACGCCAGATCGGCCGGTCCGACGACACGCCGCTGATGATCCACGGGCTGTCCGCCACCACCGGGTCGGAGCGCTGGCTGCAGCCCTACTCGACCTTCGACGACGGACCCCCGATCCTGGCCGACGGCGGCGTCTACTTCATCGACAACGACTCCGTGGTGGCCCGGGCGACGGCGACGGGCGCCAACGCTGGTCCAAGGCCATCAATGTCCACTGGCTCTCCTACGCCGACGGCCGGGTGCTCCTCAACGGACTGGACGACACCAGCACGTACACCGCCGCTCTGGACGCACGGACCGGCCAGACGCTCTGGACCCATCCCGACGGCGACGGAGCCGTGGCGGCCGGCGGCCTGGTCTACGCCTCGACGTTCCGTGGCGTCACCATCCTCGACCTCCGCACCGGGGCAGGCCTGCGGAAGCTCGACCTGGGTGCGGGCGCCGACGCTGGGGGCTCGCGATCGCCAACGGGTCGCTCTACGTGGGTTACAACGTCTGGGCGCTCGACCAGCCGACGCTGCTCCGGTCGGCCGAACGGGCGTACGCGCTGCCGAACGTACCGCCGTCGTTCCTGGTCCTCGACGACACGGCCAGCACGGTGACCTACGGTCCGGGCTGGCGGGTCGGGGTCGAACGCGGACGACTACCGCGGTGCCGACCACTACACCGAGACGACCGGCGCCACCGCGACGTTCACCTTCACCGGCACGGCGTTCCGCTACTGGTTCTCCACCGCCGCCCACCACGGCATCGCCGGCGTCAGCATCGACGGCGGCACCGAGACACGAATCGACCAGTACTCCGCCGCCCGGGTCCGACGGCATCACCTCCTCGACCAGCCCCAGACTGGCATCCGGCCGGCACACCGTCCGGATCCGGGCGACCGGCGATCGCAACCCGGCCGCTCAGGCGCGGGTGATCACCATCGACCGGATCGAACTCGGTCGCAATTGAGGCTCTGGGGCACTCGTGTCCTGAGCCTGTCGGAAGGTACCGAAATCGCCGGGGCCGGTCAGCGGCGACCGCGGCGCGCCTTGAGGTAGTCGGCCACCACGTACTCGCCCAGCCGGCCGATGTCAGGGGTGAAGACCCGGCCGCCGGCCCGCCGGGCGATCGCATCGACGAAGCGGGCGAGACCCTCGTCGTCGCCGAGCATGAAGGTGTTGATCGTGGCGCCGTACCGGCTGAGCTCGTCCACCTGGGCGACCGTGGCCCGCAGCGTCTCCGAGGTCGTCGGCCAGCGGAAGTACGCCTCGCCGCTGCTGGTCAGGTGCGCGGTGGGCTCGCCGTCGGTGACCACCAGCACCACGGGCTCAGCGTCGGGATGACGGCGCAGGTGTCGGGCCGCCAGCAGCAAGGCGTGCTGGAGGTTGGTGCCCTGCACCCAGTCCGGCTCGGCCTCGGCCAGTTGGACCGGCGAGAGCTTCCGGGCGAGCCGGTTGAAGCCGATCACCTGCAGCGCATCCTGCCGGAAGCGGGTCTCGATCAGATGATTCAGCGCCAGGGCGGTCTGCTTCATCGGACCCCACCGGCCGTCCTGCACCATCGAGAACGACAGGTCGACGCACAGCGCCACGGCCGCACTGGTCCGCCGCTCGGTCTCGGTGACTTCGAAGTCCTCGACCTCGAGGCTCGACCCCGGCTGTGCCGAGACCCCTTCTGCGCAAGGCATTTCCGACGGTACGCGGGGTGTCGATGGGCAGTTCGTCGCCGAACGTCCACTGCCGGGTCAGTCCCGTCGGCTCGTCCGCCGCACCGGTCCGATGATCATCGTGATCACCGTGCCCGGACGCGGCCAGCTGAGCGAAGACCCGGCGCAGTGCCGTCTGCCCGAGCCGGCGTACGGCGCGCGGGGTGAGTCGCAGCCCGTCCTCGCCGCGGGTCAGGTAACCCTGCTGTTCGAGTTCTCGCTCGAGATCGCGCAGCGCGGCGAAGTCCCGCACGGCCGCCGGTCCCAGTCGGCGCTCCAGCATCTCGACGTCGACGTCGTCGAGGGTCGAACCGGCATCGGCTTGGGAGAGCTGCGCCTGGAGTGCTTCCAGATCGGCGATCTCGGCCACCGCCTGAACGGCCTCGCTGTAGCCGAGAGACTCCCCGCCCGGCCGCATCCCGGCGTCGGACTCCCGGTCCAGTCCCGGCCGCAGGGCGCGAAGGTTGTCCGAGAGCTGAGCCATCTCCGAGGCCAGGTCGGCGTCGGCCAGCGCCTGGCTCATCAGCTGGCCCAGTTGCTCGCGCTGCTCCGGACTCAGCGAGGCGAGCATCCGTTGGGCCGCCGCCTGCCGGCGGGCCAGCGCGTCGATGAGTTCGTCGATCGTCTCCGGCTGCTCGGGAAAGAACTCGCCGTGACGAGCCATGAAATCGGCGAACTGGTCGGTCGTGTCCTCCTGCCGGGCGTGAGCCGCGAGCAGGGCGTTCAGATCGGCCAGCATGTCCTTGACCCGCTGCATCGTCTCGGGATCCTGCGACTCCAGGGCCTGCTTCATCCCGGCGAACTGGGCGTCCAGCACCTCCCGCCGCAGCATGTCCTTGATCGCCTCGTAGGTCGCCCGGGCCTGATCCGAGCGCCACCGGTAGTCGTCCAGCGCCCGGACGGCGCCGGCGACGTCGTCGGGGAGCGTGTCCAGTTCCAGTTCGGCGAATCGCGCGTCGTCGCCGTCGAGCCCGGCCAAGGTCTCCCGCTCGGCGGCCAGCGCCTGGTCGAGTGCGGCCCGGATCTGGTCGAGGGTGCCGCCGAGATCGCCGCGCCGGCGGGCCTGGGCGCGCAGCTTCCGGATCTTCTCGGCCAGTCGGTCCAGGCCGCCGCGGCCGTCGAGGCCGCGGCGCATCAGGTCGCGCAGCGAATCCCGCAGATTGCCGGCCGACATGACGTCGGCGCCGATCTGGTCGATCGCCTCGCGGACGTCGTACGGCGGAGCCAGCGGATCGGGCCCGCCCCGCCACGGTCCGTAGCGGAACCGGCGGTGGATCCGACCATGATCATGATCATGGTGCCCCGAGAAGTCAGCCGTCATCTGGCATGCTCTCCCGACCGATGTTCACCGCGCGCGCCCGTGTGTTATCGGCGCGCGCGGCGGGGGTTCAGGGGGTCGTCCCCCTTGCTGTATTCACGTGCGCGGCGCGGGGTTCACGGGGGTCGTCCCCCTTGCTGTTTTCATATCTCGTCCTCCATAGACCGTGCGGCCGTCGACGATCTCCTTCTCGATCCGCCGGGTCAGGTGGAGCCCCTCGAGGGTGAACTCGGCGGCGGCCGCGACCTGGCCACGGCCGGCCGCGTCGTCGTAGCCGAGCCGGCTGAGCACCTTGGACAGGCCGGGCACCGTACCCAGCTGAGTCAGCAGATCCGGCGCCGCGACCAGCTCCCCGGTCTCCACCACACCGCCTTCGGCGAAGACCTGGACGAAGCCGGACAGGTCGATCCCGGACAACCGGTCGCGGAAGGTCGACGCGATCGCCAGCCGCAGCAGATGGTCCAGCAGAGCCCGCTCCCGGCCCTCCTCGCCCATCTCGAACTCGATCTTGCCGAGCAGGGTGGGCAGCACCACCTCGACATCGCAGATCCGGGCGACCGCTTCTTGATCATGGGTCCGGGCCGAGCGGCGGAGTGCGGAGCCGGAGACCGCTTCCGCGGCGGCGATCGCGAACCGCGCCGAGACACCCGAGCGTTGATCCACCGACGAGGACTCGCGGAGATTGCGGCTGAACCGGGCGAGCACCTCCAGCAGATGATCATCGACCTGGGCGACGAGCTGGGCTTCCTGGCGCAGCAGCGCGATCTCATCGGTCAGTTCGTCGAGGTAGTGGGTGCGGATCTCGGCGCCGAAGCGGTCCTTCAACGGGGTGATGATCCGGCCACGATTGGTGTAGTCCTCGGGATTGGCGGTCGCGATCAAGAACACGTCCAGCGGCAGCCGCAGCGAGTAGCCGCGGACCTGGATGTCCCGTTCCTCCAGCACGTTGAACAGCGCGACCTGGATCCGCTCGGCCAGGTCCGGCAACTCGTTGAGACCGAAGAGGCCGCGATTGGCGCGCGGCACCAGGCCGTAGTGCACCGTCTCGGGATCGCCGAGGGTCCGACCCTGCGCGACCTTGATCGGATCGACGTCACCGATCAGGTCGCCGACGGACGTGTCCGGTGTGGCCAGCTTCTCGGTGTAGCGGTCGTCGCGATGGCGCCAACTGATCGGCAGGTCGTCGCCGAGCTCGATGGCCAGTGATCGGCAGCGGACGCAGACCGGGGCGTGCGGGTCGTCGTGGATCTCACAACCGGCGACCTCCGGGCTCCACTCGTCGAGCAGACTGACCAGTGATCGCATCAGCCGGGTCTTGCCCTGACCGCGCTCGCCGAGCAGCACCAGGTCGTGTCCGGCGAGGATCGCGCCTTCCAGTTCGGGCAGCACCGTGTCGTC
The DNA here is from genome assembly GCA_963723815.1 of uncultured Actinomycetota bacterium. Classification (GTDB taxonomy): domain Bacteria; phylum Actinomycetota; class Actinomycetes; order Propionibacteriales; family Propionibacteriaceae; genus Microlunatus. The sequence continues at coordinate 124,584 of CAVRSH010000025.1, read as the reverse complement.
GAAGCCGACGATTCCGGGGAAGGCGGTGGCTCCGGACCGAAGCCGGTCGAGCAGATTGTTCCGGAGCTCCTCCTTGGTGCCGCGTGGTCGATATCCAGATGCCCGGAGCTGGCCGAGGGTGGCGGGCCCGGGGTGTGAGGCCTCGTTCATGTGCTGAGGTTACGTCGGCGGCGAAGGCCAACCCGCGCCTCCCGCACCTGGTGTGCCGGGCAGAGTAGGTTAGGCCAAACGAACACCGCATTCACGCACCACAGAAAGGGAGTCGCCCCAATCGATGCGCACCGCGCGACTGGTGGGACTGAGCCCGGATGGGAAGTCCCTGATCGTGGCCACCGAGAGCGGTGAGGAACTGGCTATTTCGGCGGACGACCGCCTTCGCGCAGCGGTGCGTGGAGATCGCCCGCGGCTTGGACAACTGGAGATCGAGATGGAAAGCTCACTCAGCCCGCGCGACATACAGACGCGGATCAGGGGTGGCGAGACCCTCGAGGACGTGGCCCGGGTCGCCGGCATTCCGTTGGATCGAGTCGAGCGGTTCGCGGCCCCGGTGTTCGCCGAACGAGAGCACATCGCCGCCCAGGCGATGGCGTCGTCGGTCCGCCGCAAGGGCGAAACCTCAGGTCACCGCAGCCTCCGGATCGCCGTGACCGAGCGGCTGCTCGGACGTGGTGTCGACATCGACACGATCACCTGGGACTCCTACCGGATGGACGACGGTCGCTGGTGCGTCACGGCTGACTACCTCTCCGGAGAAGCCGCGCACCACGCGACTTTCTCCTACGACGTGCACGGCCGGTTCTCGGTGGCCGGCAACGACGAGGCCCGCTGGCTGCTGGGCGAGCACTCGCCGGCGAAGGGCCCGCAACCGGGCCGACGCCGGGCGGCCGAACCGTCGGCCAGTGAGGACGACACCGAGCCGACTCTCGATCTCAGCGACGACCTGGCTCTGGTGCGGGCGACCCAGGAGTCCGACGAACCGGCGGCTGCCGTGCCGAGGCTCCTGCACCCGGTGCCGCCGCCCGAGGCTGAGCCTGAGTTCGAGCCCGAGTCGCCGCTGGGCACCCGGTACGGGACGCTCGGGGGCGACGGATATGCCGAGGACTCAGCACGGGTCTACGCCGGACTCAGCGATGCGACCGCGGTGCCGGAGACCACCGGAGCGGCCGGCTGGGAGCCGGCCATTGTCGTCAACTACCCGGTGGAGCCCAGCCTGCTCGACGATTCCGAGACCGAGCCCGCCCAGGTCGACTCGGCCGAGGACGAGCCGGACCTGGTCGGCACGGACGAGCCGGGACCGCCGGATCCCCCGACCAATCTGGACGATCGGGTCGACGAGGCCAACGAATTCGGGGTCGAAGTGCTGGCCAAGGCCGAAGAGGCCGGGAAGAAGCCGGTCAAGCGTAAGCGGGCATCGGTCCCGAGCTGGGACGAGATCATGTTCGGCGGACCCAAGCGGACCTAGCCTCCGCCTTCCGGTTCCTCCCCGACCGCGACCGGGCGATCGGGATCGGAGATCCACTCGCTCCACGATCCGGGGTAGATCGCTGCCGTCAGGCCGGCGGCCTCCATCGCCAGGAGGCTGTGGGCGGCGGTGATGCCGGATCCGCAGTAGAGCACCGCCCCGTGAGCCGCGCCCGCCGAGGAGTACCGCTCGCGCAGCCAGGCCGGGTCGCGGAACCGGCCCGTCTGGTCGACATTCGCCATCGCGGGCAGATTGATGGCTCCGGGGATGTGACCGGCCACCGGATCGATCGGCTCGCTCTCGCCGGAGTAGCGCTCGGCGGCCCGGACGTCGACCAGCAGCGGCGACGCCGCCGAGCCGAGACCTCCGTGCAGTTGCGCCCCGTTGAACTGGGCCCGCTGACCGGGCCGGACGACGAAGTCGCCGGGTCGAACGGTTGGCGCCGGGCCCGAGACGGTCGGCAGACCGGCCTCCTGCCAGGCGGCCAGCCCACCGTTCAGTACCCGGACGGACCGGTGACCGGCGTCGGTCAGCAGCCACCAGAGCCGGGACGCGGCCTGGGCGTTCGCGGCGTCGTAGGCCACCAGGAGCGATTCGTTGTCGAGGCCGATCCGGCGCATCGCCGCCTCGAACACCTGGGCCGCAGGTAACGGGTGGCGGCCGCCGGCGCCCGGCGGTGAAGTCAGCACGGCTTCCAGATCGACCCAGTGGGCACCGGGCAGGTGCGCCTCCTCGTACGCGGCCTGCTGCGAGGGTCCGCCGAGGACCCAGCGCACGTCGGCCACCACCGGCGGCCGGGCCGAATCCAGCAGCCCGGCCAGTTCCCCGGGCTCGATCAGCACGGGGTCGACTGGCCCCGGCCGCTCAGGCATCGGGATCCTCCTCCGCGGCGCTGCCGAACGGCAACGGGTCGGACAGCGTCGCGCGGGCCACCGCCCTGGTGACCCCCCGTCGATGATGGCGCCGGCAGAGCACCTCGTACGCGATCTCGCCCTCCTCGCCGGTTCCGGTGTCGCCGATCATCACCTGGTCACCCTGCAGCACCATCTCGCCGTCGATCGTCCGGGCGTTGTGGGTGGCTCGTGCGCCGCACCAGCACAGCGCCCGCACCTGCAGCACCTCAACCTTGTCGCACAGCTCGACGAGTCGCTGCGAGCCGGGAAACAGCCGGGTCTGGAAATCGGTGAGGATGCCGACGGCGAAGACGTCGATCTGCAGTTCGTCGACGATCCGGGCCAGCTGGTCGATCTGCCGGGCTGTGTAGAACTGGGTCTCGTCGCAGACCAGGTAGTCGATGCGTTCGCCACCGGTCAGATGCTCGACGACGAAGTTCCAGAAGTCGAAGCCGATTCCGACCTCGACGGCCGGCTTGCTGAGACCGAGCCGGGAGGAGATCGTCGCCTCGCCGCCCCGGTCGTGGCTGGCGAACAGCCGTCCCTTGCGGCCGCTGGTGGTGTGGGTGTAGTCGAGCTGCAGCGCCAGCGTGGACTTGCCGCAGTCCATCGGCCCGGTGAAGTAACAGAACTCGGCCACCCCGGAATCCTGCCACTGCAGGCGACCCTGCGGATCCCCGCATCAGTTCACGAACGGCGTCAAGCTACGAATAGCGTCAGTCGACGAACAGCGGGACGTACATCTCGTCCGGCGTCAGCGAGCCGTGCATGCCGATCAGGGTGAGTTCCCGGGGGAACTGCCTCGTCATCACGGCCCAGTCCTGCCGCAGCGCGACCAGGACGTGGCCCCAGCGCTCGAGCAGTTGGTCGTCGACGACACCGAACCAGCCGTCGGCGATGGCCTCGTCGCGGGTCCGCACCCAAGCGATGTCGCCGAGCCGCTCCTGCCAGCGGCGCGCGACCGCCTCGGGCTGATCGTCGTCTACGTAGAGCTGGCGGAAGCGTCCCTCCCCCGCGAGCGCCGCAACGCCCACCATCAGGTCCGGCTCGTCCTCAGCCACGATGTGGTGCGCGGCGGTGATGTCGACCATGCCGTGATCGCCGGTGATGATCAGTCGCACGTCGTCGGGCAGCGCGTCCCGCAGCCGCTCACACATCGCGTCGATCCGGCGCAGTTGGTCGAGCCAGGTCTCGGATCGGCAGCCGTGCACGTGCCCGCAGTGGTCAAGCTCACGCTCGTAGGCGTAAACCACGCTCCGGTCGCCGCGCGCCGCCGCCTCGACGGTCAGCTCGATGCGCAGATCCTCCGCGGCTTCGCTCTGGAAGGGGACGAAATCTCCGCCCCGCAGTGCCGCCTCGGTGAGACCGGTGACCTGGAATCGCTCCAAGGCGACCGAGCTGACCGAAACCCCCGCCGCGGCGGCCCGCTCGAAGAAGGTCGGCTTGGTCTGATAGGCGCGGGCGACCAGATCGGATTCCCAGGTCAGCGCGTTGAGGATCTCCCCGGTCGAGGGCACCCGGGAGGTGTAGCCGACCATGCCGTGCTGGCCCGGAGGCAGGCCGGTGCCGAGGCTGGCGAGGCTGGTGACGGTGGTGCTCGGCACGCCCGAGGTGATCGGCTGGGCTTCGCCGAGCAGCGAGCCCAGGTACGGCGCCTCGCGTACCGCCCGGCGCAGCAGATTCCAGCCCAGGCCGTCGATCAGCGCGACCACGTAGCGGTCCGATGCCGGCAACCGCAGCACGTCGTCGGTGCACCCGGGGACCCCGAGGTGGGCGCCGAGACCCGGCAGCAGGTCGACCAGCGTCGAGGACCCGTACCCGGGGACGATCATGGTCGGCAGGGACGACTTCTCGGCTGTCCCGAGGGTCATACGGCGGCCGAGCGCTGCAGCGAACTGGCGAACCGCACCAGCCGGCCGACCCGGTCCGGCCCGTCCGCGGCGGCGCTCATCCGGACGGTCAGGTCGTCACCGACCAGGGCGCCGGTGAACCCGTGATCGGCCTCGCACTGCGGGTCGCTGCAGGTGGCGGGCTCGACGTCGATCCGGCGCACCGCGCCCCAGCCCACCGACAGCCAGGTCTCGTAGACGTCCTCCGAGCCGGTGCGGTAGTTCTCCGGCTGAGTGACCACCCGGGTCAGGGCCACGGTGTTGATCTTGTTCAGCGCGACGGATTCGGTCGACGACGCGGCGTAGATGCCGATGGCGGGCGGTTCGGCCGGTTGGTCGTCGGTATGACCGATGATCAACCGGGTCCTGGTCAGAGCGAGCACGGTGACGTGCCGATGGATCTCGTCGCGGTTGAAGGTCGGCTCGTGATGCACGACGAAGTCGAGCAGATCCTCGTCGGCCAACGCGATCATGATCGCGTCCTCGACCAGCTCAGGAAAGTATCCGCAAGCATCGATCTCGGTGCGCAGATCTTTTCTCGTAGAGCCAAGCTTCATGCCGATCATCCTGCCATGGCTTGAGGAGAGCCTGCGCGCGAGCGAACCTTCGCGAGCGGAGGTAGCAAAGGGGCCAGCCCTATAGGCCGCGGGCCAGCGGGTCGCGTTGGTCGGGTGTCGGCTCGAGGCGGATCCGGGCGCCGAGAACCGAGATGGAGTTCGCCGAGACGACGCACGGGCTCAGCGTGATCGAGGCGAGTTGCGGATGATGATCGGCCAGCTGGGCGATCCGGTGCAGCAGGTCCTCGATGCTCGGGATGTGCACGCCCGTGGCGCCGTGCCGTCCGAAGAGCGTGGGAGCGGCGCGCAGGTCGCGCACCATGGCCGAGGCGTCGACCGTGGTCAGCGGCGGCACCCGATAGACGACGTCGCCCAGCAACTCACTCGGAATGCCCTCCAGACCGAGGGAGACGATCGGGCCGAACGCCGCGTCCTCCTGGCTGCCGATCACCAGGGCGACACCGGCCGGGGCCATCACCTGGACGACGGGCTCAGCCGCGGTCAGCGCACTGTCGACCGGCAGGCCGAGGTCGCTGACCAGCCGGCCCAGATCGCCCCAGGACGCGGCCATCTCCTCCGGATCGTCGATGTTTCGATGGACGCTGCCAAGGTCGGGCCGGCCGCGCACCGCCTTGGCCGTCGCCTTCAGCACGACGTTCCAGCCCAGCCGCTCGGCCACCTGGCAGGCCTCGTCGAGGCTGCCGACCCGGAACCGGGGCACGATGGTGATGCCGAACGCTCCGAGCACATCTGCGGTCTCGGACTCGGTGAGTTCTCGTCCGGCCGGGTCGGCTGCGAGCACCCGGTTGACCACCCTCTTGACGGCGTGCTCGTCGACCTCCAGCAGCGGCACCGCACCTGGGTCCCGGTCGCGCCAGTGCGCGTACGCGGACAGCGCCGACAAGGCCTGGATCGCGTCGGCGTGCGCGTCGAACCGGGGCAGGCTGCCGGGCCGGTCGGGGGTCCCACCACTCATCAGCGGGGCATGGAAGTCAAGGAAGACGCCGACGAGCGGCTTGGGTGCCTCAGCCGCCACACCCTCGAGGGCATGGATCACATCAGCCGTGCCCCGGTCGAAGACGTTGACGGCCGCGCAGAGCACGGAGTCGAACTCTGGATCGGCCAGGGCCTGCCGGGCGGCGGCCGCGAAGGTCTCGGGATCCGCCGACGAACTCAGCAGGACCGGCTCATCGCCGGGCAGCAGGCCGACGCCCTTGGCCGTCTGGATCATCTGCTGGGCCAGGGTCTGGGAGTTCGTGATGATCCGCACCCGCGGGCCGGAGGGCAGCGGCTGCCGGGTGGCGACCTTGGCGATGTCGATCATCGCCCCGCGACGGTGCACCACCATCACGCCGGCTTGGCGGAAGAGCGCGTCCACCGCCTCACCGGAGGCGTAGGCGAGGCCTCGGGCGCCGCCGTACGGTGACCGGTGGGTCCGGCCCGGAGCGAACACCACGACCGGCTTGCGACGGGCCAGCCGGCGGGTGATCCGGGAGAACTTCCGCGGGTTGCCGATCGAGTCCAACGAGAGTAGGCAGACGCGGGTGGCCTCGTCGTCCTCCCAGTACTGCATGACGTCATTGGCGGTGACGTCGGCGTAGTCGCCGGTGCTGATGAACGACGACAGGCCGAGGTCCTGGCGGAGGGTGTGGTTCAACAAGGCGACCCCGACGGCGGCCGACTGGCAGAACAGGCCGACCCCGCCGGGCCGCGGCATCGGTCCGGGGGTCGCGTTGAGTTCCACCTCGTGGGCGGTATTGATCAGACCCAGTGCATCGGGTCCGAGTGCCCGCACCCCGTACGCGCGGGCCAGGTTGATGATCGTCCGGTTGTCGCCGACCCCGAAGTCACTGCCGGTGAGCACCACAATGCCGTGGGCGCCGCGATGGGCGACGTCGATGACCACGGACGCGAGCTCGCTGGTCGGGACCGAGACCAGGGCCAGGTCGACCCGGCCCTCGATGTCGGCGAGCGTGGCGGCGGTGGGTACGCCGGCGACCGGTTGGTCGTCGGTGCTCACCCCGAGGATCTCGCCCCGGTACCCGCCGCGCAGCATCGAATTGACCAGTTCCTGGACGCAGGGACCGGCACCGTGCACGACGACTCGCTCGGGGTGGAGCAGGCGGCGCATCGATGCGCTCTCCGCTCGGTGCTCTCTGCGCTCCATCACCCCGACGGAGGTGTCGGTGGGCAGGATCGGAAAGTGCACCGAGAGCACACCGTCCTCGATGCCCTTCTCCATCCGGTAACCGGCATCGGCGAAGACCTGGGCCATCCGGCGGTTCTGCGGCAGCACCTCGGCGAAGAACCCGGTGATCCCGCGCTCCCGCGCCGCTTCGGCCAGGTGCTCGAGCAACAACTGGGCGATGCCTCGGCCCTGGTGGGCGTCCTCGATCAAGAAGGCGACCTCGGCCTGGGTGTCCTCGGTCCGGTCGTAGCGCCCCACCCCGATCAACTGGTCACCCAACGTCAGGATGAAGGCGACCCGATCGACGTAGTCCACCTCGGTGAATCGCTTGACGTCGCGGTCGCTGAGCTTGGGATACGGCGCGAAGAAACGCAGGTACTTGGATTCGGGTGACACCCGGTCGTAGAACTCGACCAGTTTGGCGGCGTCGGCGGGCCGGATCGGCCGCAGGTGAGCCACTCCCCCGTCGGTGAGCAGCACATCGGCCTCCCACTCCGTCGGGTAACCGGGAGGGTCGACGACCTGGCTTGCTGACATCCCCCCAGCCTATGCAGCCGAGGTTGCGGTGACATGAACAACGGAGCGGAATAGGGTTCGACCATGGCCGGCTTCGTCGCAGCAATCGACCAGGGCACGACCAGTACCCGCTGCATGATCTTCGACCACTCCGGCAGTGAGGTCGGCCGGCACCAGTTGGAGCACGAGCAGATCCTGCCGCGGGCCGGCTGGGTCGAGCACAGTGCCGGCGAGATCTGGCAGCGGACCGGTGAGGTCGTCCAGGGCGCACTGCGCGCCTCCGAACTCGCCGCAGATGATCTTGCTGCGCTCGGCATCACGAACCAGCGCGAGACGACGGTGGTGTGGAACCCGAAGACCGGCGAACCGTACGGCAACGCCATCGTGTGGCAGGACACCCGAACGGCCAAGATCGCGGCCGACCTCGAGCGGGCCGGGCACGCCGAGTTGATCAAGGAACGTTCGGGCCTGCCGCCGGCCAGCTACTTCGCCGGCGGCAAGATCAAGTGGATGCTGGACAACGTCGACGGGCTGGCCCAAGCCGCCGGATCGGGTGAGGCGATCTTCGGCACCACGGACAGTTGGCTGCTGTGGAACCTGACCGGCGGTGTGGACGGTGGGCGGCACATCACCGACGTGACGAACGCCAGTCGCACCATGCTGATGAACCTGGAAACCCTCCAGTGGGATCCAGAACTGCTGGAGCTGTTCGGCGTCCCGGAGGCGATGCTGCCGGAGATCGTGCCATCCTCGGATCCGGCCCGGTTCGGAACGACGGTCGCCGGTGGTCCCTTCGGCGGTGAGGTGATCATCGGCGGGACGCTGGGTGATCAGCATGCCGCGATGGTCGGTCAGCTCTGCTTCACCGCCGGCCAGGCCAAGAACACCTACGGCACCGGCAACTTCCTGTTGCTCAACACCGGCACCGAACTGGTCCGCTCCGCGAACGGCCTGCTGAGCACGGTGTGCTACCAGTTCGGCTCCGAGCCACCGGTCTACGCCCTCGAGGGTCGATCGCCGTCACCGGATCGGCCGTGCAGTGGCTCCGGGACCAGCTCAAGATCATCTCCAGATCCGAGGATGTCGAGGCCCTGGCGGCCGAGGTCGACGATGCCGGCGGCGCCTACTTCGTGCCGGCGTTCTCCGGGCTGTTCGCGCCGTACTGGCGCTCGGATGCCCGCGGCGCGATCGTCGGCCTTTCCCGCTTCCACACCGGGGCCCATCTCGCCCGGGCGACCCTGGAGGCCATCTGCTATCAGACGCGTGACGTGGTCGAGGCGATGGAATCCGATTCCGGCATTCACCTTGACGTGCTCAAGGTCGACGGCGGCGTCACCCTGAACGCGCTGTGCATGCAGATCCAGGCCGACACGCTCGGCATCGACGTGATCAGGCCGGTGGTCCCCGAGACCACCGCACTCGGCGCCGCATACGCCGCCGGCCTCGCCGTCGGCTTCTGGGACTCGCCGGACGACCTGCGCGAGAACTGGCAGGAGGACCGGCGCTGGACGCCGCAGATCGATGACGAGCAACGCCAGGCCGGATACGCCGGCTGGCAGAAGGCCGTACAACGGACCCTTGACTGGGCCGAGGACTGAGGAGCATCGATGTACTCCACCACCTCCCCGCTCGGTCCGGACGCGCGCGCCGAAGCGCTTCGGCGGCTGGCCGAGGAGCAACTCGACGTGCTGGTGATCGGTGCCGGAGTGACCGGCGCCGGCTCCGCCCTGGACGCCGTCACCCGAGGCCTGCGGGTGGGCCTGGTCGAGGCGCGGGACTTCGCGGCCGGCACCTCGAGCCGTTCGAGCAAGTTGTTCCACGGCGGCCTGCGCTATCTGGAGCACCTGAACTTCGCCCTGGTCTTCGAGGCGCTCAAGGAACGCTCGCTGGCGCTCACGAAACTGGCCCCCCATCTGGCCAAACCGGTTCCCTTCCTGTACCCGTTGACCAGACCGGGAATCGATCGTGGGTACGCGGGCCTCGGCATCGGCGTCTACGACGTCATGGGTGCGGGCCGCGGCGTGCCGCAGCACCTTCGGCATCTCGGCCGGCGCAAGACGCTGGAATCGTTCCCCTCGGCCAACCGGGAGCGCGTCCGTGGCGCGATCCACTTCTACGAAGGCCTGGTCGACGACGCCCGGCACACCATGATGCTGGCCCGGACCGCCGCCCACTACGGCGCAGCGGTGGCCACCAGTTGCCGGGTGATCGGCTTTCTGCGTGAGGCCGACCGGGTGGCCGGGGTGCGGGTCCGTGATCTTGAAACCGGTGCCGAGTTCGACATCCGGGCCGATCAGACGATCAACGCGGCCGGAGTCTGGATCGACGAGCTGCAGGAGCTGCTCGGAGGTCGCGGGCAGTTCCAGGTGCGGGCGTCGAAGGGTGTGCACCTGCTGGTGCCGCGGAACCGGATCAATTCGCGCACCGGCTTGATCACCCGGACCGAGAAGAGCCTGCTGTTCATCATCCCCTGGGGCAGCCACTGGATCATCGGCACCACCGACACCGACTGGTCGCTGGACCGTGCCCATCCGGCGGCCAGTCAGGCCGACATCGACTATCTGCTGCGGCAGGCGAACACGCTGCTCGCCGATCCGCTCACCCGCGAGGACGTGATCGGGGTCTACGCCGGGCTCCGCCCATTGCTGGCCGGAGAGTCCGAGTCCACGTCGAAGCTGTCCCGGGAGCACGCCGTCGCGTCGCCGGTCCGCGGGCTGATCATGATCGCCGGCGGCAAGTACACGACCTATCGGGTGATGGCGAAGGACGCGGTCGACGCCGCCGTTCGTGATCTTGACCGACGGGTTCCGAGTCGTGCACCGAAGACGTCCCGTTGGTCGGTGCCGAGGGCTATCACGCGATGTGGAATGCGCGTCCGCTGCTGGTCACCGAGACCGGGCTGACCCCGACCCAGGTCGAGCACCTGCTCAACCGTTATGGATCGCTGCTGCCGGAGTTGTTGGAGTTGATCAGCGCGGACCCTTCGTTGGCCGAGCCGTTGCCCAGTGCCCCGGAATATCTGCGGGTCGAGATCGTCTACGCGGCGTCGCACGAGGGCGCCCTGCACCTCGACGACATCCTGGCCCGGCGGACCAGGATCTCCATCGAGACTTGGGATCGCGGGATCGCGGCGGCGTCGGAAGCCGCGGAGTTGGTGGCACCGCTCCTCGGCTGGGACGCGGGCGCGATGGAGCGCGAGATCGAGCACTACCAGAAGCGGGTCGCGGCCGAACGCGAGTCACAGCACCAGCCCGATGATCTTTCCGCCGATGCGGCGAGACTCGGCGCACCCGATGTCCGGATGGGCGGCGGCCGGTAGCCTCAGGCCGGGGAGTCGCGGCGCCGGCACGGTACGGTTTGATCATGAATGCCAAGCCGGTGAAGACGCTCAATGACCTGCTGCGCGACTACATCGCCGAGCAGTGCACCGTGATCATCGAGGCCGAGGACCCGCTCCGGGCCGGCGAGAACGTGGTGCACACGGCCAGGGTGGCCGTGCGGCGGCTGCGCAGCACGATCAGAATCTTCGCCGACCTCTTCGATGTGCCGCAGGCCGGTGCCCTCGAGGACGAACTGGTGTGGTGGGCCGGGTTGCTCGGCGAGGTCCGCGACCTCGACATCCTGACCGCACGGCTGCTCGATCTGATCGACGGACTGCCACCGGAGGTGGTCATGGGTCCCGTCGCTTCGACCATCCAGGCCGAGCTCGGGGCGCTCCGCAAAGAGGCGGCCGACGGCATCGTCGCCGCGATGGACTCCGATCGCTACCGGCAACTGATCGAGACAGCCCGGCGCTGGCAGCACGACGCCCCGTTCGCCGACGAGGCGCCGGTCGCCGCGACCAAGGTGGACGCCTACCTCAAGCGAGCCGACAAGAAGCTCGGCAGACGACTCGCCGCCGCCGTGTCGGCGGCCAAGGACGGCGATCCCGGCGCCGAGGAACTCTTTCATCGCGCGCGCAAGGCGGGTAAACGACACCGCTACGCGGTCGAGGCGGCGGCTCCCTACCTCGGCGGCACGGCCGACAAGATCATCTCCAGCCGCAAGGATCTCCAGGACGTGCTCGGTGATCATCAGGACAGCCGGGTCAGCGCAACTTTCCTGCGCGACCTCGGAGCCCGGCTGGGCGTCCGCGAGGGCCACAACGGCTTCACCTACGGAGTCCTGTACGGCCAGGAGCAGTCTTCGACGGCCAGACTGCTCAAGGACCTCAAGCCTTTTCTGTAGCCTTCGCGCATGGACCACACCGGAGCTGCCCGGGTCGATGTCGCGTACGACGCGCTGGCCGGGGTGGCCGTCCGGACGCCCCTGCAGCGCTCCGAGCGGCACAGCGCCGCGACGGGCACCCGGGTCTGGCTGAAGCGTGAGGATCTGCAGGCCGTGCGGTCCTACAAGTTGCGCGGGGCCTACTTCCTGATCGCGTCGCTGTCCCGGGCGGACGCGGCCCGTGGCGTGGTCTGCGCCAGCGCCGGAAACCATGCCCAGGGCGTCGCGTACGCCTGCGCCAAGCTCGGCGTCAAGGCCCGCATCTACCTGCCGGGCACCACGCCGCGGCAGAAGCGCAACCGGATCCTCGCGCTCGGCGGCGACGCCGTCGAACTGGTCATCCGCGGTGACACGTACGACGCCGCGTTCGCGCTGGCCTCGGCCGACGCCGAAAGCTCCGGGCGGATCCCGGTTCCGGCCTTCGACCATCCCGACGTGATCGCCGGCCAGGGCACCGTGGTGCGCGAGATCGCCGAGCAACTGGGCCGGGCGCCGGACGTTCTCGTCGTCCCGGTCGGCGGCGCCGGCCTGGTGGCCGGATGCCTCAGCTGGCTGGTCGAGCACGCGCCGCGGACCAGGGTGATCGGTATCGAGCCGATCGGTGCCGAGAGCCTCACCGCCGCGCTCGCCGCCGGCCACCCGGTCCGGCTGGAGGAGATGGACACCTTCGTCGACGGGGCCGCGGTACGCCAGGTGGGAGCCCTGCCGCTGCGGATCGTGCAGGACTACCCGGGACCGTTCGAGGTCTGCGGCATCGACCCCGGCAAGCTCTGCGAGGAGATGATCGAGCTCTTCCAGACCGAGGGCGTGATCGCCGAGCCGGCCGGCGCGCTCGCGACCGCGGCGCTGCGCCAGGTCTCGATCCCGGACAGCGACGACACCGACGTCGTCTGCGTGGTGTCCGGCGGCAACCAGGACATCAGCCGGTACGGCGAAGTCGGTGAGCGGGCGCTGATCTCCGAGGGCCGCAAGCACTACTTCATCGTCGAGTTCCCGCAAGAACCGGGAGCCCTGCGGCGGTTCCTCGACGAGGTGCTCGGACCGGACGACGACATCACGCTGTTCGAGTACGTGAAGCGCACCAGCAAGGAGTTCGGACCGGCGCTGGTCGGGATCGAGCTCGGCGATCCGGCCGACCTCCCCCGGCTGATGGCGAGCCTGGAGTCCTCCGCGGTGCACGCGACCCGGATCCCGCCCAGTGAGGCGGCCTTCCGTTACTTGGTCTGATCTGTCTGCTCGCGCACCGGTCTCGCGTGGTGACTTCCCCTCGACATCCAAGGACAATCAACCACACGAATCTGACCTGCAGGCAAATCGTCGCGCGGACCGGCAGAATGACGCTCGAGCGACAAGGAGCACCACCTGATGGCCAGGACGCCGGCACCGCCCGAGGACGATTTCACTGAGCGGATCGTCGACATCGACGTGTCCTCGGAGATGCAGACCAGCTTTCTGGAGTACGCGTACTCGGTCATCTACTCGCGGGCGCTGCCCGACGCCCGGGACGGCCTCAAGCCGGTGCAGCGGCGGATCCTCTACTCGATGGACGAGATGGGCATCCGTCCCGACCGCAGCCACGTCAAGTGCGCCCGGGTCGTCGGCGAGGTGATGGGCAAGTACCACCCGCACGGCGACGGCGCGATCTACGACGCCCTGGTCCGGACCACGCAGGCGTGGACCATGCGGCTGACGCTGATCGACGGGCACGGCAACTTCGGATCGCTCGATGACGGGCCGGCGGCGATGCGGTACACCGAATGCCGGATGGCTCCGGCCGCCGCCGCGATGACCGACGGGCTGGACGAGGACACCGTCGACTTCAAGCCCAACTACGACGGCAAGGACACCGAGCCGTCGGTCCTGCCGGCCGCCTTCCCGAACCTGCTGGTCAACGGCGCGAGCGGCATCGCCGTCGGGATGGCCACCAACTGCCCGCCGCACAACCTGGTCGAGGTGGTCCAGGCGCTGCGGCATCTGATCAAGCACCCGGATGCCGACGTCGACGAACTGATGCGCTTCATCCCCGGCCCGGACCTGCCGACCGGCGGCAAGATCATCGGTCTGGACGGCATCCGGGACGCCTACACCACCGGCAAGGGATCGTTCCGGATCCGCGCCACGGCACGGATCGAGCAGGTCCATCCGCGGCGCAAGGGCATCGTGATCACCGAGCTCCCCTATCTGGTCGGGCCCGAGCGGGTGATCGAGCAGATCAAGAACCTCGTCACGGCCCGCAAGCTGCAGGGCATCGCCGACGTCAAGGACCTGTCCGATCGCGACCACGGGTTGCGCCTGGTGATCGAGGTGAAGAACGGATTCAACCCCGACGCCCTGCTGGAGCAGCTCTACAAGCTGACCAAGATCGAGGACAACTTCGCCATCAACGCCGTCGCGCTGGTCGACGGTCAGCCGCGGACCCTGACGCTGCGCGACCTGCTGACGGTCTACCTGGAGCATCGCTACGAGGTCACCCGGCGGCGCACCGCCTTCGCCCGCACCGGGCCGCCGACCGGCTCCATCTGGTCGAGGGGCTGTTGGTCGCTATCGTCGACATCGACGACGTGATCGCGATCATCCGCTCCTCCGACGACACCGCGCACGCCCGGTCCCGGCTGATGGAGGTCTTCGACCTCTCCGAGACCCAGACCAACTACATCCTGGAGATGCCGCTCCGCCGGCTGACGAAGTTCAGCCGGATCGAGCTGGAGACCGAGCAGGACAAGCTGACCGCGACGATCGCCGAGCTGACCGAGATCCTCGAACACCAAGATCAACTGCAGTCGCTGGTCGGCAATCAGCTGGCCGAGATCGCCCAACTGCACGGCACGCCGCGGCGCACGATCCTGCTCGCGGCGAGCGGCGTGGCCGCGACGGCGGCCACCGTTCCGCTGGAGGTCGCCGACGACCCGTGCTGGGTGCTGCTGTCCTCGGCCGGTCTGCTCGCCCGGACCGACCACGCCGAGCCGCTGGGGTCCGGCGGTCCCCGGGCCAACCACGACGTGATCGTCTCCAAGATCCTCGGCACCGCCCGTGGTGATCTCGGTGTGCTGACCAGCAGCGGCCGTCTGATCAAGATCAATGCGCTCGATCTGCCCACCGTCCCCGGCACGGCCAACGCGCCCAACCTGCAGGGCGGCACACCGGTCGGTGAGCTGATCAGCCTGGAGTCCGGTGAGCGCGTGCTCGGCCTGACCACTCTGGCCGAGGACTCGCTCGGCCTGGCGCTCGGCACCGCGAACGGTGTCGTCAAACGGGTCAATCCCGAGGTGCTCGGCCGGGAAAGCTGGGACGTGATCCGGCTCGATCCCGGTGATCAGGTCGTTGGAGCGGTTGAGCTGACCAGTACCGAGGCGGATCTGGTCTTCGTCAGCGACGACGCCCAGTTGTTGCACTTCCCGGTGTCGGCCGTACGACCCCAGGGCCGGACCGGAGGCGGCATGGCCGGGATCAAGCTCGGCCCCGGCGCCCGGGCGATCTTCTTCGGCACGGCCCGGGTCGACCCGGACTCCGCGACCGAGGTGGTGCTCGCCACCGTGGCCGGGTCGTCGCGGGCCCTGCCCGGCACCGACGTCGGGTCGGTCAAGCTGACCCGGTTCGCGCAGTATCCGGCCAAGGGCCGGGCGACCGGCGGAGTACGCTGCCATCGGTTCCTCAAAGGCGAGGATGCTCTGCTGCTCGCCTGGGCGGGTGCGGCTCCGGTCGTCGCCGCCGCGGCCAGCGGCAGCCCTGTAACGTTGCCCGCCCCTGATGACCGCCGTGACGGCTCGGGGATTCCCGGGAGCCAGCCGATCGACGCCTTCGGGTCCGGTGCCGGCGGCTGAGAGTCGGAGGAAGAGGACCGCCCATGATGACCGAACCAAGCCAGGCCGATGGCGCCGGTCAGGACGCCGACGACGCCCACGCGTTCGACGACCTGCTGGCCAACAACCTGGTCTTCGCCGAGCACTTCGACCAGCAGGGCTTCGACGGTGTCGCCCACGCCGGTGTTCTGATGATCACCTGCATGGACTCGCGGATCGTGCCCCTGGAGATGGTCGGCCTGAACTTCGGCGACGCCAAGATCCTCCGGACGCCGGGCGGCCGGGTGACCACCTCGGCACTGGCCGGCTGCATCGCCGGGGTGCACCTGCTGCAGGTGAACCGGGTGATGGTCATCCCGCACAGCCGGTGCGCGATGGCCGCCGCGGACGACGATGTGATCATCGAACGGATCCGGCAGAGCAGCGGCGCGGACGCCTCCTGGGTGCGCTTCGGTGCCTCCGCCGACCAGCGGCGCACGCTGCAGCGGGACGTGGACAAGCTGCGCAAGCACCCGCTGATCGCCGACCGGGCGACGGTCGGCGGCTTCTACTACGACGTGGACACCGGTCTCCTCGAGCGCTGGGTCTGATCGGCCGCCCGCCGCGGCGTTCAGGCGTCGATGGCGGCGGCGTCGAGCGCGTACGCACCCTGCACGATGAACTCCTTGCGAGGGCCGACGTCGTTGCCCATCAGCATCTCGAACGTGGTCTCGGCGATCAGTCCGTCATCGACGGTCATCCGCCGCAGGGTCCGGTGCCGCGGGCTCATCGTCGTCTCCGCGAGCTGATTCGCATCCATCTCGCCGAGCCCCTTGTAGCGCTGCGGTTCCTTGAAGTTCAGCCCCCGCTTGGTCAGCTCGGCGGCCTTGCGCTGGTACTCCGCGTCGGAGTAGGTGTAGATGAACTTCGCCTGGCCCTTGCGCGCGTTGGTCAGTTCGAACCGGTGCAGTGGCGGCACGGCGGTGAAGACCCGGCCGGCGTCGACCAGCGGCCGCATGTAGCGGAAGAACAAGGTGGCCAGCAGGCAGCGGATGTGGGCCCCGTCGGAGTCGGCGTCGGCCATGAAGATGATCTTGCCGTAGCGGGCGGCCTCGAGCTCGAAGCTGCGTCCGGACCCGGCGCCGACCACCTGGAAGATCGCCGCGCACTCGGCGTTCTTCAGCATGTCGCCGATGGAGGCCTTCTGCACGTTCAAGATCTTGCCGCGGATCGGCAGCAGCGCCTGGTACTCCGAGGTGCGGGCCAGCTTGGCGGTGCCCAGGGCGGAGTCGCCCTCCACGATGAACAGTTCGGTGCGATCGACGTCGGTGCTGCGGCAGTCGACCAGCTTCGGCGGCAGCGAGGACGACTCGAGGGCGTTCTTCCGGCGCGTCGCCTCGCGGTGTTGGCGCGCGGCCACCCGCGCCCGGGAAGCGCCGACGACCTTCTCCAGCACCGATCTGGCCTGGCTCTTCGTCGTGCCCTTGGTTGAGGTGAGGAACGCGGTCAGTTCACGCTCGACGGCCTTGGAGACGAGTCGGGAGACGGCCGGTGTGCCCAGCACCTCCTTGGTCTGACCCTCGAACTGCGGTTCGGCCAGCCGGACGGTCACGATCCCGGTCAGTCCCTCCATCACGTCGTCCTTGACGATCTCCTCGCCCGACTTGAGCAGCCGGGTGTTCTGCAGCACACTCGCCACCGACCTGGTCAGTGCGCGCTCGAACCCGGCCACATGGGTGCCGCCCTTGGGGGTGGCGATGATGTTTACATACGACTGGATGCGGGTCTCGTAACCCTCGCCCCACCGCACCGCGATGTCGATGTCCAGGTCGCGGTCCACGTCGGTGGGCTCCATGTGACCGGCATCGTCCAGCATCGGCACCGTCTCGGTGAACCGGTCCTGTCCGCGCAGCCGGATCACCTCGGTCAGCGAGCGGTCGGGCGCCAGGAACTCGCAGAACTCCGAGATCCCGCCGTCGTGCTTGAACGTCTGCTCGATTGACGTCCGTGGTCCGCGCGTCGACCACCTGTAGCGCGAGACCCGGCACCAGGAAGCTGGTCTGCCGCGCCCGATCCTCGAGGTCCTTCAACGAGAGCTGCGCGTCCTTGAGAAAGATCTGCCGGTCGGGCCAGTAGGTCACCCGGGTGCCGGTCCGGCCCTTCGGGGCCCGACCGATCTTGCGCAGGCTTCCCCCCGGGGTGAACTTCGCGGTCGGTCCGGGCCCGTCGAAGACGCCCGGCGTACCGCGCCGGAACGACATCGCCCAGGTGGCCGAGTTCCGGTCCACCTCGACGTCCAAACGGGCCGAGAGCGCGTTCACCACCGAGGAACCGACACCGTGCAGACCGCCGGTCGCGTTGTAGGAGCCGGCGCCGAACTTGCCGCCGGCGTGCAACTTGGTGAAGACCACCTCGACCCCGGAAAGACCGGTCCGTGGTTCGATGTCGACCGGGATGCCGCGGCCGTGGTCGACGACCGAGATGCCGCCGTCGGCACGCAGTGTGACCAGGATCACCTGACCGAATCCGCCCAGCGCCTCGTCCACCGCGTTGTCGATGATCTCCCACAGGCAGTGCATCAGGCCGCGGGTGTCGGTCGACCCGATGTACATCGCGGGTCGCTTGCGGACGGCCTCCAAACCCTCCAGGACAAGGAGATGCCGCGCCTCGTAGTCGCGACTCTCGGTTCCGGGGTTGGTAGCCTGCACCTGCCGAGACTACCGCCGGTACGCCGCCGAATTCGGACCTCGGGCAGGCATCCAAGGAGGTGTCGGGCTACGAATGTCAGGTGTAGGCACGGCGGACCGCAGGACTGCAAGGCTTTCGTTACACAAGAGTCATGGGTCCGAGATGGGAAAAGGGAACAATCAGAGCCTGGTTGGATGTTGACTAGGAGCAAGCCTGTATCTGGCGGCCACCCGCCAGACTCACCACAGACAAGATTCTCGAGCAAGTCAGGAAGCGAGGCCTACCGTGAGCACCCAAGTCACCGAAGGCGCCGCATTGAATGCCGCCGATCGTTGTGATCGCTGCGGGGCCCAGGCGTACGTACGCGTCACCCTGGCCAGTGGCTTCGACCTTCTCTTCTGCGTGCACCACAGCAAGGAGCATGCAGACAAACTGAAGCAGGTCGCCCTGCGGATCCAAGACGAGTCGCGGCGCATCACCTAGGCGCCGCCCTAGACCACCAATGATCCGGCCCCGCATCCTGGATGCGCGGGCCGGATCTGTGTCTGCGGTGAGGCATCAGTTGCAGAGCGCCTCCAGATCCAGCTTCGGGGTGCGCTTCGGCGGCGGTTTCAGGTCCTTCCCGTGCATCTTCGACTCGAGGCTCGACCGGCCCCCCGGAAGGCTGGGATCGTTGTCCTCCGCGTAGTACGGGTGGTTCTGCGCCTCCTCCAGCGTGACGAAACGGAAACCCATCTCGCGGTACTGCTTGAGCAGCCGGGGGAACATCCGGGCGTCGAAGGCTCCGACGTGGGTGAGCAGGACTTGGGGGATGTCGGTGCCGTAGAGGGCCTTCGCCATCTCCTGTGAGGCAAGGGCGTCGTCGTGCGCGGCCTCGAGGTACTCCGTCTCCAGTGCGACGATGGCCGCGTCATCGCCCTTCGCCACGCACCGGGCGTAGGGATCGTTGTAGGCGATAGTCGCTGAAATCCATGGTCACCGCAGCGATCATTTGACGGTGGACCTCCAGCCGTGTCATGCCGGGAGGCAGCGTGCCATGTCGGGGAATGTCGTCGACCGTGATCGCCATCACGCCTGGCGGCGGCGGGTTGTCGCGCCCGACTGGGTCGAACAGGAACAGAGCAGAATCAAGATCATGACCAGGCCCGATGGCGTTGTCCTGGGCACGTGGTGACGAGCGGTTTCTTTGAAGAGAGCGCCCCCGGCCACCGGCCGGGGGCGCCTCGGTGTTCGCTTTGGCGCAACTCAAACGGGCGCTCCCGAACACCCTTGGGGCGGCTGGGAACCGCCCACACGAAGTCGCCTGTCCTCGGGGGGAGGGGGGCTCAGGTAGGACTTCGACAAGACCAGTCTAGCGATCCGGCCGCCAACGGACACCCTCGTTTGGCGGCGACACGCCCGACTCGTACCCGGCGCCGAGGCTGAGCCGGCGGTTCAGTCCAGATAGTCCCGAAGGACCTGGGAGCGCGACGGATGGCGGAGCTTGCTCATCGTCTTCGATTCGATCTGCCGGATCCGCTCACGAGTCACGCCGTAGACCTTGCCGATCTCGTCCAGGGTCTTCGGCTGGCCGTCGGTGAGGCCGAAGCGCATCGACACCACGCCCGCCTCGCGCTCGCTGAGGGTGTCCAGCACGTCGTGCAGCTGCTCCTGCAGAAGGGTGAAGCTCACCGCATCCGCCGGGACCACCGCTTCGGAGTCCTCGATCAGGTCACCGAACTCCGAGTCGCCGTCCTCACCCAGCGGGGTGTGCAGCGAGATCGGCTCACGGCCGTACTTCTGGACCTCGACCACCTTCTCCGGGGTCATGTCCAGTTCGCGGGCCAACTCCTCCGGGGTGGGTTCGCGACCCAGGTCCTGCAGCATCTGGCGCTGGACCCGGGCCAGCTTGTTGATCACCTCGACCATGTGGACCGGGATGCGGATGGTCCGCGCCTGGTCGGCCATGGCCCGGGTGATCGCCTGCCGGATCCACCAGGTCGCGTACGTGGAGAACTTGTAGCCCTTGGTGTAGTCGAACTTCTCCACGGCCCGGATGAGACCGAGGTTGCCCTCCTGGATCAGGTCAAGGAAGAGCATGCCGCGACCCGTGTACCGCTTGGCCAGCGAGACCACGAGGCGCAGGTTGGCTTCGAGCAGGTGGTTCTTCGCGCGCCGGCCGTCCTCGGCGATCCAGGCGAAGTCATCGACCTGCGAGGCCTTGACCTTGGTGTGCTCGTCGTTGACCTTCTCGTCGGCGAACAGCCCCGCCTCGATCCGCTTGGCGAGCTCGACCTCCTGCTCGGCGTTCAGCAGCGCGACCTTGCCGATCTGCTTCAGGTAGTCCTTGACCGGGTCGGCGGTGGCTCCGGCGGCCATCACCTGCTGCTCGGGCTCGTCGGCGTCGTCGGCCTCGGAGAGGGTGAAGCCCTGGTCCTCGGTGAGCTCGACCTCCAGCTTGGCCTCAACGGCCGGCTCGAAGGTCGACTCGTCGACGTCGTCCAGGGTCCGCTTCTTGCCGACGGTCACCACGACCTCTTCGGTCTCCAGATCGACCACGACGTCGGCGGTCAGCGCACCGGTCTCGAGCTCGACCACGGCCTCGATTTCCTCGAGGACAACGTCCTCGAGTTCGATCTCGACGCCCTCGGCGGGCAACTCGGTGAGTCGGCGGCTCTTCTTCGCGGCGGGCGTCGCCTTCTTGGCTGCTGCCCCGGGGCCGTCCACCGCCTTCAGCGGCGCGGCCTTCTTGGCCGGAGCCTTCTTCGCGGCAGCCTTCTTGGCCGTGGGAGCCTGCTTCACCGGCGCGGTCACCTGCTGTGCACGACCGACGGCAGCGGGGACGGCAGCGCAAAGATACATCGAGTTTGGAGGGGGGTGTCACAAAGAACCTCTCGGACTTACCTGGCGGAACTAGGGCAGGCAGCGCCCATCGGATGTCAATAGGTGCTCCAACCCGTATTCTGGCACGAACTTCCAAATTCCCCCTGATTGACTCAGGGAATGCTTGGGTTGGTCGTGTCGGCCTAGCTGGAGTCGGCCTTGACGGCCAGCACCGGACAGGCCGCATCCAGCAGCACCCGCTGGGCGTTGCTGCCGAGCAGCAGCTTGCCGACCGGCGACCGGCGACGCAGCCCGATCACGATGAAGTCGGCATGTCGCTCCTCCGCCGCGTTGAGCAGTTCCTCGGCCGGATCGAGGCTGTCGGCCGCAGCCCGGATCTCGTGCGGTACGCCGGTGGCGGCCAGCTCGGCTCGAAGCTGCTCGAGCTCGACGTCGGCCTAGGTGTGGACGACGATCAGTTCCGACCCGCGCAGCTTCGCCTCACTCACCGCCCGGTTCAGGGCCGCGTGGCCCTCGGCCTTGGAGGAATAGCCGACGACGATCGACGACCTCGCCGCTGCCGCGGACTCAGTCGGGTTCTGGCTGGGTTCCGAGATCAATTCGCCTCCCACGTATGGACCGGTTGGTTGCTGTGCATCAGATCCAGGTAGGCCGACAGCATGCCGTGCAGCGCGTCAGGTCTGGACGCCCCGGCTGCCTCCCGCCGGGCGACCTCGGCAGTCTGCCACGTCGCGCCGTTGGCCCCGCGAAGGCAGCGCCCCTCGATGATGTCCAGCATCCGGCCGATCTCGGCCTCGTCGACCTCCCACTTCCGCAACCCCTCGGCGGCCAGCGGCAGCAGCTTCCGAACGATCAGTTCGGCGACCTTTACCTGACCGACCTGCGGCCAGTAGACCTCGGCCGTGATGCCCTGCCGAATCCCGGCGACGAAGTTCTCACTCGGCCGCCTGGAAGGACATCTGGGTCCAGACCGGCCGGTCCTGGTCGGCGAGCTCGCGGACCAGTCCGGCGAAGAACGCGGCGTTGGCCATGGTGTCGACGACCGTCGGGCCGGCCGGTAGCACCCGGTTCTCCACCCGCAGGTGTGGCTTGTCGCCGCTGATGTCGTACACCGGCCGGTTCCAGCGATAGACGGTGCCGTTGTGCAGCCGGAGCTCGTCCAATCTCGGTACGCCGCCCTGGTCGAGCACCGCGACCGGATCCTCCTCGGAGCTGATCGGCAGCAGGGCCGGGAAGTACCGCGAGTTCTCCTCGAACAGATCGAAGATTGAGGTGATCCAGCGCTCGCCGAACCAGACCCGCGGGCGTACGCCCTGGGCGGTCAGTTCCTCGCTGCGGGTGTCGGTGCTCTGCTCGAACAACGGGATCCGGGATTCGGCCACCAGATGCCGGCCGAACAGGAACGGCGAGTTGGCCCCGACCGCCACCTGGACGCCGGCGATCGCCTGGGCGGCGTTCCAGTAGCCGGCGAAGTCGTCCGGACTGACCTGCAGGTGCACCTGGGTGGACGTGCACGCCGCCTCCGGCATGATCGTGTCCGACACCATCTCCAGCCGCTCGGCCCCGTCGATGATGATCTCCAGGTCCTCGCCGCGGGCGGCGAAGATCTGCTGATCCAGCAGCGAGTAGCGCGGATTCTCGCTCACGCTGTCCAACGTCACGTGGTCGGGCATCAGCGTCGGCAGGATGCCGATCATCACCAGGTGGGCACCGATGGCCTCGGCCCGAGGGTCGGCGTCGTTCAGCGCCTGGCGGACCGACTGTTCGAACGAGGTGAAGCCGGCGTCGGCCAGCCGGCGCGGGGCGACGTTGATCTCGATGTTGAAACGCCCGAGCTCGGTCTGGAACGAGGGGTCGGCGATCGCCGCGAGCACCTCGGCGTTTCGCATCGCCGGCTCGAACTCGTCGTCGACCAGATTGAGTTCGATCTCCAGTCCGGCCATCGGGTGTTCGAAATCGAAGTGTGATTCGGTGAGCATCCGGGCCAGCACGTCCAGGCCCTTGCGCACCTTTTCCCGGTGGCGCTTGCGATCCTCTCGGCTGAACTGCGTTGCGTCGACCTCGGCTCCCATACGCCTATCCTTGCCCA
This sequence comes from uncultured Actinomycetota bacterium, assembly GCA_963723815.1. Lineage (GTDB taxonomy): Bacteria > Actinomycetota > Actinomycetes > Propionibacteriales > Propionibacteriaceae > Microlunatus. The sequence goes on along the minus strand of CAVRSH010000025.1, from coordinate 101,434 downwards.
TCCTCGCCCGGCCGGATAGCTCCCGTCACCGATAGCGTCTCGTCATGCCAACAGTCGAGGAGATCGCGGCGTCCGCCGAGCCGGCCGGCAGCTATTACGTCCGGCTGGACGATCACCGGTTCCGGTCGACGCCGCACACCGAGGGCGCCTGGCAGCCCGGAGAGCAGCACATGGCTCCCGTCTCGGGAGTCATGGTGCACGCGATCGAGCGATCCATCGCCGCCCGCGGCCGAGACGACCTCCAGCTGTCCCGGATCACCTTCGAGATCCTCGGCATGATCCCGGCCGGCGACTGTGAGGTGAGCGTCGAGACGATCAGGCCGGGACGCACCATCGAGCTGATCGAGGCGACCATGATCATCGACGGTCGGCCGGTCATCCGGGCCAGAGCCTGGCGGCTGGCTCGGATCGACACCACGACGGTCGCTGGCGGACAGCCCGAGCCGCTCCCCCGCCGGACGGCCTCGTGGCCTGGCCGGACACTTCGCCGTGGAGCGGTGGCTACATCCGGTCGCTGGAGATCCGTCCGCTGCCCGGCGGCCAGCCGGGACGGGCCCGCGGCTGGCTGCGGACCGGCATCGACCTGGTCGCCGGTGAGCCGTCCAGCGATCTCGCCCGGTTCGTCGGCCTGGTCGACACGGCCAACGGCATCGCCGTCCGCGAGTCCCCCACCGTTTGGATGTTCCCCAACGTCGAACTGTCGATCCATCTCTACCGGCAGCCGGTGTGGGGTTGGGTCGGCCTGGACACGACGGTGATCTTCGGCAGCGACGGCGTCGGACTCACCACCAGCGCCTTGCACGACGTCCACGGTCCGGTCGGCCGGGTCGAGCAGAGCCTGACCCTTCGGCCCCTGCGTCCGACCGGATGACCTTGATCGCCGAATGACGCGGGATGCCGGGTGACCCTGCTGTCGGTGCGGTCGCCTAGGCTCCGTGACCGTGACTGGACGTCTTGCCGCTGACCAAACCCCTCCCCGCGCGGACCGCCGTCCGATCGAGCGGACCCATCACGGGGACACGTTCAGTGATCCCTACGAATGGCTGCGGGACAAGGAGGATCCCGAGGTCATCGGCTACCTCGAGGCCGAGAATGCCTACACCGACGCGCAGACGGCCCACCTCGGCCCGCTGACCGAGTCGATCTTCGGCGAGATCAAGGCGCGGACCAAGGAGACCGACCTGACGGTGCCGAGCTTCGCGACGCACAGCGACGGCTCGACCTACTGGTACTACGCCCGGACCGTCGAGGGGTCGGAGTATCGGATCTACTGCCGGGTCAGGGCGGCGGACCGGGCGACGCCTCCGAACGCCGAGCAGGAGATCGTCGGCGAGGAAGTGCTGCTCGACGGCAATGTCGAGGCGGGCGATGAGAAGTTCTTCTCCATCGGCGCCTTCAGCGTGTCCCCCAGCGGGCGGCTGTTGGCCTATTCGCTGGACGTCACCGGCGCCGAGCGGTTCACCCTGGCGATCAAGGACCTGACGACCGGTGAACTGTTGCCTGAGCAGATCACCGACACCGCCTACGGGGTCGCCTGGGCGCGGGACGAACACGTGTTCTACACCAGGGCCGACGAGGCCTGGCGCCCGTACGTGGTGCTCCGCCACCGGTTGGGAACCGATCCGGCCGAGGACGTCGAGGTGCTGACCGAGCCGGACGAGCGGTTCTGGCTCGGTGTGGGCGCCAGCCGCGACGAGCGCTGGTTGATCTTCGGGGCCAGCAGCAAGATCACCTCGGAGTGCTGGCTGCTCAGCGTCGACGACCCCGCGGGCGTGCCGCGGAGCATCGCACCGCGGCGCCAAGGCGTGGAGTACGACGTCGAACCGGCCGGCGATCGGCTGCTGATCGTGCACAACGACGGCGCCGAGGACTTCGAGCTCGCCGAGGCGCCGCTGGGCGCCCGCAGCCATGCCGACTGGCGACCGGTGCTGCGCCACCAGGCCGGGGTCCGGATCCTCGGCGTCTCCGCGTACGGGTCTCATGCGGTGGTCTCGCTGCGGCGCGACGGGCTCACCGGGCTGCACGTGCTGCCGCGGACCGCCGCCGGGGATCTGGTGCCGGGCCGGGACATCGAGTTCGACGAGCCGCTCTATGTGGTCGACGCGCCGGGTGAATCGGACTACCAGACGCCGACCATCCGGGTCGACTACGGATCGATGCTCACCCCGGACTCGGTGTACGACTACGACCTGACCACGGCCGAGCTCACCTTGCTGAAGCGCAGCCCGGTGCTCGACGATCCGACCTTCGGGCCGTACCGGCCGGACGCCTACGTCCAGGAGCGCGGTTGGGCCAGCGCACCCGACGGCACCCGGATCCCGCTGTCGATCGTCCGACGATCCGATGTCGCCCTCGACGGCTCGGCTCCGGCGGTGCTCTACGGCTACGGCTCCTACGAGCACTCGATCGACCCCGGGTTTGCCATCTCGAGGCTGTCGTTGCTCGACCGTGGAATCGTGTACGCGATCGCCCACGTGCGCGGCGGTGGCGAGTTGGGCCGCAACTGGTACGAGCAGGGCAAGACGCTGACCAAGATCAACACCTTCACCGACTTCATCGCCTGCGCGCGACTTCCTGATCGACCACGGCTACACCAGCGCCGACCGCCTCGCGGCGCGCGGCGCGAGCGCCGGTGGACTGCTGATGGGCGCCATCGCCAACCTGGCGCCGGAGAAGTTCCGGGCCATCCATGCCGGCGTGCCGTTCGTGGACGCCCTCACGACGATCCTCGATCCCGATCTGCCGCTCACGGTGATCGAGTGGGAGGAGTGGGGCGACCCGCTGCACGACCCTGCGGCGTACCACTACGTGAAGTCCTACACGCCGTACGAGAACCTCCGTCCGGTGGCCTATCCGGCCATCCTGGCGACCACCAGTCTGAACGACACCCGCGTCTTCTACGTCGAACCGGCGAAGTGGGTCGCGGCGTTGCGGCACGATGCCGGAACAGGCTCAGGTCAGCTACTCTTGAAGATCGAGATGATGGCCGGCCACGGCGGGGTAAGCGGCCGTTACAAGAGTTGGCGGGAACTGGCCTTCGAGTACGCCTGGCTGGTGGATCAGATCGCTCGCTGAGCGACCGGCACGCATCTGTTCGGGGGGTTCGCTCCGAATACACACCAAAGTCGGGGTTTCCCCCGAGCATCTCAGGGGATCTTCAGGGCTTTGGAGGAATCCTTCTTGCCACCTGGCGCGTTCTTGTTCTTGAAGGCAACGAAAGGGGCCGCTGTGGTAACCACTACTCGTTCGCGAGTATCCGAGGGCATCGATGGCAAAGATGCAGTCGGCTTATATCTGGAGGGCATCGCCAAGACTCCGCTGTTGAGCGCCGAGGAAGAGGTCGAGCTGGCGAAGACGATCGAGCTCGGACTGTACGCCGAGCACATCCTGTCCGGTGACGTCACGCCGGCCGAGCGGGGCAAGCGCGCCAAGCGCCCGACGCCGGCCGAGCTCGAGTTCCTGGTCGAGGAGGGCCGGCGGGCGATGCAGCGCTTCGTCACCGCCAACCTTCGGCTGGTGGTTTCGGTCGCCCGGAAATACGGGCGGTCGCAAATGCCGTTACTCGACCTGGTGCAGGAGGGGAATACCGGTCTGATCCGCGCGGTCGAGAAATTCGACTACACGAAGGGCTTCAAGTTCTCCACCTACGGCACCTGGTGGGTACGGCAATCGATCAGCCGCGGAATCGCTCAGCAGGGCCGGATCGTCCGCCTCCCGGTGCATGTTGCCGAGCAGGTGAACCAGGTCGGCGCAGTCCGGCGCACGCTGGAACGGCGCCTCGGCCGTGATCCGGAGATCGCGGAGATCGCCCTGGAGATGGATCTGCTGCCCGATCGGGTGCTGGACCTGATGCGGTACGGACGCGACCACGTGAGCCTGGACGCCCCCGTCGAGGAGGGCGGCGACACCGCTCTCGGTGATCTGATCGCCCGCGAACCGATGCCCGGCCCCGACGAAGTGTTCCTGGATGCGGAGGAGCATGCCCGGCTCGAGCAACTGCTCTCCTCGCTCGACGAACGTTCCGCCGATGTGGTGCGGCGTCGCTACGGCCTGATCGACGGTCGGCAGGCTAAGCTCGCCGACATCGGCGCGCTGTGGGGAATCACCGCAGAACGCGTGCGGCAGATCGAACGGCATGCAATTGCCAAGCTGCGGGGTAAGTCGGTCCTGGCTGCGTAGACCCCACGCGGCCCGACCCACACAAGCTCACCCAGCAGCCTTCGCAGCCGATCCGGAGTCCCCCCTCCGGGTCGGCTGGCCCGTTTCTGGGCCGAGTTCCCTTTCTGGGCCGAGTGCACCGGACCGAGACGCCTGGACAGCTAACGCATCCGGCGGATCAGTCCCTCCTGCGCCACGTTGGCGACCAGCACACCGTTCTGGAACAGCCGAGCCGTCGACAGGCCGAGGCCTCCCGATGCTGACGGCGAGATCTGGTCGTACAGCAGCCATTCGTCGGCGCGGAACGGCCGGTGGAACCACATCGCATGGTCGAGGGACGTCGCCTGCACGTTGAGCCCGATGAAGACCCCGTGTGGCACGGTGGTCGCCGACAGCAGGGTGAGGTCGCTCGCGTAGGCGAGCGCAGCCTGGTGCAGCCTGCGATCGTCCGGAAGGATGCCGTCGGCCTTCACCCACACTCGGGCCTTCGCCGGATGCAGCGGGTCGACCAGGTTTCCACCGGTCCGGGAGTCGCCGACGTAGCGGACGTCGAGCACCCCCCACTCGCGCTCCCAGACGGCCGGAGGCCGGCCCGACGCCTTGCCGAAGACCTCCCCGAGCGTCGGGCACTCCTCCGGCGGAGGAACGTCCTCGGGCATGGGGTCCAGATGCTCGAAGCCGGGCTCGACCTCGTGGAAGGAACTCGACAGGTAGAAGATCACCTTTCCGCCCTGCCGGGCGACGACCCGGCGCGAGGAGAACGATCCGCCGTCGCGTACCGCCTCCACGTCGTAGACGATCGGAGTGTCGGTGCGGCCGGGCCGCAGGAAGTAGGCGTGCAGCGAGTGCACCACGCGGGTGACCGCGACTGTCCTGGCTGCGGCGGTCAGTGCCTGAGCCAGTACCTGACCTCCGAAGACCCGCTGGAGCTGGGTGTCCGGCTGGCGGGCCCGGAAGAGTCCGACTTCGATCTCCTCCAGGTCGAGCAGATCGATCAACTCGTCAACGGACTGGGGCACCCGTGGAGCCTATCGAGCCGCCGACGATCCCGTGCCCCGAGCTTGTGGATCCGCGGCGCCGATAGGGTGGGCCGGTGAGCAAGCGGGCTTTCATCGGCCGCCGGCGGTCGGTCCGCGAGGATCTGCCGCCCGGCCAGTACGACGTCGGCGCCGACTTTCCGGTCCTGACCGCCGAGGTCACCCCGCGGATCGACACCTCGCGCTGGACGATGACCGTCGACGGCCTGGTCGAGACACCCCGGCTCTGGACCTGGGACGAGATACATGCGCTGCCGGCCTCCGAGTACGCCGGGCCGATCCACTGCGTGACCACCTGGTCCAAGTTCGACACCAGATTCGGCGGCGTCAGCGTCGACACCCTGCTCGATGCCGCGGCGCCGTTGCCGACGGCGAGTCATCTGCTGGCCACCTCGACGACCGGATACACCACCAACCTGCCCTTGGCGCATGTCCGGGGCGGCCAGGCCTGGGTGGTCTGGAGCTTCGACGGGCAGCCGCTGCCCCGTGATCACGGCGGACCGGTCCGGCTGCTCGTACCCCACCTGTACTTCTGGAAGTCGGCCAAGTGGATCACCCGGCTCACGCTCCTCGATCATGATCAGCGCGGCTTCTGGGAGCAGAACGGGTATCACGATCTCGGTGACCCGTGGCGCGAGCAGCGTTACTGGGGGGACTGATCCATGGCGTCGGGTCAGGTCAGTCCGGCGGGCCACTGGTGCCGCGGCGTGGTGGCCGAGGTGAGCCATCCGCATCCGATGGCGGTGATCATCAAGCTCGACGTGCCGCACCGGATGGAGCATCTGCCCGGCCAGCACTACGTGGTCAAGCTGACCGCCGAGGACGGCTACAGCGCCTCCCGGTCGTACTCGGTGGCGTCGGCGCCGCACGATCCGCTGATCGAGTTGTACGTGGAGCGCCTCGACGACGGCGAGGTGTCGCCCTATCTCGCCGACGCCGTTGAGGTCGGCGACGAACTCGAGCTCCGTGGGCCGATCGGTGGCTGGTTCACCTGGGACGGCTCGACCCCGGCCGTCGGGGTCGGTGGTGGCACTGGAGTCGTGCCCCTGGTGGCGATGCTGCGGCACGCGCAGCACCTGGGTCACACCGAGCGATTCGCGGTCGCCGTCTCTTCGCGGACGCTGGCCGAGCTGCCGTACGCCGCCGAGCTCGCTGCCGGCGGCGCGACTGTGGTGCTGACCCGTGAGGACACCGAAGCCGGCCGGGTGGCGGGCCGGCTGACGGCGCAGGAACTGGCTCCGTTGATCGCCGATCCGGCCACCTTCTTCGTCTGCGGGTCGGCGGGATTCGCGGAATCGGCCAGCAGTCTGCTGACCGGACTCGGCGTTCCCGCGGAGACGATCCGGGTCGAGCGCTTCGGTCCGAGCGGCTGAGGCGAGCGGCCTAGTCGTCCTTCTCCCGGTCAGCCAGGAACTTCTCGAACTCCGCGGCGATCTCCTCGGCGCTGGGCACTCGATCGGGTTGTTCGGCCTGCAGGCTGTCGTACTGCTGTTCCAGGGTCGCCACTAGCTCCTGGACCTCGGAGGAGCCCTGCATCTCGTCGGCAATGTCGGCCAGATTGGCCGCGGACGCCTTCTCCAGCGGCTCGAGCGGCACCGCCAACCCGGTGGCCTGGTTCAGCGATCGGGTCAGCGTCAGCGTCGCCTCGGGGAAGCTCGCCTGGGCCAGGTAGTGCGGGACGTGCGCGGCGAAGCCCATGGCCTTGCGGTCGCGTTGACCGAGCCGGAACTCCAGCAACCCGGTGAAGCTGGCCGGCACCTCCACCCGGTCGATCCAGCTGCGGTAACCCTGGACCAGCTCGGTGTCGGTGGCGTGCGCGGTGAGGGTGATGGGCCTGGTGTGCGGCACGGCCATCGGAATGCCGTGCACACTCACGGTCAGGCGCACCCCGAGTTGCTCGATCAGCCCGAGCAGCGCGGCGGCCACCCGCTCCCACTGGACGTCGGGTTCCGGTCCGCTCAGCAGCAGGAACACCTCGCCCTGCTCGTCGGTCACCCGGTAGAGCCGCAGATGCAGATCGGCGTAGGACTTCCACTGGTTGGTGTCGAAGATCATCGCCGGCCGCCGGCTGCGGTAGTCGTGCAGCTGATCATGATCGAACTCGGCCAGCACCTCGTGCTGCAGATGCTCCAGCAGATGCGCCGAGAACAGCCGACCCGCCTGGCCTGCGTCCACGAACCCGTCAAGCTGGTGGATGAGCACCGGGTGGTGCTCCTTGAGCTTGGCCACGACAGATTCGTCGAGGGTGTAGAGCTGCTGCGGATCCAACATGGCTCTCAATCTACCTGCCAGGGCTGACGCCGGCCGTGATCACGACGGGCGTGGGAAGATGTCCGGCGAGCGCCAGGTAGGAAGCCCTCCGCGCGACCGGGCGCGAGCCGGAAGTTCATGTCCACCTCGACCTCGTCGGAAACGGATTCCTTGACGTGACCACGCCACACCTGCCGGCGACGCTCGGCCACTCCCTGACTCGGATGACCGGTCGCGACCCCAATGAGTCCCATCGGGCCGCTACGCCGTTGGAGCTGCTGTTCGACCTCACCTTCGTCGCCGCCTTCGGGCAGGCCGCCGACCAGTTGGCCCATCTGCTCGCCGAGGGCCATGTGGGCGGCGGGATCGGCGGCTTCGCGTTCGCGATGTTCGCCATCTGCTGGGCCTGGATCAACTTCACCTGGTTCGCCTCGGCCTACGACACCGACGACTGGTTCTTCCGGATCACCACGATGGTCGAGATGGTCGGCGTCATCGTCCTCGCGCTCGGCCTGCCGCCGATCTTCCACTCCCTCGACGAGCGGCCACACGCTCGACAACCGGGTGCTCGTCGCCGGCTACGTGATCATGCGGGTGGCGATGGTCGCGCCCAGTGGCTGCGGGCCGCGAAACAGGATCCGGGCCGTCGTCAGGTCGCGCTGACCTACGCGGGTTTCATCGTGGTCGCCCAGGTCGGCTGGGTGACGCTGGCCGTGCTGCACCTCGGCCTGGGCCCCACCTTCGCCGTGGCCGCCGTGCTGTATTTGATCGAGCTCGGCGGACCGCTGATGGCCGAGCGCAGCGGTGCGGGTCGGGCGGTAGCACCCCCTGGCACGCTCATCACATTGCCGAGCGGCACGGCCTGCTGACCATCATCGTGCTGGGCGAAGGAGTCTTCGGCACCATCGCATCCGGTCTCGGCGCTCGTCCAGGGAGCAGGGCTGGACGGTGGATGCGGCGATCGTCGCGGTGGCCGGGGTCGGACTCACCTTCGGACTGTGGTGGAGTTACTTCACGCTGCCGTCCGGGGTGGTTCTGCATCATTTCCGCAATCGGTCCTGGGTCTGGGGTTACGGCCACATCCTGATCTTCGCGGCGATCGCGGCCACCGGCGCCGGACTGCATGTGGTTGCGCTGGTGGTGGAGGGCGAGGCCCACCTCGGCGAAGCATCGACGCGGTGCTCGCGGTCGCGATCCCGGTGCTGGTGTTCGTGGTCGCACTGTTCGCCCTGTACACCTATCTGGTCCGCGACCTTCGATCCCTTCCACCTCGGCCTGCTCCTCGGCACCATCGCCTTGATCGTGACCGGTGTCGTTCTGGCCGAGGCCGGTGTCGCGCTGTCCGTCTGCCTGGTCACGGTGACGCTGGCCCCGTTGGTGGTGGTGGTCGGCTACGAGACCATCGGGCACCGGCACGCGGTGAGTTCGCTGCGCCGGGTGCTCAGCTGAGCCGCGCGCGGGCCTGGGCGATCGCATTCAGCACGCGCTTCTCCGACACCGGAACCTTCGTCCGCAACGGCTGGGCGAACAGGCTGACCCGCAACTCCTCGAGCAGCCAGCCGATGTCGTCGACGAAGTCCGGCAGCCGGCCCGGCGGCGCCGCCGCGCACAACTCGGCGTAGGCCTCCTCGCAGCCCAGGATGATTTCGAGCCCGGCCCGGTCGCGTGCCGGTTGGGCGAGCAGCGTCGAGACCCGGGTGCCGGCAGCCTGCAGGTAGCGCGGCAGGTCGACCAGGTGCTCGTAGGCAGTCGCGGAGAGGAAGCCGGCGAAGACCAGGTTCCCGAGTTGTTCGGTGAGGTCGGCCGCCGCCGATTCGCTGATTGCGCCGACCCGGGGCAACTCGGCCAGCACAGCACCGTGGGCGGTGAGGATCTCGGCGGCCAGGCTGACCACCGAGCGCATGAACTCCGGGTTGTCGGCGCGTACGGCATCGCAGAGCGCGGTGAACGCGGCCTCGTCCAGCACCGGACCGCTCTGGTGGCGGCGGATGAGCTCCCCAACCGATGCCAGCCGGGCGTCGGCGAGCAGGTCGGGCACCGCCGCGTACGGGCTGTGTCCGAGGGCGAGCTTGGCGGTGTTGGACAGGTGGCCGACCACCCAGCGGGTCGGGTCGGGAGTGTTGAGGAGCACCAGCCGGCGCAGGCCGGTCACCTGGGCCTGCTGCTGCCGGGCCGGCGTGTCGAGAACGGCCAGACCGACGGTGGCGCCCTCGTCGACCAGCGCCGGGTAGCCGTTGACCCGATGGCCGGCGCGGTCGAGTTCCATCCGCTCCGCGATCGTGCCGAATTCCCAGCGGGTCGCCCCGCTCTTGGTCAGCCGGCTGGCGGCGGCGGAAAGCGCCCGGCTGACCTGGGCCGCCATGGCCTGCTGCAAGGCAGTCAGGTCCTTGCCGGTGGCCAGTGCGGCGCCGTCACCGCGATCCGGTACGACGTCGAAGGTGATCTGCAGATGGCGCGGCACGGCCGCCAGATCCCAGGCGCCCGGCTCGATCAGCTCACCGGTCAGGCTCCGCAGGGCCCGGCTGAGGGCGGTCGGCAGCGGCTCGGATGGGTCACCCGGATGCTGGGCCAGCCAGCCGAGCGCCCGGTTGGCGTACTCGGGCGCCGGCACCAGGTTCCGGCGGACCGCCTTGGGCAGCGAACGGATCAGCTCGGTGGCCAATTCGAGCCGCAACCCAGGGACCTGCCAGCTGAAGGGCCCGGGATCGATCTGGCTGAGCATCGAGACCGGAATCTGCACGATCACCCCGTCACGATCGCTGGCCGGGTCGAAGACGTAGTGGACCGGCAGCTCGGAATCACCGACCTTCCAGGTGGAGGGGAACGCCTGCTCGGGGTCGTCGTCGGCGGCTCCGGTGGTGAGATCCGCCAGGGTCATGGTCAGCAGATCCGGAGCCTGGTGCCGAGCCTTCTTCCACCAGGCGTCGAAGTGGGCCACCGAGGTGATGTCGCCCGGAATCCGGGCGTCGTAGAAGGCCAGGATCGTCTCGTCGTCGACGACAAGATCCCGGCGGCGGGCCCGCTCCTCCAGCGCCTCGGCCTCGGCGCGCAGCGCCTGGTTCTCGGCGAAGAAGTGGTGTCTGGTCCGCCACAGTCCCTCGACCAGGGCTGAGCGGAGGAAGATCGCCCGCGCCTCGGCCGGATTGATCTTGCCGTAACCGACCGACCGGCCGGCGACGATCGGGATCCCGTACAGGCTCACGGTCTCGTACGCCATCACCGAGCCGGCGCGTGCCGACCAGTGCGGCTCGGAGTAGTTCCGCTTCAGCAGGTGTTCACCGACCTCCTCGACCTGCTCGGCGGTGATCGGGCCGACGGTCCGGGCCCACAGCCGGGTGGTCTCGACGATCTCGGCCGCCATCACGAGAGGCGGCTGGATGCGAGCCAGGCTGGAGCCGGGATTGATGGCGAACCGGGTGCCGCGGGCACCGAGATACTCCCGTGCGGTACGCCGTTGCTTGCGGGCCGGAACGTTCGGCCGGCCACGGCCCGAGTGGGTCGACGCACTCAGATCGGCGAGCCCGACATGGGACAGCAGGCCGGCCAGCGCCGCGGTGTGGACGCGGTCCGGCGGCGCCGGTGCCTCATTGCGGTGCAGGCCGAGTTCGCGGCAGATCTGCTTGAGCTGGGCGTGCAGATCCTGCCATTCCCGGACCCGGAGGAAGTGCAGGAACTCATCGCGGCACATCCGCCGGAACGCGTTGCCGGACCGGGCTTTCTGCTGCTCGCGCAGGTAGTTCCAGAGGCGCAGCAGGGCGAGGAAGTCACTTCCCTCGGCCTGCGCTTCCGTGCGTGCAGAGCCTGTCGAAGCACCGGAGCCTTGCCCTTCGACAAGCTCAGGGTGCGTCGAGGTGGGCTCAGGGCGGGTGGTGGCGTCGCTCCAGAACCGGCGGTGCAGGGCATCGGCCTTGTCCCGCTGCTCGGGCGGGCGCTCCCGTGGATCCTGGATGGAGAGCCCGGAGACGATGATCAACATCTCGCGCAGGCAGCCTTGATCCTCGGCGGCCAGCAGCATCCGGCCCATCCGCGGATCCACCGGGATCGCGGCGAGCCGGCGGCCGACGGCGGTCAGGCGCGGGCGCTCTCGGGTGCCCTTCTCCGACAGCGCGCCAAGCTCGGTCAGCAGCCGCAGGCCGTCGGTGATCTGCGACCCGTCCGGCGCTTCGACGAACGGGAACGAGCCGATCTCACCAAGATCAGCTGCGGACATCTGCAAGATCACCGAGGCCAGGTTGGTCCGCAGGATCTCCGGCTCGGTGAACTCGGGTCGGCCGGCGAAATCCTCCTCGCTGTACAACCGGATGCAGACCCCGGGAGCCACCCGACCGCAGCGTCCGGCCCGCTGATTGGCCGAGGCCTGGGAGATCGGTTCGATCGGCAACCGCTGGACTTTGGTCCGCGCGGAGTAGCGCGAGATCCGGGCCGTCCCGGCGTCGACCACGTAGCGGATCCCCGGCACGGTCAGCGACGTTTCGGCCACATTCGTCGCCAGGACGATCCGGCGGCCGGTGTGGGCGGCGAACACCCGGTGCTGATCGGCGGCGGAAAGCCTGGCGTACAAGGGAAGTATCGAGGTGTTGCGCAGCTGAAGTCCGGTCAGCGCCTCGGCCGCGTCGCGGATCTCCCGTTCGCCGGAGAGGAAGACCAGGATGTCGCCGTCGCCGACCGCCCCCAGCTCCTTGACCGCGTCGATGATCCCGCCGATCTGGTCCGACTCGCCGTCCCGCAGCAGCGGGCGGTAGCGCAGCTCGACCGGATAGGTACGGCCCGAAACCTCGATGATCGGCGCTGACGTGCCGTCGTCGGTGGCGAAGTGCGTCGCGAACCGTTCGGTGTCGATGGTGGCCGAGGTGATGATGATCTTGAGCTCGGGCCGGCGGGCGGTCAGTTGCCGGAGATAGCCGAGCAGGAAGTCGATGTTGAGGCTGCGTTCGTGGGCTTCATCGATGATGATCGTGTCGTAGCGTCGAAGATCACGATCATGGCCGATCTCGGCCAGCAGCACGCCGTCGGTCATCACCTTGAGCCGGGTGGCCCGGGACGCCTTCCGGGTGAAGCGGACCTGGTAGCCGACAAGATCACCGAGTTCGGTCTCCAGCTCCTCGGCGATCCGCTCGGCGACCGTACGCGCAGCGATCCGGCGCGGCTGGGTGTGACCGATCGACCGGCGGCCCAGTTCCAGGCAGATCTTCGGCAGCTGGGTGGTCTTTCCCGAGCCGGTCTCCCCGGCCACGATCAGCACCTGGTGATCGCTGATGGCCTGGGCGATCTCGTGGCGCCAGGCAGTGATCGGCAGCGCGTCGTCGTAGACGAAGCTCAAGGCGGCCCGTCGGGATCACTGAAGGTCGTCCGGCCGTGCAGCTTGGTGGCCAGCGCCTCGTCGATGCCGTCGGCGACATCGGAGAGGATCCGGACGGCCTGGTGCAGGTGGGCCGGCACGAACGGACGGGCCAGCACCGAGAGAGTGACGAAGACCCGGTCCCGGATCAGCTGGAACTTCACCCAGCGAGCCTCGACGTTCAGGTCGTTGAGCACCTCGGCGGCCCGGGAACGTCCGGCGACGTCGTGCACGACGGCCGCGAAGATCACCACCTCCTGACCGTCGTCGGCGGTGCGCAGGAACAGCATGGTCGACCCGACCCGGATGGCGACATCGCCTTCGGCGTCCCGGATCGGCGGGTGGCCGTACATCTCGGTGAGCTCGTTGTTGACCAGGTCGTCCAGGTGCTTCCGGTCGCGCGGCATCGTCGAGGCCAGGTCACGGTGGTCGACCTCGACCCGGGCGACCGCGGCCTGCGGCGCCGGCCTGGGCGCCTCGATGGGCGTCGGGTGGGGCTGCAGCACCTCGGCCAGCTGATCGGGGGCCAGGAAGATCGGATGCTGGACGCCGTAGACGTCGCGAAGCACGGAAACGGCGAGCTCGCTGATCCGGTCGCTCTCGTCCTGGGACAGCTCGATCCAGAAGTTGCCGGTGGGTGCATCACCGTCGCTGGTGGGTGGCTGCCACCCCATCGCCTCGGCCGCGGCGAGTCGCTCCGGGGTCAGCTGGAAGTCCTCACCGAGCTCGGCGTTGCTCGCGGCCTCGCACCGGATGACGTCCCGCCGCGGGCTGCTGAGCCGGAGGTAGGGCGCCGAGTCGTCGCTCTCGGATTGGGTGCCGATGGTCAGATCGGCCGAGTCATCGATCATCGAGATGATCTCGCTCAGCCGGCTCTGGAATTCCGCCCACGCCTGATCGATACTGCGGTCGATGTCGAAATCGTCGATGTCTGCCACCTGCTACCCCCTTTCGCGCTCGAAACCCGTGATCCCGGTCGAACTTAGCGCAGCCTCAGCCGGCCAGTGCAGCAACCACGCGCGACGGCGAGGGGCGGCCGAGCACGCCGGCCATCCATCGGCTGGTGTCGACCAGCGCCGCCAGGTCGACACCGGTGGGGATGCCGAGGCCCTCCAGCAGCCAGACCAGATCCTCGGTGGCCAGGTTCCCGGTCGCCGACCGGGCGAAGGGGCAGCCGCCGAGTCCGCCGGCCGAGGAGTCGAAGGTGGTGATGCCGGCCTCGAGCCCGGCGAGCACGTTGGCCAGGGCTTGGCCATAGGTGTCGTGGAAGTGCAGCGCGAGCCGGTCACGCTCGACCCCCGCCTGCCCGACCGCATCGAGGACCGCCGTCACCTGACCGGCCGTCGCAACGCCGATGGTGTCGCCCAGGCTGATCTCGGTGCACCCGAGGTCGATCAGGCGCCGCGCCACCGATGCGGGCTGCCGGGGATCGACTCGCCCCTCCCACGGGTCACCGAAGCACATCGACACGTAACCGCGTACGGCCAGCCCACGCGATCGTGCTTCGGCGACGGCCGGTGTGGCCATCTCGATGGCTCCGTCAACGCTGGTGCCGAGATTCTCCCGGGCGAACCGCTCGGTGGCAGACACGAAAACCGCAATCTCGTCGGCGCCGGCGGCCAGCGCACGCTCCAGTCCACGTCGGTTGGGCACCAGCACCGGATAACGCACCCCGGGCACCCGCTCGAGGCTCGCGAACAGCTCTTCCGCGTCGGCCAACTGCGGCACCCGGCGAGGTGCGACGAAGCTCGTGGCCTCGATGATCGAAAGACCGGCGGCGGCGAGCCGATCGATGAACTCCAGCTTGGCGGCGAGCGGAACGATCCCCTTCTCGGCTTGCAGCCCGTCGCGCGGACCGACCTCGTAGACCTGGATCCCCGTGGGCAGGTCGGCTCGGGGATGGACGTCCGGCAAGCCGGACGCACGCGTCACGGTCATAACGGCGACTGTACGCGGCCGGGTCAGGCGAGTAATGCCGCGATGAGGATCAGTACCGGGACCGACAGCACGGTGGTGATGAAGATCGTGTCGCGGGCCAGGATCACGCCGCGGTTGTAGCGCACCGCGTGGGTGAAGACGTTCTGCGCGGTCGGCAGCGCTCCGATCACCGTGACGGCCAGCAGGTTGACGCCGTGCAGGTGAAGGGCGAAGGCGCCGACGACGTACGCCACCAGCGGCTGTACCAGGAGCTTGAGGGTGACGATCGTCGCGATCTGGCCCACCGGCTCGCCCGCACCGGGACGCGGGCCGAGCCGCAGCGAGACGCCGTAGGCGATCAGCATCGCCGGCACCGCCATCCCTCCGAGCAGCACGAGCGGGTCGCGGATCAGCGGCGGCAGTTGGATGTCGAAGATCGACAGCAGCAGGCCGATCAGGGAACCGATCATCAGCGGGTTGCGGAACGGCTGCCTCAGCAACCGGGCGATCTGCCGGCGTCGAGACTGGCCGGCAACCCCACGTTGCGTCGTCATGTCGAGTATCGCGAGCCCGAGCGGCTGCAGGATGAGCAACTGGGTGAGCAGCATCGGGCCGATCAGCGACGCGTCGCCGAGCACGTAGGAAGCGATCGGCAGGCCGAGATTGCCGGCGTTCACGTAGGCGGACGCGAAGGTGCCGATCACCGTGTCGCTGGCGGTTCGCTTCCAGGCCAGTCGGGCCAGCAGCACGAACGTCGTCGCGGACACCGCGACTCCAGCGATCGAGGCGAGCAGGTTGGCCGAGAAGAGCTTGGCCACGTCGGTGTCACCGAGGACGATGATCATCAGCGCCGGGCTGGCCACGTAGAACGCCAGCCGGGCCAGGACCCGCTGGCTGGATTCGTCGAGGATCCGCAGATGGGCCAGCAGCATGCCGACGGCAACCACGGCGCCGATGGTGGCGAAGCCCGCGAGCACCCCCTCCATGCCGCTCCTCGCTCGCCCTGTCGGCCCGCCGGGCCCCGTCGCCTAGAGTCTCGCCCATCGACGTCGAGGGATCGGAACGGAGGTGGCGGCTGAGATGACCGGGCCCGTGCCCCCGCCGGTATCCGTGCCACCGGCGCTCCTCCGTGCTCGCCGCTCGCCGCTCTCGTGGGTGACCATGATCGTGCTGGGCCTCGGCGGACTGGTGATCGCCATCTTGGTGTTGCTCTCGGCCGGACCGGGCGGAGCACTGGTCATCACGCTGCTGGCCGCGGTGTCGTTCCCGGTGCTGATCCTGATCTGCTTCTGGCTGGACCGGTACGAGCCCGAACCGGGGCGCTACCGGCTGGCGGCCCTGGGTTGGGGTGCGGTCGCGGCGGTCGGGTTCAGCCTGGTGACCGAGCGGGTGCTGTTCGCGGTGCCCAACACCTCCGACTTCATCGACACGGCGGTGACCGCCCCGTTGCTCGAGGAACTGGGCAAGGGATTGTTCCTGGTGGCCATCGTGATCTTCCGGCGCGACCAGGTGCACGGCATCCTGGACGGGATCGTCTATGCCGCGCTGGTGGGGATCGGTTTCGCCTTCGTCGAGGACATCTTCTACTACCTCGGCGCGCCGAACAGCGATGTCGTTTCGGTCTTCCTGGTGCGCGGGATCATCGGCCCGTTCGCGCATCCGCTGTTCACCGCCGCGACCGGGATCGGCATCGGCATCGCGGTCACGACCAGGCGGCCGGTCGTCCGGATCGTCGCCCCGCTCGCCGGATTCCTGCTCGCAGTCGCGATGCACGCCACCTGGAACGGCAGCCTGTTCTGGGGTGGCCGAGGGTTCTTCATCGCCTACGGGGTGATCATCCTCCCCGTGCTGGTGGTGATCATGGTCATGGCGATCTGGGCCCGCTCCCGGGAGGGCAAGCTCCTCGAGGCGGCCCTCCGCGACATCGCGCGGCTCGGCTGGATCAGACCCGAGGAGACGCGCTGGATCTCCCGGCTGTCGGACCGGATGTCGGCACGCGCGTACGCCAAGCGGCTGGGCGGCAAGCCGGCCCAACAAGCCCTACGGGCCTACCAGCAGACGCTCATCGAGGTGGCCTTCCTGCATCACCGGGCGCTGCAGGGGACGCCTCCGCGGGACGTCAACGAGCGGATGACCATCCTGCTGCAGCGCGCCGTCGCGCTGCGTCCGTACCTGATCCTCCCTCCCCCGCCGACCGCCTACGGCTATCCCCCGATCGCGCGGTGACCCCCGCTGGCGGGAAGCACTTCTTGCTGGCCGGCCGTAAGGTAAGAACGTGCGGGTCGAAACCAAAGCGGGTGGCGACGGCGTGGTCTGCTGGAACGTCGAGCCGATCCAGGCCTATGCCCAGCAGATGAACGAGCAGGAGATCCGGCTCGCCCGCGACAATCCGGATCTCGTCGTGAAGCCCGGGCTGCTGAAGTGCTACGGCTGCGAGGTCCTGGAGTACGACTACGGAGTCCGCTGCACCGCCGAACTGACCCGCACGCTGTACGCCGTCGAGGGCGAGATCGAGCCGCGGGCCGAGGACGCCAAGCGATCGCTGGCCGACGTGCCGGGTCTGCTGACCCGTGCGCCTGACGACATCGCCGAGGCGGCAGCCGAACAGGCTCCGCCCGACCAGCCCGCAGCACAGCAGTCCCGTTCCCGCTTCCGGCTCTTCGGCCGATAGCACCTTCGGGACCTGGTCTGGTCCGGGTGAATCCGCTACGCCGAGCCGGTCGACGGACCAATCTGGCGCTGCTCGTCGTACTGGTGGCCGCATTCGCCACCGGCTGGCTGGCCTTCGCCGCCGGGCAGCCGATCAGTTCGACTCTGGCCACCACGGCCCACGGTCTGCTCGGCCTCGCCGTCGTCGCCCTGGTGCCGTGGAAGACCGTCATCGTGCGCCGGGCCCCGGCTCTTCGCCTCGCCAGCCTGCTGTTGGTGGCGATCATCGTCATCTGTCTCGCCGCCGGCTTCGTCGAGGTGTTCGCCGGCTACGGCACCCGCGCGGGCTTGAGCCCGATCCAGGTGCACGTCGGATCCGCGGTGGTCGCGGTCGGCCTGCTCGGCTGGCACCTGCTGCGGCACCGGCGGCAGCGCCCGAGACGCGGCGACCTGAGCCGGCGCCGGCTGTTGACCGCCGGGCTCTTCGCCATCGGTGTAGGCACCGGCTACGCGGCCCTGGAGGGCGTCGGCCGGCTGGCCGGTTCCCCGTCGGCCAGCCGCCTGCCCACCGGCTCGCATCGCCTCGATCCGGGCCGGTTCCCGGCCACGATCTGGCTGTTCGACCAGGTGCCGGCTGTCGCGGGGATGCAGCAGGTCACGGTGGCGGGACGGCCGATGTCGGTGAGCGCCCTGGACGCCCAGGCGACGGTGGTCACGGCTCGCCTGGACTGCACCAGCGGCTGGTACGCCGAAGCCGACTGGTCCGGCGTCCGGCTGACCGAGTTGATCGCTGCCGACGAGGTCGGCGCCGCGACCAGTCTGGTGGTGACCAGCGTGACCGGCTATCGGCGGACGTTCCCGATCGCTGACGCCGGCCGCCTGTGGCTGGCGACCCGGTGCCAGGGACGGCTGCTCGACGCCGGACACGGCGCTCCGGTGCGGCTGGTCGCGCCCGGCCGGCGCGGG
The DNA here is from genome assembly GCA_963723815.1 of uncultured Actinomycetota bacterium. GTDB lineage: Bacteria > Actinomycetota > Actinomycetes > Propionibacteriales > Propionibacteriaceae > Microlunatus. The sequence goes on along the minus strand of CAVRSH010000025.1, from coordinate 83,119 downwards.
TTCTGGTGGGTCAAGTGGGTCGCTTCGGTGGAGCTCAGCGAACGTCCCGCCCTGGCCCAGTCGCCGTTTCCCCTGCAGTGACCCCCGAATGACGGCTCACGCCCCACCTTCCCGGTCACGCCCCACCTACTGAAGGGGCGCGACCCGGAAAATGGGGCGTGAGGGCGCGGGTCAGCTGCAGCCGCTGGTGCTGCCGCAGCCCTCGCAGACGTAGCAGCTACCGCTCGGGCGCATCTTGGTCCCGCACGTCAGGCAGAGCGGCGCATCGACGCTGGTGCCGGTGAGCGACTCGAAGAGCTCAGAGGTGGTCCGGGCGGTCGCCGGCGCCGGTCGCGCGCTGGCCACCGGCTCCTCGAGTTGGTCCAGGATGTCGGTATCGACCTCGTCGCCGGCGTCGTTCTTCAACGACTCGGCCTCGCTCAGTTCCTCCACCTCGTCGGGCGCGAGGTATGAGCCGGTCTCCACGTGCCGGGCCCGCTCGGTTGCGGTGTAGATGCCCAGCTCGGCCCGCTCGTCGAAGGACAGGTAGTCCAGAGCGAGGCGCCGGAAGATGTAGTCCATGATCGACTGCGACATCCGGATGTCCGGGTCGTCGGTCAGACCGGCCGGCTCGAACTTGAGGTTGGTGAACTTCTGCACGAAGGTCTCCAGCGGCACGCCGTACTGCAGACCGATCGAGACCGCGATGGAGAAGGCGTCCATCACACCGGCGAGCGTGGAGCCCTGCTTGCCGAGCTTGAGGAACACCTCGCCCAGACCGTCGTCCGGGTAGGAGCCCGAGGTCATGTACCCCTCGGCACCACCGACGGAGAACGACGTCGTCCGGCTCGGCCGCGACTTGGGCAGACGCTTCCGGGTCGGCCGGTAGACCACCTTCTCCACGATTTCAGTCTCGACGACGACCGACTTCTTGTCATCGCTCTTGTCGGACTTGCCGTCGCTGAGCGGCTGGCCGACCTTGCAGTTGTCGCGGTAGACCGCGAGCGCCTTGAGGCCGAGCTTCCAGCCCTGTAGGTAGACGTCGGCGATCTCCTCGACGGTCGCCGTCTCCGGCAGGTTGACCGTCTTCGAGATGGCGCCGGACAGGAACGGCTGGGCTGCGGCCATCATCCGTACGTGGCCCATGGGCTTGATCGACCGCGCTCCCATGGCGGTGTCGAACACCTCGTAGTGCTCCAGCTTGAGACCCGGAGCGTCGATGACGTGTCCGTTCTCGGCGATGAACTCCACGATCGCCTCGACCGTCTCGGTCGCGTAGCCCATCCGGCGCAGCGCCCGCGGGATGGTCTGGTTGACGATCTGCATCGAGCCGCCGCCGACCAGCTTCTTGAACTTGACCAGCGAGAAGTCCGGTTCGATCCCGGTGGTGTCGCAGTCCATCATGAAGCCGATGGTGCCGGTCGGGGCCAGCACCGAGGCCTGGGCGTTCCGGTAGCCGTTCGCCTCGCCGATCTTGATCACGCCGTCCCACGCCTTCGTCGCGCGCTTCTGCACGTCGGCGTCGAGCGAACCGAACGTACGCAGGGCGTCGTTGGCCGCCTGGTGCTTGCGCATCACCCGCTTGTGGGCGTCGGCGTTGCGGCTGTACCCCGCGTACGGGCCGACGATGCCGGCGAGTTCGGCCGAGCGGCGGTACGACGTGCCGGTCATCAGGGAGGTCACCGCGGCCGCGAACGCCCGGCCTCCGTCGGAGTCGTAGCCGTGGCCGGTGGCCATCAGCAGGGCGCCGAGGTTCGCGTATCCGATGCCGAGCTGGCGGTAGTCCCGGGTGGTCTGGGCGATGGCCTCGGTCGGGAAGTCGGCGAAGCAGATCGAGATGTCCATCGCGGTGATGATCAGCTCGACGGCCTTCTCGAACTTCTCGGCATCGAAGGTGTCGTCGTCGCGGAGGAACTTCAGCAGGTTGAGGCTGGCCAGGTTGCAGGAGCTGTTGTCCAGGCTCATGTACTCCGAGCACGGGTTGGACGCGGTGATCCGGCCGGTCTCGGGATTGGTGTGCCAGTCGTTGATCGTGTCGTCGTACTGGATGCCGGGGTCCGCGCAGGCCCACGCCGCCTGGGCGATCTTGCCGAACAGATCGCGCGCATCGACCGTCTCGATCACCCGATGGTCCTGGCGGGCCCGGAGCCCGAACGACTCACCGTTCTCGACGGCACGCATGAACTCGTCGGTGACCCGGACGGAGTTGTTGGCGTTCTGATACTGGACCGAGGTGATGTCCTTGCCGCCGAGGTCCATGTCGAAGCCCGCGTCCCGCAGCGCGCGGATCTTGTTCTCCTCCTTGGCCTTGGTCTCGATGAACTCCTCGATGTCGGGGTGATCGACGTCGAGGACGACCATCTTGGCGGCCCGCCGGGTGGCACCGCCGGACTTGATGGTGCCCGCGCTCGCATCGGCGCCGCGCATGAACGAGACCGGGCCCGAAGCCGTACCGCCGGAGCTGAGCAACTCCTTGGACGAGCGGATCCGGGAGAGGTTGAGGCCGGCGCCCGAGCCGCCCTTGAAGATGAACCCCTCCTCCCGGTACCAGTTCAGGATCGAGTCCATCGAATCGTCGACCGAGAGGATGAAGCAGGCACTGACCTGCTGCGGGGAGGCCGTGCCGACGTTGAACCAGACCGGAGAGTTGAACGAGAAGTACTGGTGCAGCAGCATCCAGGTCAGCTCGTGCTCGAAGATCTCCGCATCGGCCTCGGTGGCGAAATAGTCGAAGTCCTCCCCCGCCTTGCGGTAGGTCCGAACGACCCGGTCGATCAACTGCTTGAGTCCGTGCTCCCGGGCGGACGTGCCGAGCGCCCCGCGGAAGTACTTCGTGGTCACGATTGTCGAGGCGTTGACACTCCAGAAGTCGGGGAACTCGACCCCCTTCTGCTCGAAGACCACCGCACCGGTCTTCCAGTTGGTCTGCACGACGTCCCGGCGTTCCCAGGTGACCTCGTCGTACGGGTGCACTCCGGAGGTGAAGACGCGCTCGATGCTCAGCCCGGCGGGGCGGCGAGCCTTCTTCGCGTCCGATCGCCCATTCGCCGAACGGGTGGTTTCGGTCATTGCCTGCCTTCTTTCGTTCGCTTGCGGCGCCCGTGACGGGGCCGACACGGGTGGTGGAGTCTCCCCGGAGACGGTGTCGCTTGAATCGTGTGGTTCGGAGATCGTGTGGTGCGAGAAATCGTGTCGTCGATGAGTCGGCACTCGGCCGATCACTTTGGATCCGGGCTGGGCCCGCGCGAGCCTTCCCCTGCTGCGCGGACCCTGCCCGGGGTCTGTGGGTGCTACGGCGGGCCGTGGCTGCCGCGGGTCTCCGCGGGCTTGCCGGGCCGGTGTCAGCTTGTGCGGGGTGAAGTTGCTGATCTTGGCGTCGGCCAGCCGGTCCGGGATGAGCGGCTCGATCCCGTGGGCTGCTGCTCGACCCGCAGCAGCGCGATCTCGGCCTCGAAGTCGTCCACCGACCGGAACTGCCGATAGACGCTCGCGAACCGCAGGTAGGCCACCTGGTCGAGCTCCCGCAGCGGTCCCAGAATCGCCACGCCGACCTCGTCGGCCGGCAACTCCGGCTGACCGGACGCCCGCAGCGAGTCCTCGACGAGTTGGCCGAGCCGGGCGAGCTGGTCCTCGCTGACGGGCCTGCCCTTGCAGGCCTTGCGCACGCCGCTGATCACCTTGTCGCGATTGAACGGCTCGACCACGCCGCTGCGCTTGACCACAACGATCTGCATCTGCTCCACGGTGGTGAACCGGCGCTCGCAAGCCGGGCACTGGCGCCGGCGGCGGATGCTCCCGCCGTCCTCCGCAGTCCGCGAGTCGAGGACCTTGGAGTCGGTGTGGCGGCAGTAGGGACAGTGCATCTTCGGCTCCTTTCCCGGCTGCGTGTGGACCCGACTGTGGATGGCTTGTGGACCGTGTTGTGGACGGTGCTGTCGACTATGTGGGTAACCGACCACAAGTTGTGGACGAATCACACCTCTGTAACTACTAGATATGGACACCGTACGTCCGCAACCGCCGATTCGCAAGAGGTTGATCGGAGTTTCGGTGGGATGTCGCAGCGGGTCGGTCCGGCGCCCTCGGGGCGGGTCAGACCAGGTTGCGAACGAGTGTGTAGCCGACGGCTACGACCACCGCGACCACCACCCAGGTCATCCGCGGCAGCCGGCGCAGCCCATCGCTCATCGCCCGCGGCATCCGGATGGTCGGCCCGCCCGCGACCTGGATCGCCCAGATCACACCGAGGATGCCCAGGACCACGACGCCGATCAGGGCCAGCGGATTGGCGAGGAACGCGGCCAAGACGTCGCCGTGCAGGAGTGCGGCTCCCATCCGGGTGCCGCCGCACAGCGGGCAATCCCATCCGGTCACGGCTCGGAACGGACATGTCAGGCCAACACCGGTGGTCGCGTATATACCGCTGAGCGCCAGGCCACCGGCGAAGAACCCGCCGACGTAGCCCAGCCCGACCCCGGGCCGGAACGGCCGGCGCGCATCGACGGAGACAGGGGCCACCCGATCATTGTGCCTCCGATCTCGGCCAACTCATTGCTCGTCGGCACCGGGGCGCAGCCCGATATGGGATCAGCCCCCCTGCGCATCGACCACGCCGTCGGGGAAGCCTGCTTCAGGAACTCACTGTTGGGCCGACTGCGACTGGCCGTAGCCCTGATAGCTGTCACCGGTCACCCGGAAAGCGGTGAGCCCGATGACCGCCACCGCGGCGACCACGATCATCAGCACGGTGACCAGCACCACCGCGATCCCGCGATCCGTCAGCCGCCAGGGCGTCGGCTCCGCCATGAGAACGGCAGGCTCCGCGTCGCAAGCGCGGACCGGCGCGGCCGGTGACGTCTGGATCGACGGCGCGGGTATGGCGCGTCCGGGTCGGGCCTGAGGGCTGCGTTCGCGCGCCGAACCGCGACCTGGCCGGGTTGCCGGCTTCGTGCCGAACCGACGCCTGTCGACGGGCTCGCCGTTCTGCTGTGCGGCTCGGTCGGCGCCAGGTCGATGGTCATCGCGCTCATGGTCGTGCTCCTCGGGCTGGTGTCGAACGGACGTTCGATAGAACGTATGTTTGATTTGTACCGCATCTCGGACGCATTGCCAAGAGCATTCGCACGTTCGTTCGACGATCGTCTGCATGTGACCGAGCACACCAGGGAGCACTGACAGTTTTCGGCAAACCGGCGCCCACCAGGCGCGACACGCCTCGAACAGATGTTTGAATTTGTCGGAGCTCTTCCCTAGTGTCATGGGTATGGCAGACAAGGACCGCACCCCACCACCGTTCAGCAACCGTCGCGGCCGCCCCAGGGCGAGCGAGGTGGCCGCCCAGCTCGGCGAGACCGGCTCGGTCAGCGCCCTCCCCGACGGCCCGGCCGACGCCGACGGGCTGACGCTTCGGCAGCGGCGGATCCTCGAGATGATCAAGGACACCGTCGAGCGCCGTGGCTACCCGCCGAGCATCCGGGAGATGGGCGACGCGGTCGGGCTGGCCATCCTCCTCCAGCGTCGCCCACCAGCTGAAGGTGCTCGAGCAGCAAGGGCTTCCTGCGTCGCGACCCCAACCGGCCACGGGCGCTCGAGGTGCTGCTGCCCGGCGATGGCCGCGGCGACCGCCGAACGCGGCCGCAGCCGAGCGCCGCGCGTCGACCGAGTTCGACGAGACCGGCGTCGGCGACGCCTACCCCGAGCCGGTGCACGTCCCGGTGCTCGGCCGGATCGCCGCCGGCGGACCGATCCTGGCCGAGGAGCGGGTCGAGGACGTGTTCGCGCTCCCCCGCCAGCTGGTCGGCGAGGGCACCATGTTCCTGCTGGAGGTGCGCGGCGACTCGATGATCGAGGCCGCGATCTGCGACGGCGACTGGGTGGTCGTGCGACAGCAGCCGACGGCGGTCAACGGTGACATCGTGGCCGCCTTGCTCGACAACGAGGCGACGGTCAAGACGTTCAAGCGCACCGACGACCAGGTGTGGCTGATGCCGCACAACCCGGCGTACGACCCGATCGACGGCAACCACGCGACGATCCTCGGCAAGGTGGTCGCCGTCCTGCGCAAGGTCTGAACCGCGACCGCTGCGGCTCAGAGCATGCTGGGCTCGGACGTCGCCATCTGGGTGGTGAAGCGGGCGACGGCGCGGAGCTTGTTGGCCACGTCCAGCGCGGCCACCTTGTAGGCCTCGGACAGCGTCGGGTAGTTGAGCACGGTGTCCACCAGGTAGTCGACGGTGCCGCCGCAGCCCATGATGGCCTGGCCGATGTGCACCAGCTCGGTGGCGTTGGTGCCGAAGACGTGCACGCCGAGGATCTCCCGGGTGTCGGCGTGCACGATCAGCTTCAGCATCCCGTAGGAGTCGCCGATGATCTGGCCGCGGGCGAGCTCCCGGTAGCGGGAGATGCCGACCTCGAACGGGATCGCCTCGCGGGTGAGCTCGCCCTCGGTCTGACCGCAGTAGGAGATCTCCGGGATCGTGTAGATCCCGATCGGCTGCAGCCCATGCAGCTCGTTGGCCGGCTCGTCGAACGCGTGCGCGGCCGCCAAGCCGGCCCTGATCCATCGACGTCGCCGCCAGCGCCGGGAAGCCGATCACGTCGCCGACGGCGTAGATGTGCGGCGCCGCCGTCTGGTAGTTGCTCGTTGACCACCAGCCGGCCGCGCTTGTCGGCGGCCAGTCCGGCGAGATCGAGGTTGAGCGACGCGGTGTTGCCCTGCCGCCCGGCCGAGTGCATGACGACCTCGGCGGCGATCCTCTTGCCCGAGGCGAGGGTGGTGATGGTGCCGCGACCGGAGCTCACGACCGACGCCACCTCCTCACCGAAGCGGAACGACATCGGTGTGGTCACGGAGGTGGAACTTCAGCGACTCCACGATCTCCGGGTCGCAGAAGTCGAGCATCTGGTCGCGCTTCTCGACCAGCGTCACCCGGGTGCCGAGCGCGGCGAACATCGACGCGTACTCCACCCCGATCACCCCGGCGCCGACCACCACCATCGAGTCCGGCACCGTGTCCAGGGTCAGGATCTGGTCGGAGTCGAGCACCCGGACGCCGTCGAAGTCGACGTGTTCCGGGCGCGCCGGCGTGGTGCCGGTGGCGATCACGATCTTGTCCGCGGTCAGGGTGCGGTGCGATCCGCGAGCCCTCGATGTCGACCGACAGCGTGTGGGGGTCGAGGAAGCTCGCCATGCCCGGCGATCAGCTCGATGTGGTTGCGCAGCAGCTGCGACCGGATGACCTCGGTCTCGCGGCCGATCACGTGCTGCAGCCGGGCCAGCAGGTCGGAGATGGTGATGTCGTCCTTGACCCGGTAGCTGGCGCCGTACAGGTCGCGCAGCTGCATGCCGGTCAGATAGAGCACGGCTTCGCGCAGCGTCTTGGACGGGATGGTGCCGGTGTTGACGCAGACCCCGCCGACCATGGCCTTGCTGTCGATCACGCAGACCTTGTGGCCGAGCTTGGCCGCCATGATCGCGGCCTTCTGTCCGCCAGGCCCGGATCCGATGACGGCAAGATCGAAATCGTACGTGTGCTCCATGAGCGATAGCGTGCCAGACCGTTGTTACGGCCGCTAGCGTGCGTCTCCACTCAGCCGGCGCAGCGCCGCCGATCGCCACCTCGCGGTCGGTGGTCTGCCACATGTCCGGCATCGACGCCTTGCAGGAAGCTGCCGTAGCGGGCGGTGACCAGCCGCGGGTCGAGCACGGCCACCACGCCCTTGTCGGTGAGCCGCCGGATCAGCCGGCCCGAGCCCTGGGCGAGCAGCAGCGCGGCGTGGGCCGCGGCGACGCTCATGAACCCGTTGCCGCCCGCTTCGGCCACCGCACGCTGCCGGGCCACGGTCAGCGGCTCGTCCGGCCGCGGGAACGGGATCCGGTCGATGATCACCAGCTGACAGGTCGCACCCGGCACGTCGACCCCCTGCCACAGCGACAGCGTGCCGAACAGGCTGGCATCCTCGTCCTCGACGAACCGCCTGGTCAGCTCCGAGAGCTGGGCGTCGCCCTGGCAGAGGATCGTCAGCTTCGGCAGTTGCTTGCGGGTGTGCACCGCCGCCGCCTCGGCGGCCCGCCGCGAGGAGAAGAGCCCCAGCGTCCGGCCGCCCGGCGGCCCAGACCAGTTCGGCGATCTCGGCCATCGAGGTCTCCGACAGCCCGTCCCGCCCCGGTGGCGGCAGCGATGCGGGCGACGTAGAGGATGCCCTGGCGGCGGTAGTCGAACGGCGAGCCGACGTCCAGCGCCGCGCCACGGCACCGGCATCGTCGTCGTCCGACGTGGACTCCTGGTCGGACGGCGCTGCGGTGAGTCGGCGGGAGCCGTCGGTCGTCGACCGCGATCCGCTCATCGGCCCGCAGCCCGACGCTGGCCGCGATGCCGGTGAAGTCGCCACCCAGCTTCAGCGTCGCCGAGGTGAGGATCGTCGTACGCTCGCCGAACACGTGCCGGCGCATCAGCGCCGACACCGACAACGGCGACACCCGGGCCTCCCGCCCGAACCGTTCACGGTCGGCGACCCAGACCACGTCGTGCTCCTTCAGCGCCGCCATCCGCTCGGCGATGTCGAAGACCTCCTGCACGGCGGCGGCGGCCTGCCGCTTGTCGGCGTCGAGCTTTCCCTCACCGCCGGTCATCGCGCTGACCGCCGAACGCGCCGCGTTGCGGACCGTCGCGCACGCGGCGACGAACGCCGAATCCGGATCCTCGATCCGCTCCAGCGGCGTCGCGTCCAGGGCGGTCCGCAGGACATCGGCCGACTCCAGCAGCTCGAGCGCCACGTCGTCCTCGAGGTAGGTGAGCGCCCGTTTGCCGACCCTTTCGACCTGCGCCGGACTCAGTTCCGCCGAAGCGGCGCCGGTCACCCGGGCCACCAGTTCGTGCGCTTCGTCGATGATGACCGCACTGTGCTCGGGCAGCGCGGTGCCGCCGTGCATCGCGTTGATGGCCAGCAAGGCGTGGTTGGTGACCACCAGGTCCGCGCTCCGGGCCTCGTCGCGCGACCGTTCCGACGAAGCACTCGTCGCCGTAGGGGCACCGCTGCGGCCCGAGGCACTCGCGCACCGGGATCGACACCTGCTGCCACGCCCGGTCGGTGTGCGACGGGGCGTCGTCGCGATCGGCCAGACCCCGCTCGCCGGCCTGCTCCTCGGCCCACTCCCGGAGCGCCAGCACCTCCGCGCCGAGCGCCGACTCCGGCGTGCTCAGCGGTGCGGACTTGATCGTGTCGGCCAGATCGCTGGCCGAGATCAGCGCGCCCTGATCCTGCGCGGTGCTGTCCCGGACCCGCAACAGGCAGGCGTAGTTGGTCCGCCCCTTGAGGATCGCGTGCCGGGGGCGCCGGCCGGTGATCGCCTCCACGGCGTCCAGCGCGGCCGGGATGTCGTTGTTGGCCAGTTGGCTCTGCAGGGCCAGCGTCGCGGTGGCGACCACGATCCGGTCGGTCGACTTCTGAGCGAGCCGGATCAGGGCCGGGGCGAGATAGCCGAGCGACTTTCCCGTCCCGGTGCCGGCCTGCACGAGCAGGTGCCGGCCGGTGTCGAGGGAGTCGGCGATCGCGTCCGCCATCTCGACCTGTCCGGGCCGTTCGCTGCCGTGGATCCCCTCGACCGCGGCGGCCAGTACATCGCGATGGTCGGGCGCTGACCCGGCCTTCGACTGTCCGGTCACCGCTGAACTGTAATGCGCCCTTCGCCCCGATCGGGGACCGTGACTGCGAGCTGGAAGGGTTCGAGTTCGCCGGCGAGCGACGGATTCACCCGGGCGGTGACCAGCGTGCCGGCCTCGGTGTGCTCGCTGGTGAGGAACTCCCCCGCCTGGTGGATGCGGTTGATCAGGTCGCCCCGCTCGTACGGGATCAGCGCCCGGATCTCCACCTCCGGCCGCGGCAGCCGCGACTCGATCAGCGCCCGGAGATCCTCGATGCCGAGTCCGGTCCGCGCCGAGACGACGGGGGCGCCGGGATAGCTGCTGCGCAGTACGGCGAGCGTGTCGCCTGTCAGCCCGGTCGGCCTTGTTGAGCACGATCAGCTCGGGCACATCTCCGGCTCCGATGTCGGCCAGCACGGCGCGGACGGCGCTGATCTGCCCGGCCGGATCGGGATCCGAGGCGTCGACGACGTGGACCAGGAGGTCGGCCCGCGCCGACTCCTCGAGGGTCGACGCGAACGCCTCGACCAGGTCGTGCGGCAGGTGCCGGACGAAGCCCACCGTGTCGGTCAGGGTGTAGACCCGGCCGTCGGCGGCCGACGAGCGCCGGGTCGTCGGATCGAGCGTGGCGAACAGCGCGTCCTCCACCAGCACACCGGCACCGGTGAGCCGGTTGAGCAGGCTGGACTTGCCGGCGTTGGTGTACCCGACGATGGCGACCGACGGCACCTCGTGCCGCCGGCGCTCGGCGCGTTTGGTCTCCCGGGTGCTGTCCATCTCGCGCAGCGCGGCGCGCAGCTTCGCGATCCGGCTGTTGATCCGGCGGCGGTCCGTCTCGAGCTTGGTCTCGCCCGGCCCACGGCCACCGATACCCGCGCCCCCACTGGCCCGGCCACCGGCCTGGCGGGACAGATTGCCGCCCCAGCCTCTCAACCTCTGCTTGAGGTACTGCAACTGGGCAAGCTCGACCTGAGCTTTACCCTCGGCGCTCTTGGCGTGCTGGGCGAAGATGTCGAGGATCAGCGAGGTGCGGTCGATGACCTTGACCTTGATCTGGTCCTCGAGGTTGCGCAGCTGCGCGGGGGCGAGCTCGCCGTCGCAGATCACCGTGTCCGCGGCGGTGGCGACCACGACGTCACGCAGTTCGGCCACCTTGCCCCGGCCGATGTAGGTGGACGGATCGGGCCGGGCACGCCGCTGGATCAGGCCTTCGAGCACCTCCGAGCCGGCGGTCTCGGCCAGCAGCTTGAGCTCGGCCATCGCGTTCTCCGCGTCGACCTCGCTCCCGGTGGTCCACACGCTGACCAGCACCACCCGCTCGAGCAGCAGCTGGCGGTACTCGACCTCGGTGATGTCGGTGAGCTCGGTGGACATCCCGGCGACCCGGCGCAACGAGATCCGGTCCGCGAGATCCTGCTGGTCGCCGTCCCAGGACGGGTCGTCGGGTCGGACGGTGAGATCTTCCACGACTATCTCGTCATGGGGGATCTCGTCACGGGAGGTTTCGTCGCCGGGTAGTTCGTCGTGGGGCTGGATATCAGGATTGGCAGTCATCGCTTCCAGCGTCTCACGTCCGGCCAACTCTTTTTCCTTTCACAGGGCCGGATTCTCCCCTCGGCTGCGCTCAGAACAGCGTGTAGCCGCCGTCGACGACCAACACCTCGCCGGTCACGAACGACGATGCCTCCGACGCGAGGTACACCACGCTCGGGCCGAGCTCGGCCGGCATCGCGTACCGCTGCATCGGCGCGTCGTCGATCCAGTAACGCCTGAACTGCGGGGAGTCCACCGGACTCATCTCGGTCTTGATGTAGCCCGGCGCGAGCGCATTGACCCGGACGCCGAACGGCGCCCATTCGGCGGCCAGCGACCGGGTCAACTGGTGGACCGCGGCCTTGGAGGCGTTGTAGGCCGGCTGAAACTGCGGGCGGTTGACGATCTGCGCCGAGATCGACCCGATGTTGATGATCGCTCCGCTCTTCTGGGCCACCATCTGGCGACCGAAGGACTGGGCGCAGTTCCACACACCGTCGACGTTGACGTCCATCACGAATCGCCATTCGTCCTCGGTGACCTGCAGGGCCGGCCGGTGGATGCAGGCTCCGGCGTTGTTCACCAGGATGTCGACCCGGCCGAACTCGGCGATCACGGCATCGACCGCTCGTCGTACGTCGCTCGCGTCGGTCACGTCAGCAGCGACCGGGATCGCGGTGACGCCGAGCGCCTCGAGGTCGCTCACCGTGTCGACGGCGCTGTCAGGATCGCGGACCAGCAGCACCACGTCGCTCCCGGCCTCCGCGAGGGCCGTGACCAGGGCGCGGCCGATGCCGCGGTTGGCGCCGGTGACTACCGAGACCTTGCCCGACAGCGAGAATGCATCCAGAACAGACATTGACGTCCTTCCTAGGAGTTGGGAACGGCGACCTCACCGTGCGCCACCAGCACGGCCGGCCCGGTCAGGAACGCCTGCTCTTCGGTCAGCTCGACGTTCACGGTGCCGCCGGGCACGTCCACTCGGTACGTCAGCGGCAGCGGGGATGTCTCGCCGTGATGGCTCCGGGCGGCGGCCGCGGCGGCGACGGTGCCGGTGCCGCAGGATTGGGTCTCCCCCACGCCGCGTTCGTAGACCCGCATGGCGATGTGCCGTTCGCCCACATCGCGGACGAACTCGAGATTCACTCCGTCGGGGAAGTTGTCGGCCGGCCGCCAGGTGGGAGCCAGGTAGAGCGGCACTGCGGTCAGGTCGTCGGGGAAGCTGACCGCGTGGGGATTGCCGACGTTCAGCGCTCACGGCGCTGAACTCCGCGCCGTCCGCGGTCGTCACTGTCGTCGTCGCCGTCCCGCCGACCGACACCGGTCCCATGGCCACCCGGATCTGCCCGTCGGGCAGCACGGTGGCTTCCTTGACCCCGGCCCGGGTCGCGACCTGGACCACCGGCCCGCTGGCGAGCGACTCCTCGATCAGGAAGCGGACGAAGACCCGGACGCCGTTGCCGCACATCTCCGCGATCGAGCCGTCGGCGTTGCGATAGTCCATGAACCACAGCGATCCGTCGCCGGTCCACCCGTCGATGTGCTTGGCCAGCACCGCCCGAAGTACGCCGTCGGCGCCGATTCCGGTATGCCGGTCGCACATGAACCGGACATCGGCCGCGGACAGATCGATCATCGCCTCGCGATCGACCAGCAGCACGAAGTCGTTGCCGGTCCCGTGACCCTTGGTGAACGTCCATCTCCGCACGGGTTCAGTCTTCCATCCCCGATCGCCGCCCCGTGCCGTCCGGTCCGGCGATCGCGTACGTCGCGGCGAGCAAGCCGGGATGGTCGTAGCGCAGCCAGCTGATCCGCGGATCCTTGCGGAACCAGGCATCCTGCCGCCGCGCGAACTTGCGGGTCCCGGTCACCGTCTGCTCGTACGCCTGTTCCTCGGTGATCTCGCCGTCCAGGAAGCTCAGCACCTGTCGATAGCCGAGGGCGCGGGAGGCCGTCAGCCCTTGCCGCAGGCCACGCCCGATGAGGGCTCGTACCTCCGCCACCAATCCGGCCCGCCACATCGCCTCGACCCGCTGCTCGATCCGGGCATCCAAGGCTCGGCCGGTCGATGTCCAAGCCGATCTGGACCACCCCGGGAAGCACGTAGCGATGTGCGGGGAGCTGGGCCGTGTACGGCCGCCCGGTCAGCTCGATGACCTCGAGCGCCCTGACCACCCGGCGGCTGTTGCCGGGCAGCAGTTGGGCGGCCGCCTCGGGATCGAGGTCGGCCAGCCGGCGGTGCAGTCCCTCGGGACCGAGCACCTCGAGTGCGGCCTCCCAGCGGCCGCGTACGTCGGGATCGGTACCGGGAAACTGGAAGTCGTCCACGATCGCGCGGATGTAGAGCGCCGATCCTCCGACGACGATCGGCACCACGCCACGGGCCTCGCAGTCGGCGATCACCCGCCGGGCCATGGCCTGGAACTCGGCGACGGTTGCGCTCCGGCGAAACGTCGAAGACGTCGATCAGGTGGTGGACCACCGTTTCGCGCTCCGACAAGGTCGGTTTGGCGGTGCCGATGTCCATCCCTCGGTAGACCAGCATCGAATCCGCACTGACCACCTCGGCCGGCCGGCCCGATTCGCGATAGTGCTGGGCGAGCGCGATCGCCAGACTCGACTTGCCCACGGCTGTCGGACCCACCAGCACCACAGGCATTGCGTCAGTCTCACCGATGGCCGGCCGAGCCGAGTCCATCGACCGCCGAGCGGACGTCGCCACTCGTGGGGTACAAAGGGCATTGACGTCGAGCGGGGGTCCGTGAGCGCGTCGAGGCGACCGCAACCGCGGACGCCCATTGTCAACGGAAAGGGAGGACGCCCAATGGGCATCTTCGACAAGGCGAAGGACGCGCTCAGCGAACACAGCGCACAGGTGGCGGCCGGGATCGACAAGGCCGGAGACTTCGTTGACGAGAAGACCGGCGGGAAATACGCCGAGCACGTCGACCGGGGCCAAGCCTTCGCCAAGGAGCAGCTGGCTGAGCAACCCGACGGTGACCCGGACCGGCCCGAGTCGACCCCCGAGCAGCCCGTCTAGTGTGGGCTCTCTGCTTGCCCGAGCAGATAGACCAATGAATGCGCCTGGGTGTCACGATCCGCGACACCCAGGCTAGGAAAGAACCTATCGCCTTCCGGGCCGACTGGGCAGCCTCTGATTCAGCCGCCGGCGATGGCCGGGCTGGTCGGGTCGTTGGCCTCGCTCGACTGCTCCCGCTGGATGTAGTCCTCGATGGCTTCGATGTTGTCCGTCGAGCGGCGCACCACGGCGACCAGGTCGCTCATCGTCGCGACCTCCTCCACCTGCTCCTTGATGAACCACTGCATGAACTGATCGGACGCGAAGTCGTTTTCCTCGCGCGCGATCTTGGTCAGTTCGTTGATCTGCGCGGTGACCCGCCGCTCCTGCTCCAGGGCCAGTTCGACGGGAGCGACCAGATCCTTGAAGTCCACCTCCGGCGAGGCGACGCCGGGAATCCGCACCGGGCGCATCCTGGTCGATCAGGTACTTGACCATCATCATCGCGTGTCCCCGCTCCTCGAGCGCCTGGGTATAGAAGAACCCAGCCGTCTGGGGCATGGTCAAGGCGTCGAAGTAGACCGCGCAGGCCACGTACTGCTGATGGGCGGCGAACTCGTTCCCGATCTGGATATTGAGTTGCTCGACGAACCGCTCGGCTGGCATATGTGAACCCTTCCGGAAACTGATGACGACCTGATCGTGGCACGGGGCATTCGAGTCGCGCCACGTAGATGTGCCTTGCCTACGGACATTCTTGGTTTATCGCTCGCGCGATCGCGCTGGTTTCGCGATCTGCCGACGCTCGCAGAGTTGTCAAGCCGCCTTGGTGAGCTTCGCCTTCTTCAGCGCCTTGCGGTTGCGGTTCTTGGCGAAGATCTTCCTGGCGTCTTCGGGGGACAGCCTGCCATCGGAGAGCATGCGGATCGGGCATCTCTTGCAGCGCGGCTTCGAGATGCAGCATTCCTTCTTCGGACGGCTCCCCACCGGCACAGCGTAAAGGTTGCACTTAGGACAGGCATACCTCATCCGAATTCGTGATGAACCTGATGCCGTCAGCCGGTCCGGCAGCCGACGGCCGCCGGGAGGGGTGCCGGGACACCGATCGACGGCACGCCGAGGGCCACGGTGGATGGAGCCTCCGGCGCCGTCCGCCGCGCCGCCCAGGCGTCGCCACCGCGGGTGCGACGAAGGTTGATCAGCCCGTCGTCGGCGTTCAGGTGGTGCGGTGCCGCGTAGGTGATCACCGTCTCGGCCAGGTCACCGGGCCGCGGTCGCCGGCTCGGGTCGTCGGGCACCGAAACATGCACCAGGCGATTGTCGCGGGCCCGCCCGGACATCCGCGCGGTGGCGGCATCCTTGCGCCCTTCACCGTCGGCGAACATCACTTCGACCGGTCGTCCAACCTGCTTGAGGTTCTCCTGCCAGGCGATGTCGTTCACCAGTTCGACGAGTCGTTCGTAGCGCTCCTGGACCACCGGCTTGGGGATCTGATCGGGCATCGTGGCGGCCGGTGTGCCGGCCCGGATCGAGTACTGGAAGGTGAATGCCGCCGAGAAGCGCGCCGCGGCGACCACATCGAGCGTCCCCTGGAAGTCCTGCTCGGTCTCTCCCGGGAAGCCGACGATGATGTCGGTGGTGATCGCGGCGTCGGGCATCGCGGCGCGGACGTCGTCGATGATCGCCAGATACCGCTGGCTCCGGTACGAGCGTCGCATGGCTCGCAGAACCGAATCGGATCCTGACTGGAGTGGCATGTGTAGTTGAGGCATCACGTTCGCCGTCTCGGCCATCGCTGCGATGACGTCGCCGGTGAAGTCCTTCGGGTGTGGCGAGGTGAATCTGACGCGTTCCAGACCCTCGATCTGGCCGCAGGATCGCAGCAGGTTCGCAAAGGCGGCGCGATCCCCGAATTCGACCCCGTACGCGTTGACGTTCTGGCCGAGCAGTGTGATCTCCTGGACGCCCTCGGCGACCAGTGCCTCGACCTCGGCCAGGATGTCGCCCGGTCGACGGTCGGTCTCCTTGCCCCGCAGCGTGGGCACGATGCAGAAGGTGCAGGTGTTGTTGCAGCCGACACTGATCGACACCCAGGCGGCGTAGGCCGAGTCGCGACGGGTGGGCAGGTTGGAGGGGAAGGTCTCCAGCGCCTCCTTGATCTCGACCTGGGCGGCCCGCTGGATTCTCGCCCGTTCGAGCAGGACGGGCAGCGAGCCGATGTTGTGCGTGCCGAAGACGACGTCGACCCACGGCGCGCGTTCGACGATCGCATGCCGGTCCTTCTGGGCAAGGCAGCCGCCGACGGCGATCTGCATGCCGGGGTTCGCGTTCTTGGTCGGGAGCAGATTGCCGAGGCTCCCGTAGAGCCGGTTGTCCGCGTTCTCCCGCACCGCGCAGGTGTTGAAGACGACCACGTCGGCCTGGGCGTCCGCCGCCGCCGGCCGGTAGCCCGCCTCGATCGAGCAGGCCGGCCAACCGTTCGGAATCGTGCACGTTCATCTGGCACCCGTGGGTGCGGATCTGGAAGGTGCGCTGGTTCTCGGGCGCGGTGATCGTCGACATGGCAGACCAAGGGTAATGCGGTCGATGCCCCGCCGCTAAAGTGCGAGATTGTGAGCATCTCCCCGACCGGCGAGCAGTACGAGATCAGTCACGGCCCGCATCGGGCGGTGATCACCGAGGTTGGCGCGACCTTGCGCAGCTACTCCGTCGACGGCCGGGACCTCGTGCACGGGTTCGGCGCCGACGAGGTGATCGAGGGCGGGCGGGGCCAGAACCTGATCCCCTGGCCGAATCGCATCCGCGACGGCCACTACGTGTTCCAGGGCCAGGAACAGCAACTGGCGATCAGTGAGCCGGAGCGGCACAACGCCATGCACGGTCTCGCCCGGCACGTGCCCTGGGTGCTGATCGAACAGGAGCCGGATCGGGTCGTGAACCGAGTCCGGATCTACCCCCAGCCCGGCTGGCCCGGCATCCTGGAAGCCGTGCTCACTCACCGGGTCGGTGACGACGGGCTGACCGTCACGGTCGTGGCGACCAACCTCGGCGAGTCAGCGGTGCCGTTCGGCTACGCCGCGCATCCGTATCTGACTGTGGGCGAAACGAGCGTCGACGAGGTCGATCTCGAGGGTGCCGGCCGCGTCGTTCCTCAGGGTCGACGACCGTCTGCTGCCCGTCTCACTGCTGCCGGTGGACGGCACGGAAAACGATCTGCGGTCGGGGCCGACGCTCGGTTCACGCAACCTCGACGTGGCCATGACCGATCTCGCCCGCGATCCCGACGGGCGTTGGCGTGCCTCCCTGACCCTCGGCGACCGTCGTGCCGAGCTGTGGGGCGACCAGAGCATGCGCTGGGTCCAGGCGTTCACCGGCGGGCCGCACCGGGACTGGTCCGTGGCCATCGAGCCGATGACCTGCGGACCGGACGCGTTCAACGCCGGGCCGACCCATGGCGACTTGCTCGTGCTCGAGCCAGGCGAGGTCTTCAGCGGTTCCTGGGGAATCAGCGGCCAGTAGTCGCTACCGCGCCGTCTCGGTCGCCCTCGACTCCCGAACGACGGTCACCTTGATCTGGCCGGGATAGGTCAGCTCTTCCTCGATCTGCTTGGCGATGTCGCGAGCCAGCACCTGAGCCTCGATGTCGTCGACCACGTCGGGCGCCACCATGACCCGGATCTCTCGGCCGGCCTGCATGGCGAAGACCTTGTCCACGCCCTCCCGGGAGCCGGCGATCTCCTCCAGCTTCTCCAGTCGCTGCACGTACGCCTCGATGCTCTCGCGGCGGGCGCCGGGTCGGCTGCCGCTGATCGCGTCCGCAGCCTGGACCAGCACCGCCTCGACCGTCCGCACCTCGACCTCGTTGTGGTGGGCCTCGATGGCGTGGACCACGTCGGGATGCTCGCCGTACTTCCGGGCCAGGTCGGCGCCGATGATCGCGTGCGAGCCCTCGACCTCGTGGGTCAACGCCTTTCCGATGTCGTGCAGGAAGGCGCGACCGCTTGCACTGGGCGATGTCGAGTCCGAGTTCCGCGGCCATCAGACCCGCGATATGGGCGCTCTCCACCAAGTGTTTGAGCACGTTCTGGCCGTACGAGGTCCGGTACCGCAAGGTGCCCAGGACCGGAATCAATGCCGGATGGAGGTCGGAAATGCCGACTTCGGTCATGGCGTCCTCGGCGGCACGCAGGCACTGGGCCTCGATCTGGTTCTTGCTCCGTTCGTGCATCTCCTCGATTCGCGCCGGATGGATCCGTCCGTCCTTGACCAGTTCGGTGAGCGTGATCCGGGCCGTCTCGCGGCGGACAGGGTCGAAGCAGGAGAGCAAGACCGACTCCGGGGTGTCGTCGATCATCACGTTCACTCCGGTGACCTGCTCGAACGCCCGGATGTTGCGGCCCTCGCGACCGATGATCCGGCCCTTCATGTCGTCACCGGGCAGGTGAACGGCGGTGACCACGGACTCCGAGGTCTGGTCGGAGGCGATGCGCTGGATCGCCCCGACGACGATCATCTGGGCCCGGCGTCCGCGTCGCGTACAGCCTGTCCGCTCGATGTCGCGGGCGACCAGGACGGCTTGGCGCTTGGCATCGTGCTCCACCGCCCCGATCAGCTCGGCCTTGGCCTGCTCTGCGGTCAAGCCGGCGATCCGCTCCAGGGTCACCTGATGCTGAGTCTCGATGTCGACCAGAGCTTTACGTTGGGCGCGCAGGGCAGTGCGTGATTCGTCCAGCTGCTTGACCTTCTCCTCGAGCGCGTGGATCTCCGCGTCGAGCCGTTCCTCGCGCTCGGCCAGCCGCTGTTCCCGGCGCTCGACGCCGACCCGCTGGTCGTGCAGCTCCGCCCGTCTCAGCCGGGTGTCCTCTTCAGCTTCGGATCGGGCGGTCTGGGCGGAGACCATCAGCATCTCCGCCTTGCGCTGCAGTGCTTGTGCCTCCTCGAGGCCGATACCGGCAGCCGAGTCCGCCGTGCTCGTCCTGCCGCTCGGTCTGGACCGCCAGTGTCCACGCGGCACCCGACTCCGGCCGGGCATCAGAGAGGTACCGCGGCTGCGTCGCTCACTGCGGCGGCACCACCGCGTCCGCGACGAGTCACCAAGACCGCGAGGAAGATGACCGCGGCAATCAGCAGGAAAAGCCCTGCCACTATCAGAGTTTGAAACGCGCCGTTTCCCATGTCGCACTCCTGTCCACGCGCTGTCGCGCGCACTCAAGAGGCTCCATCGCACACAGATCAAAATAGATCAGACGGTCTGATCAACACCAACTTCGTCGAGTGCCGCGGCACTCCGTGAAAAAAATAAGGCAGTCAAGACTTCAGCAAGGTCCGGACGGATCTACCATCCGGCGTCAGATTTCATATCGAACAGGTGGTACTGGATACCTCTTGCCTGCAGGGTATGTCCGCCCAAAGCTCGGGTCAAGCACCTCCCGCAGGGCGGGACGGTGCGCCCTCAGGTGGGCCCCAGCACCTCAGCCAACACCCGGGCTGAAGCACCAGAACCGAAGCCGCGCCGTCCGAGCATCCCAGCGAGGCGACGGTACTGGACTTCACGGGGCAGCTGCTCCATCGACCGCTGACGGCGTCGCGCCAGGTCGAGCGCGGCCGCATACTCATCGTCGGCGTCGACGGCCGAGAGTGCGGCGTCGATGTCGTCGGCATCGACTCCTTTGGCGCGGAGTTCCCGGCGGAGCGCCGCGGCCGAAAGATGGCGCCGACCCTGGCGGGATTCCACCCAATCCGCAGCGAATGCGGCGTCGTCGACCAGACCGGCCGCCTGGAAGCGATCCAGTACCGAGTTCGACACCGCGTCGGGCACCTGCTTGGCGACCAGGGCTTGCGCAAGCTCGTGCCGGGTTCGGGCCCGGGCCGCGAGCTTGCGCAACACGATGGTGCGCGCAAGCTCTTCTGGATCGGTGTCCGGCTGGGAATCGGCGTCGTCCTGAGCTTCGTCTCCGGCCGCTGACGACTGTTCCGGTCTTGCCGTGTCTTGAGCCGGTCGCGGTGACGTTGGTGGAGCGGCCGCTGGTCGTGCCGGCGGCGGATCGACCGTCACGCCCTGAGCGGCCAGCCAGGCCCGAGCTTCGTCGACGGATCCCAAGTCAGAACTCCACCTCGCCGGTCACCGGGTCCACTCCCGCCGGCACGTCGACCTGAGGCCCGATACCTAACTGCTCCTTGATCTTCTTTTCCAGCTCATTGGCGAGATCGGGATTGCTGCGGAGGTAGTTGCGAGCATTTTCGCGTCCCTGGCCGAGCTGATCGGCGTCATAGGTAAACCAGGCGCCGGCCTTGCGGATGATTCCCGCGTCGACACCGAGGTCGATAAGACTGCCTTCGCGGCTGATTCCTTGGCCGTAAAGAATGTCGAACTCAGCCTGCTTGAATGGCGGCGCCACCTTATTCTTGGCGACCTTCACCCGGGTGCGGTTGCCGACCATTTCCTGGCCGTCCTTGAGTGTTTCGATGCGGCGCACATCGAGGCGGATGGAGGAGTAGAACTTGAGCGCGCGGCCGCCGGTCGTGGTCTCGGGTGAGCCGAACATCACCCCGATCTTCTCGCGCAACTGGTTGATGAAGATCGCGGTGGTGTTGGCGTTGCTCAGCGCACCGGTCATCTTGCGCAGGGCCTGGCTCATCAGCCGGGCCTGGAGGCCGACGTGGCTGTCACCCATCTCTCCCTCGATCTCGGCCCGCGGGGTCAGCGCGGCGACGGAGTCGATCACGATCAGTGCCAGCGCTCCGGAGCGGACCAGCATGTCGGCGATCTCCAGCGCCTGCTCGCCGTTGTCCGGCTGGCTGACCAGCAAGGAGTCCGTGTCCACTCCGAGGCGGGCCGCGTACTCGGGGTCGAGCGCGTGCTCGGCGTCGATGAACGCACAGATCCCACCGGCTGCCTGGGCGTTGGCGATGGCGTGCAGGGCCACGGTGGTCTTGCCGCTGGATTCAGGGCCGTAGATCTCGATGACGCGGCCGCGGGGCAGGCCACCGATGCCGAGAGCGAGGTCAAGAGCAATGGAGCCGGTAGGGATCACCTCGAGCGGTACGCGTACCTCGTCACCGAGCCGCATCACCGAACCCTTGCCGTACTGCTTGTCGATTTGAGCGAGTGCTGATTCCAGCGCCTTCTCGCGGTCTGGCGTGGCCATGGTGGTCCTTTCCCTGCCCGGTCGGGCGTACTGTCTGACGTGTGCCGTGAGCCTAAGGACGGCCACCGACAATCGTTCACTGCTCTGGAAATCTGTGGATACCCGTGCGGAGCATCCGGTGGACAACTTACCGAACACGTGTTCGAACGGCCATCCCGACACGCCGGATCAAGTCGGGCTGGCTCAGACGCCTCTGGCCTGCCGGGCGTACGCCGCCGGCGACATGCCGATCGTCGCGGTGAAGGCCCGGGTGAGGTGGGCCTGATCGGCAAAGCCGAGCTCATCAGCCAGTCCGGCCCAGTCCACCGTCTCCGCCGCGGCCCGCGCCGCCGCATCCTGCAGGCGACAGCGCTGAACCACCCACTTGGGTCCGGCCCCGACGTACTCGGAGAACGCCCGTTGCAGACTGCGCACCGACAGCTGCGCGAGCGCGGCGACCTGGGCGACGCGGGTGATATCGCGATTGCGGGCAACCTCGGTTACCACTTCGGCCAGCAATGATGCGGTGGCGTCGGCGTCCGGCCGGTCCCTGGCCAAGAACGCCGCCAGCGTCGCGACCCGCGTCGTAGGGTCGGTGGTCGCTTCGATCGACGTGCGGAGTGAACCGGTCGGGCGGCGAAGCACCTCGGCGATCGGCCGATGGCGGTCGGTGAGCCTGGACACCGGAAAAGACACGAACGGACGAAAGCATCCGGGGCGGAAACGGGCACCGACGCCATAGCCATTGCCGCTGAGGTGCCGCTCATATCGCTTGCGGACCAGCCCGGTGACATCGGACTCGGTGTCGGTGACCGACAGATTCACCGACGGGTAAGGCAGCACCTGCGCTGTGTACGTCTCCCCGGCCGGCAGATTCCAGGTGATCGTCCAGAAGTTCGCGATCACGTCGGCCAACGAGGGCGGCGGCTCGTGCCGGAGGTAGTCGAAACGCTCGAATGACGTGCGCGGCTGGAGGATTCCCGGCTCCACCACGCGACGGCCCACGCACGGAGCCTAATCCTCCGCTCTGTCGCATTCCTTCAAGACGAGACCGCGGCGTGACGACAGACTGGTGCCATGAGCGAAACCACGACGACAAACGCGATCGGCGAGGCCTGCCGCACCATGACCGGGATCGTCCGAGCCGCCGCCCACACTGATCTCGACAGTCCGACTCCGTGCACGGATTTCGACCTCCGCACCCTGTTGACCCACTTCGTCGGAACCACCACGGCGTTCGCCCGGGCCGGGTCGTCGCGAGCGCTCGACCCGGATGATCCGCTGGGGTTCCAAGGTCGAACTGTCCGACGACTGGCCGAGCCAGTTCGAGGGCAACTTCTCCCAGATCGCCACCGGCTGGACCGGCGCCGACGCCTTGGAGGGGTCGGTCGAGGGCAGCCCGATGCCGGCTCGGGCGCTCGGCGAGATGCTGCTGATCGAGGTGATCTTGCACGGCTGGGACGTCGCCCGAGCGAGCGGTCAGCAGGTCGAGATCTCCGATGCGCTGGGTGCCGAGGTGCTCCGCTGCGTCAGCGCGACAGCCGACCAAGGCCGCGAACTGCACGCGTACGGGCCCGAGGTGGAGGTCGCAAGGGACGCTTCCGATCTCGACAAGGCCCTGGGTCTCGCCGGACGGGATCCGAGCTGGACGCCGTAGGAGTCAGCGTTCCCGAGGCGGGAGCTCCAGCGCCGCCCACACCGCCCGCCAGATGATCTTGCTCGGCACTCCGTCGGCCAGCGCCTCGACGACCGTCCGCTGATCGAGGTCGGCGAGACTGAACTCCGACGCCCACACGCGGTAGTAGGCGGCACCGAGATGATCTTGGAGCCGCTGCCACAACTCCGTCTCCTTCACCACCGGCCGTCCTCTCGCGGCAGAGTCACGAAACCGCGCGCGATCTGCCCGGGATGTCGTTCACAACCGACACGGTACGCGGATTCGGTGACTGTTCGGCATCGTGCCTTGGTTCGGGCGTCCGGACGGGCCGGGGCGATCCAGCGACGCTCGTCGATTCTTTCTGTCAGTGCGGGCGGGCAAGATAGTCGACGTGCCGACCGATCCTCTAGGGGTGTTCTCCCCGGCCACCGCAACGTGGTTCCGGGATGTGTTCGCGCGCCCGACCGCCGCCCAGGCCGGAGCCTGGCAAGCGGTGGCGGCCGGGGAGAATGCCCTGGTCATCGCGCCGACCGGGTCCGGCAAGACGCTGGCCGCCTTCCTCTGGGCGCTCGACGACCTCACCCGGTCTCAGGTGCCGGACAACAAACAGCGCTGCCGGGTGCTGTACGTGTCGCCGCTCAAGGCGCTCGCCGTCGACGTCGAACGCAATCTGCGGGCGCCGCTCGCGGGCATCACCCGAACCGCCCTGCGGCTTGGTCAGGCACCTCCCAACGTCACCGTCGGCGTCCGCTCCGGTGACACGTCGGTCGGCGACCGGCGGGCGATCGTGGCTCGGCCGCCGGACATCTTGATCACCACTCCGGAGTCGCTGTTCCTGATGCTGACCTCGGCCGCCCGCGAGGTGCTGCGATCGGTTCGTACGGTCATCGTCGACGAAGTGCATGCCCTTGCCGGCACCAAACGCGGCGCCCACCTCGCGGTGTCGCTGGAGCGACTCGAGACCCTCGCCGCCGACTCTTCATCGACCGAGCTGCCCCGCCGCCCAATTCAGCGGATCGGCCTCTCGGCCACCGTCCGGCCGCCGGAGCGGGTCGCCGCCTACCTGGGTGGCGCGCACCCGGTGCGCATCGTGGCGCCCGCGGCCGAGAAGTCGTGGGACCTCTCGATCGTCGTGCCCGTCGAGGACATGAGCGACCTCGGGGCGTCCGCCTCGACACCGACTCGGGTGAGCTCATTGGAGGACGAGCAGGCGCCGCCCCGGACGCCGTCGATCTGGCCGCACGTGGAGAACAAGATCCTGGACCTGATCAGCGAGCACCGATCCACGATCGTCTTCGCCAATTCACGGCGGCTGGCTGAGCGGCTCACGTCGCATCTCAACGAGCTGCAGGCCGAGCGGCTCGGCGACCCGACCGAGGAGTTTCCGCCTCCCGCCCAGGTGATGGCGCAATCGGGAGCCTCGACCGGCCGCGACGGCAGTCGTGGCCCGATCATCGCCCGTGCCCACCACGGTTCGGTGAGCAAGGAGCAGCGGGCGCAGATCGAGGAGGATCTCAAGTCGGGCCAGCTGCCCTGCGTGGTGGCTACGTCATCCCTGGAGCTCGGCATCGACATGGGCGCGGTCGACGTCGTGGTCCAGGTGGAGGCGCCGCCGTCGGTGGCCAGCGGCCTGCAGCGGGTCGGCCGGGCCGGCCACCAGGTCGGCGCGACTTCCCGTGGCATCTTCTTCCCCAATCATCGCGGGGATCTGATCGAGTCGGCGGTGGTGGTGGAGCGGATGCGGGTGGGCGCCATCGAGGAAGTCGCCGAGCTGCGCAATCCGCTCGACGTGCTCGCTCAGCAGATCGTCGCCGCAGTGGCGATCGAGGAGACCAAAGCCGACGAGTTGTATGCCCTGGTCCGCCGGGCCAGCAGCTTCCGCGAACTGCCGCGTAGCGCCTACGACGCCGTGCTCGACATGCTGAGTGGCCGCTATCCGTCGGAGGACTTCGCCGAGCTCCGGCCGCGGCTGGTCTGGCACCGGGACACCGGCGTACTCACCGCACGTCCGGGAGCCCAGCGATTGGCCGTCACCTCCGGAGGAACCATCCCTGATCGCGGGCTGTTCGGGGTGTTCCTGGTCGGCGAAGGAAACGCGTCCGGCAAGCACGCACCCGGCCGACGGGTCGGCGAGCTGGACGAGGAGATGGTCTACGAGACCCGGGTGGGCGACGTGTTCACCCTCGGCACGACCAGTTGGCGGGTCGAGCAGATCACCCATGATCAGGTCCTGGTCTCCCCCGCCCCGGGGGCGCCCGGCCGGCTGCCGTTCTGGAAGGGCGACGCTCCCAGCCGACCGCTGGAGCTGGGCCGAGCTTTCGGCGGGTTCGTCCGGGAGCTCGGCGCGATGTCGGCCGACCTGGCCACCGAACGGCTCCGAACCGACGGCCTCGACGAGTTCGCGGCCCGCAACCTGGTGTCCTACCTGTCGGAGCAGCAGGCCGCCACCGGCTCGTTGCCGACCGATCAGACGGTGATCTTCGAACGCTTCCGCGACGAGCTCGGCGACTGGCGGGTGTGCGTCCACTGCGCGCTCGGGACCGGCGTGCTGACTCCGTGGGCGCTGGCGGTCGAGCATGCCGCGCGCGAACGCTACGGAATGGAGGTGCAGGCCACCGCGACCAACGACGGCATGGTGCTGCGGGTGCCCGACACCGAATCCGAGGCGCCGAGTGCCGAGCTGATCATCTGCGATCCCGAGGTGATCGAATCGGTCGTCACCGACGAGGTCGGCGGGTCAGCCCTGTTCGCCTCCCGGTTCCGGGAGAGCGCCGCGCGAGCCCTGCTGCTCCCCCGGCGCGATCCCAAGTCGCGCTCGCCGCTGTGGCAACAGCGGATGCGATCGGCCCAGTTGCTGACGGTCGCGGCCAAGTACCCGGAGTTCCCGATCGTGCTGGAGACGATGCGCGAGTGTCTGACCGATGTCTTCGATCTCGACGGGTTGCTCGAGGTGCAGCGCCAGATCGCCTCCCGAACCATCCAGATCGTCGAGGTCGAGACCACCGAACCGTCGCCGTTCGCCCGCTCACTGCTGTTCGGGTACGTGGGCGCCTTCGTCTACGAAGGCGACGTGCCGCTGGCGGAGAAGCGGGCCGCGGCCCTGTCGCTCGACGCCACCTTGCTGGCCGAGTTGCTCGGCAAGGACGGGCTGAAGCAACTGCTCGATGCCGAGGTGATCGCGAGCATCGAAGCAGACCTGCAGGGACTGAGCGTTGAACGTCAGGCCGGCGGGTCGGAGCAGCTCTTCGATCTGCTCCGCACGGCGGGCCCGTTCACCCGGCCCGAGCTCGCGGCCCGCAGTGCGCCCGGCCTCGACCTGGAGCCCACGCTGCAGCAGTTGATCATGGACCGGCGGGTGGTCGAGGTGCGGATCGCCGGAGAGGAGATGATCGCCGTCGCCGAGGACGTGCCCCGGCTGCGCGACGGGCTGGGCATTCCGGTGCCACCCGGCGTGGCGGCGAGTTTCGCCGACCCGGCGACCCGGCCGATCGAGGATCTCGTGCTGCGCTGGGCGCGGACACACGGGCCGTTCGTGGCCGCGTCGGTCGCCCGCCGCTACGGACTGGGCCGCGCGGTGGTCGATGCGGCCTGTGACGCGCTGGTCGGTCCGGGCACGTTGGCAAGTGGATCGTTCGTCGACCTGACCGGCCCCGACGCTGATGAACAGAGGCAGGGCGTTGTGCTTGCCGCCTCGCCCCGTCAGAAGCAGTTCTGTCACAGCCAGGTGCTGGCCCTGATCAAGCGCCGCACGCTCGCCCGGCTCCGCAAGGAGGTGGAACCGGTCGAGCAGGTCGCGTACGCGCGGTTCCTGGCGGAATGGCAGGGTGTCGGTTCCGGCGGACGCGGTGCCGATGCCGTGCTGTCGGCGCTCGAGCAGTTGTCGGGATACGCGATGCCGGCGAGCGCGGTGGAGACCGTCATCCTTCCGGCGAGGGTGGAGGGCTACGCGCCGGCGATGCTCGACGAGTTGACCGCGGCCGGTGAGGTGCGCTGGGTGGGAGACGGGCCGATCGGCGATTCGGACGGCTGGCTCCGCTGGTATGTGGCGGACCAGGAGCCGCATCCCGCTCAGGTCGAGCCCGCGCACTACCGCAGCCAGGAACTACTGGCCGCACTCGGCGGAGGTGGCGGTTACTTCTTCGACCAGTTGCTTCCATCGGGCGTGGGCCTCACCGACCGGTCGGCTTATGTCGCCGCACTCTGGGATCTCGTCTGGGTCGGCTTGGTCGCAGGCGACACGTTCGCTCCGCTGCGGGCCTTGACCGGCGGTGGCGGCGCGCACCGGCGCCCGTCCCGACCGAGCGGGCGGACCCACCGGGCGAGGCTTACCGGAGCCGCACTCAGCCGGTCGGGCCGGGCGCCGCGGATCAGTTCACCCGACACGGCTGGGCGGTGGTCACTGGTGAATCGGAGCCCGTCCTCGGCCGCTGACCGCCTGGCGGCCGACGTCTTCGCTCAACTGGACCGGTATGGCGTCGTCACACGCGGCAGCGTGATGACCGAGAACGCGGAAGGTGGGTTCGGCGCGGCGTACCGGGCGCTGAGCTCACTCGAGGAGTCTGGACAGTGCCGACGCGGCTACTTCATCGAGGGTCTGGGCGCCGCTCAGTTCGCCCTGACGGGGGCAGTTGACCGCTTGCGGGCTCAGCAACGTGAGCCAGAGACTCCACGGGCGACCGTGCTCGCGGCCTGCGACCCGGCCAACCCGTACGGTGCGGCGCTGCCGTGGCCGGAGCGTGAAGGGCATCGTCCGGGGCGTAAGGCCGGCGCGCTGGTGGTTCTGGTCGACGGAGCACTGGTCTTCTACGTCGAGCGGGGCGGCAAGACGCTGCTGTCATTCACCGAGGATCAGACGCGACTTGTCCCCGCCGCCGAAGCGCTCGCCCGAGCCGTCCAGCGCGGGCAGCTCGGCCGGCTGACGGTGGAGCGGGCCGATGGCGGCCATGTCTTCGGCACGCCGGCGGTCAGCGAGGCGTTGCAGGCGGCCGGCTTCCGGATGACCCCGCAGGGCCTGCGGATCCGGCCCGGCACGGGATGAGAATGATCTGCTGTTGGGCCGAGAAGTCGACAATCAGGCAGCGGCTTGGGCCATGGCCCGGACCGATCGCAGAGTGGCGACGCGGTCGTGAGCGACCAGTTGCTCGTGAATCGCCATCTTCTCGCTCACCACATTCAGCACGACCGAGAGGGGCAGATCGAGGGCTGAGCAGATAGAGGCGAGCAGTTCGCTGGAAGCCTCTTTCTGACCTCGCTCGACCTCGGACAGATAGCCGAGGCTGACCCGCGCGCTCTTGGAGATTTCCCGAAGAGTCTTGCTCTGCGAGACCCGCTCCTCGCGCAGCGACTCACCGATGAGCTCACGCAGCAGCATCGGCTTCGCCGCGGGATGGGATTGCATACGGAAACTGTACCTACCCTCAGTGACAACACCAGCGCGTACCACGCTCATGTCTTTCCTAGGTTCTCAACGCCTGATGGCCCGGCCGGCATTCCCAGCACCTCGGCGAGCAGTTCCAGCGCTCCACGCACGGCATCCCGACGGATCGCCGCACGGTCGCCCATCAAGGCGAACTCGCGGACGACGACGTGCGATTCGGCCGGCTGGGCCACCGCGACGAAGACCAGGCCAACCGGGTGTCCGTCCTGCGGGTCGGGCCCGGCCACTCCTGTCGTCGCGATCCCCCAGTCGGCTCGGCACCGCCGGGCTATCCCGACAGCCATCTCTTCGGCCGTCCGCGACGCGACCGGCCCGACGTCGGCCAGTGTTGCCTCGTCGACCCCGGCCAGCTCGGACTTGAGCCGGGTCGCGTAGCTGATCACCCCGCCCAGATAGCTGCGGGACGCGCCTGGCACTGAGGTGAGCACGGTGCCGAGCAGGCCGCCGGTCAGAGACTCTGCGGTGGCCAGGGTCTGACCGCGACGGTCCAGTTCGGCGAGCAGCAGCGCGGCGACCGCGTCGCTCATCGGCCGACGACAGCCGTTCGCCTCAGCTTGACCGCTTCGCGGATGTAGTCCAGCCCGGTCACGATCGTGATCAGCCAGGCCAGGCCCATGACGATCATGGCGACCAGATGGGCCCAACCGGGGAGCGGCAGCAGATACAGAATCACGGCGATCGCCTGGATCACGGTCTTGATCTTGCCGCCACGGCCCGCGGCCATCACGCCGTAGCGCAGCATCACGAACCGCAGCAGGGTGATGCCCCATTCGCGCACCAGCATGGTGATGGTCACCCACCATGGCAGTTCATCGATGATCGACAACCCGATGAACGCCATGCCGGTCAGGGCCTTGTCGGCAATGGGATCGGCGAGCTTGCCGAATCGGGTGATGATGTTGTGTTTACGGGCCAGGTGGCCGTCGAGCGTGTCGGTGAGGATCGCTACGGTGAAGACGATCGCGGTCAGCACTCGCCAACCGGGCTCGTCCGGGTGAGCCAGCAACATCCAGGCGAACAGCGGCACCAGCACGATGCGGAAGGTGGTGAGCGCATTGGGTACGTTCAGCGCGCTGGTCTCCGGCTCCGCCATCGGGCCGATCGGATGCTTCTCCGACGGATTGACCGCATCCGGATCGACGTGCGGCCGTCGCGGTTCGTCGCTCGTCACGGGGCGATCATCTCAGCCATCAGGTCGGCACCTTCGTTGCCCCGCACGAGTCCGGGCAAGAGATCACCGCGCCGAGCCCTGCGGCCGCCCATGATCATCCGCACCGTTCCGTCCACCTCGGGTCCTTGGTGCGCGGCCCGTCCGACGACACCGTCGGACACGTCCTCGACCAGCATGTCGATCCGCTCACCCAGTCGCGCCTCGGCCCGCTGGGTGATCAACTCGTCGACCAGATCGGCGACCTGGGCGCGGCGCTCCTCGATGGTCGAGGCATCGTGCTGGCCGTCGAGCCGCGTTGCGCCGGTGCCGTCCTCATCGGAATAACCGAAGACCCCGATCGCGTCCAGTTCCGCGGCGATCAGGAATTCCGACAGCACGGCGACGTCGGCGTCGGTCTCACCGGGGAATCCGAGAATCACGTTGCTGCGGATGCCGGCCGCTGGGGCAGCGCGACGGATCGAGCCGATCAGCTCCAGGAAGGAGTCCGGGTCGCCGAATCGCCGCATTCGACGGAGCACTCCCGGAGCCGCGTGCTGGAAGGACAGGTCGAAGTAGGGCACGACCTTCGGCAGCGACGTCATGGCCTCCACCAGACCCGGCCGCATCTCCGCCGGCTGCAGGTAGGACACCCGCACCCAGTCCAGCCCGTCCACTTCCGCCAGATCACCGAGCAATCCCTCGAGAGCGCGGATGTCTCCGAGGTCCTTGCCGTAGGACGAGGAGTTCTCGCTGACCAGGAACACCTCGCGGACGCCCTGCTCGACCAACCAACGGGCCTCGGCGACCACCTCGGCCGGGGTGCGGGACACGTACGCGCCGCGGAAGGCGGGGATGGCACAGAACGTGCAGCGCCGGTCGCAGCCGGAAGCGATCTTGAGCGGCGCCGAAGGGCCGCCGTCGAGCCGGCGCCGGAAGCTGCGGGGTCCGCTGGCCGGCGCCCGGACGGTGAGATCCGCCGACGAGCCGTGCCCCGGAATGGCCACGGCCGCCGCGGCCCGCTGGCGCGCCACCGGAGCCAGCGGCAGCAGCGCGCGGCGGTCTCGGGGTACGTGGGCCTGATGCCGCTCGCCGGCGAGAATCGCCTGCAACCGCTCGGCGACGTCCGCGTAGTCGTCGAAGCCGAGCACCGCGTCGGCCTCGGGAAGCGAGTCGGCCAGTTCGTTGCCGTAGCGCTCGGCCAGGCAACCGACCGCGACCACGGCCTGCGGACGCCCGCCGGCCTTGAGGTCCGCGGCGGCCAGCAGGGTGTCCACCGAGTCCTTCTTGGCCGCCTCGACGAAGCCGCAGGTGTTGACCATCACCGCGTCGGCATCCTCGGGCTCGGACACCAGCCGGAAGCCGCCGTCCTCCAGGCGGGCGGCCAATTCCTCCGAGTCGACCTCGTTCCGGGCACAGCCCAGGGTCACCAGGTGGACGGCGAGGGGTCCGGTCGAGTCCCGCCGGTCGGGGGGCAGGACGGATGTCGACGACTCAGCCATAGCCGTCCAAGTATGACCGAACCTGACCACGGATCCGATCGGATCGCGCGTCGGGCGCACGAACCGCCCCGGCGAATCGCTCGAATCCTCCGCGGCGTGACACGATCGAGCGGTGCCCTTGTCCGATCTGCTGCCGGCCGGGCCCGATCCCGATTCCGTCTTCGAAGCGTTCACTCAGTGGTCCGCGGATCACGGGCTGGCGCTCTATCCGGCGCAGACCGAGGCCCTGATCGAACTCGTCTCCGGTTCCAATGTGATCTTGTCCACCCCCACCGGGTCGGGCAAGAGCCTCGTCGCCACCGGTGCGCAGTTCGGCACGCTCGCGTACGGGGGCCGCTCGTTCTACACCGCGCCGATCAAGGCCCTGGTCTC
Source organism: uncultured Actinomycetota bacterium (assembly GCA_963723815.1). Classification (GTDB taxonomy): domain Bacteria; phylum Actinomycetota; class Actinomycetes; order Propionibacteriales; family Propionibacteriaceae; genus Microlunatus. The sequence goes on along the minus strand of CAVRSH010000025.1, from coordinate 51,702 downwards.
GGAGAAGTTCTTCGCCGCGGTCGAGATCTTCGGCCCCGAGCGGGTGGGCATGATGACCGGCGACGCGAGCGTGAACCCGGGGGCGCCGATCATCTGCTGTACCGCGGAGATCCTGGCCAACATCGCCCTGCGCGAGGGCGCCGACAGCCCGATCGCGTCGGTGGTGATGGATGAGTTCCACTTCTACGCCGATCCCGACCGAGGGTGGGCCTGGCAGGTGCCGCTGCTGGAACTGCCCCGGGCCCAGTTCCTGCTCATGTCGGCCACGCTCGGGGACGTCACCCGCTTCGAGAAGGACCTGACCCGGCGGACGGGCCGGCCCACCGCCGTGGTCAGTACGGTCGAACGGCCGGTGCCGCTGCACTACGAGTACGTCACCACACCGTTGCTGGAGACGATCGAGGAACGGCTGGCCACCCATCAGGCCCCGATCTATGTGGTGCATTTCAGCCGAGCAGCGGCCATCGAGCAGGCGCAGGCGTTGAACAGCCTGCGGGTCTGCACCCGCGAGGAGAAGGATCAGATCGCCGACCTGATCGGCGGCTTCCGCTTCACCGCCGGCTTCGGCCGGACCCTGTCCCGGCTGGTCCGGAACGGGATCGGCGTGCACCACGCCGGCATGCTGCCGAAGTACCGGAGGCTGGTCGAACTGCTGGCCCAGGCCGGCCTGCTCAAGGTCATCTGCGGCACCGACACCCTGGGCGTCGGCATCAACGTGCCGATCCGGACGGTGCTGCTCACCTCCCTGAGCAAGTACGACGGGGTCCGGCCGCGGCTGCTGACCGCGCGCGAGTTCCACCAGATCGGCGGCCGGGCCGGGCGGGCCGGGTACGACGCGGCCGGCACGGTCATCGTGCAGGCTCCCGATCACGTGGTGGCGAACCTGAAAGCCCTGGCCAAGGCCGGCGACGACCCGAAGAAGCGCCGCAAGGTCGTCCGCAAGAAGCCGCCCGAGGGCACGGTCGGCTACGGCGAGCCGACGTACGAGCGGCTGATCAGCGCCGATCCGGAGCCGCTGGAGTCCTCGTTCGCGGTCAGTCATTCGATGCTGCTGAACGTGATCAACCGCCCGGGCGACTGTTTTGCGGCGATGCGCCACCTGCTGACCGAGAACGACGAACCGCCCGCCCGGCGGCGGGCGCATATCCATCGGGCGCTGTCGATCTATCGCGGCCTGCTCAGTTCCGGCGTGGTCGAGCAGCTTCCGGAGCCCGACGCCTGGGGCCGGACCGCCCGGGTCACGGTCGACCTGCAGCCCGAGTTCGCGCTCAACCAGCCGCTCTCCCCGTTCGCCCTCGCCGCCTTCGACCTGCTCGATCGCGAGGCCGACGACTACCCGCTGGAGGTGCTCTCGGTGATCGAGTCGACGCTGGAGGACCCGCGGCCGGTGCTGAGCGCGCAGCGTTCCAAAGCCCGGGGTGAGGCCGTCGAGGCCATGAAACGCGAAGGACTGGAGTACGAGGAGCGGATGGAACTGCTGGAGGACGTCAGCCTATCCGCGCCCGCTGGCCGAGCTGCTCGGGGTCGCGTACCACGCCTTCGCGAGCACCCACCCGTGGGTTCTTGATCATGAACTCAAACCCAAGTCGGTGGCCCGCGACCTCTTCGAGCGGTCGATGACCTTCACCGAGTACGTCAGCTTCTACACCCTGGCCCGCGCCGAGGGCATCGTGCTGCGCTACCTGGCCGACGCGTACAAGGCCCTGCGGCAGACCGTCCCGGAGGACGCCCGCACGGATGCGGTCGCCGACCTCATCGCCTGGCTGGGTGAGCTGGTCCGCCAGGTCGACTCGAGCTTGCTCGAGGAGTGGGAGCGGCTGCGCAACCCGGAGACCGCGGCCCCCGCCGAGGTGGCCGCCGCCCTGGACGACCGGACACCACCGGTGACCAGCAACCTGCGGGCCTTCCGGGTGCTGGTCCGCAATGCCATGTTCCGCCGGGTCGAGCTGGCGGCCCGACGGCGTTGGGACGAATTCGGCGAACTCGATCATGAGGCCGGCTGGTCGGCGGCGGCCTGGCAGGACGCCCTCGAGCCCTACTTCGACGAGCATCCGGTGATCCAGACCGGCGCCAATTCCCGCGGGCCGGCCCTGTTGATGATCGACGAGACCTCGACCGCAGGCCGGCGCTCATGGGCCGTACGCCAGATCATCGACGACCCGGCCGGTCACCGGGACTGGGCCATCACCGCCGATGTCGACCTCGAGCGCAGCGACGCCGAGGGTGAGGCGGTCATCCGGATCCTCGAGGTGGGTCGCCTCGACGCCTGGTAGCCCGCTGGTCAGCCGAGACGCAGGTTTTCGACCACCACGTCGAGCTCGTCCGGCTTGACCAGCACCTCACGCGGCTTGGAGCCCTCGGACGGCCCGACCACCCCGCGGGTCTCCAGGATGTCCATCAGCCGGCCGGCCTTGGCGAACCCGACCCGCAACTTGCGTTGCAGCATCGAGGTCGAGCCGAGCTGCAGGTTGACCACGAGCTCGGCGGCCTGCAGCACGAGGTCGAGGTCGTCGCCGATGTCCTCGGCCACCCGGGCGGCGGCCTCGGGCGCGGCCGTGACGTCCTCGCGATAGCTCGGCTTGAGCTGCCCGATGACGTGCGCGACGACGGTGCGGACCTCGTGCTCGGTCACCCACGCGCCCTGGATCCGGATCGGTTTGCTGGAGCCCATCGGCAGGAACAGGGCGTCGCCCTGGCCCACGAGCTTCTCCGCCCCGGGCTGATCCAGGATCACCCGCGAGTCGGTCATCGACGAGGCCGCGAACGCCAGCCGACTCGGCACATTGGCCTTGATCAGTCCGGTGACCACGTCGGTGCTCGGTCGCTGGGTCGCGAGCACCAGGTGGATGCCGGCAGCGCGGGCCAGCTGGGTGATCCGGACGATGCAGTCCTCCACGTCGCGCGGCGCCACCATCATCAGGTCGGCCAGCTCGTCAACGATCACCAGCAGGTACGGGTACGGCGCCAGCTCCCGCTCCGAGCCGTCGAGGGGCTTGACCGACCCGGCGCGTACCGCCTTGTTGAAGTCGTCGATGTGCCGGAAGCCGAAGGCGGCCAGGTCGTCGTAGCGCATGTCCATCTCGCGGACGACCCACTGCAGCGCCTCGGCCGCCTTCTTGGGATTGGTGATGATCGGCGTCACCAGGTGCGGCACACCCTCGTACGCGGTCAGTTCGACCCGCTTGGGGTCGACCATCAGCATCCGGACCTCGTCGGGGGTGGCCCGCATCAGCACCGAGGTGATCATGGAGTTCACGAAGCTCGATTTGCCCGAGCCGGTGGCGCCGGCCACCAGCAGGTGCGGCGTCTTGGCGAGGTTGGCCATCACGAAGCCGCCCTCGACGTCCTTGCCAAGGCCGACCGTCATCGGATGATGATCATTGCGGGCCTTCGCCGAGCGCAGCACGTCGCCCAGGGACACGACTTCCTTGTCCACGTTGGGAATCTCGATGCCGATCGCCGACTTGCCCGGGATCGGCGACAGGATCCGGACGTCGGCGCTGGCCACCGCGTACGCGATGTTCCGGCTCAGGGCGGTCACCTTCTCCACCTTCACGGCCGGTCCGAGCTCGACCTCGTAGCGGGTCACCGTCGGCCCGCGGCTGTAGCCGGTGACCTTGGCGTCGATCTCGAACTGCCGCAGCACCTCGGTCAGCCGGTGCACGATCGCGTCGCTGGCCTCGGTCCGCGCCTTGTGCACGCTGCCCTGCTTCAGAGCGGCGGCATCGGGCAGCAGGTACTGCACGTCCCCGGACAGTTGCAACTGCTCCACCCGCTGCGGGATCGGGGTGTGCGGCGGCGCCTCGAGTTCCTCGCCGTCGCCGTGCACCTTCACTCCCGGCGGCAGCCCGGCGCTCGACTTGCGGCCGTCCGACGGCTGCGGATCAAGATCATCGGCGGAAGGCTTCTCCATGATCGGCTCGGTCACCTCGGCCGACGATCCGCCGACGAGTCGACTTCCGGCTGCGACGCCGGGGCTTCTCGGTGATCACCGGGGTGTCGTAGGCCTGGTCGACACCGAATTCGAGCTCGGGCAGCACCTCGCCCTCGATGATCACCGGACGGCGGGTCACCAGCTCTCGCGCGGCCCGGATCCGTTCCGGGATCTGGTGCAGCGGAATCCCTACCACGACGAGGATTCCGAAGATCAGGAGCAAGATCAACAACGGCACGGCGACGTAGACCGACAGCAGGTCGGCCAGGATGCTGGAGGAGATGTAGCCGAGCACTCCCCCGGCTTGGCGCAGCCGGTCGGTGTCGTCGGTCCGCGGCAGGCCGTGGGAGATGTTGATCAAGCCCAGCAGCCCGAGCAGGATGGCGCCCCAGCCCACTACCTGACGGCCACCCGGGCCGTTGCGATCGGGATGCCGCAGGGTCCGCCAGGCCATCAGGGCCAGCAACACCGGAGCGACGTAGCTGAGCGTGCCGATGACGCTGGACACGCCGACCCGGATGTAGTGCCCGAGATCGCCGGGCAACCCCCACCAGAACTCGGCGCCGACCACGATCGCGCAACCCAGCAGGAAGAGACCGAGGCCGTCGCGGCGGAGCGCCGGATCGATGTCTCGCGCACCGGTGCCGATCCGTCGGGCGGCCCCCCCGACGCCGTGCGCCAGTCCGACCCAGAACGCCCGGAAGCCACGACCGATCTGGGCCAGGACGGACCGTTGCGGCTTACCCGCCGGCTTCCGTCGGCTGCCTTTCTTCGGGCCTGGTCTGGACGAGCCCGAGCGCGACTGAACGGCGCGGGAGGATGAGGTCTTGTTGCTTCCGGCTGACCGCGGTTTCGTGCGCTGGCCCGAGGAACCAGAGCTGTTACGAGGCCGCGGTGGGGAAGACGCGCGGGTCGCCATGGGTGTGAGGCTACGCGATCAGCGGCGTGGCCGGGCCGGTCACACGCCGGGTGCCGCCCGGGCATTGTCCAGTGCCGCATTGTCCAGCGCCGGCCGCAGCGCCCACAGGTGATCGGTCGGGCCGATCCCCGCACCGAGCGGAAAGCCGGCGGCGATCGCGCCGGTGACATAGCGCTTGGCCGCACTCATCGCGTCCGGAACGCTTCGGCCCATGGCCAGTTCACTGGCCAGCGCCGACGCGAGCGTGCAACCGGTGCCGTGGGTGTGCCGATTCTCGTCACGTTCGGCGGTGTAGCTGAATTCGCCGCCCCCCTGGCCGCGGAGCAGATCGACTGCCGGTCCCTGCGCGTGGCCGCCCTTGATCACCACCCAGTCCGGCCCGTATCCGAGCAGCACGTCGGCAAGTTCGGCCGCCGTCGCACGGTCGTCGAGTCCGGAGAGTCGGCGGGCCTCGTCGAGATTCGGCGTGATCACGGTGGCGCGGGCGAAGAGCCGGCGGCGCATCGCTTCGACGGCGTCCTCGTCGATCAGCGGATCGCCGTGCTTGCTGACACAGACCGGGTCGACGACCACGGGCACGGCCGGATCGAGCCCGGCGAGCAGGTCGGCCACGCAGCCGACGACCTCGCTGGTGCCGAGCATGCCGGTCTTCACCGCGTCGACGCCGATGTCGTCCACCACGCTGCGGAACTGCTCGCGTACGGCGTCGGCCGGGAGCGGCCAGATCCCCTGCACGCCAAGGGAGTTCTGGGCCGTGATCGGCGGTGATCACGCTCATCCCGTGCACGCCGTGAGCCAGCATCGTCTTCAGGTCGGCCTGGATGCCGGCGCCTCCGCCGGAGTCCGAGCCGGCGATGGTGAGCACCCGGGCGGGCCGGCTCATCGTCGGTTGCGGAAGTGGTCGTACCCGGCCGGCGACTCCCACACCGTTCCGTCGACCAGGACGGGCGTGGCCGGGTCCGCGGCCGGAGCCACCGCGCCGATCACCGTCCAGCCTTCCGGGATCGTCGCCGTGGGCGGGAAGGTGGCCGCCAGCGCGTGGTCCTCGCCGCCGGTCAAGATCATCACGTAGGGGTCCTTGCCGGTGGCGACCGCGACGACCCGGAGCGGCTCGGCGACTTCCAGCGCGTCCTGCGCCAGGTCGATGGACACGCCGGAGGCCTTCGCGACGTGACCCAGATCGGCCAGCAGACCATCGGAGACGTCGATCATCGCGCTGGCCCCGGCGCGTGCCGCGACCGCACCGGCCCCGTAGTCGACCTGCGGCACCCGCTGGGCCTCGACAACCGCCCGCGGCGAGCGGAAGCCGCGACTGAGCACCGCCAGCCCGGCGGCGGCCCAGCCCAGCCGGCCATGCACGGCGACCAGATCACCGACCCGGGCTCCCGACCGCAGCACCGGCGCCCGTCCGTCGAGGACGCCGACCGCGGTCACCGCGACCGTGATGTCCCGGGCCTTGGTCACGTCCCCGCCGAGCAGGGTGACGCCGGCCGCTGAGCACTCGGCCTGCAAACCGGCGGCGAAGTCGAGCACCCAGCCCACCGGCAGGTCGTCCGGCGCCGAGAAGCCGACCAGCACGCCGGTCGCTCGGGCGCCCATGGCCTCGATGTCGGACACGTTCACCGCGACCGCCTTGCGACCCACGTCGCCGGCCTCGGACCAGTCGCGGCGAAAGTGCACGCCCTCCACCAGGACGTCGAGCGAGCTCACCAGGTCTCCGTCGAGACTCAGCACCGCCGCGTCGTCGCCGGGCCCGACGCGTACGTCGTCACCGAGGGCCAGGTCTGCGGTGATCGCGGCGATCAGGCTGAACTCGCCGAACTCGGCCAATGTCTTGCTCCGGTCGGGAGTCATCGAAGATTCCGTCGCTCCCAGATGAGCGGACCGCCCGATGACGATGTAGCGTGACGCACATCGGCGAGCGTACGCGGTCCCGCAGCACTGGACCGCGCGGTCGCTCCCACCGAGATGCCCTTCCCACCCCAGCGCACGGAGGTTCACCTGATGGTCGTTCAGGCTTACATCTTGGTCCAGACCAACGTCGGCAAGGCTGCCGAGGTCGCGCGCGCCATCGCCGCACTCAGCGGCGTCACCATGGCCGAAGATGTCACCGGGCCATACGACGTGATCGTCCGCGCCGAGGCCTCCAGCGTCGACGAGCTCGGCCAGCTGGTCGTCGCCCGGGTGCAGACGGTGCCTGGCATCACCCGAACCGTGACCTGCCCGGTCGTGCACATCTAGGCAGCCGACGTTCGCCGCTTGCCCTGGGTCGGCCTGCCGCTGGTCGTCGCCGCACTCGCCGGATGCTCGGTCGGGGTGCCCGAGCCGTCGCCGGATGCGACCGCCGCGCCGATCTGTTCGGCGCTGATGGGCGCCCTGCCCGATCGGATCCTCGATCAGTCGCGCCGCCGGGCGACGCCCGGTGTATACGGCGCGGCCTGGGGCAAACCTGCGATCACCGTGCGCTGCGGCGTGGCCAAACCGCCGGGCCTGACCCCGGCCAGTGAGTGCCTGGAGGTCAACGGCGTCGGCTGGTACGCCGAGCCGGCCTCCGGCGGCCAGTTGTTCACCACGATCGGCCGGCGGGCCTTCGTCGAGGTGGCCGTGCCCTCGGCGTACGCGCCGGAAGCTCAACGCCCTGGTCGATGTCGCCGCCGCGATCAGCGCTCACGACCCGGTCCAGCAGCCCTGCCAGTAGCCGGATTCAGCGCAGGCCGACGGGGCGGCGCAGCGCGAGAGTGATCAGGTGGTCGATCAGGTCCGGGTAGGGCACGCCGGTCGCGGCCCACATCCGCGGGAACATCGAGTGCGCGGTGAAGCCGGGCATCGTGTTGATCTCGTTGATCACGACCTGGCCGCCGTGGGTGACGAACACGTCCACCCGGGCCAGCCCCTCGCAACCGATGGCCTCGAACGCGCGCACCGCGAGTTGCTTGACCTCGCGAGCGAGGTCGTCGACGACGTCGGCCGGCACGTCGAGGGCCACCTGTTCCTCGGGGAGGTACTTGGCGTCGAAGTCGTAGAAACCGGATGTGGTCTGGACCCGGATCTCGGCCAGTTCACTGGCCAGCGGCGGCCCGCCGCCCAGATCGGCGAGGACGCCGCACTCGAGTTCGCGGGCACCGACGAAGCCCTGCTCGACGATGATCTTGGGATCGTGCTGCTGAGCCAGGTCGATCGCGGCTCCGAGATCGGCGGGGGCGTCGACCTTGCTGATGCCCATGCTCGAACCGCCGCGGGCCGGCTTCACGAACACCGGGAAGGTCAGGGCCCCGACGGCATCCAGGCAGGCCACCTTGTCCCTGGCCCATTCGGCCGGGGTGATCGCAACGAACGGACCGACGGGCAGTCCGGCCGCCGAGAGCACCAGTTTCATGAACTGCTTGTCCATCCCGACCGCGCTGGCCAGCACCCCGGCACCGACGTAACGCGTGCCCATCATCTCGAACAGGCCCTGGATGGTGCCGTCCTCGCCGAACGGCCCGTGCAGCAGGGCGATCGCGACATCGACCCGGCCGAGCGGGGACAGCGCCGACTGATCGCGGACGGCGAGTTCGCTCCCCTGGCTCATCCGGAGGAACATCGCGTCGCTGGCATCCTCGCTGAGCTCCGGCAGCCGTCCGGCGCTGACCTGGAGAGCCGCGATGGCCTCCGGTTCGACCAGTACCCAGCGGCCGCTGCGAGTGATTCCGATCCCGACCACCTCGTACCGGTCGGGGTCGAGTGCGCCGAGCACGCCTGCCGCGGTGAGGCAGGAGACCCCGTGCTCGCTGCTGGTGCCGCCGAAGACCACTGCGACCCGGGTACGCGGCTGCCTGTCCGTCACCATCCCGACCCTAGCGGGGTGTGCGGCTCGGGCCGATCCGGCGCGCACGGAAGACTGGGCCCATGACGTCGCCCTCGCCCGATCACCGGCGCCCGCACCGCCACCCCCACACGGTCGCCGTTACGGCCGGCCGGCCGGAACGAGTGGTCGATGCGCCACTCAATCCGCCGGTGGTGTTCGCTTCGACCTACGTCGGCAGCCACGACACCACCGGCGACACGCTCGGCTACGGCCGCTACGGCAACCCCACCTGGGCTGCGCTCGAGGAAGCCATCGGCGCTCTCGAGGGCGGGCCGGCCATCACCTTCGCCTCGGGGATGGCCGCCGCGTACGCGGTCCTCGAACTGGTTCCCGCCGGCGCGGTCGTGGTGATCCCGCACAACTGCTATCTCGGCGTGGCCGCGGCGGTCGATGAGCGGGCCGCCCGCCACGGCTGGACGGTCCGGCGGGTGAACGTCGCCGAGACGGCCGAGGTGCTGCAGGCGGCCGAGGGCGCGGATCTGGTCTGGATCGAGTCGCCGACCAACCCGACGATCGAGGTCGCCGACCTGCCGGCGATCGGTGCCGGGCTGCCGGCTCGGGCCCGTTTCGTGGTCGACAACACGTTCGCCACCCCGCTGCTGCAGCGCCCCCTCGAGTCCGGGGCCGACATCGTGCTGCACTCGGGAACGAAGCTGATCGCCGGTCACTCCGACGTCCTGCTGGGCGCGTTGGTGACCCGGGAGGGCGACACCGAGACGTTCGCCGCACTGGACGCCATCCGCCGGGCGTTCGGCGCGTCGCCGGGCCCGATGGAGGCCTATCTGGCTCTCCGCGGGCTGCGGACCCTTCCACTGCGGCTGGCACAGGCCCAGGCGAGCGCTCAGGTGCTCGCCGAGCGGATGGTCGCTCATCCGACCGTCCGCGCGGTCCGCTATCCGGGGCTGCCGGACGATCCCGGCCATCAGGTGGCCGGCCGGGTGATGAGCGGGTTCGGATCGCTGGTCTCGATCGAACTCGACGACGCGGCTACGGCCGACGCCCTGATCGACGCCTGCCGGCTGTGGGTGTTCGCGACCAGCCTCGGCGGGGTCGAGTCGAGCATGGAGCGCCGCCGGCGCTGGCTCGCCGAACTGCCCGGGGTGCCGGAGGGACTGATCCGGATGTCGGTGGGCATCGAGCACGTCGAGGACCTGTGGAGTGATCTGCAACAGGCCCTCGACGCGATCTGATCCACACCGGCGGCCAAGCTGGGACGGGCCGTTTCGTCCGTTGTGCGCGCAGACGTCCCAGAAATCGGCGAAATCCGGTCGATCTGGTCCGTTGTGCGCGCAAACGGCGCCCCCGGTGGAGCGTCAACGGCAGGGCGCTCAGCGACCGGCCGCCTTGCTCTCGTCGCTGTACCGCGGCTCATTGATGATGCCGACCTGGGCGACCTTCACCTTGCGATGCCCCGGCCGGCCGCTGATCTTGACCTTGCGGTAGGCGACGTTGTTGCTGGTCGATGCCTCGGACAGCTTCTTCTCCGGATTGGCCTTCACCTCGATGTAGTAGGTGCCGTTCTTCAGACCTTTGAGATCGAACGACTGCCCGGGCAGTGACTGCTCGTAGGTGTCACCGGACCCGGCCTCCAGCACTTCCCGGACCGCGATCGATCGGCGCTCACCACACGCGCTCTGCAGGTCGGTGTTGTCGGGCTTCCAGTTCGCATTCGGCACGGTGTAGTCGACGGCGTCGGTGTTGGCCAGGCAGAAGGCCTCCTTCTGGCTGCGCACCACGAGCTTCTTGTGCTTGTCCATCAACCGGTACGTGGCGAAATCGGTGAAGTGCCAGTGCTCGTGTCCGTCGCGCTGGTCCCATTCCATCGTTCCGACCGGCGCATAGCCGACTTGGTTGCCGGCGCCGTCGAAGAAGTACTGGTAAGCATCCATCAGGTCCTCGTTGTCGGCCTGCCGGAATCCGTCGACGACCAGCGGCGAGGGACCGGCGTTCCACACCGTGGCCGCGAAATCGAGATAGCGACCTTTCTCGACGGCGATCCCCCACGCCGGCAGCGAACGCAGATCGGGCAGCGGACCGGACGGCGTGCTGGCCCGCCCGGTGGGCCGGGCGGCCGCAGGGGTCAGCGGCCTGGCCGGCTGCGCCTGGCGGTTGCTCTGCCTTCTCGCTGCCTGCTCGTCGTCTTCGCCCTTGACCACCTTCACGTTGACTGTGGCGACTCCGTCACCAGCGCTGATCTTGAAGGCCGACCGGAACGCGGGGGCGATCTCCACCTTGGCGGTGTAGGTGCCGAGCTGCAACTTCGCCTCGACATAGCTGATCGCCGGCGTGGCGTACCCCGCCTGCAGGCCCCAGACGGATCCGAGGGTGTACGGGTTGCCCCCACAGCCATCGGGATACGGCGACTTGGCCGGTGCGTCCGGCCGTCGCCGGACCTGGCCCTCGCCGTTATTGGGACAGAAGTTCTCTTTGGAGCGGTGGACGACCTTGCCGTCGGAGTCTTTGAGGGTGACCACGAAGAAATTCTTCAGGCCTTCGAAGTCCTCCCTGGCCGATCCGGCCGGCAGCCGCTGATCCGGGCCGCTACGCACCAGGACGGATTTGAGCTTGTGCGCGTAGCTGGTCCGGTACGACCGGATCTCGAACGGCTCGGCACCGGCGACCGCCCAGACGCCCAGATCGAAGTAGACCGTCTTCTCGTACCGAGGTGCGATGACCGTGGCCGTGGCCCGTTCCAGTTTCAGCATCGGCACCGGAGCCGCTGCTTCGGCCGGTCCGGGGCCGGCGAGCAGGCCGGCGGTGAGGACGGTCGCGAAGCCCGCAGCAGCAGCGACGACCCGCCGTCTGCTCCGCTGCCCCGGGTGCCGCCGCTCGATGGTTGTGCGTGTGGTCATGAAGGTTCCCCCCTTCTGGCCGCGACCGGGATGGCACGGCTGCGCAGCGACGTCATCGCTGCCGCCTCAGTAGAGCGCCGAGGCGGCCGGCACGGCCGACACATTTGTGTCTGAGGCTGAATCGATACCGGACGCGCCGGGGGAAATGCCGATCAGTAACGTTCTGGTTTCGCCGACCTCGACATCAAGGCGGTGATCATCTCCACCGCGGTCAGCTCGCCCGCGACGACCGCCGCCACATTCTCCACGATGGGCATCTCGATTCGGTGCTGGGCGGCGAGTTCGGTGATCGACACGCAGGACTTGACCCCTTCGGCCACCTGCCTGGTCGACGCCGTGATCTCCGCCACCGTCCGGCCTTTGCCGAGCTCCTCCCCGAAGGTGCGGTTACGCGACAGCGGCGACGAGCAGGTCGCAACCAGGTCGCCGAGTCCCGCGAGCCCGGAGAAGGTGTACGGGTCTGCGCCGAGCGCCTGGCCCAGCCGGCTGATCTCGGCGAGGCCGCGGGTGATCACCGAGGCCGTGGCGTTGGCGCCGAGACCGAGGCCGACCGCCATTCCGACAGCGAGCGCGATCACGTTCTTGGTGGCGCCGCCCAGCTCGCAGCCGATCACGTCGGTGTTGGTGTACGCGCGGAACCGTGGGGTGTGGCACGCCGCCTGCAGGGCCGAGGCCGTCGCGGCCGAGACGCTGGCCACCACGCTGGCCGACGGCTGCCGCTCGGCAATCTCCCGGGCCAGGTTCGGACCGGTGACCACGGCGATCCGGTCCGGCTCGATTCCGCCGGCTTCGGCGATCACCTGACTCATCCGGAGTCCCGTGCCGACCTCGACGCCCTTCGCCAGACTGACCACGATCGCCGACTCCGGGATCCGCCACAGCGCCAGGTTGCTCCGCAACGACTGCGACGGCACGGCCAGCACGACGAAGTCGGCACCGACCATCGCCTCGTCGGGGTCGCTCACCGCCAGCAGCGATTCGGGAAGGGGGATCGTCGGGAAATAGTCCGGGTTGCGATGCTCGGAGTTGATCTTGGCGGCGAGTTCTGGCCGGCGGGCCCAGAGGGTGACCTCATTGCCGGCATCGCAGACCACCATGGCGAAGGCGGTTCCCCACGAACCCGATCCCATCACCGCGACCTTGCTCATCGTTGATCATCCAAGGCGCTCGGGCCATCCTGAGCGGTTGATCCATTCTGGGTTGCCAGGCGTGGATCGTAGCGCTCGGCCGGCGGCTCGGTCTCCCGCAACTCGGCCACCAGTGCGGTGATCGCGTCCATCATCCGGGTGGTGGCTTCCTTCAGGGTGACTGCGGTGACCGGCAACTCACGAAGATCATCAAGTGGCACCGGATCGCCGGCGATCAGCCGGAAAGTCTTGCGGGGCAAGAGTTTCGGGAAGTTCACGCGATTGCCGTACATCACGTCCTGGGCGCCCCACTGCCCCACCGGAATCACCGGGCAGCCGGTCTGCAGGGCGATCCGTGCCGCGCCCGTCTTGCCGACCATCGGCCACAGGTCGGGGTCACCGGTGATCGTGCCCTCGGGGTAGATGATCACCGCGCGCCCGTCGGCGACCGCCTGCCGGACGGCGGCCAGCGCGTCGGCCGAACGCGCTGACTGGCGCTCGACCGGGATCTGTCCGGCGGCCTTGAGGATCGCCCCGACGACCGGCACCTTGAAGACCGACGCCTTGCCGAGGAAACGCGGCCATCGACCGGAGTAGGCGATGAACTGCCCGAGCGAAAGAGGGTCGACGTTGGAGATGTGGTTCGCGACCACGACCAACCCGCCGGTCTGCGGAAGCTTTTCCTGGTGCCGCCAATCCCGCTTGGTCAATGGACGGATGATCGCGTGCAGCAGCCGCACCACACCGGCGATCGTCTGTCCGCCGGGCTCGGTGTTGGCCTGGGAGAGCGGCCTGAGGACCGTAGCGGTGCCCCTCGCGGGCGTCCTGGCCATCGAACCTCGATTTCCGCTGGAATGCTGCGTGGCCGGAGGTCTCGTCCCGCTCGGCGTGGCTACACCCTACGGGACCGGCACCCGCGCAGCGTGAAAACATCGCCGGGTGACCACGAGCTCAGCGGCAATCCGGGGCACCGCTGCAGTCGTTGCTCTGAAGAGCCTCGAGCAGGCGAAGTCGCGGCTCGCCCTGCCCGACCCGCTCCGGCGCCGGCTCGCCTGGACGATGGCCCTTGACACGCTGCGTGCGCTGACCAGTGCGCTGCCGCACGTGCTGGTGGTCAGTGATCAACCGGCCCTGGACGCCCGACTGCGGCGCGCCGGATTGAGCGTCGCCGTGCTCGGCGACAGTTCGCGGGTCGGGATGAACCCCGCCCTCGACAACGGCGCGGAAGTTCTGCGCGTGCAGGGCTTCACGACGGTGCTGGCCTGCGTCGGCGACCTGCCGGCCCTGCGGGCGGAGTCGATCATCAGAGTGCTCGCGGCGGCAGAATGCTCAGGGGCCGATCGTGCGTTCCTCGCCGATGCGTCCGGGGTCGGAACCACGATGTTGATCGCGCACGACACCCCGCTGCTGCCCCATTTCCAGGGCCGCTCCGCCGCCGCGCATCACTCCTCCGGTGCGGTCAACCTCGCTGGCACCTCGCTGGGCGCCGTACCCGACGCGCAGCGCGACGTGGACACCGAAATCGAGTTGCACGCGGCCCAGGCGCTGGGACTCGGCCCGGCCACCAGTGCGCTTGTCGATCATGAAACGGGCCGCCTCGGCCGCCACCAGGTGATCACCGCCACCGCGTGGCGTGGTCCGGACGGTGAGCAGCAGGCCGTGACCGCTGCCGGGCGACGGGTCGCGCTGCCCGCCGGCGTACTGGCGGAAGATCTGCGCCAGGTCCGTTCGGGACAACGACTACACGCGGTCGTCGCCGCCGATGATCACGTACTGTCGGCCTGGCTGACGTGAGCGGGGTCAGCGAACGCGGCCTGGCCGTTTGCGCGCACAACGGACCAGATGTCCCTGATTTCGCCGATTTTGGGGACGTTTGCGCGCACAACGGACGAAACGGCCCTGTCTGGTGACGCCGACCTAGCGCTTGGCCGCGCTCTTTCGGGTCGTGGCCTTCTTGGCGGCCGGGGCCGTCTTCTTGGTCGCGGCCGCCTTCTTGGCCGGAGCCTTGGCCACCGCCTTCTTCACGGCGGGTGCTTTGGCTGCTGTCGACCGGGAAGCGGCGGCAGACTTGGCCGGAGTCGCCTTGGTCGCCGCCGTCTTGGCCGACGCGGCCTTCTTCGTCGCCTTGGGTACCTTCTTGGCTCCCGAGACGTAGGCCTTCAGATCGGTGCCGGCGCGAAAGCGGGGCACGGCCGTGGCCTTGGCGCGCTTGCGCTCACCGGTACGCGGATTGCGCACCATGCGAGCGGAGCGGTGCACCTTCTCGAAGACACCGAACCCGGTGATCGAGACCTTCTCCCCGGCGGCCGTTTTGTAGGTGATGGTCTCGCACCACCGCATTGAGCGCCTTGGCTGCCTCGGTCTTGCTGCCGTCGTAGTGCGCGGAGAGCGCCTCAATCAGTTGCGCCTTGTTCACGGCTTCTCTTTCCCTCGCGGATTCTCCAAGCCTGCGGAATCTTGGGCAGCGCGCCTGCGCTGCAGGCCTAACGGTAGGGAAATTCCTGCGAGCAGACAATCAACTTGGCTGCATATTTTGGTTGTGTCGTTGGGAAAGTTGGCTGGCTCGGCCGATCACGCGGTCGATTCGACCTTAGCCGGCAGGGTTTTGGGCTTGAACGACGGACGACTCTGCTCGAAAGCATCGATCAAGTCGACGTGCCGCAAAGTGAGCCCGATGTCGTCCAGCCCCTCCATCAACCGCCAACGGGTGTAGTCGTCGATCTCGAAGTCGGTCTGGAATCCTTCGGCGGTGATCTGCCGCTCGGCCAGGTCGACCGTGATCGGGGCGGCCGGATGCTCCTCGACGAAGTCCCACAACTCGTCGATGATCTTCTGGTCGACGACTGCGACCAGCAGGCCGGACTTGCCGGAGTTGCCCCGGAAGATGTCGCCGAAACGGGAGCCGATCACCACCTTGAAACCGTAGTTCTGCAGGGCCCAGACCGCATGCTCGCGCGACGATCCGGTGCCGAAGTCCGGACCGGGGATCAAGATCGTCGCGCCGGCGTACTGCGGCTGGTTCAAGACGAAGGCGGGATCGTTCCGCCAGGCCGCGAACAGCCCGTCCTCGAAGCCGGTCTTGGTGACCCGCTTCAGGTAGACCGCCGGAATGATCTGGTCGGTGTCGACATTGCTGCGTCGCAAGGGAAGTGCGGTGCCGGTGTGCTGGGCGAACTTGTCCATGTCGGTGAATCTCCTTACAGATCCGCGGGGGAACTGAGCTTGCCGGTGACGGCAGTGGCCGCCGCCACCAGAGGCGACACCAGGTGGGTCCGTCCGCCCTTGCCCTGCCGGCCTTCGAAGTTGCGGTTGGAGGTGGACGCCGCGCGCTCACCGGGCTTCAACTGATCGGGGTTCATGCCGAGGCACATCGAGCAACCGGCGGCCCGCCATTCGGCGCCCGCCTCCTTGAAGACGATGTCCAACCCTTCCGACTCGGCCTGCAGCCGAACCCGGGCCGAGCCCGGCACCACCAGCATCCGAACGGAATCGGCGACGTGGTGACCCTTGATCACGTCGGCGGCGGCGCGGAGATCCTCGATCCGGCCGTTGGTGCAGGAGCCGAGGAACACCGTGTCCACGCCGATCTCGCGCATCGGCGTGCCGGGCTTGAGGGCCATGTATTCCAGCGCCTTGCTGGCCGCCGTGCGATCGCCCTCTTCGGCGAAGATCTCGGGATCGGGCACCGACGCACCCAGCGGCACGCCCTGTCCCGGATTGGTACCCCAGGTGACGAACGGCGTCAGCTGAGCCGCGTCAAGATCGACTTCGGCGTCGAAGACCGCATCCGGATCGCTCTTCAATGTCTGCCAGTACTCGACGGCGGCGTCCCAGTCCGCGCCCTCCGGAGCGTGCGGCCGACCCTTGAGGTAGGCGAAGGTCGTCTCGTCCGGCGCGATCATGCCGGCCTTGGCGCCCCACTCAATGCTCATGTTGCAGATCGTCATCCGGCCCTCCATGGAGAGCGCCTCGATCGCCGACCCGCGATACTCGACGATGTATCCCTGGCCGCCACCGGTGCCGACCTTGGCGATCAGCGACAGCACGATGTCCTTGGCGGTGACTCCTGGCGGGAGCACGCCGTCGACGTTGACCGCCATGGTCTTCGGCTTGGCCTGTGGCAGTGTCTGGGTGGCCAGCACGTGCTCGACCTCTGAGGTCCCGATGCCGAAGGCGATCGCCCCGAACGCGCCGTGCGTCGAGGTGTGCGAATCGCCGCAGACCACGGTGAGCCCGGGCTGGGTCAGACCGAGTTGCGGGCCGATGATGTGCACGATTCCTTGATCAAGATCACCGAGGCTGTGGATCCGGACGCCGAATTCGCGGGCGTTGGAGCGCAGGGTGTCGACCTGGGTCCGCGACACGGGGTCGGCGATCGGCTGATCGATGTTCAACGTTGGCGTGTTGTGATCTTCGGTGGCCAGCGTGAGATCGGGCCGGCGCACCGGTCTCCCGGCCTGCCGGAGGCCGTCGAACGCCTGCGGGCTGGTCACCTCGTGCACGAGATGCAGGTCGATGTAGAGCAGGTCCGGCTCACCCTCCGCCGTTCGTACGACGTGCTCGGCCCAGACCTTGTCACTCAGTGTTCTGCCCATGGCGGTTAGCTCACTCCTCTTCGGCGAAAACGCGCGATCAGCATCGGCAGGAGCCGCTCGCGACCTCGATGAGCGTCTCAGCATCTGACTTGCATTCCAACATCCGAGACGGCAGTATCAAGGCATGGACAACTCTAGCGGGGTCGGCGTCCTCGACAAAGCCGCCCTGGTGCTCGGCGCACTTGAGACCGGACCGACCACCCTGGCCGGCCTCGTTTCGGCGACCGGTCTGGCCCGTCCGACCGCCCATCGGCTCGCCGTCGCACTGGAGCATCACCGTCTGGTCAGTCGCGATCTGCAGGGTCGATTCGTCCTCGGACCCCGGCTCGGCGAACTGGCCTCAGCAGCCGGTGAGGATCGGCTGTTGGCCACGGCCGGTCCGGTGCTGGCTCGGCTTCGTGACATCACCGGCGAGTCCGCCCAGATGTTCCGCCGGCAGGGCGAGTTCCGGGTCTGTGTCGCCACGGCCGAGCGGATGTCGGGGCTGCGTGACAGCGTCCCGGTCGGGACCCAACTGACGATGAGCGCCGGCTCCGCGGCCCAGGTGCTCCTCGCCTGGGAAGAACCGGACCGGATGCAGCGGGGCCTGCGGGGCAGTCGTTACTCCGCGGTCGCCCTCGCTGCCGTCCGCCGACGCGGCTGGGCCCACTCCGTCGGCGAGCGCGAGGCCGGCGTCGCATCGGTGTCGGCGCCGGTTCGCTCCCCGTCGGGAAAGGTCATCGCCGCGGTCAGCGTCTCCGGCCCGATCGAGCGCCTGTCCCGCCAGCCCGGCCGACTGCATGCTCCTGCGGTGATCGCCGCCGCGGAACGCTTGAGCGAGGTCCTCCGCCGCAACGGCGGTGAGTGATCGACCGACCGCCCGCCCGGGCGGGGTGATCCCGACCCGCTGCTGGCAACTCGATAGGTTGAGCGGGTGGAAGCACCCGCCATGCACCGTGCGTTTCGCGTGGATCTCGCCGTGTTGCGCTGGCGGGCCAAGCGAGCGCGCGCAGCCGGTTACACCCCGCACGTCATTCCTCATACCGGCTACGGGTCGACCTCCTGGTTGAGGATCCTCGGTCGGGTGCTGCTGCTCGACGGTTCGGCCAAGCGGGCCGCCGAACCGGCCGGTGCCCGCGGCTGGCGCAGTTTCACCAGCGTGCCGGTCGAGAACGCAGACGTCCGCGTGACGATCGGCGGAGTGACCCACGACGTAAAGGCTGATCGGGGCGGAATCGTCGACCAGGTCATCGAGGTCGATCTCGAACCCGGCTGGATCAGGATCGGACTGAGCTCGGAGGACTCCGACATCGCGTACGGCTATGCCTACGTGGTCGACCCGGACATCACCTTCGGGGTGGTGTCCGACATCGACGACACGGTCATGGTGACCACCCTCCCCCGCCCGCTGCTGGCGGCGTGGCACACGTTCGTGGTGAACGAACACGCACGGTCGACCACCCCGGGCATGCCCGTGCTCTACGAACGGCTGACCAGTCGTCATCCGGGGTCCCCGGTGATCTATCTCTCGACCGGCGCCTGGAATGTCGCGCCGACCTTGACCCGCTTCCTGTCCCGCAACCTCTACCCGCCGGGCCCCCTGTTGCTGACCGACTGGGGGCCGACCGCAGATAGGTGGTTTCGCAGCGGGCAGCAGCACAAGGCCGGCAATCTGGAGCGCCTGGCGACCGAGTTTCCCGATATCAAGTGGCTGCTGATCGGCGACGACGGGCAGCATGACGAGGCCATCTACAGCAGCTTCCTGAAGCGTCACCCCGACAACGCCTGCGCCGTCTGCATCCGGCAGCTCACACCTGGAGAAGCCGTGCTGGCGGGCAGCAGCCTTCGCGACCATTCCGTCGCCGGCGGTTCGGAGCTGCCCTGGCTCTATGCCGCCGACGGCGCCGGGCTGGCCGCCGAGCTCGAGCGGATCGGCCTGCTGGCACCGGCTGCGCAACAACCCGAAGTCGAGGCCTGAACCGCCCGGACTTCCGTCCTGAGGCCCCCGGCACCGCCGTTCTCGGCCGGCGATGAGGTGATGTCTCGATTTGTGAGCACCTGAGCGACTCACCGGGGGTGATTCCAGACCGATCTGATGTTGCTCTGGCACTCTAATGGGACAGATGGGGCCAATGTGATCAATGTGACCTTGTGTTCACAGCGGATCGTCGGCTCGGTTTCGGCCTCAGTTGCACGACTCGGAGTGGAGCAAAACGCATGCCCAAGAGGATCATCGGTCTGATCGTCGCCTGTGCGCTGGCGCTGTCCGGCGCCGCGTCAGTCGCCCTGCCCGCTGCAGCAGCGCCGCAGCATTCGGCGAGCGCGAAGGCGAATGCAGCCAAGGCCACCGCAGGTCCGTCGGCGAAGGCGAAAGCGGCCGCAAAGGCGAAAGCGGCGGCCAAGGCCAAAGCGGCCGCAAAAGCCAAAGCGGTCGCAAAAGCTAAGGCGGCCGCCCAGGCGAAAGCGGTGGCCAAGGCGAGAGCGGCGGCCAAGGCGAGAGCGGCGGCGAAGGCGAGGGCCGCCGCCAAGGCCAGGGCACTCCATCTCTATCGAGTCGGACCACGGGCGGTAGCCGCAGCCAAGGTGGCGAGAGTCGCTCGGGCCAAGGCGGCCAAAGCGACGGCGGCGGCGACGGGCGCGCGGGCCCGCGCCGCCGTCACGGGCAAGGCGGCGGCCGCGGCCCGGGCCAAAGCAACCGCTGTGGCCAAGACCAAGGCGCCCGCAAAGGTCAAGGCGAAGGCCAAGAAGGCGGCCAAAGCGGCGACTCGTCTGGACAAGAAGGCAAAGAAGCGGGCGGCCACCAAGGAAAAGGCGGCGGCGAAAGCGAGAGCTACGGCGGCGGCCAAGACCCGAGCGGTCACCACAGCGAGGGTGAACTACGTGATCAAGGCCGGACCGCGGGCCGACGCGGCGGCCAGGGTGGCGAAAGCGGCTCGGGCCAAGGCGGCCAAGGTGACAGCGGCGGCGAGAAGCGCGCGGTCAAGAGCGGCAGCAGCGAGCAAAGCGGCTGTCGCCGCCCGAGCCAAGGCGGCGGCGGTCGCCAAGACCAAGGTCTCGGCCAAGGTCAAGGCCAAGGCCAAGAAGGCGGCCAAGATCGCGACTCGTACGGCGGAAAAAGCGATCGCGCGAGGCCGGGCCAGCACAGCGGTGGCGGTGAAGGCGAAGGCGGCGGCCCGCGCCAAGACGGCCGCGGCGGCCAGGGCGAAGAGGGCCGCCGGGCCGAACCGGTCGTGGGCGCCGAAGGACCGCCTCACCTTCAACAACCCGCGGGCATCCCGGAAGAAGGAAGTTCGCATCATCACCCAGATCAACAAAGCGATCGACGCCACTCCGGCCGGAGGCGAGATCCGGATGGCGCAATACCTGTTCGACCTGGGCAGCGTGGCCAGGAGATTGGTCGCCGCTCATCGACGCGGCGCGAGTGTGCAGATCCTGATCGACGACGGCGAAAGCAACAAGCACATCCGCAGAGTTCGCCGAGCTCTGGGAACGGACAAGCACGCCCGCAGCTTCGTGGCCACCTGCCGCCACGGCTGCATGTCCAACGGCACCTCGGTCATCCACGCCAAGTTCTACCTGTTCTCGGTGGCCGGCAAGGCACGCTATGTCTCCATGATCAGTTCCGCGAACCCGTACCGGGGAAACACCTATAACAGCTGGAACAACAATCACACGATCGTCGGTGACACGACGATCTATGACTCCTTGTCGAAGTACTTCACCGACATGCTCAGGGACAAGAAGGACCTCAATTACTTCCGTGTCACCAAGAGCGGGAAATACACGATCTACCTCTATCCGCAAGCAGCCCGCCGGTCCGACGACATCGTCTTGATGAAGGTTCTCAACCAGACTGCGTGCAAGCCTGCCGCTAAGGGATACGGGACTCGCGGCCGAACGCTCATCCGGGTCGCCAACTGGGGTTGGAGCACAACGCGGCTCGACATCGCCAACCGGCTCTGGAAGTTGCACGACAGCGGCTGCAAGGTTCAGGTCATGATCAACAAGGGCCGGATCAGCCGCGGCGTGCTCAAAGTGCTGCTCAAGCGCAGCAAGAAGCACGGCAAGATGCCCGTCTACGACGCCTGGTACGACGCCAACAACAACAACGTCGCCGGGCTCTATGTCCATGACAAATACCTGACGCTCAATGGCCTGCTGGGCGGCAAGAATGTCAAGATCACCTGGACCGGATCGCAGAACTTCACCGCGCTCGGCACCCTGGCGAACAATGACATCTTGTTGCGGATAGTCGATCCGGCCATCACTCATGCCTACAACGTCCATTTCGCGTACATCCGCAAGCGAGCCACCCACCGGATGTACTCGGTGCCGTACATGACCCGCCGGCCATCCACCGATTGATCGGACCGGGTCGACCAGCATCGGGCGACAGACCGGTCGACCGCACGTCGAGGAAGCCGGGTGAGCGTCGGGCCGGACAATGTCTTCATGGATTCACGACCGGCCATGGCCCGATCAAGCGCGTTCTCGACGTGATCAAGCACGGTGTGGAAGCGGTGCCCGAGAACCTCGAGCCCGTGTCCTCAATCGGACACAGCCGAGAGCGGACAAGTCCTCTCCTGTCGTCGACGGTTCGCGGCAGCGTGGGAGTGCGCTAGCTGGAGTTGCGACGATCGGGGGATCGATACCGCCCCGCCAGCGGAGCGAGGCTAGGACCGTTCATGCCGGTCCAGCCTCGTCATACAGTTCTGCTGCGAACAGTCGATCCCGAACGCGGTCGGCGGACTTGCCGCTCCTGTCGAAGATGCAGCCCGTCGGGATAAGATGCTTGCTGTCTCGGGGATCACGCCGAAAGGAATGTGGATGCCCGAGTTCGGAGGCCAGATCCCACCCCAACCTCTCGGTCCCACCGCCCAGCTCACTTGAGGCACCTCCGATCCGTACCTTCACGACCTGACAACCCGTCGCCAAGTCCACCTGAGCCTGCGGAACCTACCGCAGATCCGCTAGCCACGCCCAACTCGCTTCCTGAGGGACTCGTCGGAAGGATCGTGGATGCGGTGGCATCACCCGCAGCCATCGAGACCGTTGAGTGGCTGCATGCGACAGCAGGCGCACGGGAGGAGTTGGCCAGCGCCCGCGAGGTGGTCGCCGCCGAGGAGGCAGCGTCGGCAAGTAACTGCTGCGTCTCGACCTTCGAAGCGTGGCGCGCCGAAACCGTCATGATCCGGCCCCAGCAGCGATCTGGCAGCTGAGACCCACGACTTACCTGAACCCCGAGTAGGCACGTTGTGGGCCTCGCTCTTTCTGCTGCGGGACTAACTGTCGTTCGCCGAGCTAATCGCCTCCGTACTCTCGACGGCTGAGATGGATGCCGACTGAACGGTGCGAACGATCGGCAGTCCGAGGGTGGATCTCTTCTTCGACCCCGCTAGTTGCCGCAGGGCCGATGAGGCTCGGAACTCGATCAGGCTGTGGGGATGGTCCACAGTATTTGGGTTCCGGTGGGTTCGCGTTGGGCGATGCTGAGGGTTCCGCCGAGTTGGGTGGCTCGGCGGTTGAGGTTGCGGAGGCCGCTGAGGCGTTGGGGTTGGCCGACGCCGATGCCGTTGTCGGAGATGGCGACGGACATGGTGGTGTGGTCGGCGGTGAGTTGGACGACGAGTTGGGTGGCGTGGGCGTGTTTGGCGGCGTTGGTGACTGATTCGCGGACGACGGCTTCGATTTCGTGGTGGATGGTTCCGGGGACGACGGTGTCGACGGGTCCGGAGAATCGGATGGTGGGTTCGAAGCCGAGGAGGGGGGTGAGTTGTTGGATGACGGCGAGTACGGCGGCGCGGAGGCCGATGTCGGTGGTGTCGGTGCGGGTGAGTTGGAAGATGGAGGTGCGTATTTGGCGGATGGTGCCGTTGATGTCGGCGACGCTGCGGCCGAGTTGTTGGGCGAGGCCGGGTTCGCTGCGGGCGGCGACGCTTTGGATGGTGAGTCCGGCGGCGAAGAGTCCTTGGACGACGTGGTCGTGGAGGTCGCGGGCGATCCGGTCGCGGTCTTCGAGGAGGGCGACTTTTTGTTGGTCGGCGCGGGCGGTGACCAGTTCTTGGGCGATGCCGGCGTAGTTGGCGAACATTTCGGCCATTTCCATCTCGTTGGCGGAGAAGCGGCGCCGGCCGCGGCGGCGGAGGAGCACGATGGCGCCCTGGGGTCCGGTGTTGCCCGACATCGGCACGGCCAGCGCCGCACCGGCCGACGCCGCCAGGGCCAGGTGCACGAAGTGGTGCTGGTCATCGATCGAGTCGACCCGCACCCCGCGGCCGGTGTCCATGGCGGCGGCGGCCACACTGCCGGCGACCGGGATGCGGGCGCCCTGCAGCACGGCGGCGTCGTCACCGATGGCCACCGCGATCCGGAGCAGCTGCGGGTCGTCGGTGCGCAGGGTCAGCGCGGCGGTGTCGGCGTCGGCGAGCCGCTTGACCCGCTCCGCGATCAGCCACAGCGGATTGCGGGTCGCCGGCGACAGCAGCGCGCTGGAGATCCGCGCCGATCCCTGCAGCCACAACTGCCGCCGCCGCGACTCCTCGTACAGCTGCGCATTCTCGATCGCCACAGCAGCGGTAGCGGCCAAGCCGAGCACCAGTTCCTCATCGGCGACGGTGAACTCCCCATCGACGCAATCGGTCAGATACAGAATTCCGAACACCGCGTCACGGAACCGGATCGGCACCCCGAGAAACCCCTCCATCAACGGATGACCCGCCGGGAACCCCCACGAGCGCTCGTCATCGGCGATCCGGGCTAACCGGATCGGACGCGAATCCTCGATCAGCGCTCCCAGCACCCCCTTTCCCTTCGGGGGATCGCCGATCGCCGCCACCGTCTCAGCATCCATCCCCAGATGGATGAACTGCTCCAACAGACCATCAGGGCCGATCACCCCGATCGCGGCGTACCGGGCCCCCAGCAGCTCCCGGGCCACCTCCACAATCCGCTCCAGCACCATCGGCAACGACAACTCGCTGACGATGGCCCGGTTCGCACCCAACAACCGCCGAAGCCGATCCTGCGCCGTCGTCACCTCACCAGCCCGGTCCAGCAACTACGCCACGGAACTGCCCGACCGGAACCGGACCAGCCACCGGCTCCGCGGGCAACAGATCGATGTCAGACACACCATCCCCCGACGGACCAGTGGGTTCCGTCATGATCGGACGGCGTAGACAACTCCGGAGACACGCTTCTTGACGTAACGGACCGACCCAGGTCTTCCGACGGCTGTGCGCAGAGCACTCGCCGGACGGCGTTGGTGACGGAGTTGGGAGCTATCGGTTCTCGACCGCAGCCGCGGCAGCGGCTCCGAGGTGAGTAACGATGTGAGGAGACAGGCAGGGGGCGGGGTCAAGGCCTCCGGAGTCGGGCATCTCTGGTCCGTTTCTAGGAGTGCCCCCGAGGAAGCCAACATCCTATCGGAGACTCACCGCAGGCGGAAATATGCACCGAATCGTTACTCATTCGCCGCGTTTGGATGCCGGTACCGGTCGTCGGCGTCCGCGTCCGCGTCGGCTGTGGTCGCCGGTAGCAGGTGGTGGGTGAGTGGGTCGCCGGTGACGTGGGCGAAGGCGGCCTCCTCGATGGCTTGGTCCTCGACGGTGAGCCGGCCCTCGTGCTGGCGCTGGTGTTCGGCCCAGCTGGGCACTTCGAACTGTTCGAGGTACAGGTGCGGGTCCTCGCCGACCCGGTACAGGTCCCAGCGGGTCGAACCCGATCGCAGCCGGGAGCGGCGCATCGCCTGCATGGCGTCCAGGAAGCCGGCGCGCCGCTCCGGGTCGACCTGGTACTGGATGGACACCATCACCGGTCCGCTGCCGGACTCGGGGTCGAGCTGCAACCGCGGCGTGTCCCAGTAGGCCAACGGCGACCGGTCCAGGCCTTGGCTGTCCGGCACCGGCAGCATCAGACCGGCGAGGACGCTTACCCCGACCAGGGCGGCCGAAGCGAGCAGCGCGACCCGCAGACCGGCCTGCTGGGTGACCAGCCCCCAGATCGGGGCGGCGACGGCCTGGGTGCCGAGGAACACCATCAGGTATATCGCGATCGCCCGGGCCCGGACCCAGCCGGGCAGGAACAGCTGCAGCTCCGAGATCACCGTGGCGACGGTCGCCGTCCAGCCGAACCCGCAGACGACCAGCAGCGGGACCGCCACCCACATCGACGAGGCGAACGCAACCCCGGCGAACGCGACCGCGAAACCCGCCCCGGCCACGGCCAGCACCGCCCCCGACGACAGATGCCGCTTGACGCGGCCGAGGCCGAGAGCGGCAGTGATCGCGCCGACGCCGAGGGCGGCGAACAAGATGCCGTAGCCGTTGGCGGACAGACCGAGCTGGCGGCTCGCGATCAGCGGCAGCAGCGCCCACACCGCGCCGGCCGGGAAGATGAAGATCGCGAACCGCATCAGGATGGTCCGCACCACCGGTTCATGCCGGACGTAGCGGCTGCCGGAACGCAACGCCGGCAAGAACCGCTCCCGCGGGCCGGTCTGAACCGTCGGTCGGCGCCAGGCGAGAAGGATGACCGCCAGCACGCAACCGGTGGCGACGTTGAGCGCGAATACCGGCGGAACGCCCCAGGTCGCGATCACGAACCCGGCGATCGCCGGACCGGCGGCCCGCGACACGTTGACGCTGACCATGTCGAGCCGGGTCGCGGCCGCGAATTCTGCTCGCGGCACCAGTTCGGTGATCATGGCCTGCCAGGTCGGCGACAGCATCGCTTGCCCGGCGCCGACCGCGAACGTGAACGCGAGCAGCAGCGCGGGCGGCATCATGCCCAAGGCGGTCAGGACGGCGAGCAGAGCCGACACGACGATGAAATACACCTGGATCACGAACATCATCCAGCGCCGATCGAAAGCGTCAGCCAATACACCGGCCGGCAGCGCGAGCAACATCATCGGCAGCGTGCTCGCCGTCTGGACCAGCGGCACGATGGTCGCCGCGTTCGGGTCGTTCACGAACAGCCATTGGGCGCCCACCATCTGCCCCCACGACCCGATGCTGGCGATCACCACCCCCAGCCACAGCCAGAAGAAGGCCCGATGCCGAAACGGGGCGAACGGCGACGCCGAGACCCCACCGGTGTGCTGCTGATCGTCCACCCACCTGACGTTAGAGGTATCGGCGGTGTCGGTGGGAGTCACTGCCGTGGACAGTCAGTTTGTCGGCATCATGGTCAACCAGCCGCCAGCCGCCGAATGCGCCAACGGACCAAGTTCATCGGATCATCTCTCAGCGGCCCGCAGCGCAGTAGCGTAGGTCCGGGCAAGTCGACGGAGGGCCGATGAGCATCGAGTTCAACCACACGCTGGTTCATGCGAAGGACACCTGGGGTGCCGCTCGTGAGGTGGGCGGTGTGCTGGGTCTGGCCGAGCCGTCGTCGTACGGCCCGTTTGCGGTGCTGCAGTTCGACAACGGCACCACCCTTGATTTCATCGAGGACACCGGCGAGATCAAGGCCCAGCACTACGCCTTCCTCGTCGGCGAGGGCGACTTCGACGCCATCTGGGACCGGCTCAAGGAGCAGGGGCGCCAGTGGTGGGCCGACCCGCACAAGCAGCAGCCCGGCGAGATCAACCACGAGGACGGCGGCCGCGGCCTCTACTGGCAAGGCCCAGACGGCCACTGGTTGGAGATCATCACCCGCCCGTACGGCAGCGGAGCCTGACGTCAAGCAATCTGCTCCCCTTGCGCGAGACTGCGACTTCCTTCGCGGACAAGCGTCTCGCCGCTGGGGTGCCGAGCGGGATGGGTCTGCGCCGACAGGACTCAGTACGGTGAGCCCGAGCTGTCGCCCTCAGTTGCCGCGGCGCATCTCCGTCCGACCGTGCACCTACGGAACTGCGCCAGGGGCAGCGCGCCCGGGTCGGATCCCCGCGCGCGCCCTGGTAACGAAGGAGACGAAGTGACGTCCGAACGGCTCGCCAACCTCAACCCGGCTGATCGGCGAAGGGCGGTTGCCCTGGCCGTCTTGAAGATCTTCCTGGTCTGGATCATCTTGTTCGGCGCCTACTACCTGGCACCGATCGACAGGTTCGCTGGGAGCGACGTCCTCGTCGTTCTCGCCGCAGGCACGGCGCTGTTCGCGATCGTCGTTGTCTGGCAGGTACGCCGGATCGGCCGGGCCAAGATTCCGCTCCTCAGTGCCGCGCTGACCCTCGGGATGGTGATCCCGTTCTTCCTGCTGCTCTTCGCTTCCCTCTACCTCTCCCTCGCCACGACGTCTGTCGCCAGCTTCTCTGAACACCTCGACCACACCGGCTCGCTCTACTTCACCGTCACCGTCTTCGCGACGGTGGGCTTCGGCGACATCACGCCCCGGACCGCTTCGGCCCGCCTGCTCACCTCGGTCCAGATGCTGCTCGACCTGGTGGTCCTGGGAGCCGTCGTCCGCATCGTGATCTTCACCGCCCGCCGCCGAATCGACGAACTGTAGTCGCACCCGGCAACGGACTTGGGTGACGATCGCGCCGGCTGATCCGTAGAATCAGGCTGCTAGACCGTCGGTCTGGTCGTCCCAACGGGGTACAGCTTCAACCTCGACGGTGCCGCGATATACCTGTCGCTCGCCGTCCCGTCGTCGCCCAGGCCACCACCAACCTGCACGCCGCATATCGACCTCCGGGTCTGATACGCAGATCAGGGCGCAGCCGGAGTGCCGGCGGCGACTCACCGCCACAGGTCGCGTGGATGACCGGTCGCTTGAGGTCGTCACGTTCGTACGGTGGTGCTGGCCGATGGGACCGTTCCCGGTGCCGGCCGCTGTCGTCGAATCGCCGGTGGCCGGAAGACCCGGTCACCTGTATCCGACGCGAGGCGGGCCGGCCTTCGACGGCGGACGCGGTCACGCTCGGTTCGCCGAGCCGGCGGCCCAGTTCCACGCTTCGGAGTACCGGGTTGGCGCGCGGCGGTGCTCGCCGTCGGCTTCGTGGCAGCGAGCCCCAGCCTGGCGCTCGCGCGACCCCTTCAGAACCGGGGTGCCGAGGTCGATGAAGCCGTCCACCGCGATCGCATAGTGACCGCCTGGCTTGGTCCCACTTCTCGTCGACGTGGGCGAGGAACCCGTACCCGTAGGGAGGACCTCCGCCGGCCCCGTACCGATCTGCACGGACGCGGATGCTGCTTCGTCGAACAGCCGCCTGCGGTGTCGTGGTCACCCACCGGCGCACCTTCTCGATCGCGAGGCCGGCAAGCGGCACCACTGGGCGGTGTTCCACAACCCGGCGCCCGTGCGAGGTCGATCGCTTTTTCCAGGGCACGGGCTCCTTCTTTGTATCGGCCGAACGCCGTAGCCGCCTCGAGGTGGTACAGGGTGGCGGACAGTCATCCCCGAGTCGTCGAGCATGCCGGAAGCGCTCGCGGCGGTCGTGTGACCGAGCGGACCGCGGTGTCGACGTCGCCGGTCTTGATCGCGGTTTACCATTCGGACGAACCCGATGACTCGCGGGCCGCCCATGGGTCACCGTCGCGGCCGAACTGTTCCTCCGCCGCCGCAGCAGCGCCTGGGACCGCTCCGGCACCGCACCGTCGACTCCACCCACGAAGGCCTGCTCGAGGACGTCCGCCCCGCAGCGGAATCGGTCCGCGCCATCACCGAGGTCGTCTCCTCGGTCCGCACCGGCACGCCGCTTCTTTCCCGCTGACCCGCACACCCACTCACTTGCCAGCACCACTCACAGGGGGATCCGGTCTCCGCCACACCCACCACGACCTGGCACCCCGGCCAAGACCGGCTCCTGATCGGCCCCGGGCCTTCACCCAGGCGGAGGGCTGACCGGGTTGGGGGAGCCTCCGCCGGCTGCTCGTCGAAGATGCGTTCCTCGTCGAGGGCCGAGGTTTGCACGATGAGCACGTCGCACACGGCGTGCTTGACGACCTCGCGGGGTACCGATCCCAGGCGCTGCCCCTCGCTCGCGCCGAGCCCACGGTTGCCGACGACGATGACGTTCGCCGGTTCGCCGCCGACGGTGTCGAGCAGCGCCTGAGCCGCATCCCCGCGGACGAGCCGTTGTTCGACGTATCTCTCCCGATCCTTGGTGAGGCCGGCGACTGACTTCTCCAGGGCCTTACGAGCGGTCTCGACACCGTAGACGTCGCGGTGCATCCCTTCGGCCGGCCGTGGGGCGGTGCTGGCGTCACCCTCGTTGTAGGCGGTCACCACCACCAGTTTCGCCTGGGCGGCTTGCGCCACTTCCGCAGCCCGGTCCACGGCATACAGGCTGGTCGGGGTGCCGTCCGAGCCCACCACGACCCGGTCGTACACGGTGATCGCGCGGCGGTGGCCCAGCGGCACGATCGGGGACTCATCAGCCTCCTCGGGTGGATTGACCCAGAGCATGGCGACCGCCCCGATGGCCATCAAGACGCCGGCGAGGATCATCGCGTTGGAGCCCTTGCCGTCCAGCAAGTGCTTGAAGATCCATCCGAACGTGAGCGTCTCGATCAACATCGGCACGACGATCATCATGTTGAGAATTCCCATGTAGACGCCGGTGCGCTTGGCCGGCACCATGCTGGCGACCATCAGGTAAGGAATGCCGACCGCGCTGGCCCAGAAGATGCCGAGGCCGATCATCGGGACCAGCGCGACGTACTGGTTATGGATGTGAGCCAGCCAGATACAGCGACACCGCGGCCAAGCCGAGGGCTATGGCGTGGACGCGCTTGGCGCCAATCCGCTGCGCGAATCCCACCAGGAACAGCGCCGAAACCATGGTGACGAAGTTGTACGCGGCGTTTTGCAGCCCGCTCCAGGCGATCGCCTGATCCCAGGCCGGACCCCCCTCCTCGGGGTTGGCATTGAACACCGTCTCACCGAGACTGACCGCCAGGAACTGCCAGTAGATGAACATGGCGTACCACTGGAAGAGGAACACGACACCGATCTTGTGCATCGCCACCGGCATCGTCTTGACGGCGTCTCGGATGTCGTGAACGAAGGCCCGAGTCCCTTCGGGGCCGAGCGCATCTCCTCGAGCTCCTCCTCGGTCGGAGTCAGCTCCTTGGTGCGCGCCATCGCGGTCAGCACCGTCACCAGGATGCAGACGGTGCCGATCATGAAGCAGACGTACATCCAGTACGGCACACCGTTGCCGGCCGTCTTCTCCAGCGCCGGCACCTTCTGCAGGACGAACAGCGACAGGTTCGCCAGCACCGCGCCGGCGCCGGTGAACATGCTCTGGGTCAGGAAGCCGCGTGCTAGTTGCGACTTGGGCAACCGGTCGGAGATGAACGCCCGGTAGGGCTCCATCGAGGTGTTGTTGCCGGCGTCGAGCAGCCAGAAGCAGACGACCGCCAGCCACAGCACGCCGACGAACGGGAACGCGAACAGGATGACCGAACACAACAGCGCGCCGAGCGTGATGAACGGGCGGCGTCGGCCCCATCGGGGGCTCCAGGTCCGGTCGCTGGCCGCCCCGATCAGCGGCTGGATGACCAGTCCGGTCACCGGCCCGGCCAGGTTGAGGATCGGCAGCTGTTCCGGGGTCGCCCCGATCAGCAGAAAGAGCGGGTTCACCGCCGACTGGGTGAGGCCGAAGCTGAATTGGACCCCGAAGAACCCGAGGTTCATCATCAGGATGGCTGGGCCCGTCATCAGTGGCTTGCGCTCGGCCTGCCCGCCCGCGGAGACCGCTTCAGAAGTGATGGTTGACGTCATCTGAGGACCCCTTTCGACTCCGGAATGATCGTGTCGCCACGCACGCTAAACCCGCCGGGGAAGCGGCCGCAACCCCATGGCCACGGGAAGATTATCTGCACCACATCGCGTGGTCGGGCCGCTGAACAAAATCGACCCTCGACGGGCCGCGCAGTGCGTACTAGCGTTCTGCGACGAGGACCGAGACCGACCATGCCGCAGCCGGGATCTCGTCGCTGCGACGGGCAGTCGCGGCGGCTTATGATCGCGGCCCTCAACAGCCGGAGGAGGAGACGACCGTGAGCACCTGGAAGACCATCGTGGTCGGCGTCGACGGGTCGCCCAGCAGTCGCACCGCATTGAAATGGGCGTCCGCCGAAGCCGGGGATCATCGCGCCGACCTCGTCGTCGTCAACGTTTGGGAGCACACACTGCCGCCACCCGCGGGCAGCGTCAGCGTCTCCGAACACTACGTCCCCGAACCCGAGCCAACGCACCCCCGACGATCTGGTCAAGATCATCAAGGAGGTTCTCGGAGAGGACCCGCCGGTGCTCGTTCAGCCCCACGTCAAGCAGGGGAACCCGGCGAAAGTCCTGATCGAACAATCCGAGACGGCGGACCTGCTCGTGGTCGGCACCCGTGGCCACGGCGGCTTCGGGGGCCTCGTGCTGGGCTCGGTCAGCCAGCATGTCGCCGCATACGCGAAGTGCCCGGTGGCCGTCATCCGCTGACCGGCAATCTGCGGATGCACCGAGGTGACGGACCAACATGGACCGTCACGTCGCGCGGGCGATGCGAGCCCGGAGCTTGTCCCGTAAGCCGACGAGTTCTGCTCCACCGGCATCCATCGGCCCGAACGCATTGGAGGCATCACGCAGGGCGTCGCAGCAGCGGCCAATCTGCATGGTGGCGGCTCAAAGCAGGTGGGGCGCCATCCCCTCGCGCTGTGTCGAGGTGGTTGTCATCGGGCACACCCTTCCTGGCCGTGGCTCGCCCAGTTGACCGTTGAATGGCCGGCTCTTGACCCCCAGCCATGAGGCCCATCGACACAGTTCGCACCTGGTCAGTTCGGCTCCGTCTCGATGAAGGGTCGCTCCTCAGTCTTCTCGGCGGCGCAGTCAAGGCAGAAGCGGATCGGCTGGCCGGTGCTGCACAGACCCTTCTCGGTGAGCTTGAGCCGGGGTCGAGGTCCGGACCATCGGTGCTGGCTGAATGCCACCGCTCGCCCCCCTGCGGCTTGGTGTGCTGAAGGGGGCGGAGCCGGCGCACTCGTCGGCATGGCAACTCGCGCGTGCGTCTGAGAGGTGTCAGTTCGAGTCAGATACAGCCGCCAGAGATACAGCCACGAACCGCCAGCGATGAAGGCGACGCAGCAGACCCCGAGCCCGATCACGATATTCACGAAACCTCCGGGCATACGACGGTCGGTTGAAGTCCACGAACCGCAGCGGTTGTCGGGCTCGGTGAGCCCTCGACCGAACCATTAGGACCCAACTCAATAACTACCCAGATCCGGCAAGGTGGAAACCCGAATGTGGCGACGCATAGCGAGTGGCGATCAGATGCTCGAGGGGTCAGGGCGCGGTCCTCGGCGTGTCCCGTGTTGCTAGTGACGCGGCGGATCAGATCCAGGAGCGAGAACCGTAATCGAAGCAACGACGCGGTGATTGCGGAGGCTGGGCTACGGGAGCTCCCCAGCGACTCCTCCCCGCAAATGCGGCATCAGGTTGCGGCCGATGGTCGAGCCCCATGCCGGCCCGGTTGGTATCTCAGACCGCGACTGGCGAACCGCGCCGCCATTGCCGCCCGCCCCGACATCCCGACCTCCGGTGGAGCGGCACTCGTGGACGACAACAACTGGCAGGTCCGGTTTGCCGGCAAGCAACCAGTACAGCGGTCCCGCGGTGTGGCGGGCCATCGCCGACGCGGCCGGCACCGACATCCGGGTGGTCTTCGCCCAGAATGCCTGGGTGCCGCTCGACATCTCCGAGCTCTCATGCGCGCCGATCCCAATTACAAACGTTTGGGAGAATGTGGCCATCCGCACCGCGCATCGCGCGGTGCTCGACGGCCTGCTCGCTGACGAACATCCCGATGTGCCCGCCGCCGCTCTCCGCAACAGCCTCACCACGGAACATGATGTGGGCGCTGCTGCGGCTGACCAACACCTTGTCGTGCGCGTCGCGGCCGCCGCGAGCCCGGTCCCTACCTGCGGCTGAGCGAGGTCGTCTCCTCGACGACAAATCGAGCTATGTACAAGACGCAGCGAAGGGACTTCCCTGGCCCACGCATTCCAACCCGCCTGAGTCGACGCCGCCAGCCGCCCTTCGCGCGATGCATGTGATCCAAGTGAAGCTCGCGACCCGAGGCGGCAAAGCGCCGGTGAGGGTCTACCGCTGCGAATCGTGTAAGTCATTGGCACCTCAGCCTCCCAGAGGGCAAGAGGCGTGCCGCGATGGTCGAGGAAAGCGCGCTCGGGACAGGCGGACTTATGAGGATGCCCACTTTTCCTCGACGGCAATGGAAACGGCCGTGGGACCAAGTGCGCAAAGGGTCGGCTACTGCGTGCGTCCCGCACCACGGTCGGCTACTTTTCGGCCCTGGACCTGTCCCGCCCTCGTCTGGCACGCTGGAGCCGGCGAAGCGGAGGCCGCCGATGGCGTGGAGTTTCGAGGGCACGATCCTGCCTGCGGGCGAGCCGGGTCGCGTGGTCTTCGGCGCGGGTGAGGTCCAGCCGCTGCCCGGCCGGTTCGCCTTGCCCGGCCTGGTCGACGCGCACTGTCATCTCACGGTCGCTTTCGACCAGCACGGTCCCTACCTCGACCCGTCGCTGGCCGAGCCCCGGCTCGGTGAGCTCGCCGCGAGCGGAGTGGCCACGATCCGCGACGTGGGAGGCGACCGGGCGGTGACGCTTCCGCTTACCCGCGAGGCACCCAGGCCTGGCCGGCCGCTGGTCCTGGCGGCCGGCCGGTTCTTCGCGCCGGCGCAGCGCTACTTTCCGCGGATGTACGCCCCGGTCGCGGCGGAGGATCTGGTGACTGCGGTGCTCGCCGAGATCGACGCCGGGGCGCGGTGGATCAAGCTCATCGCCGACTTCCCGCAGGTCGAGGGTCTCCGGCCGGTGCCGGGAACCTCCAGCCCGACCTACCCCCCGGAGGTCGTGGCGGCGGTCGTCGACGCGGCTCACGCGCACGGCGTCCGGGTCGCGGCCCACAGCAACCACCCGGGGGTGGCCGAGCTGGTGGCCGCCGGCATCGACTCCATCGAGCACGGCGAGGAGCTCGACGACGATCTGGTCCGGGCCCTTGGCCGGCGCGGCGGCGCCTGGACCCCGACCCTTGGTGCGATCCCGGAGATCGCGGCTCCCGGCCGGCCGCTCGACGCCGGGCAACGCCGGGGTCGGGCTGGTCTGGCGGAGTCGCTGCGCTATCTGTTGCCCCTGGCCATCGAGTCCGGGGTCACCGTGTTGACCGGTTCCGACGTCGTCGGGTCGGTCTGGCGTGAGGTCGCGCTGCTCGCCGAGCTCGGGCTGAGCCCCGAGCAGGCGCTGGCCGCCGCCTCCACCAGGGCACAGCAGTACCTCGAATGCGCCGACGACGGCTCGCTGGTCAGCTACGCAACCGACCCCCGCGACGACCCGTGGACACTGGCCAACCCGGCGGCCGTCGTGATCCGCGGCGTCCGGGTCCGCTGAGCCGCCCGATCCGCCGTGCGCCCAGCGTCTCTGGGGCCTCGGTCCCCAGGGTCCGCGTCCGTTCCCAGTCCAAACGCAGCATCGCCATCGCGATCCCGTCGACGCGTGCGCCGTCGAACGTGAGCCCTCCTGCGTCCACCGCACAAGGGTCTCGACGAACCCGTTCGTGCACATTTGCCTGAACCGGTCTAAACCTCGACACCCCACGTCTTGATGACCTTCTGGGTTGCGGTGTTAGCGCAGTGCAGGGAGTACCGGTCGTTGGCCGGCACACGGGGCGCCACCACGTCGTTACGAGGGGTTCCGTATTCGGCAACGACATCCAGCACCCACACCAGCCGCCGAACTGGTGCTCGAGAATCGCGGGCCCGGTGTACTCGCGTACGCCGAGAGCTGCTCGATGGTCGCTGAGACGGTTGTCGCGCTCACGAGCTGTACGGGCGGGTCGAGCGGACCGAGTCCCTCGCCGTCTCAGCCGCCCGCCGCAGGTAGCTCGGGGCCCGGTCGAGTTGACCCGCCAGCAGACCATCGCGAAGGGCCGTGACCTCACACTGCGGGTCGAGGTCACCAGCTGAACCGGGTACGCAACTGGCAGTGGGTTCCTCGTCGGGCCGCGCCTGGTCGCCACCTCGGCGCATGTGGTCAAGAGCGCTCAGACCGTTGCAGCCGGTGGATTGAGTGACTACGCCCCAGGAGTGGTCATCGGCACCGACCGCCAACGCGACGTCGCCCTCATCCGCACGTCGGCTGACGTCGGAGTCGGCGACCCCCTGGTCTTCGCTGAGGAAGAGCCAGAACCGGGTGACGAGGTCGTGGTCATCGACTACCCGAAGGGGCCGCGACCCGCAGACCCGACGACGGGACCGTCAATCGGCTGAGCCAGTCGGTGGATATCGACAAGCGTCGTCTGAACGACCTCGTCCAGTTCGACGCCGATGTCAGCCCGGGGAGCAGCGGCGGCCCACTCCTCGACCTGAAGGGAAAGGTCATCGGGATGACCGAAGTCCAATACCAAGACGCGGCCGGTCTGAACCACGCCGTGTCGAGCAAGACCGCTCATCCTCTCGTCGACGCCTGGGCGAAGTCACCGGCCGAGGCCGACCCGGCCCGTTGCCGTCCCGCCGCACCTCGGTCGGCGATCGGAGCGAAAGCGCGGACGGGCCAGGTACCGCCTTTTTCCTGCGGCAGTACTTCGACAGCTTGAACGCAGCGGTGGCATAACAAGACGATGACCCGTACGCCAAGTCTCGGCCACTACAACGACGCTTTCCACACGCTTAGCGGACGCATGCTCAAGGAGTTAGGCCCATTGAAACGATTCCGCAGCAACGGCTCGACGTCCGCCATTCGACGGTCCGCGTTCTGGTACGGCGCGTCAACGAGGTAACTGATAGCGCCGAAGTGACCTTTATGCGCACCCTCCCCGGCGGCAGGACGGGAAAGAAGGTCTGCTACCTGTACCACTACCGCTATCAGATGCGGTTGGCGTCAGGGAAATGGACCCTTGACGACCGCAAAGAGCTCTCCGACAACCGGAGCCGCTGCTAACCTCCCCTAGCGCAGCGGCAATGTTGATGGTGGCGTGCATCGCCACCACGGTGATGGAGTCGCCGACGCGATATGACCGAACTGAGCCTGTCTGTCCATCACTGCACGGCTGGAGCGCCCCTACCTCTCGACTAGGGTGAAACGGTGGGTAGGTGGCAGGCACTGGATGGCGGCCCGCTGATGATCGTGATCGGTGAGCTCCTGCTCGTCGTCTGCAGCCTGTGCTACCTCGTCTGGTGGACGATCACGTTCAGACCGTCGGTGCGGATTCCACCCGGCGGCGGGCTCTTCCTCGCGGGAGCGGTGCTCGGCGGCCTCGGCGGCCTGTTTCTGCTGGCCGTCGGCATCGCGGCCCTTCTCCCGAAGGCGTCATCGCCGGCGCTGGGGGCGACGATCGTCGGCGGAGCGTTGGTCGGTGCGCTGTTGCTTTACGTCACCTCTAGCGTCGCCCACCGGCCCGTCACCACCGAGCTCCCGCTGATCGTTGTCTGGACCACCGCGCAACTCGCTGCCGGCATCACGTTGCGGACGGCCGGGGTGCTGAGGGCGCCGGCGGCGTCCGCCTGGATCGTCGCGACAGCGGTCGCGACGCTGGTCGGGCTGGCCTGCTACCTAATTTTCTATCGGCTCGATCCGATCCCCGCGTACTGGATCGGCATGGTGCCCCTCGCCGTCGACGGCGTGGTGGCGGCGACCCTGGCCGCAATCGTGGCGCTGACGCGAGTCCCGTGAGTGACCGCCTGTCGGTCGGCTTGCGTGCGTCCCGCACAACGGTCGGCCTACGGCAGGGCCTGACAGCTACGAATCGAGAGCGATCATGAAGTAGGCGCCGCAATCAAGGGCTTCGGACCCACGTCATTGCGAGTGATCCGATCATCACGGACTCCATCGAATGGATCGGGCGGCCCGACTCATTCTCCTTGGACCGCTGCGGCGCCAAGCGCCGTTCGCTACATCAGTTCAGTTCCAGCGTCGCCCATTCTCGCGCGAGACGTCGACGTCATGGATGACACAAAAGAGCCAGCCCGGCCGGATCCTGCATAACCCACAGATTGCCGCGCTGGCCAAGACGGCGTGCGCCGAGCTGCTCCAGCCGCTCAACCTCCTCTTCGAGATTGTCGGTGTGGACATCCAGGTGCAGCCGGCTTGGTCCCTCGCCGAGCCGTTGCACCGAGAGCTCGAAGTCCTGTCCAGGCAGATCAACTCCGTGGTACTCCGGGACGGTAGGTTCCGGCCAGTGGCCACCGACCACGGCCTGCCAGAAGGCGAGTTCTTGGTCATGGTCGCCGGGAGCCACATCGATGAGCACCTTGCTGATCCTGCTGTGATGAGCCATACGTACGGGATAGCACTTATGCCGACTTCTCACCAACAACGCGGCGGTGTTTTGGCGAAGGCCACGTTTCGCACCACGGTCGGCCACTGCATGCGTCCTGCACCACGGCCGGTCACTGCGTCCGTCCCGCACCACGGCCGCAACCGGTCCCGCATCGCGTTTGGCTAGCGGACCAGAAAAGCTTCCAATGCGGAGGGGCATAACGCACTGTGAAGGGCGGTCGTACGGAGGTGCCGTGTCGGCCCTCATGGCCACCGGACCGGGAGTTTCACCCGTCTGCCGCGATCAGGAACCAGCCGAGGCTGTCCCCATAGGAGCCGTGATCTCGGAGGGTTGCACCGAGGTTCTCTTCGGTCCAGAGTTGCACCCCGGCAGCCTTGAGACCGCGCGGTGCCGTAGAGCACATGGACCCTGCCGGCGTCGGAGATACCTCGCAGCATCTCCCCCGGCGATGGGACCGCGAGGTCTGCGTATCGCCGCCCGGCGACGGCGCGCCCGAAGTCGGCGGGTGACCCAGGTGCCGGTGCTAGATACTCTGGCCGGGAGTGGAGGCGTGATGGACGACGCGGATGAACGCAGCCTTGACCTGGTGCAGCGACTGGTGATCTCCGCCCTGCTGCTCGTGGTGATGGGGGCGCCGACGGTCGCGTTGGCCGCATACGGCGCCTTCGCCGATTCGGTCGCACCGAATGTGGCGCTGGGACTCTGCGTCCTGAGCGGGGTGATCGGCCTGCTGTGCGCGGCCGTGATTCACGTGATCAACCGACGCCCGCCGTACGCGCCGACCGTGATCCTGGGCCTGTTGCCGGCCGCGGCGGCCGCGTACGTGATCTTCACCTGAGTATTCGTGTCCTGGGCTTGTCGAAGGACCGATGATGGCCCTTCGACAAGGCTCAGGCCGCGGACTTCTCGCCGCGCTACTCGTCGAAGTCGACGTCCCCGTTCGCAGGCAGTGGGTAGTCGTCGAACGGCTCAGCCCCGTTGAGGTGGCCGTCGGCGTCGGCGCCTTGGGTACGTGCAGCCAGCCCGAGCGGAAGTAGACCGAGGGCGGGACCTGCCTGATCCGGCCATGAGTGTGGCGGTCGCAGATGACGTTCAGTTGCGCACGTAACGGTCGAGGCTCGCGTTGTCGCGAATCTGCATCAGCAACTCGTTGTTGACTCGGTTGCCTTCGTCGGTGAAGTTCTGCGAGCCGGTCCACATCACCTTCCAACTGCTGTCGCCGTTGTAGTTGCGTTGATGGTCACCAGGGGCAACGCAGCGAAGGTGTCCGCTTGAGAGTCGGCTACTGCGTGCGTCCCGCACCACGGCGGCATGCGTGTCCGAGCGAGGACGATCGGCTTGCCGGCCTCAATGCCGGACTGGGTCGTGTCGGCGATCACCGGAGAGCCGTCAACCGCCACGTCGCTCGTCATCGACCTGCTCGACATCGACGCGGCCTTGACCGCCTGATCCGTACCTGCCGGTGCAAGGCCATGTCGTCTCAGACGCTGCCCTGCTCCCCTTTGATGCTCCGTGATTCGGCGCGACCGTTGTAGTGCCGAGGCGGTCAGGCGGACACCCTGAACGGGCGGGTCACCAGGCGTGCGCCTGCGGTGACCGTCCCGGACCAATCCTTCGGCCCTTGTTGATGTCGAAGATCTCGTTGAGTCGAGCCATCGCCGAGTCGTCGATTCTCAGTTCTGCGGCTCGGTCCAGACCGTCGAGTTGCTCGACGGTGCGGACGCCGACGATTGCCGAGTTGACCGCCGGGTGCTGCAGAACCCAGGCGGTGGCCACGACGTGCTCGGGTTCACCTATGTCGGCGCACAATGCCGAGAAGTCGCGGAACTGAGAATTCTCTGGACCGATTTTGATGCCGTACTCCTCCTCGACCTGACGTGTCCGGGAGCCGTCGAACGACTCAGTCTTGCCGGTCAGCAGGCCGCCACCGAGCGGCATGTAGACGATCACCCCGATACCGAACTCCTGGGCGGCGGGAAGCACCTCCATCTCCGGCACCCGGCTCAGCAGGTTGTACTGGGTCTGCTCGGAGATGAACCCCACGAAGCCGCGCTGCCACGCCTGCATCTGGGCCCGAGCCAGTCCCCAACCCGAGTAGTTGCTCGAACCGGCATACAGCACGTCCCCGTTCGCCACAATCCGCTCGTATGTCCCCCACAACTCTTCCGGCGAGACCCGCTCGTCGATGTGGTGCACCTGGTAGACGTCGACGTGGTCGGTCTGCAACCGCCGCAGTGAGTCGGCGAGGTGCTTCCGCACCTTGTAAGCAGAGAAGCCGCGCTCCTCCTTCGCGACCCCCAGATCCCCCATCGGGTGGAACACCTTCGTGGCCAAGACCACCTGGTCCCGCACTCCGGGACGCGCCGCGAACCAGCTGCCGATGATCTCCTCTGACCGTCCCCGACCGGCGTCAGCGCCGTAAACGTTGGCCGTGTCGATGAAGTTGATTCCCATCTCGAGGGCCTTATCAAGGATGGCGTGGGACTCCTCCTCGGTTGCCTTGGGGCCGAAGTGCATGCTGCCTACGCATATCTTGCTGACCGTCATATTCGAACGGCCGAGCTTGTTGTATTGCATCAGGTCCTCGCTTTCGAGTCATCGGTTTCCCGAGTGGCCAGCCTCGGCGGCACGTCCGCCACTTGGAACGCCACCGTACCCAAGCCACGATATGGTCGAACGGCTGTCGGGCTGTGGTTCACACAACCGGCGCCAAACGCTACGGCCAGTGGACCGGGCTCGCGGGACGAAGGGTGGCTGATCGGCGGCGCCATGGCCCATCGGGCCGCCAACATCGCCTATGCCCTGGTCCGCGACCAGACCGGCTACGACCCGACCCATCGACCGCCCGGGTCGACACCCCATTCACCCAGGCCTCCATGACCACCGCATACAGCGCCTGGTCGATCCGCCGTCTGCGTTCGAGAATGACGGGGAAGAACGAACCCTCCCTACAGCTTCGGGATCGCCAACTCCACATCGCCGGCCTGAGTCGAGACCACCTTCGGCCGGGACCCGTTGCGGTGGGTGATGCGGGTATCGCTGCGCTCGTAGGGGTCGGCGCCGATTGCTCGGTCACGTCAACGGGGATCAGGTCCTGCATGACCAACCGCACCGACTCGCGGATCAGATCTACGCCCTCCCCGGCACGGAACGCCTCGAGCAACTCGGATGCGCCAGACTGGGACAACGCCATCGGTCAGAACCTCCTGGTGAGTACTTGGCCGTACACACCGAAAATCCCGCCGATGGCGCCTTCATCGCAGGCGACTCACCGGACCCGAATCCCACCACGCCAAGGGACTCACACCCTCAGGATCCATGGGCTGGACCTCCGACACGCCGCCTATCGGTGTACTGAACGGCGGTCGGCGGAAGTCCGGCACCATCCCAGGTTGCTACTAAAAGGTAACGATTTGCTTCAACAAAGCTGGCGACAGCCGTGCCGGCCGCACACTGCACCATGAGCAATCAAGGGGAATCCACCACGGCGCTGAACGGTTTCGATCGGAATGTCGCCACTGAGCACATCAATAACATGCAACACACCGTGAAACGCATGGCCACGGCCACCGAATCTCCGCAGCGCGCGGGCATCTTCAGCGCCGATTTCATTCTGATCCTGGGAGCCGTTCTTGGTATACTTTATCTGGTGGGTGCTCTAGTTTCTCATTGACCTCACATTAAGCAACCGCAGACTAATGTCAGATGCGGCGGCGCTGGGCAAGGACGCGGTGCGGGGTCAGGCAACGAATTCAACCACTGCGTTGATGCATGTTCTTCTCCCGGGAGCGATGCTAAGCCGACTTGAGCCCGAACGGTAACGGATAGCGCAGCAAGGCGGTGTGGACCATCATTTGGTGACCGGCGGCTTGGGTGTGCACGGCAAGGTCGAACGTATACGACCCGTCGTTGGCCGGCGGCTGCTCGGCCTGGCGCCAAGCCTCCAGAGCGGCGGCGACCTGCGAGACGAAGGAGCCAGCGATTGATTGGCAGTCGCTGATGGGGTTTAGGTCGTATGAGGGAATGAGCAAGATGGGAACAAAATCATCAAAGCCGGCCGAGATGGCGTACGAGTATCCTGCGGTCAATCGAATTGGGACTAGGGGGCCCGCCGTCCGTGTACCGAGAGAGTCCATCAGGTCATGGAGAAACGCTCCCAGCGCGGAGGCCACATTGGGACCAACGAGCGTGATCGGTTCCAGCCCCGGCAACTGCATCCCTCTCGGAAGAATGCGTCGGTCCTCGTGACCGCGCCATGCGAGTGTAAGCGGTGTCCATAGTGACGAGACCACACAGCAGTCCGTAAAGCTGTTTCGCTGACCCCCTTCGGCATGTTTCGCTGTCCTGGCAGCGGTCCGCCTACCGCGGCTCTTAGGCCTGCAACGGCACGCTAACTGGCTGTAGCTCGTGTCAAGGGCGTGCCAGGGCGCGCTGAAGCCGTGTTTTGGTTTCGTCAACGATCATGAAAACGCGCAGGAACACCGGTCGACACGGATCTCGGCGAGAGTGGGCCCGCAGACTGCCATCAAGGTGGGGGCAGCGCCCTTGGGTGTCCGCCCGGGCCCAGACTGAGCGGCTACGTCGGCATCCACGGGACACGACCCCGTCTACGCGTCGCGCGTGCATGTCAGGGGTTACGGTCGATCCAGGAATTTCTCATCATCGCCGATGACCCGCTGTGGGACCCGGCAGCAACAAAGGAGTTGTGCTTCATGACCGGTTCAGAAATCAGTCGTCGCCGTTTCCTCAGTAGCCTTGGCCTCGGCGCCGCAGCCCTGGGCGGCGTGCCGCTCCTGTCGGCCTGCGGCGGAGGAAGCTCCGGCCTCTCAGGTGACCAGGGAGGCGCAAGCAGCTCCCCAGGGGCCAAGCCCACCATCTCCCAGTGGTATCACCAGTACGGCGAGGCCGGCACCCAGCAGGCGGTATGCGCTACGCCAAGGAATACCCGAATGCCACCGTCAAGGTGCAGTGGACCCCGGGTGACTACACGTCGAAGCTCAACAGCGGGCTGCTTTCAAGCTCGGGTCCCGACGTGTTCGAGAGCAGCGTCAACATCGACTCGGTGAAGAGCAATCAGGTGGTCGCGCTGGATGACATCATGGCCGACGTCAAGAGTGACTACACCGAAGCTGACATCAAGTCCAACTCGGTTGACGGCAAGATCTATGGCGTCAAGATCGTGGACGACATGGGCGTGCTGTACTACCGCAAGAGCATTCTGGACAAGGCGGGCGTCCAACCCCCGACCACGATGGACGAGCTGATCGCCGCTTCGAAGGAACTGACGACGAAGGATCAGAAGGGGCTGTTCATCGGCAACGACGCCGGCGTAACTCCTTCATTCGGCGGCGGAGCGTTGCTCGGCCAGATCCTGTGGTGCGTTGGGCAGGACTTCCTCACTGCCGACAACAAGCCCGGCTTCACCGGGCCAGAGGCAAAGGAGAGCTTTCTCAAACTGCGTGAGCTTTTCGACAGCAAGTCGATCCTCCTGGGGTCCCCGACCGACTGGTGGGACCCGTCGTCGTTCACCCAAGGCCTGGCGGCGATGCAGTGGTGCGGGCTGTGGGCACTACCCGGGATCCAGAAGGCGGTGCCGGATGACTTCGGCGTGGTCGCGTGGCCGGCGTTCAGCAGCTCGGTCGGCAAACCTTCGACCTTCCTCGGCGGCTGGGCCGCCCAGGTGAGTGCCAAAGCCAAGGACGTCGAAGCGGCCAAGGCGTTCGTGAAGTGGCTG
The DNA here is from genome assembly GCA_963723815.1 of uncultured Actinomycetota bacterium. Classification (GTDB taxonomy): domain Bacteria; phylum Actinomycetota; class Actinomycetes; order Propionibacteriales; family Propionibacteriaceae; genus Microlunatus. Next base: position 8,483 of record CAVRSH010000025.1, on the reverse strand, counting down.
TGGATCGACAACAGCAAAGACCAAGAGGACTTCAACCTCAGCTACGGCTTCCACATCCCGCCGCGCAAGAGCCTCGCCGCCAAGGCCGACAAGTTGAAGCAGGGTCCTGCCGCGGACGCCCTGAAGATCTTCAACGACTACGCCATACCGGCAAACCCGAGCTGGACGCCGAAGATGGGCTCGGCCTATGCCGATGCCGCCACCGCCATCGTGCGAAAGGGCGGCGACGTGGACTCAAACATTGCCAAGGCCGAGAAGGCCGTCAACGCCGAGCTCAACCGACTCTTCGGCTGACATGAGCACCTCCACCTCGTCCCCGCGGGCCGCCACCGTCGCTCCGGCCGCGGCCACGGGGACGCGTCGACGTGGCGGCATCCACGGAGTCACCAGCGCCTTCTGGATCTTCGTCGGCCCATTCGTCTTCGGCCTGATCGTCTTCGTGTATCTGCCGATCATCTGGTCGGTGGTGCTGAGCTTCTCCCGCGCGCAGAACACGGTGACGCCGGGCGACTGGGTCGGGCTACAGAACTACGTCGACCTGCTTCGACCCGGGCCGTTCGTGGACAGCCTGATCACGTTCACCATCTTCGCCGCCTTCATCGTGCCGTTGACGTTCGCGCTGTCGATCGGCCTTGCTCTGCTGCTGAACCAGATCCGCTTCGCTCGCGCCTTCTTCCGCTCGGTCTTCTTCCTGCCGACGGCCTGCTCGTACGTGGTGGCCTCCCTGGTCTGGAAGCTGTCGATCTTCAACGGCGTCCGCTTCGGGCTCGCCAACACCGTCCTCGGCTGGTTCGGCATCGACAACGTGCCCTGGCTGGCGACCACAGATCCGCCCTGGTACTGGCTGGTCATCGTCACGCTTCGGCTGTGGCTACAGATCGGCTTCTACATGATCTTGTTCCTCGCCGGGCTGCAGCGGATCTCGCCTGAGCTCTACGAGGCCGCCAAGGTGGACGGGGCGAAGGCGGGCTGGCAGACATTCCGCTACATCACATTTCCACAGCTGCGCGCGACCTCGGTCGCAGTGCTCCTGCTTCTGCTGATCAACGCCTACCAGGCCTTCGACGAGTTCTTCAACCTGCTCGGCAACTCCTCCTTCGCGCGTCCACCGCTGGTCTACCTGTACTACACGGCGCAGGGCAACCAGGACTACGGACACGGCAGCGCGGGTGCGGTCATCCTGGCCGTGCTGATCATGATCGTCACGTTGGCCCAAGGGCGGATCTTCGGCTTCGGGAAGGCGGCCGAATGACCACCACAACCGCGGTCCCGCCCGGGACTTCCAGCACCGAGCCGCCCGTCCGACGGCACCGAACACGACCTGGAGAGGTTGTCGGCCAGCTGCTCCGCTACCTCGCGTTGCTCATCGCCGCCGTGCTGTTCCTGCTGCCGTTCTATCTGGTCGTGCGGAACGCCTTGTCCATCGACCCGGAGATCACGTCTCCCAACTGGACTCTGTTTCCGAAGGCGCTGCACTGGGAGAATCTCACCGAACTGTTCGAGGATCCTGCGGTCAACATTTTGCAGAGCCTCGGGAACTCCGCCATCGTTGCCGTGCTGCAGACGGCCGGCCAGCTCTTATTCTCGTCCATGGCCGGCTATGGCTTGGCGCGGATTCCCTATCGGCACGCCACCAAGATCTTTTACGCGGTGCTGGTGACGTTGATGATTCCTCCGGCTGTCACCTTCATCCCGAGCTTCATCATCGTTTCCCAGCTCCAATGGGTGGACACGCTGCAGGGCATCATCGTCCCGGTCATGTTCAGCGGGTTCACCACATTCTTGTTCAGGCAGTATTTCCTGAACTTTCCGCGTGAGCTCGAAGAAGCAGCCCGAGTCGACGGATTGGGCTACCTGGGCGCCTACTGGCGGATCGTGGTGCCCAACTCGGGCGCGTTCTTCGCCGCCATCGCGGTCATCACCTTCATCGCGAGCTGGAATGCCTTCTTGTGGCCACTGGTCATCGGACAGGACTCCTCGATGTGGACAGTCCAGGTCGCCTTGTCCACCTTCCTCACCGCCCAGACCATCAACCTGCACGAACTGTTCCTGGCCGCTGCGGTTTCCATTGCCCCGCTTGTTCTGGTCTTCGTCTTCCTGCAGCGCTTCCTTGTCCAAGGAGTCGCGGAGACCGGCATCAAGGGTTGACGCCATCGGTCACCAGCAGCGCGGCGACGACCTCCAGCTACCATGCCAGGTCGGTCGGTCGAGCGCAGAGTACACCTGCCAGGCCGGCACGGTGAGCGCGAGCTAGTTGGACGGCCAGCGGCCTCGCGAAGTGCAGGACCGAGACGAGACCGGTTCGCATCACCAGATCGGAGCGGGCCTAACGCCCTCTGGACCAACCTGACGTTCGGCCTCGATCCGGCTAACTACCGTGAACCGCCCTGAGGTCGGGACCGATGACGGTATCCGGCCACGGCACCGCGGCGGCCACGAGCAATTCCGCGACAATCCCCGCGCGAGCAAGAGACCGAGAAGATGTCGGCACTGGGTGCGTCCCGCACAACGATCCCCGGGCTACTGCGTGCGTCCCGCACGAACCCGGGGGTCGGCCAGCGGAACGTTCTCCCCTGCGTGATGAGCCGAACTTGGCGTTGCGTTGGCTAGGTTGCGGATCGGTCAGCCGCGCACCGTGCCCAGAACTCGCGGATGAGCGCCGATGTGATTGTCGGCGCCTCGAGCGGCACGAGGTAGGCGGCGTCGGGCACGACAGCGGTTCGGCCGTTTCGGGTGAGGCGCGCGGCGGCCTCAGCCTGTGTCGAGGTGAATCCGGCGTGGTCGCTGCCGGTGATCAGGAGTGTCGGCGCTGCTATCTCGGGAAGCACATCGGTCAGGTCCTCCCGGTGAAGGGAGATCGACACGACCGCATTGCGGAGCATCCGCCGGTTGGCGCGCCGCAGGCTGTCGCGGACGAGTTCGACAGCCTCGGGGTCGTGCGCGCGGGTGTGCGCGGAGAGCAGCGCCTCGGTGACACCGGCGAGGACCAGTTCGATGGGGCCGAGCAATCCGTACACGACCAGGAGTGAATACGTGTGGCGCCGTTCACTGCGGGACAGGGCCGCCACCGGCGTGCCGAGCGTGATCAGGCTGCGACACTCCCCCGGCCGGTCGGCGGCGAACCGCAGGCCTACATGTCCGCCCCACGCGTTGCCCACCCAGTCGACAGCACCGCCGAGCGCCAACCGATCCAGCACTTGGCCGGCTGCGGTGGCGCAGTCGCGAAGGGTGTACCGACGGCCGGGATCGCCACTGGCGCCATGGCCGGGACCGTTGATGATCACGAGGCGGCGTTCCTGCGTCAGCGTGGGGAGGAGCCGGTCCCATGACCGCTCATCCACAAACAGGCTCGGCCACAGCACGGCCGTCGGACCGTCACCGACCACCCGAACCGCAAGCCGTCCGACCGTCGTCTCAATCGTGTGCCGTTCCCCCATGGGCCCTCCAGTTGACAGTGTCAACCACTATTATCTCCGGTAGGTTGACACTGTCAACCAGATGTAGGAGAGAGATGATGGAATCGGCGCCCGACGACGCGGAGCGGCTGGAACCGAGGCTCCTGCGGGTCGCCCTCGCGCGCCTCGCCGACGTGCCGGCGGAGCGGCTCAGTCTGCGTCAGATCGCCCAGGAGATGGGGGTCAGCCACCAGGCGCCGTACGTCCATTTCGGTAGCCGAAAACGTTTCTTGGCGGCCGTTGCCGGCGTGGGAATGGCGGAGGCGACGGACCGGGCGCGCGCGGTGGTAGTGGCGGCCGGCGATCATCCGCCGGCCCGACTGCACGCCCTCGCCAGTGCCTACCTGGCCTTCATCCGCGAGCAGCCGCACGTCCACGACCTGGCGAACGGGCCGACCGTCGCCAAAAGCGACCATCCCCTGCTGCAGCAGGCCGCGATCGGATATTGGGATTTACTCCATGACACGGTCGCGGGCTGCCAACCGGACGGAACGCCCGAAGCCGAGGTCCATCGCCGAGCCGCTGTGACCTGGGCGACGGTGTACGGCATCTCCCGCCTCTCAGCCTTCGGGCAACTCCCAGCCTCAATACCCGCCTCGGCCGACGAACTCATCCACGGCGCCATCGACCAATTGATCGCGGGCTGGCAATACACCGGTGGATCGCTACCCCACCAACGTGATGCTCCAGCGTCACGCCAGTCAGCGGGCTCGCGCATCTAGCCGCCGAGGCTGAGTTCCAGTTCTGCTCGGTCAATTCGTACAAGATGTCGCGGGCATCGGGCGAGTACGGAGCGAGCCGGTCCAGCTTGGTGACGACGAACGCCTCGCGGAGGCGGGTTCGGTCGCGGTTGGTGCGGGTGAGGCCGTGGTCGACGTACTCCGGTTGTCGGTGACGCGGAGGGTGCATGTCGTCACGTTGAGCGGTGAGGTCTTGCTGTCTTTGTTTGATACGCGGGAGTATCCCGACCAGGAGTTCGTCCATCCTCGCGCGATGAACCCCAACTTCGGCGTCCGTCAGCCGTCCCGCAAGCGGTCGGCTTGTGGAACGCACGCCTGATCTTTTCATAAAGGGCGAAGCGCCTCGACCGTTAGTGTGGTGGCTACCGGCGCTCGGCTGGTTGGCCGAGTCAGGCCGCCGAAGAACGACCGATTTGACGCTACGGGCCATCAACGGCCCTGGTATGTTGCCCCAACCGGCAGCCCATCGAGTGCTTCCGAAGCAACGCGGTCACTCAAGCCGATCCGGCTCCCGCCGTCCGTGCACCCCCGCATCGACGAGTCTCCTCTTGACCGTCACGAGCTTGTAGACGAAGACTGCAGCGGCGGTCACAGCGCCAGCGTCGTCGAGGAGCCCAATCGGTCCGAGTATCGCCTCAGGCAGCACGTCGATCGGGCTCGCCAAATAGATCAGAGCTCCGAACATCGCGATCAGTCCGCGCGGCGGGATGCGATAGCGCCACATGATGAACCCGACGACAGCCATCCCGAGCAGGGCGAGGACGCCGAACAGCACAAGCACCAGCGTCAACGGGTCGGACATGTCCATGGCGTCCATCGTGCCTCACACGTCCGATGAGCGGTTCTTACCGGTTAGGCCTGTTAGCCCCGGCATCGAGATAGTCCTCGAAGCACAAAGGTGCGGCCCCAAGGCACCCTTCGAGGACGCGGCAGTAGTCAGACTGTCCCGGTCCCCCCTCCCGCTTCGGGTGTCGGCCGACAGATCTAGCTACCGGGCCGAGTCGGCACACCTCGAGGGTCCGGCGTGTGTCAAGGTCAAGCGCGGCCTCGGCGGCCGATGCCGCTGCCTGACTGACGACCGGCGCGTTCAACATCGGTCCGGCGCACCGTGTGTCGGCATCGTCGGAGTGCACGCCTTGTTGTCGTATCCAGGTATCAATCGGCTTTGTGACAGCCTCCTTCTGCACACGTGGGCGCGGCAATGCTGCAGGCCCATCCCTCGGCCCGGCCATGACCGGCACACCGATCGAAGCAAAGTGAGGCTACGCATGTTCGAAACTGGATCAGCGGTGGCCACGCCACCAACGCCGGCGGCATTTGACCCCGGTGTCGTCGAGATGCCGGCGACGGTGTGTCGCCGCCTGCTGCGGCAGGCTCAGGACTACCACGCCGCTGGCCTGAAGGCCTTCGGTCTCCTTCTTGGCGATCGAGAAGCGCTCGGCACTCGTTTCAAGCACTGTGGATCACGTCATGTTCGACCCATACCGCAACCGGCGGAACGACCCGGCGCACCGCTCCGCATTCCACGCTCAAGGGAGCTACTTCCGAGATTTCGACGACGCGGGCTTCGTGGCGGACTCCACCGACCTGCTGAGCGCCTGGCGCAGGATTGAGGAGTCCGGATTGGAGGTCGTTGCCCCCTTCCACATCCACCGCCGGCAGCCGGGGAACTTCTCCACCATCGACTACCGGCTGCATAATCCCGCGTTTTGCCTGGCACCTGATCATCTCCCCAGCGCGAGCCGGCCCACCCGGTCATCCAACCGTTCCGCGTGATCAAGGAACCCACCGACTTCGGCATCGAGGAGCGGGACGGCCTCGAAGGCAGCGAGCGGGCGTACCCAGGCCCCGAGTGCCACCGCCTGCACCTGGTCCTCACCGACACGAGGTCCCGAGGGGCGTCGACAACCGGCGCGTCGTGCGCCGCGTCGAAAACAATGTCCAGTCGTGGTGCCATCTCGTCTGATGACCACCACAGCGTCTACGCCCCGCCCCAGCCTCCACAGGTGCGGCAGCCCACTGACCCCCAGCACGCGCCGCATCGGCGCACCTCGAACAACCTCATACCCGGCCGCTGAGGCAGCACCGACATTGCGAACCATCATGCAGGCGCCTCACCCACACCCTGCGTCCCAGATAAGCGTTTTCGCTTCAGCCCCCAGCCGACTGTCCTCTAGGAGCGGTCGGCTACTGCGTGCGTCCGGCACGACGGTCGGCTCCGGACGCCGATGGAGGGGCGAGACCGTCCTGACCTGATGGTGCACATGATCGAGGGAGTACGGCCGGCACAACGGGGCCCGGACCCATCCGAACAGCACCGACGGGAGGGTCGGGGGGTAGCCCCCCAGGTCAGCCGGATCTGCTGGCGGAGAAAAGCACGACGGCTCGTTCCAGTTCGGCCTCGACCCGTATCCGTTCGATGTCGCGCTCCGGGCCGGCCGTGTTCTTCCCAAGCTCGTGTGGGATGTTCAACATCTGGCAGGCCCGTATTAACCGCTGGTGGTGGGGACCCGGTTCGCCAGTTGATAAGTCGCCGAACGCCGCTGGTCGTCGCCACCGCCACCCGCAGCCGGCGTAGATGGGCGGCCAGCTGTTCGACCGGCCTTCCTCTCAGGTGAGGCGCTGCGTCGCCGGCCTCGGCCGAGTCTGACGGACGTCGACGGCCAAGATGCTCATCCCAACGACCCGAAAGAACGTCATGGATCGCGTTGACGATCAGCGGCACGCCAACCAGGATGGCCGAAGCGAGAATCGGCAGCCTGACTTCCTTCGTGTCCACCCTTGCGACCACATAGCCGGGCGAGATGCGGCGTCTCGAGCAAGCGCCCTCAGCACCGTCCAGGGTACCGAGCCTTGCCACCGGGTGCCGGTCCCTTGCGGCTTCGGTTGAAGGTTGCGGTCAGCCACAAGGCACGAGTGTGTCCATTCTGCAGGACGAACAGTGGTCACTCTGCCTGCATCGGGAGCCCTTCGAGCCGTGCGGCTCCATGTCGGCGGGCAGCGTAACCGGAACCGCTCACCTCCTACTCCGGTGGTCTCCTAGGCTGCGGCTATGAGCGTGGGGGATGTCCATCCTGGGGCTGAGGACCAGCTGGCGGCAATCGCCAGCCTCAGCCGAACACTCGATGATCAAGCGATCGACTACTGGCTCTTCGGCGGGTGGGCCGTTGACTTCTGGGTCGGTCGGGTGACCAGGAAGCATGACGACATTGACGTCGCGGCCTGGCGCCACGACTACGAGGCGATCCAGACGGCCCTCCAGACGGTCGGCTGGCGCCATACGCCGTAGCTGATGAAGTCGTCGGCACCCGTTACCAATGGGGCATGGCGAAGTCGAGTTCACCTTCATGACCACCGACAACCACGGGAGGGCAGTAATCCCCATCCCCGACCACCCAATCGTATGGTCGGCCGAGCCCTCGGGCACGAGCGCCGCGACCTACGCAGCATCACCAGCCGAGTTATTCCACTGGCACTCCTCAAGGCAGGCAAGTCGTTGGCCAGAGAAGGGTCGGTAGAAGGAGCAAAGGATCGCTCCGACGCTCAAGCGCTCAGCGGTCTTGAGCCATGACACTTTTGCGAGTTTGCTGTCGGGCGAGCTTTCGAGGCGGTCGTTACTTACTCGCGCGACCCTTGTGATCTTGAGCCGCCCAGCGTCGGCGAGCCTGATTGGCTGCCCGCCGGAGGGTCGGCTTACCTCGATCACCCCTCGGACGCCGGAGGCCGATTCACTCTCGGTGCTCCGCGGCTTCGACAAGGCGCGTACTCCGACGATCGGACGGTACGGGCGCCTTGCCGTCAGTCGGCAGGCCGACGGCCTTCCGCACGAGCTTGTCGATGCTCGCCGCGACGGCCGCCGACATGCCGGTCACCGCGTACTCAGTGGGCCACATCATCCCGTCGTCGAGGAGCGCCACATCGTTGAAGCCGAGCGTCGCATAGCGCGCACCGAATTTGACCGCGGGCTTGAAGAAGCGGCCGACCTTGCCGTTCTGGTCGACGTCGGCCGGCATGCCGTACAAGTCTTCGGCCGCAGGTCGGCGCAGCCTCGTTGACGAGGGTATGAACCCGCTCGGCGAGGGCCCGGTCGTCGTCCGGCATGGCAGCGATCGCGTCGAGACAGGCCTGGGCCTCCTCGGCCTTCTTGGCTCCGCCACGGCCGGAGGATCACGCAGCTCATCAGCACGGGCTCTCATCGCTGCCTTTTCGGCGTCGGTGAAGCCGGCGTCTTTTCGGTGGCGGGCATAACGACCTCTTCTCGTGTTGAACGGACGCTAACACTCCGATG
>CAVRSH010000024.1:0-165127 GCA_963723815.1 uncultured Actinomycetota bacterium | reverse complement strand
TGAAGCGCTAAATGGGGGTCAATGTTAGCCAAAATCGCTAGCTTAGCTAGCGCTGATCGATGCGACGTCGGTCACTCGGCGGCCTATCATGCAGCAATGGCGGCGCGAGATGATCAACCGAATCTGGTCGGCGAACTGATCCGCCGGCAACGGGAACTGGCCGCCCTGCCGCTCCGCCAACTCGCGGCACTGACCGGCATCTCGAACCCGTATCTCTCCCAGATCGAGCACGGTCTCCGAGCACCTTCCGACGACGTGATGGCCAGCATCGCCAACACCCTGGGCATCCCGCTGCGGGACCTGCGCCCCGAGACCGAGTTGTCGACGACGAGCAGGATCAGGATCCCGAGGAGGGCGAGCCGGTTTCGCTGCTCACCGCGATTCGGCACGATCCCGCGCTCACACCACAGCAGCGCCGCGCCCTGGCCGAGATCTACACCGCCATGACCGAGGTGACCGCCACCGCACGCCAGCGACGCGGCTGACAAACTGTCGCGCCCTGAGCCTGTCGATGGGCCAGAGTGCCCGTCCTTCGACAAGCTCAGGACACGAAGGGCAACATGCCGGTCCTTCGACCAGCTCAGGACACAACGGCCGGCTCAGCGGGTCAGCAGCTGCCGCGCCATCACGATCCGCTGGACCTGGTTGGTGCCCTCGTAGATCTGGGTGATCTTGGCGTCGCGCATCATCCGCTCGACCGGGTAGTCGCGGGTGTAGCCGTAGCCGCCGAGCAGCTGCACGGCGTCGGTGGTGATCTCCATCGCCACGTCGGAGGCGAAGCACTTGGCCGCGGCGCCGAAGTAGGTCAGGTCGGCGTCGCCGCGCTCGGACTTGGCCGCCGCCGCGTAGGTGAGCTGCCGGGCCGCCTCGATCTTCATGCCCATGTCGGCGAGCATGAACTGCAGGCCCTGGAACTCCGCGATCGCCTTGCCGAACTGCTTGCGCTCCTTGACGTACCCGAGCGCGTAGTCCAGCGCGCCCTGCGCGATCCCGACCGCCTGCGCGGCGATCGTCACCCGGGTGTGGTCCAGCGTCTCCATCGCGGTGCCGAAGCCGGTGCCCTCGGCGCCGATCATCCGGTCGCGCCGGGATCCGCACGTTGTCGAAGTACACCTCGCGGGTCGGCGAGCCCTTGATGCCGAGCTTCTTCTCCGGCGCGCCGAAGCGACACACCGTCGTCGGACTTCTCGACCACGAAGGCGCGAGATCCCCTTGCGACCGCGCGGCCGGATCGGTCACCGCGAAGACGGTGTAGAAGTCCGAGACGCCGGCGTTGGTGATCCAGCGCTTCACGCCGTTGAGCACGCAGTAGTCACCGTCGCGCGACCGCCCGGGTCTTCATCGCGACCGCGTCCGAGCCGGCCTCGGGCTCCGACAGGCAGTACGAGAACATCGCGTCGCCGCGCGGCGACCGGCGGCAGGTAGCGCTGCTTGACCTCCTCCGACCCGGCCAGCAGCAGCGGCAGCGAGCCGAGCTTGTTCACCGCGGGGATCAGCGAGGTCGAGGCGCAGGCCCGGGCCACCTCCTCGATCACGATCACCGTGGCGAGCGCGTCCGCGCCGGCGCCGCCGTACTGCTCCGGGATGTGCGGCGCGTGGAAGTCCGCGGCCTTCAGCGCGTCGTACGACGCCTTCGGGAACTCCGCCAGTCTCGTCGACGTCAGCGGCGTGCGGGGCCACCTTGGCGTCGCAGACGTCGCGGACGGCGTCCCGGATCGCCTGGTGCTCCTCGGACGGCGGGTACAGATCGTCGAATGTCACTCACAAGGCGCAGCGTAGCCGCCGCAGCCCATCTAGATGGTGCTGGCCTTCGGATCCCAGTCGTCGGGCAGCGGGGCCGGGATCTCGATCGTGCTGTCGACGGTGACGAACTGCCGCGCATCCACCGACTCGGCGATCGCGAGCATGGTGTCCGAGCACGTGATAGGCCAGCGCGCCGTCGGCCCGATGCGGGCGGCCCGTCCGGATCGCCCGGGCCATGTCCAGCACGCCGGTGCCCCGCGAGGACAGTTGCGGTGGTCGTCTCCACCGTCTGCCAGTCGTCGTCGCCGCGCTTCCTGATCTTGATCTCACCGTCGAACATGTTCGGATCAGGGAACAGCAGGGTCGCGTCAGTGCCGTTGAGCTCCAGCAGCGTACGCGGAAGCGCGGAGTCGAAGGAGAAGATGCTCTGCGCGGACTGCCCGGACTCGAACTGGGCGATCGAGCTGACGTGACTCGGCACCATCACGTCGAACTCCTCGCCGGCCCGGGGTCCGGATCCGATCACCCGCCGGTCCCTGGCCTTGGACCCCAACGCGGCGACCGCCGCCACCGGGCCGAAGGTCTGGACCAGCGCGGTCAGGTAGTAGGGGCCGATGTCGAACAGCGGCCCGGCGCCCTGAGCGAACAGGAAGCCGGGTTGGGGTGCCACGAATCCGGCCCCGGCGACTGCATCAACATCAACGCGGTCAGCGGTACACCGATGTCCCCGTGCTCGATCACCCGGCGGGCGGCCTGCAGGCCCTGACCCAGGAAGGTGTCCGGCGCACAGCCGATCCGGACCCCGGCCGCCTCACTCGCGTCCAGCAGCGCCTGACCGCTCGGCCGGTCCAGAGCCAGCGGCTTCTCGTTCCAGACGTGCTTTCCGGCGGCGATGGCCTGACTGGCGACCTCGGCGTGGGCGGCCGGGATGGTCAGGTTGACGACCAGTTCGACCTCGTCGTGCTCGAGCACGCTGGCCACGTCACCCGCCGACGCGATGCCGTGTTCGGCGGCCTTGCTTCGGCCGCCTCGGGAACAGGTCGCCGATCGCCACCACCTCGGTGTCGGGGAAGCTGGTGAGGTTCTCCAGGTAGGTGCCGCTGATCGTGCCGGCGCCGATGATGCCGATGCCCAGAGGGCCGCTGCCGCTCATGCGTGCGCACGGGGTAGTTGGCGACGAGGAACTCGCGGCTGACTCGTACCGCGTCGAGCAGGTCACCCTCGCTGTCGTCCAGTTCGACCACGCGCAGCGCGTCGGGCGCCGCCGCGATGATGTCGCGGATCGGGATCACCCCCGACCCGACCGGGACCTGCTTCTTGGTGTCCAGCGTGCCGTCCCCGTCCTTGATGTGCAGGGCCACGACCCGTTCACCGAGCCGGCCGAGCAGTGCCGGCACGTCCGCGCCGCCGGCGTAGGCCCAGTAGGTGTCGACTTCCAGGACGACCTCCGGGGCCAATTGATCCGCGAACACCTCAAGGGCGTGCCGGCCGTCGATCATGGATTCCAGCTCGAAATGGTGGTTGTGGTACCCGATCCGAGTCCGTGTTCAGCTGCCTTGGTGGCGGTTTCGTTGACCTCGACCGCGATCTGGGCGACATCGTCGGCCGTCTGCCAGCGGGCCCGATCGACAGACGGTTCGATCAGCGTGCCGATCCCGAACTCGGTCGCCAGAGCGAAGATCGCGGCCTGATCGCCGTTCAGCACGCCGACATGCGTGGTCGGCGCCGAAAGTCCGTGGGCGGGCAGCCCGCGCCGCAGTTCCTCGGCGAAAGCGTCCAGCCGGAACGGCTCGACGGCGGTGAATCCGAAGCCGGCCAACGCAGCCAGAGTCTGGTCGTAGTTCTCGGCCAGCGCGTCCCGGACGCTGTAGAGCTGGACGGAAAGGTCGGGCATGATCGCTCCTTCGGTGGGCGTATCGCTTCAGACATCGCGTCGATCACTGTAGTTGCCGCCACTGACCGCGGTTCAGGGCGTTGGCGAACCTAGGCGGTTCGAGCGGTGTAGAGAGAATGAGCAGCAGGACAAGGCGGGAGCACTGCACCAGGACAGCGAGACCTCCGAAGCACAGCTGATCGATCGGGCGCGGGCCGGCGACGCGGGCGCCTTCGGCCAGCTGGTTCGGACGCACGCGCCCATCGCGAAACGGATGGCGGTGCTGTGGGGAGCCGGCGCCGAGGCCGACGACGTCGGTCCAGGAGGCCTTCGTCAAGGCCTACGCCGCGCTGGGCCGAGTTCCGGGAGGAGGGGAACTTTCGCGCGTGGCTGCTGAGCATCGTCCACAACGAGACCCGGAACGCTGCTCCGGAGCCGTGGCCGACGAGCGGCACGCGACGAGCTGGCCGGCTTCCCCGCTGCCGAGCTGAGGTTCGACCCGGAGGTCGAGACGCTTGTCCTCGGCTCGACGGGAGGAGTTGCTCGCGCGCGTACGTGGCGCTGCCGCCCAGTTGCGGGAGGTCGTCGCCTCCCGGTACCTGCTGGAGCTCTCCGAGGCCGAGACGGCCGCGGTCCTGGTGATCCCCGCCGGGACGGTGAAGTCCCGGCTGCACCGGGCCTTGTCGATCTTGCGGGAGGAGGTGAGTCATGACTGAGCCGGCCGATCTCGAGCACGAGCTGTGGGCGCTCGGTCGGACCATGATCATCGAGCCACCGCCCGATGATCTTGTCGAGCTCGTCCTGGGTCGGATTTCCGCGCCCGCACCGCGCCGGTCGGTGAGAATCCGGCGCTGGTTGACCGCGCTCGCGGCGGCGACTCGTGGCGTTGATCATCGCGGTGTTGATCATCGGGCTGGCTCTGACCCCGCCGGTGCGGGCCGTGGTCCGGCAGTGGCTGCGGATCGGCGGAGTGCTCATCCGGACCGAGCCGCCAGTCACCGGGCCCTCGCCTACTCCGCGCCCCCCGCCGCGTACCGGCCGCACCGTGACGCTGGCGGAGGCGCGGAGCATGGTGAGCTTTCCGGTCGGCGTGCCGGCCAGGCGCATCGGCCGCCCCGAGCGGATCTCGTCTCAGACGATCGTCGGGTCGTGTCGATGGACTGGAGCTCGGTGCCGAGCCCGTGTGCATCTGCGATCAGTTCGACGGCGAGTTCGTCCTGGCTCTTCATCAAACGGCTCCAGCGACCCGCTCACGGTGGTCACCGGGCGACGGGCAGGATGCGGTGTGGTTCGGCCGGCCGCACCCGTCGCCTACATCGACCGTAGCGGGCTGGAGCGGACCGAGCAGGCGCGGATGGCCGGCCCGTGCCTGGTCTGGCAACGGACCGTCGGCGGGCGGCTGGTGACGGTCCGGCTGGAGGGCCAACTCACGATGGACAGAGCGATCTCGATCGCCGAGTCCGTCAGCTGAGGTCGCTGACCAGCCACGGCCGGTCTCAGGTCGCCCGCTCCCCCAGCAACTCGCGAGCCAGCAGCGTGCCGCCGGCGGTGGCGATCGGGAAGACGACCGCGCCGAGCGAACGGGATCGCCAGCATCAGGAAGACCGGATCGCGAACCCAGCACCCGGGCCCGCCGCCGGCGCAGCGCGATCCGCCGGTCGCTAGCCGGAGGATTCCCCGCCGCTCGAAGGCCGAACCGACCAGTTCGATCGCGAGCAGCCAGCCGCCGAACATCGCCGAGATCACCGGCACGATGTCTGCCCCACGGCCGGGACGAACCCGAGACCGAACAGCGCCACCGCGACCGAGGCGGACACCGCGATCAGCGTGACCGCCTGCCGCACCGCCCGTCAGCCCCGCGAGCCACGGCTCTCGAGCTCTGGCACCGGCCCGAACTCGCGCTCCAACTCTCCGACAGCTTGTCGTAGATCGGCGACCCGAGGGCCAGCGTCAGGGTGGTGAACGAGATCACCATCACCAGATGGTGCCCCGACAACGCATGCCGATCCGACGAGCACGTCGGACCAGACCCGTGATCAGGCGATCCAGGATTGGCGAACGGGGTCATCCAGGCCACCATGGTTGAGCTGGCAAAGATTCGACGAGCAGAATCCGGCGAACACCACCGAGGTGATCAGCCGGTGGGATCGCGCCGAGGCCGAAACAACCGGGGCCGGCGGACGATCAGCCGCAGCCCACGGCCGAGCAGGCCGACCCCGGCCAGGACTCGAATCGCCGCTTCACCCACGCGAGGTAGTCCGGATTCCACGCGATGCTGGACCCTCGCAGCCAGGGGAACTGTGCTCAGCGCCTGGATGGTGTGCTCACCGGCGAGAACCGTCACCGGCTTGGGGTGTCTTGCCGATGAGACTGATCCGCAGGATGATGACCCGCACATCATCCTGCCGTGCTTGTCGCGTTGTGCTCGGTGGATCGGCCGTACCTGATCCTCGGCCGCCTACGCGGGCGGGCCGACCAGTGTGCTGATGGCGAACCCGCCGGGCACGGGCCACGGGCTCTCACGTCGAGCATGCCGGCTACACCGGCTGGTCGCCGCGCTCGCGCCTACGGCACGACGGCCGGAGGCCAGGCCGCCGCGTGATCAGCGGCGCCCGGTGAGACGATGCGGCTGACCTGGCTGATCCACGACATCAGATCTGGAGGATCGACCGAGTCCACCTGACCGAGCAACGACGGGATCTGGGTCGCAGACGGTGACCGATCTGACGGGGAGCGCCGATCCCTTCGATCGTCCGGCCCGCTGGCACCGGCCGAGACGAGCGCGCGACCTGCGCTGCTGACTGGGCCGGCCTGCCCGGCATGACCCCGCACCGTGATCTCCGCCAATCCGCATGACCCGGCCCGCGTGACCGCCGCCAGCTCGGCGCCCGACCAGCCGGTGGCACTGATCGCGTCGGCGGCGGCGGTCGGTCTGATTCTCGGCGTCGGCGGCACCCTGCTGGCCCGTCGCTCCGCCCGACCCGACCGTCGATCGGCCCCGGGTCGAAGCGCTGAGCGGGCTAGCTCCGCCGCCGGACCGCCGCGCCCTTGGCCTCCGCGGCCTCCCGGAGCTGCTGCTTGGAACGCGACCATCTGCTCCTGCAGCGCCGGGTCGGCGCGGCCAGGATCCGCACCGCGAGCAGTCCGGCGTTCCGCGCGTTGCCGATGGCGACGGTCGCCACCGGGACCCCGGCCGGCATCTGCACGATCGAGAGCAGCGAGTCCATCCCGTCGAGGTACTTCAGCGGCACCGGCACGCCGATCACCGGCAGCGGCGTGACGGCGGCGAGCATGCCCGGCAGATGGGCCGCGCCGCCGGCTCCGGCGATGATCACCTGCAGCCCGCGGCCGTGGGCCTTCCGCCGTACTCGATCATGGCGTCGGGCATCCGGTGCGCGGAGACGACGTCGGCCTCGTAGCTGATCTTGAACTCCTGCAACGCCTCGGCGGCCGCGCTCATCACCGGCCAGTCCGAATCCGATCCCATCACGATCCCCACCCGGGCCGTCTGATTCAGGCATTCGGATCTCCCATCAGGTAGGCCGCGGCGTGCTCGGCCCGCGCGCGGACATGTTCAAGATCATCTCCGTAGGCGGTGACGTGCCCGACCTTGCGGCCCGGCCCGGACGGACTTGCCGTAGAGCTGCACCCGGAGCCGCCGATCCCGCGCGAAGCAGTGCACCAACGCGGAGGGCAGATCGTCGACGGCGCCACCCAGCACGTTGGACATCACCGTCCACGGCGTCCGAGCCTCGGATCGCCGAGCGGCAGGTCGAGCACCGCCCGCAGGTGGTTCTCGAACTGCGAGGTGTGCGCCCCGTCGATCGTCCAGTGCCCGGTGTTGTGCGGACGCATCGCCAACTCGTTGACCACGACCGACCGTCGGCGCGCTCCATCAACTCGACGGCCAGCACCCCGACGACGCCCAGTTCGTGGGCGATCGTCAGCGCGAGCTGTTGCGCCGCCATCGACTGCTCTCGGTCAGCCCGGGCGCCGGGGTGATGGTCTGGACGCAGATGCCGTTGCGTTGCACGGACTCGGAGATCGGGTACGCGGCCGCCTGGCCCGACGGCGAGCGCACGACCAACGCACTGAGCTCGCGGGCGAAGTCGACGAACTCCTCGGCGATCATCTGGACCCCGGTGGCCAGGCCGTCGAACGGGCGATCCGCCTCGGCCGGCCCCTCGAGCTTCCAGACCCCCTTGCCGTCGTACCCGCCGCGTGAGGTCTTGGCGATGACCGGCCAGCCGTGCTTCGTCGGCGAACGCGATCAGCGCCGGCGCGTCGGTCACCACCCGGCTGACCGGGCACGGCGCGCCGAGGGCGGTCAGCCGATCGCGCATGATCGCCTTGTCCTGGGCGTGCACCAGAGCGGCCGCGCCGGGGCGGACGGCACCCCGGCCGATTCGAGATCCCGTAACAGCCCGGTCGGCACGTGTTCGTGGTCGAAGGTGATCACGTCGCAGCCGGCCGCGAACGCGCGTACGGTCTCGGGATCGGTGTAGTCGCCCGACGGTGACGTCGTGCACGACCGTCGCGGCCGAGACGTCGGGACCCTCGGCGAGCAGCCGCACGTTGACGCCGAGCCCGATCGACGCCGCATGCATCATCCGGGCCAGTTGTCCGCCGCCGATGATGCCGATCGTGAAGGCTCGAGCACTACTCACCCGCGGAAGCGTACCGGCCGTGGGCTTGATGATCGGCTGGATCCATCGCGCGCTCCCGTGTGTTCTTGTGCGCGCGGCGGGGGTTCAAGGGGGTCGCCCCCCTTGCTCATGCAATCTAAATATCACTGATCTTTGGACGATGAAGTTCACCGTGGTGGCCACGCCCTGGGCGATGACGAACGCGACCACCTGCACCACGAAGCGGTCAACGCCTTGGCGGGTCATCGCCTCGAACAGCAGGCTGAACAGGCCGACCTGGAGGGCAAACGTGACCGCGTACAGCACGACGACGCCCAGGAAGCGCCGTTTGGACGGCTCGGCGCGGAAGGTCCAGCGGCGGTTGATCAAGTACGCCGTCGTCGTGCCGGCGATGAAGGACAACGCCTTGGCCGGGGTGTGCCCGAGGCCGTCGAAGCCGAAGAACCCGTGCATCAAGATCACCAGCAGGCCGAAGTCCACGATGGCCGACAGCCCGCCGGTGATCACGAACCGGACGAGCTGGGCGCGCAGGCCGAGCGGACTCTCCCGCTCGTCGATCGGCAGCTCGAGCGGCTGCGGGAACTGTGGTTGGTGCTCGGTCATCGGCTGCCGGCCTCCCAGCTCGGCCAGTTGGCCGGCCGCCGGGCGTTGAAGGCCTCGATGCCCTCGCGGCGATCCGCCGAGAAGGCCGCGTCGGCCCAGGCGTCCCCTTCGATGGCCAGGCCGTCGGCGAGCGTGGCGTCCAATCCCTGCCGGAGTGCGCGTTTGGCCGCGCGCAGGCTCACCGGCGACTTGGCCGCGATCTCCACGGCGAGGGCGAGCGCGGCGTCACGCGCCGTGCCCGCCGGCACCAGTCGCTCGGCCAGCCCGATCCGGAATGCCTCCGTCAGCGTCGATTCGGCGTCCGCTGAAGATCAACTCCGCCGCGCGGTTCGGCCCCACCCGGCGGGGCAGCAACTGGGTGCCGCCACCGCCGGGGATCAGTCCGAGACCGACCTCGGGCAGCGCGAACTCCGCCTTTCCGAGGCGACGATCACGTCGCAGCACAGCGCCAGCTCGCATCCGCCGCCGAGGGCGAAGCCGTCCACTGCGGCGATCGTCGGCACGGCCAGGTTGAGCAGACCACCGAAGGCCGCGACGAATACCGGGCGCTGGGCGCGAAGATCATCATCGTCGAATCCTGCGCGCTCCTTCAGATCTGCCCCGACGCAGAAGGCCCGGTCCGAGGCGCTGGTGATGATCACCACGCTGAGCTGCGGATCGTCCGCCAGCTCGGCGTACGCGTCGATCAGCAGCCGCGCCTGCCGGGTCGAGAGGGCATTCAGCGCCTCCGGCCGATTCATGATCAACTCGGCGACGTGGCTTGCCGGTCGGGCAATCGACACGCCGGGCTCGCCGGTCATCCGCGCGGAGCCGATGAGCCGGGCGGCCAGCCGGCCGGGCTGCTGAAGAGCAACTCGGTCATCTCCCGGTGTACCTGCTCGACGTCGGGCACGTCGACCAGCACGACGGTGCCGTCATCGGCCGCCGTCTGCACGTTCAAGGTGCCGCAGCGAAACATCCGGTCGGTGAGGCTGCGTTCGGAGGACACCTCGTTGATGCGGTTCAACGGCAGGTCCTTGCCGATCCTGTTGAGAATGCCGCTGCGGGTGATCAACCGGCGAGTGGTGATCGTGTACGTGGTGGTCCGCCAGCGCAGGAACGGCAGCAGCACCCACCAGATCACCAGCACCAGGCCGAGACCGACGACCGCCAACTGGCCTCCGGGTCGGAACTCGCTCGGGATGGCGGCGGCGCCGGCGCCGACCGCCGCGCCGATCAGGATCAGGGCCACGGCAGGCAGCAGCATCGCCTTGGCATGCGTCCTGGTGTGGATGATCACCTGCTCGTCGGCACCGAGAAGTCTTGGCGGGAGGCCCACGCCGCTCAGCGTACGTGTACCACGTCACCGGCGCCCAGGATCACCGGGCCGCTGGCTTCGCACGATCAGGCAACCGTCGTAGTCCATGGCCAGGCCGTTATACCGACCGCTCGGCCGCGAGCTGCACCCTGATGTCCCGGCCGATCGTGGTGCAGCGAGCGACATATTCGGCCTTCACCGCCGTCCCGTTCGGGCCCGGCCAGGCCGAGAGCACGGCTTCGAGCCGGGTGAGGACCTCGACGATCACCTCGGTACGCCCCGGGCCCGCTCACCGGCCAGCAGGCCCAGCGAGGTGGCCGTCGGCACGGGAAGCTCGTCGGCTTGCAGATGGACGTTGATCCCCATGCCGAGCACGCAGACCGGTGGTCGGGCGCCTGAATCTGTTCGGCCAGGATCCCGCACACTTTCAGGCCGTCGACGAGCACGTCGTTGGGCCACTTCAGGTCGAGCCGCAGCTCGGCTCCGCGCTGCTGCGTCGCCCGCTCCAGACCCTCGGCGACCGCCAGGCCGGCGAGCAGCGGCAGCCAGGTCCAGCGATCCGGGGCCATCTCGGGCGCGATGCTCACCGACATGGCGATCCCCGAACCCGGCGGAGCGGTCCAGCGTCGGCCCTGACGGCCACGCCCCGCGGACTGGTAGTCGGTGATCAGCACGCTGCCGGCCGGCTCGCCGGCGCGTACCCGAGCGGCCAGATCGGCGTTGGTCGAGCCGGTCTCGGACACCAGATCGATCTGCTGCCACTGTCCCGCCGGCCGGATCAGCTCCCGGCGCAGGCGGGGCAGGTCGATCGGGTCGGCATCCGGCACAGCTGCGACCCTACTGAGGCGACCCCTGGATATGCGACCGGGCGACGCGCGGCCAACCGGGAGGACGCGTAAGACGAGAGAAATGCCGTGGTTGCGCCCGGAGGTTCGTCGAGGTCCCGCGCTGTCCGGGTGGATGCATCGCAAGGCCGACGAGGGAGGGATACCGGTGTCGTATCTCGACCGAGGAGAACGCAGCGGAGCGCCGCCTGGGCGGGGCGGGTCCCGACGAACTTCCGGGCGTGAGCACTGACCGGGGCTTCGCCCCAGCCCGACGAGTCGTGTCGCTGGTCGGGCTGGGTTGTGCGGGCTCCGGTCGAGCGGTATGTCCCGTGACCGGCGTGCCGGTCTCGGGTATATGAACCGTCTGTGGCGGTTGGTTGGCCTGGACTGGCCGCCCGTCCGACCGGAGCCCGTCATGAATCGTAGCCCGCAGCGTCGCCGACGTGCTAGCCGAGCACGTCACGCTTCGAGGTCGAGTGCATCGACCGGATGTACTGCAACGTCTACGTGCCGCGGTTGCAGTACGCCGGCGGACTGGTCGGCTACGTCCAGCAGCATCTCGGGCTGCCGATCGCCTCGACCGCGCCGTTGGCCGCGATCACCGACCGGTTCGTCGAGGCGGTCCACCGGTTCGCCGCAGCGACCAGGATCCCGTGGGTGGACTTCGTCAAGGGTCAACGCAAGGACGACGTGATGCACGAGCAGCTGGCCGCGTTCGAGCTTCACCGGACCGAGGGGGTGGTGTTCATCGGCCGGGCGCAGGAGAAGACGACGCTGTTCCGGACCGAGAAGCGGCGCAACGCCGACGGCCGACGTCGCTATCCGTGGATCGTGCAGTCGACCGGGATGGTGAACCACTTCTACTTCTACTGCGTCGACGCCGATTTCGGGCCGTTCTTCCTCAAGTTCTGCTCCTACTTCCCCTACAACGCGAAGCTGTGCCTCAACGGCCACCATTGGGCGCAACGCCAAGCCGCGAAGGCCGGGATCGGGTTCACCGCGATGGACAACGCGTTCGCCGCCGTCGACGACCCGGCCGCGTTGCAGGCGATCTGCGACCGGCTCGGGCCGGCGCAGATCTAGGCGCTGCTGGACAAGTGGCTGGCGATCCTGCCGAACCCGTTCACCGACGCCGACCGGGCCGCCGGCTACCGCTATCAGACTCTCGATCCTGCAGGCCGAGTTCTCCCTGACCCAGATGCTCGACGCCCCGGTCACCGGCCGGGTCTTCTTCGAACACGTCATCCGCGACAACCTCGACATCGGCCGCGCCGACCAGGTCAGCCTGATCTTCGACCGCCGCATCCACCGCGGCCGGAAGCGTCCCACCCCGGGCCGGTTCCGGACCCGGGTGATCACCGACGGGGTCACCCCGAGCCTGCACGCCGACTACAAGCACACCACGATCAAGCAGTACCACAAGGAAGGGCGAGCCCTGCGGACCGAGACCACCATCAACGACAGCTGGGACTTCAAGATCGGGAAAGGTCTGGTGAATCTGCCCGCGCTGCGGGAGATCGGCTTCTCGCGCCAACCGTCGCCTGCTGGGCGTCCAACGACTCGACCACGATCCGCTCCTCGGAACCCAGCACCTCCACACCGTCACCGACCCGGTCATCACCGCCACCGGCACCCGCGATCCCCGGCCTGCGGCTCGGCCAGCCACGCAGCCATGCCCTGCTCTCCGCGTTGCTGACCTTCCGGCTCCAACCTGACGGGTTCACCAACCGCGACCTCCGCCCGCTCACCGCCGAGCTCCGCGGCCTGACCCGGCGACCGTCACCACCGGGCAAACCACCTACGACCTGCGCCGACTCCGCACCCACGGCCTGATCGAGCGAGATCCCGCACACCCACCGCTACCGTCACCGACCCGGCCTTCAGACCGCGATGTTCCTCACCCGCGTCCACGACCGACTGCTACCCACCGGCCTGGCCGACCTCGCAGACCCACACACCCACACCGACTCCGAACCGCCAGCCACCGCCTACCAACGCGCCCTCGACACCGTCGCCGAACAAAACGGACTCGCCGCCTGAACAAAACTTGACTCCAATTTCCGCTTCGCCGGATCGAAATCGCTAGAGTCCGCGTTATGGATCGCGACATCTCGGCGCCCAACATCCACACCACGGCTGGCAAGCTCGCTGATCTCGACCTGCGGATCGACGAGGCGGTGCATGCGGGGTCGGCCGCCGCGGTGGAGAAGCAGCACGCCAAGGGCAAGAAGACGGCCCGCGAGCGGGTCGAGCTGTTGTTGGATCCGGGGTCGTTCACCGAGCTCGACGAATTCGCCCGGCACCGCTCCACCTCGTTCGGGATGCAGAAGAGGCGACCGTACGGGGATGGTGTGATCACCGGCTTCGGGACCATCGACGACCGGCCGGTCTGCGTGTTCAGCCAGGACGTGACGGTCTTCGGCGGCAGCCTCGGCCAGGTCTACGGCGAGAAGATCGTCAAGATCATCGACTTCGCGTTGAAGACCGGCTGCCCGTTGATCGGGCTCAATGAGGGCGGTGGCGCCCGGATTCAGGAGGGCGTAGTCTCACTCGGGCTCTACGGCGAGATCTTCCGCCGGAACACCCACGCCAGCGGGGTCATCCCGCAGATCTCGTTGATCATGGGACCGGCCGCCGGAGGCCACGTCTACTCCCCCGCGCTGACCGACTTCATCGTGATGGTCGACCAGACGTCGCAGATGTTCATCACCGGTCCGGATGTGATCAAGACCGTCACCGGTGAGGACGTCACCATGGAGGAACTGGGTGGCGGGCGCACCCACAACACCAAGTCTGGCAATGCGCACTATCTCGGCGTCGACGAGGAAGACGCCATCGAGTACGTGAAGGCGCTGGTCGGATTCCTGCCCCAGAACAATCTTGAGGACCCACCGGTCTTCGACGTGGAAAATGATCTCGAACCGAACGACGTCGATCGTGATCTTGACACCCTGATCCCCGATTCGCCGAACCAGCCGTACGACATGCACGAGGTCATCTCGCGGGTGCTGGACGACGGCGAGTTCCTCGAAGTGCAGGCACTGTTCGCACCCAACATCGTGATCGGCTTCGGCCGGATCGACGGTCGGAGCGTCGGCATCGTCGCCAATCAGCCGCTGCACTTCGCCGGCTGCCTGGACATCGACGCCTCCGAGAAGGCGGCCCGCTTCGTCCGCACCTGCGACGCCTTCAACATCCCGGTGATCACCTTCGTCGACGTGCCCGGCTTCCTGCCCGGCACCGATCAGGAGTGGAACGGCATCATCCGTCGCGGCGCGAAGTTGATCTACGCGTACGCCGAAGCCACGGTCCCTTTGGTCACCGTGATCACCCGTAAAGCCTACGGCGGGGCGTACGACGTGATGGGTTCCAAGCACCTCGGCGCCGACTTCAACCTGGCCTGGCCCACCGCGCAGATCGCGGTGATGGGCGCCCAGGGCGCGGTGAACATCCTGTACCGCAAGGAGCTCGCCAAAGCCGATGAGCCGGACGCGATGCGGGCGAAGTTGATGACCGAGTACGACGACGAGCTGGCCAATCCCTACCTGGCCGCGGAGCGCGGGTATGTCGACGCGGTGATCAGCCCGCACGAGACCCGGGCCGAGGTCACCCGGGTGCTGCGCCTGCTCCGCACCAAGCGAGCGACGCTACCGCCGAAGAAGCACGGGAACATCCCGCTATGACCGGCACAGAAACCGACGACCAGCCGCTGTTCACCGTCGTCAAGGGCCGGCCGACCGACGAGGAGCTCGCGGCGCTGGTCGTGGTGTTCAGCGCTGCCAGGACGACCTCCGGCCCCGCGGACGGCACGCGCACCTCGGGCTGGTCGGCCTACTGGAGATCGGTGCGGCGACCCTTCCAGCCCGGCCCCGATGCCTGGCGATTGTCGGCTCGTCAGCGCTGACGGCCAGAAGATCGTCAGCAAGACCTTCGGTCCGAACGCCGACCAGGTGGCCCAGAGTCTCCGCGATGCGCCGTCGGCGCCGGGCGCATCCTGAACCGGTTTACGCTGAGCCGCATGGCTGAGCGGGCATTGAGTCACGCGGGGTCGGGTGATCCCTCCGAGCGCCCGGTCGACGCGATCGCCGACACCTATGTCGACGAGTGCGTCGAGCGGTATCCCGAGACGGCCACCTACCTGGGCGTCGAGGGGCACGACCACCAGTGGAGCGACTACTCGCCGGGCGGGTTGGCCGATCAGATCGCGCACGTCCGCAAGACCATCGCCGATCTGCATTCCGCGGCTCCGGCCGACGCGCGGGAGAACACCGCCAAGGAGTCGATGCTGGAGCGGCTCGGACTCGAGGTGGAGCTCTACGAGGCCCATATCTCCCCGTCCCGGGTCAGCGTGATCGGTGGTCAGGTGCAGGAGATCCGGTCGATCTTCGACCTGATGCCGACCGGTACCGAGGAAGCCTGGCGCAACATCGCCGCCCGGCTCCGCACCGTCCACCTTCCACTGGACGGGGTCCGCGAGACGCTCTCCCGCGAGGCGCGGGACGGGAATATCGCCGCCGTCCGGCAGATCGCCGCCACCATCGCCCAGATCCGCGGCTGGACGGGTGAGACCGGTTCCGACGACTTCTTCGCCGGCTTGCTGGAGCAGGCGCCGGCCGACTCGCCGGCCCTGCTGTCGGACCTGACCTCGGCGGCGGCCCATGCCCGCCGGCAGTTCTCCCAGTTCGCGGATTGGATGAGCAGCGGGCTGGCCCCGCTCGCGCCCAGCCTCGACGCCGTCGGCGAGGAACGCTACGCACTCGACTCGCGCTACTTCCTCGGCGCGGTGATCGATCTCGAGGAGACCTACCTGTGGGGCTGGGACGAACTGCACCGGATCCAGAAGCTCCAGCGGTCGATCGCGAAGGACCTGGTCGGAGAGCCCGACATCCAGGCCGCGTACGCCGCCCTGGACGCCGATCCGAGCCGGCGCATCCTGGGTGCCGAAACCTTCCGCCGATGGATGCAGAATCTGGCCGACCAGGCGATCAGCGATCTCGCCGGGGTCCACTTCGACATCCCGGACCCGATCAAGACCATCGAGTGCTGCATCGCGCCCACCCACGACGGCTCCATCTACTACACCGATCCGGCCGAGGACTTCTCCCGTCCGGGCCAGATGTGGTGGGCGGTGCCGACCGAGATCGACACCTTCTCGACCTGGAAGGAGGTGACCACCGTCTATCACGAAGGGGTGCCGGGACACCATCTGCAGATCGCCCAGAACGCCTACCGGTCCGACCTGCTGAACCGGTGGCAGCGCAAGCTGTGCTTCTGCTCCGGCCACAGCGAGGGATGGGCGCTGTACGCCGAGCAACTGATGGATGATCTTGGTTATCTGGAACCGGGCGACCGGATGGGGATGCTCGACGCCCAAGCCTTCCGGGCGATCCGGGTGATCATCGACATCGGGATGCACCTGCAGCTGAAGATCCCCAAGGACAACCCGAGCGGCTTCCGGCCCGGACAACGCTGGACGCCGGCGGCCGGCTTCGCGTTCATGATCGAGAACTGCTCGACCGACGAGCCAACACTGCGTTTCGAGCTGGACCGGTATCTCGGCTGGCCGGGCCAGGCGCCGGCTTACAAGGTCGGTGAGCGGATCTGGCTGGAGGCCCGGGCTGAGGCACAGCGCCGTCAGGGAGCCGCCTTCGACCTGCGGAGGTTCCACGCCGAGGCGCTCAACCTCGGCCCGCTCGGACTCGACCCGCTGCGCGCCGCTCTGGCCAAGATCTGACCCCCGGTGCCACCAGAGCCTGAGCTGGTCGATCCTCGCCCTGACCCTGTCGATACGCGCCCTGAGCCGGTCGAAGGGCCGCGGGTGATCCTCGCCTCCTCCTCGCCCGCGCGGCTGCGAACGCTGCGCAACGCCGGCCTGCAACCGGAGGTGATCGTGTCCGGGGTGGATGAGGAGGCCGTACGGGCCGCGACCGTACCCGAACTCGTCGCCCGGCTGGCGCAGTTGAAGGCCGAGGCCGTCAGCCGGCTCGTCGAGCGTCCCGGTCGACCGACGGTGATCATCGGCTGTGACTCACTGCTCGAACTGGATGGCGCTGGTTACGGCAAGCCGTCAGACGAGGCGGAAGCCATCCGCCGCTGGCACCGGATGAGTGGGCGCTCTGCCGTGCTGCACACCGGACACCACGTGATCCTGCGGCGCGGCGACCACACCACGACCTCAACGGCCACCGCCGCCACCTCGGTGCAGTTCGCCGTGCTCGACCGGGCCGAGATCGAGGCGTACGTGGCCACCGACGAGCCGCTGAAGGTCGCCGGCGCGTTCACCATCGACGGACTGGGCGGTGCCTTCGTCACCCGGATCGAGGGTGATCACCACAACGTCGTCGGCATCAGCCTGCCGCTGCTCCGGACGATGCTGGCCGACCTGGGCATCTCCTGGACGAGACTGTGGCCCTGAAGGGTTGCTGAAGGATCGGCCCGACGGCACCTGACCGGACCGGGCGGCCCTCAACACTGGGGTCAATCGGCCCGGCGGTCCAGCCGGATCGTCCCAGCTCCAGGAGTAGCCATGAACAAGCCCGCCAAGCTCGTCGCCGTCGCCGGCACCATCGCGCTGGCCGGCGGCATCGGCGCCGGTCTGGCGTACGCCGATGCGCCCACCGACTCGCCGACCGCTCAGCCGAGCGGCAAAGACCGCAAACCGGTAGGGCAGGCCAAGCCCCGGGAGATGGTGGCGAGGGCGATCCATGGTGAGGTGACCCTCGCCGGCCAGAAGCACCGGGTGATCGCGTTCCAGCGCGGAACGGTGGCCGCGGTCAGTGCGACGTCGTTGACGGTCAAGAGTCCCGACGGGTACAGCGCGACCTACCTGATCAAGTCGGAGACCAAGGTGCGACAGGGCCGACAACCGGGCCGGTTGACCGATCTCGGTGCCGATGATCGGGTTCGGGTGGTCGCGGTCAAGGACGGCTCGACGCTGACGGCGAAGCGGATCCGCGAACGGATGAAGTAACCGGCTGAGTCATCCGGCCACGGTCAAGACGATCAAGATCAGGTTCAGCGCCGTGATGATCGCGATCACCAGCCAGGCCACGGCGATCGTCGCCCGCCGGGTCGGCACGAACTGCATCAGAGTGGGGTCGGAGGCGATCCGCACCAGCGGGATGAGCGCGAACGGGATGCCGAACGACAAGACCACCTGGGAGATGATCAGCACCCTGGTCGGCTCCAGGCCCAGGGCGAGCAAGATCAAGGCCGGTATCGCGGTGAGCAGTCGGCGCAGCAGAATCGGCACCCGTCGCTTCAGCAGCCCGTCCATGATCACCGCTCCGGCATAGCCGCCGACCGAGGTGGAGGCCAGCCCGGAAGCCAACAGGGCAAGGGCGAACAGGGTGGCGATGGCTCCGCCCAGGTGATCGGCGATGCCCTGGTGAGCAGACTGCAGGCTGTCGATTTCGCCGCCGAAGAGAGTGCTGGCCGCCAGCAGCAGCATGCCGATGTTGACACTACCGGCGATCAGCATCGCCAAGATCACATCGAGCTTGATCGCGTTGAGCACCGGCCGAGCACAGTCGGAATCGGCTGCCCCGTGCCGGTCACGGATCAGCGCCGAATGCAGGTAGATGGCGTGGGGCATCACGGTCGCACCGAGCATGCCGACGGCCAGTACCGCACTCTGGATTCCGTCCAGCCGCGGGATCAGACCGGCTGCAGCGGCGGCCGGATCGGGTGGCGAGAAGAGCAGTCCGGCCAGGAAGCCGAACGTGACGACGGCCAGCATTCCGGTGATCACCCGCTCGAACGTCCGCTGGCTCCGCCGGTCCTGGAGGAACAACAGCGCGGTCGAGACCGCCGTGGTGATCAGCGCGCCCACCAGCGTCGGCAGACCGAACAGCAGGTTCAACGCGACGGCGCCGCCGACGATCTCGGCCAGGTCGGTCGCCACCGCAACCAATTCGGCCTGCAGCCAGTAGGTGATTCTCGGCCAACGTTCATTGCGGGCGGCCACCAGCTCGGGCAGGGATCGGCCGGTCAGCCAGCCGACCTTGGCAGACAGGTACTGCACCAGCCCGGCCATCAACGTGGCCGCGACCAGCACCCAGAGCAGCAGATAGCCGTACGCGGCACCCGCTGCGGTGTTCGTGGCCACGTTGCCCGGATCGACGTAGGCCACGGCCGCGACGAAGGCCGGGCCGAGCAGCCGGGTGCTCTGCCTCAGGCCGGCAGGTTGGATCAGGACCACCAGGCGAGGCTAATGCCTGGAACCGGTCGGGCCGACTCAGCTGCTCGCGCGCAGGGCTCGGGCCGATTCCCGGTCGTTGGCCTTCTGCAACGCCTCGACGAGCTCGGCCTTGGTCATCGACGACCGGCCCTTGATGTCGAGCCGAGTGGCGAGTTCGTAGAGGTGCTTCTTGCTGGCATTGGCGTCCACGCCGCCGGCGGTGGGGCGATCGGAGTCCCGTCCTTCCTCGGCGTGGGCGTCGGACGGCCCGAACTCCTCCTTGGGCTCCCAGTGGTCGCCGACCTTCTCGTGGGTGTGCTTCAGCGCCGCGAAGGCGGTTTGATGGGCCCGTTGCTCGTCGTCGTACTGATCGATCGCCGAGTCGTAGGTCTTGGCGAACACCTGTTTGGCGTGCTGATCCGATCGCTGCAAGGTGCTGGGCAGTTCCTCTTCGATGGCCTTGCCCGACTTCGTGGTCTTCGGCATCTCGCTCCTCCTCCGGTCCTGGGCAACCGAGCCCTCCTGCTCGAGGATCCCACGGCCCGATCGCCGAAGATGATCGATGCGGCTGCGGTCACCTCCGCGGTGGGTCCGTACCGCTGGCTGCTGAAACCCGGGAACGTCGCGAATCTGCAATGCAGCCATGCATGCATTTGGCATGCGCTGTCATTGCGGCCTCAGCAAGACCCCGGACACCCGCTCGTCGCCGGTGAAACTGCCGGCCCAGCCATAACCGGTGAAGGTCATCGATTTCTGGCCCGCATCCTCAGCGGTCACCGTGAACCCGGTTTCGGGCAAGGTCCGCTGCAGGTAGCCGAACACGTCGGTCGCCGGCGGAGCAGACAGCACGGCGCTGACATTGTTCGTCTGGTCGACGCGGGCCGCGATGACCGAGCCGCGCGGCAGCGAGAACTGCTGGACGGGTCCGTTGCTGTATCCGTACGCCGCCAACGGGATGCCGTCGGCTGGGATCTGCACGGCGACGGACGGCGGCGCCGAAGGGCTCGGATCGTCCGGTCGCTCACCAGCCGCACACCCGGCGGCCAGGCAGCCGACGACCACGACGGCCGCGATCCACCGTCGCCTCGCCCGAACTCGCACGCGGACAAAGGTAATGCTCGATCGGACGATGACCGCGAATCCCGCCGGCCTCGATAGCCTAGGACTTCCATGACCTCCTCCACCGAGATCGCCGTCCGCCCGAGCCGCCTCCCCGCGGCCATCCGGGCGATGCGGCCGCGCCAGTGGGTCAAGAACGTTCTCGTCGCCACCGCGCCGCTGGCCGCGGGACAACTCTTCGCGGGCTCGGTGCTCGCCAAGGTCGGGCTGACCTTCGTCGCCTTCTGCCTGGCCAGTGCCACCGTGTACCTGGTCAACGACGTCCGCGACGTCGAGGAGGACCGGCTCCATCCGCGGAAGCGCTTCCGGCCGATCGCCGCCGGTGAATTGTCGCCCAGCGCAGCCATCGCCCTCGCGGTCGTCACCGGCGCGCTCGGTCTCACGCTGGGATTCCTCGTGGCCCCGCCGCTCGGCATCACCCTGGTGGTCTATCTCGCGCTGCAGATCCTCTACTCGGCCTTCCTCAAGCACCTGCCGGTCGTCGACCTGGCCATGGTGGCGAGCGGATTTCTGCTGCGCGCGATCGCCGGCGGCGTCGCGACCGGCATCGTGCTGAGCCAGTGGTTCCTGCTGGTCGCCGCGTTCGGATCGTTCTTCATGGTCGCCGGAAAGCGCTACTCGGAGATGAAGGCGATCGGCGGCGAGGCCGGCACCCGCCGCTCGCTCACCCGATACTCCGAGTCCTACCTCCGGTTCGCCTGGATGCTCTCCGCCGTGATGGTGTTGATCTCCTACAGTCTGTGGGCTTTCGAGAATCCCGGCGAAGGTGCGTGGGGGGTCCCGTGGACCGCGATCTCGATCGCGCCGTTCACCCTCGGTCTGCTGCAGTACGCGTTGGAGGTCGACGCCGGGAACGCGGGCGAGCCAGAAGATGTCGTGCTTCATGATCATGTCCTGCAAGGAATAGGAGCGGTCTGGCTCGTGGTGATCTCCGTGGGGGTGTTCGTATGAGCGACTTTCCCGAGCAGTCGACGTCGCGCGCCGATGAGCGGGTGCCCGACATCCCGCCCTCGGTGCCCGAGCAGCAACCGATGATTCCCCAGGCTCTTGTCGAGCTGCACGGCTGGGGACGAGCATCGGGCACGATGTCGCACCTCGCGAGCATTGACTCAGTCGCCGATGCCGTCTCGGCATTGCGGACCTCGGACCGGCGCGGGATCGTGCCCCGGGGGCTGGGCCGCAGCTACGGCGACGCGGCCCAGAACGCCGGCGGTCTCACGCTCGACCTGACCAAGCTCAACCACATCCAATCCGTCGACGTCGCCTCGCACCCACCGACCGCCACCGTCGAAGCCGGCGTCAGCCTCGACACCTTGATGCGGGCGTTGCTGCCCTTCGGGCTCTGGGTGCCGGTGCTGCCGGGCACCCGGCAGGTCACGATCGGGGGTGCCGTGGCCGCCGACGTCCACGGCAAGAACCACCACACCCAAGGGAGCTTCGGGAACCACCTCAGATCCCTCGATCTGTTGATGGCGGATGGCGAGGTCCGTACTCTCACCCCGGACGGCGAGACGGCGGAACTGTTCTGGGCCACGATCGGCGGGATGGGTCTGACCGGCGTGATCCTCGGCGCCACCATCGCCCTGCAGCGAGCCGAGACCGCCTACTTCTCGGTCGACACCGATCGGTGCACCGACATCGACGACCTGATGCAGCGGATGTCCTCCGGGGACCAGGACTACACGTACTCCGTCGCCTGGTTCGACGCCGTGACCCGTGGCAAGCACATGGGCCGGGCGGTGCTCACCCGGGGCAACAAGGCCCGGCTCGCCGACCTTCCGGTCAAGCTCCGACGGGATCCGCTGAAGTTCATCGCGCCGTCGTTCGGCACGATCCCGGAGGTCTTCCCGAACCGGATGGTCAACCGGGCGACCGCCAAGGCCTTCAGTACGGTCTGGTACCGGAAGGCAGCCAAGCACCGGGTCGGGGAGTTGCAGAACATCACCCAGTTCTTCCACCCCCTCGACATCGTCGCCGACTGGAACCGGGTCTACGGCCCGAACGGCTTTCTGCAGTATCAGTTCGTGGTGCCGTTCAGTGAGGGCGAGACCTTCCTGCGGTGTTTCGAGATGATCGTCAACTCCGGCCACCTGTCCTGCCTCAACGTGCTCAAGCGCTTTGGTCCGGGCAACGGCGCGCCGCTCTCGTTTCCGATGGAAGGCTGGACCCTGACTGTCGATCTGCCCATCGAGCACGGGCTCGACCGGCTGTGCAACGCGCTGGACGAGCAGGTCGTCGGCGCCGGCGGGCGGGTGTACCTGGCCAAGGACTCACGGCTGAGCGCCGACACGTTCCGGCGGATGTATCCGCGGCTCGACGAGTTCCTGGCCGTACGCCGTGCGGTCGATCCGGCCGGGCTGTTCAATTCTGATCTTGCTCGACGTCTCGAACTCAGCTAGGAAAGGCACTTTGTGATCAACGCAGTCGGCGTTCCGCAATCCCTGTTGCTGCTGGGAGGCACCTCGGATATCGCCGTCGCCCTCGCCCGGCGATACGCCCGCACCGGACTGCGGGTGGTGTTGGCCGCCCGCCCCACCGAGCGTCGCACCGCCGCCAGCGTCGAGTTGCGTGAGCTGGGCTGCTCCGTCACCGAAGTCGATCTTGACGCTCGTGATCACCGATCGCATGCCGCGACGATCGACGCCGCCTTCGCAGGCGGTGACATCGACATCGCGCTGGTTGCCTTCGGGCTGCTCGGCGATCCCGAACAGGCCTGGACCGATGCTGATCTTGCCCTCGAGCTGGCCGAGGTGAACTATGCCGCGCCCGTTCACCTGGGCGTGCTGCTCGGCCAGAAGATGCGTGCACAGTCCCACGGCTGGATCGTGGCGATGTCCAGCGTGGCCGGCGAGCGGGTCCGCCGTTCCAATTTCGTCTACGGCTCGACCAAGGCCGGCCTCGACGGCTTCTATCTCGGGCTGGGCGAGGCGCTCGCCGAGCACGGCGTGCGGGTGCTGGTGGTCCGCCCCGGCTTCGTCAAGTCCAAGATGACGATCGGAATCGACGAGGCGCCGCTGGCGGTGACCCCCGATCAGGTGGCCGAGGCGATCGCCGAGGCGATCGACAGCAAGAAGGCGCTGATCTGGGTTCCTGGCGCGATGCGCGCCGTGATGTCGGGACTGCGGCACGTACCGCGACCGCTGTTCCGCAAGTTGCCCATCTGACGACGTCCATATTCTGCGGAACCACTAGGGTCGGGCGCATGGTTCTCGAGGTAGCTCTGTATCGACGTCACCGACCCGGACGGGTTCGCCGCCGCCTATCGCGGGGCGCACCACATCATCGCCGGCGCTCCCGGCTGCCAATCGGTTCGGATGACCGCCGGCATCGAATCACCCACCCGATTCGTGCTGCTGGTGGAGTGGGATTCCGTCGAGGCACACGACCAGAACTTCCGCGAGACCGAACTGTTCACGGCCTGGCGGGCGGCGATCGGGCCGTTCTTCGCCCACCCGCCGCTGGTCGAGCACTTCAGCGACGTGGTCCCGGACTGAGCTGAGTCATTACATGATCATCGGTCCCGCCCGCAGTTGATTTCTCCTTCGTCAGACCGGTGGCACGCCGTGTCGCCGACTGGAGAAGTGGCGGTCCTTGGTCGCCGCCGCCGCGAACCGGGCGATCAACTCCCGGCGTACGTCACGCGGCTCGACGATGCCGTCGATGATCAACTCGCTGGCCAGCCGCAGGATGTCGATGTCGAGCTCGTAGTCGGTCCGCAGCCGATCCACGTACGCGGCGCGCTCGAACGCGTCGGCGATCTCGGCGATCTTGTTCGCGTACACCGCGTTGATCGCCGCCTCGGGTCCCATCACGGCGATCTTCGCGGTGGGCAGCGCCAGGCAGGCATCGGGGCCGAAACCCGGGCCACACATCGCATAAAGCCCGGCTCCGTAGGCCTTCCGGACGATCAGCGACACGGTCGGCACCGTTGCCTCGGCCACGGCGGTGATCATCTTGGCTCCGTGCCGGATGATGCCCTGGCGTTCCACTGCGCTGCCGATCATGAAACCGGGCACATCGGCCAGATAGAGCAGCGGGATGTTGAACGCGTCGCACTGCCAGATGAACCGCGCGCCCTTGTCGGCCGAGTCGACGAACAACACCCCGCCCTTGACCGCCGGCTGATTCGCCACGACACCGACGACCTCACCGTCGAGCAACCCCAGGCCGGTGACCAGTTCAGGTGCGAAGAGCGGCTTCACCTCGAAGAACGACCCCTCGTCGACGATGGCGTCGATCACCGCCCGGATGTCGTAGCCGCGCGTCTCCTCGGCCGGAACAAGATCATCGCTGAAGTCGCGGGCCGGCTCGCCACCCGCGTAGGTCGGCGGCGAGGATCGCCAATTCTGCGGCAGATAGGAGAAGTACAGCCTGGCCTGCTCGATCGCGTCGGTGTCGTCTCCGGCCAGTTGATCACCGCAGCCCGACACACTCGCATGCATCCGGGCGCCGCCCATCTCTTCGAGGGTCACCTGCTCCCCCACCACCATCTCGGCCATCCGCGGCGAACCGAGGTACATCGACGCGTTCCCCTCGACCATGATCACCAGGTCGCAGAACGACGGGATGTAGGCGCCGCCGGCCGCACTCGGTCCGAACAGACAGCAGATCTGCGGCACCTTGCCGGACAGGGCAACCTGGTTGTGGAAGATCCGGCCGGCCCCCCGCCGGCCCGGGAACAGGTCGACCTGGTCGGTGATCCGAGCCCCCGCCGAGTCGATGAACCAGAAGATCGGCAACTCGTCGCGCAACGCGACCTCGGTCATCCGGATGATCTTCTCCACCGTGCGCGCGCCCCAGGAGCCGGCCTTCACGCTGGGATCGTTGGCCACCACCAGCGCCGGGCGGCCCTGCACCAGCCCGCGGCCGGTGACGACACCGTCGGCCGGCAGCCGATCAGCAAGCGCGTTGGCCAGCAGGCCGTCCTCGATGAAGCTGTCGTCGTCGAAGAGCAGCGCGATCCGGTCCCGGACGAAGAGCTTGTTCCGAGCGGCCAGTTTCGCGGCGGCCGGTGGGCTGGGCACCAGGGCTCGTTCCCGGGCCGCCGCGATCTCCTCGCCGTGCGACAGTCGACGGTTCATGATCGACTACTCGACCGGAAGCCCGAGTGCTCGGGCGATCAGCAACCGCTGAACCTCCGACGTACCCTCGCCGATCTCCAGCGCCTTTGCGTCACGATAGAAGCGGGCGATCGGATATTCCTCCATGAAGCCGTAGCCACCGAAGACCTGGGTCGCGATCCGAGTGGCAGTGACTGCTGACTCGGTCGCATAGAGCTTGGCCACCGATGCCGCGCGCTTCAACTCCGCCGCCGGCGCACCGCGATCCCGCATCGTCGCCGCAGCGTAGACGAGCAGTCCGGCGGCATGACACATCACGTCAAGATCAGCGATCTTGAACGCCACTGCCTGCTTGCGGCCGATGGGTCCGCCGAAGGCCCGGCGCTCCAGCGCGTAGCCGACCGAGAGATCTCGGCAGGCCCGGATGCAGCCGAGCGCCAGCGCGGCGACCGCGATCCGGCCGTCGTCCAGGATGGAGAGGAACTGCGAATAGCCCTTGCCTCGGGCGCCGAGCAGATGGTCGTGCGGGACGCGGACATCACTCAGGCTCAGCGGATGGGTGTCGGAGGCGTGCCAGCCCAGCTTGTGGTAGCTCGGACCGACGTCCAGACCCTCGGTACCACCCGGCACGATCAAGGTCGAGATCTCCGGCTTGCCGTTGTCCCGGGTCCCGGTGCGGGCGGTCACGGTGATCAATGACGTGATGTCGGTGCCGGAATTGGTGATGAACTGCTTGGATCCGTTGATCACCCAGCCGTCGTCGCCGGAGGTGGCGCGGGTTTGCATGGCCAGCGCATCGGATCCCGACTCGGGCTCGGTCAAGCCGAAAGCGGCCAGCGCGTGTCCGGCCAGCAGGTCGGGCAGCCAGCGCTGTTTTTGTTCGGTGGTGCCGAACTGGGCCAACGGGTTGGCGCCGAGCCCGACGGCCGCTTCCAAGGTGATGCCCAGAGACTGGTCGACCCGGCCGATCTCCTCGATCGCGATGCACAGGCTGGTGAAGTCTCCCGCGCCGCCGTACTCCTCCGGGCCGCTCAGACCGAACAGACCGAAATGGCCCATCTGCTTGACGGCCTCCAGCGGTAGCTCGTGGGCGGCGTTCCACCGATCGACGTGCGGCGCCAACTGGTCGGCGGCGAACTCGGCGACGGCCTCCCGGAAATCCTGATGTTCCTCACTCAACTCGTACGAGGCAGCCATCGGCACGTCCTTTCGCTTCGACGGCCAGGCGACCTTGACCTGGCGACCGGGACAGCCTACCTTACGTTTACGTAAACGTAAGCACGGCGAGGAGCTGGGTGTGCAGACCAGGACGTGGACCATCGGCGAGCTCGCCAGCGAGTTCGACACCACGCTGCGGACCATTCGCTTCTACGAGGACCGGGGCCTGCTGACCCCGGAACGACAGGGCACCACGCGGATCTTTCATGATCGTGACCGGGTACGCCTGCAACTGATCCTGCGCGGCAAGCGGCTCGGCTTCACCCTCGACGAGATCGCGCACGTGATCAACATGTACGACGAGACGCCAGGGCGTCGCGGCCAGCTCGAGTTCTTGATCGCCGACATCGACAAGCGCCGACATGCGTTGCTGGCGAAGCGGCGCGACCTCGATGAGTCACTGGCCGAACTGGATGAGCTCGAAGCTAAGTGTCGCGCTGATCTCGCTAGGTTTGGTTGACTCGTCGCATATCGCCGATCTTCGCGCCGCCGATTCCAGGAGCTGATCGTGAAACACGCTTTTCCGTTTCACGATCGGTGACGAGAACGGCGGCTACGAGCGGAGCGAGCGGAGCGAGCCAGTTATACAGCCAGCTATTCCAGCGTGAGTGACATGGCGCCGTCCTGCTGGCCGGTCACGTCCCAGAGGTGATGGACGATGTCGTGCAGGAAGTACTGCAGCAGTGTCGCCACGGTGAACTCGGCCCCGTCGGAGCGCCGCGCGCGACGCTCGAACTGACCCGGCTCGAGGCCCTGGATCCGGGCGACGAATGTCTCGACGGCCGTCTCCAACTCCTCGGCGACAATCTCGGGATCCTGTTCGCCGTAGCGCTCGGCTATCGCGGTCTCGTCCTGGTTCCAGTTATCGAAGGTCGGGCCGTCCTCGGTCAGCATCAGTTGGAGCCGGACGTCGAAGATGCGAATGACGTCCCGGACATGCGCGCCGTACTCCAGTGGTGACCAGACGTCGGGTTGCGGACGCGCCGCCACCGCCGGACTTGAACGCAGGATCTGCACCCATTCCTCAGCGGCGATGTAGGCCCGTTCGGCCACATCCGCCGGATCGACCTCACCGGCCGCCAGCCCGCACTCGTCGCAGCGCCGAGACAGCGTCCAGGTCCAGTCTTTGCTATCGGGTTCAGGCTCCACGTCGACACTGTACTGGCCACCGGCCCGTCGACGGGCCGGAGATCGCGGCTCGGATGTCCACAGGGGCTGGGGATCGACCTGTGCAGAAGTTGATCATGACTGTGCACGAAAGCCCAACAGCTGTGGACAGTTCGGTGGACGAAGAAATTGCCCGAAGTTCTTCGCCGGAACGCCTTGCCGGGTCCCGGTCGAGGCGGTAGAAATCTCTTACGCACTCCTGCAAGGGAATGCGCGACTGGGATGAATCGAGGATCTGCACGGTGAGGCAACTCGCCGCAGCAGCCGGTGACGGGCAGTTGGGATCCGCCGAATCGCCCGGTCAGCCGGAGACGTCATGTCACTCTGGCTACCCAGTGGGCCCCTGCAACTCATACTTGGAGGGGCCCACACCCATCTCCGGACTCGGGCTGTCGCCGACCGCATCCTGCTTGACAAGATGGGTAGATGACCGTGGACCTCAACGCAGATCTGGGTGAGTCATACGGCCGGTGGAGTCTGGGTGACGATGACGCCATGCTGGAGTTGATCACCAGCGCCAACATCGCCTGCGGCTTCCATGCCGGTGACCCGGCGACCCTGCGTTCGACCTGCCACACGGCGATCCAGCGCGGCGTGGTGATCGGGGCCCAGGTCGGCTATCCCGACCTCGCCGGATTCGGTCGCCGCTTCATCGACATGTCCCCCACCGACCTGGCCGCTGCGGTGATCTACCAGCTTGGCGCGCTGGACGGCCTCGCTCGCGCCGAGGGCGGCCGGATCCGCTACGTGAAACCTCACGGCGCTCTCTACAACACCGTTGTCGATCATGAGGCGCAGGCCCTGGCTGTGGTGGAGGCGGTGCTCGCGTACGACCCCGAGCTGCCGATCCTCGGCCTGCCGGGTTCGGCGCTGCTGCGGATCACCGACGCGTACGGCTTGCGGCCCGTGACCGAGTACTTCATCGACCGCAACTACACCGCCGACGGCCGCCTGGTCGACCGGCGCGAGCCGAACGCGCTCCTCGACGACCCGCAGGAAGCCGCCGTCCGCGCCGTCCGCGCCGCCCAACAGGGCCGGGCGGAATCGATGTGCACCCACGGCGACTCCCCCGGCGCCGTCGAGATGGCCCGCACCGTACGCGCCGCGCTGGATGGCGCCGGCGTCGAGATCCGCTCCTTCGTCGAGTCCCCCGGATGACCCGCAGGTTGCTCGACTACGGCACCCGTGCCGTGCTGCTCGAGTGCGCCGACCTGACCGACGCGCTGGCCGTGCAGCCGGTGATCAAGGCACAGATCGAGCAGGTCACCGAGATCATTCCCGGCGCCCGGACGTTGTTGCTCCGGCTCAGCGAGCCGCTCGCCCCGGCTGACCGCAAGACCCTGCTGACCCTGCCCGGCCAACCTCGCCGTGTTCGTGATCAGGAATCGCTGGTGATCGAGGTGGACTACTCCGGCCCCGATCTGGAGGAGGTGAGCCGTCTCACCGGGTTGACCGCCGAGGAGGTCGTCGCCGCTCACACCGGCCAGCGGTGGACGGTCGCCTTCTGCGGCTTCGCGCCCGGATTCGGATATCTCCACGGCGAGGACGAGCGACTCCGGGTCCCGCGTCGCGCGACGCCGCGGACGAAGGTGCCCACCGGTGCGGTCGGACTCGCCGACCACTGGTCCGGAATCTATCCGAGATCCGGCCCCGGGGGCTGGCAGCTGATCGGTCGCACCGACGCACCGTTGTGGGATCTCGACCGAGACCCGCCGGCCCTTCTGCAACCGGGCATGCAGATCCGCTTCGCACCGTCGGGTCGATCATGATCGTCATCGAGCAACCCGGTCCGTTGTCGACCGTGCAGGATCTCGGGCGGCCCGGCCTGGCCCATCTGGGCGTCTCTCCTTCGGGCGCCGCCGACCGCGCCGCACACCACCTCGCCAACCGGCTCGTCGGCAACCGTGAGGACGCCGCGACCATCGAAACGACCCTCGGCGGGCTGGTGGTCACGATGGAGACGCTGAGCTGGGTGGCGGTCACCGGAGCGCCGACCGAGTTGTTGGTCAACTCCTCGCCGTCGTCGTCGCACTGCTCCTTCCCGCTGCGGGCCGGTGATCGACTGGCCATTCAGCCGCCGCCGGTCGGCCTGCGCAACTATCTGGCCATCCGCGGTGGGGTCAAGATCACCCGGACCCTCGGCAGCCGTTCGACCGACACGCTGTCCGGACTCGGCCCGGAGCCGCTGCGGGCCGGCCAGCGACTCAAGCTCTGTCGGCCGCGCCGGCCCCTTCCCGACATCGATCTCGCGCCGCCCAATCCGCCCCATCGGCTCATCGACCTGACTCCCGGCCCGCGTCGGGACTGGTTCACCGACCAGGCGTGGGATCTCTTGCTGGCTGAGGAATGGACGGCCAGCGCGGACGGGAATCGGGTCGGCGTGCGGCTCGAAGGACCGCAGCTGGATCGGCAGATCACCGACGAGTTGCCGTCCGAGGGCCTGCTCCGCGGCGCCATCCAGGTGCCGGCATCCGGGCAGCCGCTGATCTTCCTCGCCGACCACCCGGTGACCGGCGGCT
Organism: uncultured Actinomycetota bacterium; assembly: GCA_963723815.1. Taxonomy (GTDB): domain Bacteria; phylum Actinomycetota; class Actinomycetes; order Propionibacteriales; family Propionibacteriaceae; genus Microlunatus. The sequence goes on along the minus strand of CAVRSH010000024.1, from coordinate 134,876 downwards.
ATCCGGTGATCGCGGTGCTCACCGATCGGGCCGCCGATCATGCCGCGCAACTCCGGCCCGGCGATCGGGTTCGCTTCCGGCTGTCATGAGAGGCGTGACCACTAGAGTGAGCCGCACACCTGACGGCGATAGGGAGGACCACGTGGAGATCAGCAAGGTGCTTGTCGCCAACCGCGGCGAGATCGCCGTCCGCGTGATCCGGGCCGCGGTCGATGCCGGACTGCCGAGCGTGGCGGTCTACGCCGACGCCGATTCCGATTCCCTGTTCGTCTCCCTCGCCGACGAGGCCTACGCGCTCGGCGGGGCGACGCCGGCCGAGACCTACCTCGACGTGGCCAAGATCCTCGACGTGGCCGCCCGAAGCGGCGCGAACGCGATCCATCCGGGCTACGGATTCCTGGCCGAGAACGCCGGCTTCGCCGCCGCCGTGATCGACGCCGGGTTGATCTGGATCGGTCCGCCGCCGGCGGCCATCGAAGCCCTCGGCGACAAGGTCCAAGCCCGGCACATCGCTCAGAAGGTCGGTGCGCCGCTGGTACCCGGGACGGCCGATCCGGTGGCTGACGCGGATGCCGTCGTCGCGTTCGCCGCCGAGAACGGCCTGCCGATCGCCATCAAGGCCGCCTTCGGCGGTGGCGGGCGCGGGCTCAAGGTCGCCCGGACGATGGCGGAGATCCCCGAGTTGTTCGACTCGGCCACCCGAGAGGCCGTGACCGCCTTCGGTCGCGGCGAATGCTTCGTCGAGCGTTACCTGGACAAGCCGCGCCACGTCGAGACCCAGTGCCTGGCCGATACCCACGGCAACGTGGTCGTGGTGTCCACCCGCGACTGCTCGCTGCAGCGCCGGCATCAGAAACTCGTCGAGGAGGCACCGGCCCCGTTCCTGTCCCAGGATCAACTCGATCGGCTCTACGCATCCTCCAAGGCGATCCTGGCCGAGGCCGGCTATGTCGGCGCCGGGACCTGCGAGTTCCTGGTCGGCCAGGACGGGACCATCAGCTTCCTCGAGGTCAACACTCGGCTCCAGGTCGAGCACCCCGTGTCGGAGGAGGTCACTGGCCTTGACCTCGTTCGCGAGATGTTCCGGATTGCCGAGGGCGAGGCGCTCGGCTACGGCGATCCCGTGATCACCGGGCACTCGATCGAGTTCCGGATCAACGCCGAAGACGCCGGCCGCAACTTCATGCCCGCACCGGGCACCCTCACCGCCTGGCGACCACCGTCGGGCCCGGGTGTCCGGGTGGACGAGGGCTACCTCAGCGGCATGACCGTCCCCGGCAGCTTCGACTCGCTGGTGGCCAAGATCATCGTCACCGGCGCCGACCGCGAGCAGGCGCTGGCGCGCTCGCGTCGAGCGCTCCGGGAGTTCGTGATCGAAGGCATGCCGACGGTGGTGCCCTTCCACCGCGCCGTGCTCGACGATCCGGCGTACACCGCGGCGGACGGGCACTTCGGTGTGCACACCCGCTGGATCGAGACGGAGTTCACCGGCGAGATCGCCCCCTACACGGGCCCGGTCGGCGAGGCAGCCGAGGCGGCGGAGCGCTCGAAGGTTGTCGTCGAGGTCAACGGCAAGCGGCTCGAGGTCATGGTGCCGGCCGGTCTCGGCGCCATCAACGGCGGCTCGACCGGTGCCGCGAAGGCGAAGAAGCCGGTGAAACGGGGCGGCGGAGCGGCGGCCGCGAAGGCGCCGTCCGGCAACGTCTTGACCTCGCCGATGCAGGGCACGATCGTCAAGGTCGCCGTCGCCGATGGCGACGTCGTCGCGGCCGGTGATCTGATCGTGGTCCTGGAGGCGATGAAGATGGAGCAGCCGCTCACCGCACATCGAGCCGGCACGGTCAGCAAGCTGACCGCCGAGGTGGGGGCGACCGTGACCAGCGGGTCCAGCCTGTGTGAAATCGTCGACTAGTTGTGCGGTAGTTTCCGCTTAAAACATAGGTAAGAACAAGCCCATACACAGGGATTCCCCTGAACCCCCGGGCAGACTGAAGCTCATGGGTGAAGTGGTAGTCCTGCTGGTCCTCCTCACGGTGGTCTTCGGCGGAGTGGGACTGTATCGGCGCCATGCCGTCAACCAGCGGAAGGCCGAGGAACAGGCCGCCCTGGAGACCCAACTGTCGACGTCCAAGCGCGCCGCTGACGAGGACGTCACCAAGTTCGGCGAGGAGTTGCAGCGCTTGGACTCCGACGTTGCCGGCCACGCGCTCGACGAACCGATGCAGCAGGACTACCAGCGGGCCCTGGACGCCTACGACGACGCCAAGATGTCGCTCGACGCGGTGACCAAGCCCGACGAGATCCGGCACGTCACCGAGATCCTCGAGGACGGCCGGTACGCGGTGGCCTGCGTGAAGGCTCGGATCGCCAAACAGCCGTTGCCGGCCAAGCGACCCCCGTGCTTCTTCAACCCGGCGCACGGGCCGTCCTCGCGCGATGTCGACTGGGCGCCTCCCGGCGGCATCGCCCGCTCCGTGCCGGCCTGTCCGGCCGACGCCGAGCGGGTGCTCGCGGGCGCCGATCCGTACATCCGGACGGTGCGGGTCGGAGCTCAGCGGGTGCCCTACTGGGAGGGCGGTCAGGCGTACGCGCCGTGGGCCCAGGGCTACTACAGCCGGTGGAGTGGTAGCGACATGCTCTCGGGCATGTTGATCGGCGGCCTGCTCTTCGGCGGCATGGGCAACATGTTCGGCGGCATCGGCGACGGTCTCGGTGGCATCGGCGACATCGGGGGCGGTATCGGCGACGGCATCGGCGACATCGGCAGCGGGATCGGCGACGGCATCGGCGACATCGGGGGCGGGATCGGCGACATGTTCGGAGACATGTTCGACTGACCGATGCGGCGGGTCACACCTCGGTGGTCAGGGCCTGCTCCAACTGGGCCAAGGTCTCCGAGCAGCCCGCGTCCAGCTTGATCGTGGCCAGGTCGTCGCCCCGGGTGGGCCCGCGGTTGATGATCACGTTGCCGCGCAACCGTTTGGCGTTGTGCCGGACGAAGCGCAGCCCGGACATCACCGTCAGCGACGAGCCGAGCACCACCAGCACCTCGGCCGAGTCGACCAGCGCGTAAGCGGCCTCGACCCGCGACTTGGGCACGGACTCGCCGAAGAACACCACATCGGGTTTCAGCCGTCCGCCGCACGCCTCGCAATCCGCGAGGGCGAAATCGTGCCAGTCCCGCACCACGGCGTCCCCGTCCGGCCGCAGTTCGGCGTGCTCCAGCACGGGCGGCTCGTCCAGCCCGGGGTTGAGCCGGGCGAGGCGGGTCTGCACGTCGCGTCGCGGTGCGGTCCGGCCACAGTCCAGGCAGATCACGGTCGCGATGTCGCCGTGCAGATTGATCACGCTGCTGGTGCCGGCCGCCGCGTGCAGACCGTCCACGTTCTGGGTGATCACGCCGCGCAGACCCGCGGTTTCGAGACCGACGAGTGCGCGATGCCCGGCATTGGGCTGGGCGCGGCCGATCCGTCGCCAGCCGAGGTAGGACCGGGCCCAGTAGCGCCGTTGGGCCTCGGCCGACGCGACGAATTCGCTGAACTGCATCGGTGTTGCCCGGATCGACGTCGGCCCGCGATAGTCGGGAATCCCCGAGTCGGTCGACATCCCGGCACCGGTCAGCGCGACCCAGGTGCGCCCGCGGAGCAGGTCGGCCACCGTCGCAGCGGCGGCCGGCACGCACACACTCACGCCCAGAGGTTACCTGCGTCAGCTGATCGAGCGGGAACCGTGCAGGCGTCGGGCCGCCTCGGCGATCGAGCCGGTCATCGACGGATAGACGGTGAACGACTCGGAGACCTGGTCAACCGTCAGCCGCTGGGCGACCGCGACGGCGATCGGGAAGATCAGTTCGCTGGCCCGCGGCGCGACCACCACGCCACCGATCACGATCCCGGTGACGTTGCGGCAGATGAGTTTGACGAAGCCGTCCCGGCTGCCCTGCATCTTCGCCCGGGCGTTGCCGCGCAGAGGCAGGGTGATCACCCGGGCCGGCACCTCACCGGAGTCCACCTGCGACTGCGTGACGCCGACCGTGGCGATCTCGGGCGCGGTGAAGACGTTCGACGACACCGTCTTCAGATCCAGCGGCGAGACGGCGTCCCCGAGGGTGTGCCACATGGCGATGCGGCCCTGCATCGCCGCCACCGAAGCCAGCGGCAGCACGCCCGTGCAGTCGCCCGCCGCATAGATGCTGCGCGCCGTCGTCCGGGACACCCGGTCGACGGTGATGAAGCCGCCCCGGTCGGTCTCGACCCCGGCCGATTCCAGGCCGAGGCCGGCGGTGTTGGGGATCGAGCCGACCGCCATCAGGCAGTGCGAGCCGCTGACCGTTCGACCGTCGTTCAGGGTGACGATCACTCCGTCACCGTCGCGGGCGACCGACTGCGCGCGCGACTTGGACAGCACCATCAGGCCCCGGCGCGCGAACACGTCCTCCAGCACCTGCGCCGCGTCGGCGTCCTCGCCCGGCAGGACGCGGTCGCGGGACGAGACCAGGACGACATCGCAGCCGAGGGCGTGGTACGCGCTGGCGAACTCCGCACCGGTGACCCCCGAGCCGACGACGATCAGCCGTTCGGGTAACTCGGTGAGCGCGTAGACCTGGGTCCAGGTGAGGATCCGTTCACCATCGGGCTTGGCGTCCGGCAGCTCGCGCGGACGGGCCCCGGTGGCCAGCAGGACCACGTCGGTGTCGAATGTCTGCTCGCCGTCGGCAGTGTCGGCGACCACCCGGTCGGGTCCGTCCATCCGGCCGTGGCCCCGGACCAGCCTCACGTCCTCCCGCAGCACTCGATCGACGATGTCGTCGGACTGTCGCTTGGCCAACCCCAGAACCCGCTGGTTGACCGCCGCCAGGTCGACATGGACGACCGCCTTGGCGTCGCCGGGGTCCTCGGCGCCGAAGCGCAGGCCGAGCTCCGCCGACTCATTCACCTCGGTCATCACCTCGGCGGTTGCGATCAAGGTTTTGGACGGCACGCAGTCGGTCAGCACCGCCGATCCGCCGAGCCCGTCAGAGTCGATGAGGGTGATCTCACCACCGAGCTGGCTGCCCACCAGCGCCGCCTCGTAGCCCCCGGGTCCGCCACCGACAATCACCACTCGGGTCACCCTGGGCATTCTTGCATCTCGCCTGCGCGGCGACCGAACCGATAGCCTCCCGGTGTGCTTTACGCCGCGTACGGGAGCAACCTCGACCCGCGCCAGATGGCCGAGCGCTGTCCGCACTCGCCCGAGCGGGGCATCGGCTGGCTGCTCGGCTGGCGGATCACCTTCGGCGGGGAGGGCTGGGACGGCGCACTGCCGACCATGGCCGAGGACGCCGACGCCCAGGTGTTCGTCGCCCTGTACGACGTGACGCCGGCCGACGAGCTCACCCTGGACGAATGGGAGAGCGCGCACAGCGGCCTGTACCGGAAGGTCCGGGTCCGGGTGGCCACCCTTGACGGCGAGCAGCCGGCGTGGATCTATGTGCTCGACGACTTCGAGGGCGGGATGCCGAGCGCCCGAACCATCGGCATCCTGGCCGACGCGGCCGAGGCCGCCGGTGCCCCCAGCGACTACGTCGAGGAGTTGCGCGCGCGGCCCTGCTCCAGCGGCTGGTGACTGCCGACGCGTCTGACTGCGGACGCGGCTGAATGGCTCTATAGTGCGGAAATGTCCGCTGTTGCTGCATCCTCGCCGCCCGATCCGTACGCGCTGGCGAGCCGGGCCGCGGACGCGATCCGCGAACGATTCGGCATCCCCGGTCTCGATTCAGCCTTCGTGCTCGGATCGGGCTGGTCGGCGGCCGCCGATGATCTGGGTGAGTTGATCGGCAGCTGCGAACTGGCGGAGATGCCCGGCTTCGCCAAGCCCACGGTGATCGGCCACGGCGGCGCGCTGCGGATCGTGCGGACCGGGCGCGGGCCGGATCAGTGCGATCTTCACCGGCCGAACCCACTACTACGAGGGTCTCGGGGTGCAACAGGTCGTGCACGGCGTACGGACGGTGGCCGCCGCCGGCGCCAAGATCATCGTGCTGACGAACGGCTGCGGCGGCCTCAACCCGGACTGGCGCCCCGGGAACCGCGGTGCTGATCCGCGACCACATCAACCTCACCGGTGCGACGCCGCTCCTGGGCGCGACCTTCATCGACCTCTCCGAGGCGTACTCCAAGCGGCTCCGCGATCTCGTCCAGGGCATCCAGCCGTTGCCGGAGGGCGTCTACGTCCAGTTCCACGGGCCGCAGTTCGAGACCCCGGCCGAGGTGCGGATGGTCGGCGTGCTGGGCGGCGATCTGGTCGGCATGTCGACCACGCTGGAGACCATCGCCGCCCGGGAGGCCGGGTTGGAGGTTCTCGGGATCTCGCTGGTCACCAACCCGGCGGCCGGCATCTCGCCCGAACCGCTGAACCACGCCGAGGTGCTGGAGGCCGGCCGCGAGGCGGCGCCGCGGCTGCGTACCTTGCTGGCCGGCATCGCAGCCGCCCTGTGAAGGCCGATCTCGCTCGGCAGATCGCGGCCTGGCTGGAGCAGGATCCCGATCCGGAGACCCGGCGGCGGACCGAGAGCCTGCTGACCGCCGCCGAGCAGGGCGACGAGCGGGCCGTCCTCGAACTCGCTGACGCCTTTTCCGGACGGCTCGAGTTCGGCACGGCGGGGCTGCGCGGAGCGCTCGGCCCCGGGCCGAACCGGATGAATCGGGTGGTCGTCGGCCAGGCCGCGGCCGGGTTGGCGACCTACCTGATCGATCACGGCCAGGGCGGCGGGCGGGTGATCATCGGCTACGACGCCCGGCACAACTCCGACATCTTCGCCGCCGACACCGCCGAGATCATGACCGGCGCCGGCTTCGAGGCCATCATCGTCCCCGGTCCGCTGCCGACGCCGGTCGTCGCCTTCGGCATCGGGCACTTCTCCTGCGTCGCCGGCGTCGTGGTGACGGCGTCGCACAACCCGCCGCAGGACAACGGCTACAAGGTGTACCTGGGCGACGGCTCGCAGATCGTGCCACCGGCGGACGCCGAAATCGCGGCCCGGATCGACGAGATCGCCGCCCGCCGGCTGTCGGACGTGCCGCGGGCGGCGTCCTACCGGGTGCTGGGCGATGAGCTGGTCACCGCGTACCTAACCCGGCTCGCCTCGCTGGTCCCGGCCGATGCGCCGCGCAAGCTCAGCTGGGTCTACACCCCGCTCCACGGCGTGGGTGGAGCGATCGTCGACCGCGCCATCGCGACGAGCGGGTTCGACCCTCCGGCCGTCGTGTCCGAACAGGCCGCTCCGGACCCGGACTTTCCCACCGTCGCCTTCCCGAATCCGGAGGAGCCGGGGGCCATCGACCTGGCGTTGGCGCTGGCCGAGGATCGAGGCGCCGACCTGGTGGTCGCCAATGATCCCGATGCCGACCGGTGTGCCGTGGCCGCGCCGATCGACGGCCGCTGGCGGATGCTCCGCGGCGACGAACTCGGCTGCCTCCTCGGCGACGACGCGCTGCGCCGCGGCGTACGCGGCACCTACGCCTGCTCGGTCGTCTCGAGTTCGTTGCTGTCGGTCATGGCGGCCGCGTACGCGCAGCCGTTTGTCTACACCCTGACCGGCTTCAAGTGGATCGGCCGGGTACCCGGACTGGCGTACGGCTACGAGGAGGCCATCGGCTACTGCGTCGACCCGGCGGCCGTGCCGGACAAGGACGGCGTCTCTGCCCTGATCCGGGTCCTCACGCTGGCCGCCGAGCTCAAGTCGGCCGGTCTCACCGTCGCCGATCGGCTCGACGAGATCACCCGAACCTATGGCGTCTATGAGACCGATCAGCTTGCCGTGCGGGTCGCCGATCTCAGCCTCATCGCCGAGGCCATGGTCCGGCTTCGGGCCCAGCCACCGGCCGAACTCCTCGGCCAACCGGTCAGCGTCGTCGACCTCGCGAACGGCAGTCCGGAACTGCCACCCACCGACGGGGTCCTGATCACCGGTGAGTCGATCAAGGTCGTGGTCCGCCCGTCGGGCACCGAACCGAAGCTGAAGTGCTATCTCGAAGCCAGAAGCCCGGTCACGGCGGAGGGTCTGGGTGGCGATCGTCGGCGAACCCGGGCGGCGCTGTCCCTTCTCCGTGCCGAGATGTCGGTCGCGCTCGGACTCTCCGCCAGACTGACCGGCGGCAGCCAGCGACCGCTCGACCAGCGCCAAGTCGGCCAGCACGACCTGCGCGTCCTGCCAGAGGTCCAATCGGTCGCACGCATCGACGACCGACAACGCGTCCGTCGGCAACAGGTCGACCAAGGTGGTCAGCCCGACTCGGACCTGATCGAGCAACGATTCCACCCCGGCTGCGTTCATGTGAGGACTATATTCGAACGTAGGTTCGATCACAACTAGCTTCTGCCTACGGTTCCTTCAGCCGCTCACAGAACTTCTTCCGGTTTGAGTCCCGGTCGCCACGATTGTTCGCCTACTCCTTAGCTCGCAGGATATATTGTCGCAACCTGCCGTATCACGCAAGAAAATCGAGGAGGGCCTGATGGCCGAGCATGTGGACGTTCTACCGTCTGAAGTGCACCAGATCCTGGGACGTCACGTCCTGACCGACGGGATGAAGCTCGTCGTCGATCTCAAGCGCAGCCACGGCTCCCGACTCGTCGACGCCCGCAACGGCAAGCGCTACCTCGACCTGTACACCTTCTTCGCTTCGGCCCCGCTGGGCATCAATCCGCCCGGCATCGTCGACGATCCGACGTTCATGGCCGAACTGGCCGAGATCGCCGCCAACAAGCCGGCCAACCCGGACATGTACACCACGGCGTACGCCGAGTTCGTGGAGACCTTCGTCCGAGTGCTCGGCGACCCGGCACTGCCGCACCTGTTCTTCATCGAGGGCGGCGCGCTCGCGGTCGAGAACGCTCTGAAGGTCGCCTTCGACTGGAAGAGCCGACACGAACGAGGCCGCCGGCCGCGACCCCAGGCTCGGCACCAAGATCATGCACCTGACCAAGGCCTTCCACGGCCGGAGCGGCTACACGCTCTCGCTCACCAACACCGAGCCGAACAAGACCGATCGGTATCCCAAGTTCGACTGGCCGCGCCTCGACGTGCCGGCCATCACCTTCCCGCTCGCATGATCATCTCGACGAGGTGGTCGCGGCCGAGGAGCTCGCGCTGGACCAGGCGCGGCGCGGCGTTCGCCGACCACCGCGACGACATCGCCGCCTTCATCGCCGAGCCGATCCAGGGCGAGGGCGGCGACAACCACATCCGGCCGGAGTTCTTCCAGGCGCTGCAGCAGATCGTTCATGATCACGACGCGCTGTTCATCTTCGACGAGGTGCAGACCGGCGTCGGCACCACCGGCACGGCGTGGGCCTACCAGCAGCTGGGCGTCCAGCCCGACATCGTCGCCTTCTCCAAGAAGGCCCAGGTCGGCGGCATCATGGCCGGCGGCCGGGTCGACGAGGTGCCGGACAACGTGTTCCGGGTGTCCGGGCGGATCAACTCGACCTGGGGCGGCAATCTCGTCGACATGGTCCGGGCGCGGCCGAATCCTGGAGATCATCGAGTCCGACAGCCTGATCGAGGCGGCGGGGCCCAAGGGCGGCGTCTGGTGACCGGGCTCGAGGCGCATCAGCGCCGAGACCGGCAGGATCAGCAACGTCCGCGGGCGCGGGCTGTTCGTCGCCTGCGACCTGCCGACGCCCGCCGAGCGCGATGCGCTGGTCGCCGACCTCCGCAAGACGCGAGCACGTGATCGTGCTGCCCTGCGGCGTACGGTCGATCCGGTTCCGGCCCGCGCTTTCGGTGAGCGAGGATGAACTGGACGAGGCGGTCGCGTGCGGTCAGCCGATCCCTCGGTGAGCATCTGAGGCCAGAAGGAGAGGTCGATGAACACGCCTGTGACCTCGATCGTCGGCGGGTCCCCGGCGACCGGCGTCCGCACCGTACCGAGCACCAACCCCGCGCAGCTGGACGAAGTCGTCGGTGAGGTCTCGTTCGCCGACGCCGCCACCTTCGTCGCGGCGGCGGAGGCGGCCAAGGCGGCCCAGCCGGCCTGGGCTGCGGTGCCGGCGCCGATGCGCGGCCGGGCGATCGCCCACATCGGCCGGCTGGTCGAAGACAACGCCGAAGCGCTGGCCCGGCTGGTCACCGCGGAGATCGGCAAGCCGTACGCCGAGGCGCTCGGCGAGGTCCGCGAGATCGTCGACACCTGCGACTTCTTCCTCGGCGAGGGCCGTCGGCTCGTACGGCCAGACGGTGCCGAGCGAGATGCCCGACAAGCAGCTGTTCACCTTCCGTAAGCCGGTCGGCAGCGGTCGCGGTGATCACGGCCGGCAACTTCCCGGTCGCCGTGCCGGCCTGGTACATCGTGCCCGCGCTGCTCGCCGGCAACACGATCCTCTGGAAGCCGGCCGAATACTCCGCGGTCGCCTCGCGCCGCCTTCCACGAGATCTTCGTCCGCGGCGGCGGGCTGCCCGACGGCGTGTTCAACATCGTGCACGCCGACGGACCCGCCACGTTCGCCGGCCTCGAACGATCGCTGGACGCCGGGCTGATCGACAAGGTCGGCTTCACCGGATCCTCAGCCGTCGGGCAGGAGATCGGCGCGCTCACCGGGCGACATCTGCAGACCGCCTGCCTGGAGCTCGGCGGTAAGAATCCGCTGGTCGTCACGCCCAGCGCCGAACTGGATCTCGCCGTGGAAGGCGCCCTGTTCTCCGGCTTCGGCACCGGCGGTCAGCGCTGCACCTCGCTCGGCACGATCATCGTCCACGAGAGTGTTCACGACGAGTTCCTGGCCAAGCTGAACGCCGCGGTGGCGGCAGCGAAGGTCGGCGACCCCACCGAAGACGTGCTTGATGGGGCCGATGCTGGATGCCAAGTTCGCTGAGCGGTACGAGGAGTTCCTCGACTGGATCGAGCCGCACCACAAGCCGCAGGCGGCCACGGGCCGGATCACCGCGGACAACCCACGCGATGGCTTCGTCGGCGAGCCGGCAGCGGGCCTGTTCTACCACCCGGTGGTCGTCGACGGCGTCCGGCCGGGTGATCGGCTGTTCATGGAGGAGACGTTCGGCCCGATCATCGGCATCGCCACCTACCGCACGCTCGATGAGGCGATCGACCTGGCCAACGCGCCGGGCTACGGGCTGTCCTCGTCGATCTACACCACCGACCCGAAGGACGCCTTCACGTTCCGCGACAAGATCGGCGCCGGCATGGTGTCGATCAACAACTCCACCTCCGGCGCGGAGGCGCACCTGCCGTTCGGTGGCAACGGCAAGTCCGGCAACGGATCCCGGCAGTCCGGGATCTGGGTGCTCGACCAGTTCACCCGCTGGCAGTCGGTCAACTGGGACTACTCGGGCCGGCTGCAGAAAGCCCAGATGGACACCGTCGAGTTGACCCCCGACACCACCTATCGCCTCTGACTCGCGCACCCATGCATCCCCTCGACCGCGTACACCCGCACCGCCCTCGCCGACTTGTCAGATGCTGGGTCGCCCCAGCGCGCCCAGAGTCTGACAAGTCGGCGGAGGACGTCTGGTGGGGGGTGTTTGAGGCGCAGGCCACCAGCCGGCATCTGGACTTCGTGGCTCGGGAGTTGCAGCAGCAGGGGCGAGGGCTTCTACACGATCGGCTCCGCCGGCCATGAGAGCAATGCGCTCGTCGCGACCGCCCTGCGGCCGACTGATCCGGCCCTGCTGCACTACCGGTCGGGAGCGTTCTACGTCGCGCGGGCCCAGCAGGTGCCGGGCTCGACGCCGGTCCGCGACGTGTTGCAGGGCTTGATGGCGCTGGCCGACGAACCGATCGCCGGGGGCCGGCACAAGGTGTTCGGGCATCCCGACCTGGGCATCATCCCGCAGACGTCGACGATCGCCTCGCACCTGCCGCGCGCGGTCGGTCTGGCCGTCGCGCTGCACCGCGCCCACCGGCTGGGAGTGGACTGCGAGTGGCCGGCTGACGCAGTGGTCGTCTGCTCGTTCGGCGACGCGTCGGCCAATCACTCCACCGCGGTCGGCGCGATCAACACCGCGATCAACGCCGGCTTCCGCGGGCTGCCGGTGCCGATCCTGTTCGTCTGCGAGGACAACGGGTGGGGCGTCTCGGTACCGACGCCACCGGCCTGGATCGAGTCCGCGTACGGATCCCGCACTGGGCTGGACTATCTGTTCGCCGACGGCGCTGATCCGGCCGAGGCCCGGTCGGTGATCACCGAGGCCGTACGGCGAGTACGCGAGAAGCGTCGCCCGGTCTTCCTGCACCTGCGGACGGTGCGGTTTCTCGGCCACGCCGGCAGCGACGCCGAGATCAGCTACCGTACGCCGCGCGAGGTCAAGGCCGATTACCCCCGGGATCCCTTGCTGGCCACGGCTTCTGAGTTGCGCGCCTGCGGAGCAGACCCGGAACAGATCGGCTGCGCGATACGACCAGATCCGGGCGGAGATCGACGCTCGAGATCGACGCGCTGCGTGATCAGCGCCGCCTGGGCTCGGCCGCGGAGGTGATGGCGCCGATCGCGCTGCGTCGGCCGGATCGGGTCGCTTCGGCGGCGGACGTCTCTGCGCGGGACGTTTCATGATCAACCGCGGACGCTGGCCGAGTCGATCAACCCACCCTCAACGACGTGCTGATCAACGAGCACCGGGTGATCATGTTCGGTGAGGACGTCGGGGTCAAGGGTGGCGTCTACGGCGTGACCGGCGGGCTCGCCCGGAAGCACGGCGCGGCGCGGGTCTTCGACACCGTCCTCGACGAGCAGTCGATCCTCGGGCTGGGGCTCGGTGCCGGACTGGCCGGCCTGATCCCGATCCCGGAGATCCAGTACCTGGCCTACCTGCACAACGCCGAAGATCAACTTCGCGGCGAAGGGGCCACGCTGCCGTTCTTCTCCCACGGGCCAGTTCACGCAACCCGATGGTGGTCCGGGTGGCCGGACTCGCGTACCAGAAGGGATTCGGCGGCCACTTCCACAACGACAACGCGGTCGGCGTGCTGCGGGACATCCCCGGACTGGTCGTCGCCTGCCCGGCCCGCGCCGATGACGCCGCGGCGATGCTGCGGACGTGCGTCGCCGCGGCGATCGCCGATGCGACCCTGTCGGTCTTCCTGGAGCCGATCGCGCTCTACCACCGGCGCGATCTGCATGAGCCGGCGACGGCGGCTGGCTCGCTGTTGATCATGGTGCGCACGTGCCGATCGGCGCGCCCGCGCGCTATACCGCGCCCTTCCACAGACTCAGGGCACGACCTGACCATGATCACGTTCGGCAACGGAGTGCCGATGTGCCTGCGGGTGATGCGCCGGCTCGCGCTGCAGGGCATCCAGGCCGAGGTGATCGATCTTCGCTGGCTGGCCCCGTTGCCCGTCGAGGACGTGCTGGACGCGGGCCGGCGTACCGGGAGGATCCTGGTCGTGGACGAGACGCGGCATTCCGGCGGGGTCGGAGAGGGCGTGATCACGGCCCTGGTGGAAGGTGGCTTCGGCGGGCCGCATCGCCCGGGTTTCCAGCCAGGACAGCTTCGTGCCCTTGGGCGCCGCCGCGCAGCACGTGCTGCTGGGCGAGGATGAGATCGAAAAAGCAGCCATCACCCTGGCTGGGATGGGAGACCGATGAACGGCACCGGGCCGTTGGAGTTGCTCGACGTGAAGGGACTGCTCAGCAACGACGAGCGCGACATCCAGGCCGCCGTGCGCGATTTCGTCACCCGCCGGGTCAAGCCGCACATCGCCCACTGGTTCGAACACGGTGATCTCGACCTCGACCTGATGCGCGAGGCCGGCTCGCTCGGCCTGCTCGGCATGCACCTGCAGGGCTACGGCTGCGCCGGCACCAATGCGGTCTCCTACGGGCTGGCCTGCCTGGAGCTGGAGGCCGGGACTCGGGCGTGCGCAGCATGGTGTCGGTCCAGGGATCGCTGGCCATGTTCGCGATCTGGAAGTTCGGCAGCGAGGAGCAGAAGACGCACTGGCTGCCGCGGATGGCCGCCGGTGACGCGATCGGCTGCTTCGGGCTGACCGAGCCGGATTTCGGCTCGAACCCGGCGGGGATGCGGACCCGGGCGAAGCGGGACGGCGACGAGTGGGTGCTGAACGGCACCAAGATGTGGATCACCAACGGTTCGGTGGCCGACGTGGCCGTGGTCTGGGCGCAGACCGACGAAGAGGGCGACGGCAAGGGCATCCGCGGCTTCGTGGTGCCGGCCGAGACGCCCGGCTTCTCGGCGCCCAAGATCACCAAGAAGCTGTCGTTGCGCGCCTCCATCACCTCCGAACTCGTGCTGGAAGACGTCCGGCTGCCCGGTGACGCGGTGCTGCCGGAGGCCACCGGGCTCGGCGGACCGCTGTCGCTGCCTGAACGAGGCCCGCTTCGGAATCATCTTCGGCGCCCTCGGTGCGGCCCGCGACTGCCTCGAATCGGCGATCGACTACGCGAAGTCGCGCGAGGTCTTCAACCGGCCCCTGGCGTCGTTCCAGCTGACCCAGGCCAAGCTCGCCGACATGGCTCTCGAGCTGCAGAAGGGATTCCTGCTCGCCCTGCACCTCGGCCGGCTGAAGGATGATCATCGACTGGAGCCCCGCCAGGTCAGCCTCGGCAAGCTCAACAACGTCCGGGAGGCGCTGGCGATCGCCCGGGAATGCCGGACGATTCTGGGCGCGAACGGGATCACCCTGGAGTATCCGGTGATGCGCCACGCCAACAATCTGGAGTCGGTGCTGACCTACGAGGGCACCTCCGAGGTGCACCAACTGGTCATCGGCCAAGCGCTCACCGGGTACAGCGCGTTCAGCTGATCGCGGCGGCCGGATCGGCCGTTTGGTCCGTTGTGCGCGGGTACGGCCCGCTTTCGCTCGGATCGCGGCCGTCGTCGTTGTGCGCGCAAACGGCCCGATCGCTCAGACCGCGGCCTTCTGGTCCGTTGTGCGCGCAAACGGCCCGCTGGCCGGGATCTGCGCCGCCGGCCGCGCCGCGATGTCGTCCAGCAGGGCCCGGGTCGCCTGAACGCCGAGCTGGCGGTACGCCTCGAAGTCCAGTTCGCCGTAGAACTGGTCGCCGGTGCTGGTGCGCGGGAAGTCGGGGTGCAGCAGCGAGTAGACCTTGTTGTCCAGCGACATGTCCCGGGTCCGGAGGGCCTTCACGAAGTGCACCTGGGCCGTCGTGCCGTCGGCGTACCGGGCGGTGCCGGTCTGCCAGGCCGAACCGGCCAGGTGATCCGCGCCGGTCATCATCGGCGTCGGGTCGATGGTCAGCTCGCAGTCGAGATCGATGCGCGCGGTGGCCATGGCCTCGCCCAGCGCCCGGAAGGAGTTCTCGGCATCGTTGGACGCATCCAGAACGTAGACCTCGTCGGGCCGGCGGCGCAGCGCCTCGACCAGCCCGAGGTTGTCATAGTGCCCGCCGTCGGTGATGTAGAGCCGTCGTTCGGTCAGCGAGGTCTTGCCGATGCCCTCCTTGAACAGCCTCCAGGAGCCCGGCTGGTTCAGCACCGACCGAACCGCCTCGAAGATCAGGTCCCGGACCGGCACCCGATCGAGTTGATCTTGGTTGTAATGCTTGCGGGCCGTGGTGATCGACTGCACGCAGTCCGGTATCTGCCCGTCGAGCACTTCGTAGAACCAGGCCTCGTCGGTGGTCAGCGCCGACGCGAGCCACTGGCGGTCCTTGGCGCTGATCATCCACTGGGTGAGGTAGACGCGCTCGTTCTCGGGCAGCGCGTACCAGGCGATCTTGGCATCCTCGGCGGCGCAGCCGAATCATCCGCCGGACCTGGAGGGCATCGTCGGTCCACAAGGGATTCGGCAGCCACACGCCGAGGCGGGCGTTCGCCAGGGCCATGATCAATCTGTACGGCGCAACCCGCCGATGTTCCCGCCCGACCAGCGGCGAGAAGGCCGCACCGCTCATCGCCATGGCGGCCGGAATGGTGGCATCACGCAACCGGAAGTCGGCCGCGAACTCATACGTGGCTGCCGGCATCTGCCGACAGATCGCCCGGTCGGTCAAGCCGATGCTGCGGTGATCGAAGACGAACGGCGTCGCCCGTCGGTCGGCCGGCACGTACTCGACGTCGCTGACGTTCGCGACCGCACAGGCGATCAGTTCAGGGCCACGACCCGGCGCGGGCGCGGACTCGGAGAATCGCAACGGCTCCCGATAGGACAGCGGTTGGGTCGTGCCGCCGACCCGCTGCTGGAGGAAGGCGTAGGAGATCCGTTCCCGGTAGAAGTGGTGCAGTGAAGTCCAGTTGGCATCGGTGAACACCGTGAGCACGACCAGCGCGATCACGAAGCCGTAGACCAGCGGCCAGTTGGCCAGCTCGACCGGATTCCCGACGAAGGTGGCGACCCAGCCCATCAGCACGGTCAGCGCCGCCACGATGATCACGATCAGCGCCGCCCAGGGCAGCAGGACGTGCTTGAGAATGCTGGCCAGTCTCGCCATTCGCCCGCCGTCTCCGGCCGTTCCCTCGCCGGGCGTCTTGGCCAGGCCGAACCGGACCACCGCGAGGATCGATGCGGCGACCGCAACGAAGGATCCCCAGGTGGTATCGGGAACCGAAAGATTGACGAAGTCCTGGGTGCCGCAGGAGACCTGCGACAGCGCCGCAGGCCTCATCCGGGACCAGGCCGAGCGCATGGATCAGGCCGGCCCACACCGAATCGCTGGTCACCGCGTAGTTGTGAATCGTCGCCATCAGTTTCGGTAGCCCGACGACCAGGCGCCCACAGACGCGACCCCGACCCAGAGCATCGCGACCGCGAGCGTCCGCAGACCCTCGCGGATGGTGACCGGCAGCGTGACGAGTCGCATCGTGAAGCGCTCGAGCACGAACAAGGCGACCCCGACGACCGGGAACACCCAGAAATAGCCGAGCCAGGCCCAGGCACCCTGGTACTCACCGCCGACGGCCACGAGGCTGTTCCAGCCGACCAGTCCGCCTGATGCGTTGAGCAACCAGCCGAGCCACCAAGCCAGCGCACCGAGGGCCAGGGCGCACCAGAAGAGGTTGACCGTCATGCCGAACACGATGGCCAGCGCGGCGAGAGTGGCCTGCTTGAGTGAGTCGAATAGATAGCGGGTGTGGCGTCGCAGCCAGCGTGTCTCCTCGCTGGTCGGTGCGAAGGCCTCGGGACTCAGCGGCGACCAGTCGTCGCCCAGGTTGTCCTTGGAGCGCCAGCGCAGGACATGCAGCGCGGCGGCGATGTAGCCGCCGCCGCTGACTCCCACGACGGCCTTGGCGTCGCGGTAGACGCCGCGCTGCCCCAGTTCCTGGAGGCCGCCGAGACAAAACGATGCCGAGCGGATGCCGCCACCGGAGCAGCAGATCACCGTGCCGCCGCGCTCCGGTTCGGGTACCTGGTCGGAACCGCCGTCCAGGGTGGCCCGCCAGCGTTGGATCCACGCTCGCTGGGAGGACGCGCGGGCCTGGTCGACCCAGCGTTGCGGCAGATTGTTCAGGGCCCACCGCCGCTCGAACATCGCGCCGCTCCGCCGCCACCACAGACCGGCGCTGCTGGCGACAGCCAGCCCTACGCAGCCCAGCAGACCGACGCCCGCGACGACGATGTGCGACCAGAACAGCCACTCGGTGACGATGAGGGAGACCGGGTAGTCCAGGGCGTCGCCGACCCGCATCCAGGCGATCGCGTTCTCGATCAGGTCGAGCACCCCACCGATGGCCACCAGGCCGACCATGATCAAGACCAGTCGGCGGAAGACCGGAAGCGCCCGCGCCGAGTTCACCAGTTCCAGGCACCGCCAGGCGAACTGGAAGTAGTACCGGATCAGCGCGACCTCCAGCAACAGCACGATCCGGGCCGGGACCGAGGACGGCATGTCGGCGACGGTCGGAAGCACGGCGGCGCAGGTGAGATAGAGCGGGGTCAAGATCACGATCATGCCGATGACCGCGCTCAGCGATCGCCGGAACGAGCGCCAGCGGCCGCGCCGCTCGATCTGGGTGCGGGAGAGCACGGTGAGTTGATCGGCGACGTTCATCGTCGATGCCGGGCCACGCGCCTTCATCGCTCTCCCAACAGATCGCTGTTACCAGTGAGAGGTACGCGGTGCGCCGCCAGATACCGCGGACGCTGCCCGCTGCCTCGAACGTTAGTAGTCAACGGCCCGCGTCGAGTGCTGCGACATAGGATCAGGTGCATGGGTCCCGCTTCGACGAAGAATCTCGCGCCGAGATCCGCTGCCGCGACCATGACGCTGCCGCCGCATCTGGCTGACGCCGGTGCCGACGAGGCCGCGCTCCGCCGCTTTCTCTTCGGGTTGCCGGGCGTCGATCCGGTGGGGGTGGAGCAGCGGGCGGCCGGACTGGCCACGCGATCGATCAAGAAGGCGTCCAAGCTGGCGGCGATTGATCTGGCGATCTCGATGGTCGACCTCACGACGCTGGAGGGTGCCGACACACCGGGCAAGGTGCGCAACCTGGCCCGCAAGGCGATGCTTCCGGATCCCGACAACCCGGACACCCCGCGTACGGCGGCGATCTGCGTGTACGGCGACATGGTGCCGACCGCCGCCGAGGAGTTGCGCGGATCCGGAGTCCTGGTCGCCGCCGTGGCCACGGCCTTCCCGTCCGGCCGGGCGAGCCTGCAGGTCAAGCTCGCGGACACGAAGAACGCGGTCGACGCCGGGGCTGACGAGATCGACATGGTGATCGACCGTGGCGCATTCCTGGCCGGACGCTACGGCCTGGTCTTCGAGCAGATCAAGGCGATCAAGCAGGCCTGTGGGTCGGCTCGGCTCAAGGTCATCCTGGAAACCGGCGAACTCGGCACCTACGACAACGTCCGCCGCGCCTCCTGGCTCGCGCTGCTGGCCGGCGGCGACTTCATCAAGACCTCCACCGGCAAGATCTCGCCGGCGGCGACGCTGCCGGTCACCCACGTCATGCTGCAGGCCGTCAAGGACTGGAAGGCCGAGACCGGCGAGCGACGCGCAGTGAAGCCGGCCGGCGGCATCCGGACCGCCAAGGACGCGATCCGGTATCTGGTGGCCGTGCACGAGGTCGCCGGACCCGAATGGCTCGATCCGTACTACTTCCGGTTCGGCGCCTCGTCGGTGCTGAACGATCTGATCATGCAACGCCGGGCCCAGCTCGAAGGCCACTACACCGGCGCCGACTACGTCACCGTCGACTGAGAGACATCGATCATGGATTGGGAATACGCGCCGGCTCCCGAATCGGGCAGCATCGCGGCGATCAAGGATCGCTATCTGCCGTACATCGACGGGACGTTCGTCGAGGGCTCCGGCGATGATCTGGACACACTGAATCCAGGTACCGGCGAGCGCCTGTCCACGGTCTCCACCGTGACTGCGGCCGACATCGACACCGCGGTCGCCGCCGCGCGGCGGGCGTACGAGAAGGTCTGGTCCCCGATGTCGGGCGCCGAGCGGGGCAAGTACCTGTTCCGCATCGCCCGCGGGATCGCCGAACGTTCCCGCGAGCTGGCCGTCGTCGAGACCCTGGACAACGGCAAGCCGATCAAGGAAACCCGCGACTTCGACGTGCCCAACGCCGCGCAGCACTTCTTCTACCACGCCGGCTGGGCCGACAAGTTGCAGCACCTCGGCTTCGGTTCCAGTCCGCAGCCCCTCGGGGTCGCCGGCCAGGTCATCCCGTGGAACTTTCCGCTGCTGATGGCGGCCTGGAAGATCGCGCCGGCCCTGGCCGCCGGCAACACGGTGGTGATCAAGCCCGCGGAGACCACGCCGTTGTCGGTCCTGGTGCTGGCCGAGATCATCGCCGACGCCGATCTTCCGCCGGGCGTGGTCAACATCATCACCGGGGCCGGCGACGTCGGCTCGGCGCTGGTCACCCATCCCAGGATCGACAAGGTGGCGTTCACCGGATCGACCGCGGTCGGCCGGCGGATCCAGCGCGAATTGGCCGGCACCGGTCGCCGGATCACCCTCGAGCTCGGCGGCAAGGGTGCCAACATCGTCTTCGACGACGCCGCTCAGGATCAGGCCATCGAAGGCATCGTCAACGGGATCTTCTTCAACCAGGGCCAGGTGTGCTGCGCCGGATCCCGGCTACTGGTCCAGGAATCGGTCGCCGAGGAGTTCGTCGAACGGCTCAAGCAGCGGGTGGAGACGCTCCGGGTCGGTGACCCGATGGACAAGAACACCGACGTCGGCGCCATCAACTCCGCCGTCCAGCTCAAGCGGATCACCGCCCTGATGGAGGCCGGCGTAGCCGAGGGCGCCGAGGTCTGGACGTCGTCCTGCCCGCTGCCTAAGAATGGCTTTTTCGTCGCCCCGACGATCTTCACCGACGCGACGCCCTCGATGCGGATCGCCCGCGAGGAGATCTTCGGTCCGGTGCTGACCACGATGACCTTCCGGACACCGGACGAAGCGGTGCTCAAGGCCAACAACAGCCCCTACGGTCTGTCGGCCGGGGTGTGGACAGAGAAGGGTTCCCGGGCCATGGGGATGGCCGCCGCCCTCCGGGCCGGCGTCATCTGGGACAACACCTTCAACCGATTCGATCCGGCGGCCAGCTTCGGCGGCTACAAGGAGTCAGGGTTCGGCCGCGAAGGCGGTCCGTCCGGGCTGGCCGCCTATCTCGAGACCAACGACGAGGCGGTGGCGCGATGAGCCATCTCGCGATTGCGAAGACCTACAAACTGTTCATCGGCGGCTCCTTCCCGCGCTCGGAGTCGGGTCGGACCTATCAGGCACTGGACGCCAAGGGCGGCTTCCTGGCCAATGCGGCGCTGGGATCGCGGAAGGACGTCCGCGACGCTGTGGTCGCCGCACGTAAGGGCTTCGGCGCCTGGTCCAAGGCCACGCCGTACAACCGCGGCCAGGTGATCTACCGGATCGCCGAGATGCTGGAGGGACGGAGCGCGCAGTTCGTCGAGCTCATCATGATCAGTGGCGGCGCCTCCAAGACCGAGGCCACGGCCGAGGTCGAGGCGGCGATCGACCGGCTGGTGCACTACGCCGGCTGGACCGACAAGCTGGCCGCGGTCTTCGGCGGGGCCAATCCGGTCTCCGGACCCTTCTTCTCCTACTCAGCGCCCGAGCCGACCGGTGTGGTCGGGATCCTGGCGCCCAGCGGATCGCCGCTACTGGGCCTGGTGTCGGTGATCGCCCCGGTGATCACCAGCGGGAACACCTGCGTGGTGATCGCCGCCGAAGCCGATCCCTGCGTGGCCGTGGCTTTCGCTGAGGTGGTGGCCACGTCCGACCTGCCCGGTGGGGTGATCAACATCGTGACCGGCCGAGCCTCGGAGCTCGCGTCGCATCTGGCCGCGCACGGCGACGTCAATGCGTTGGACCTCACCGGGGCCGATGCCGAGCTCCGGCTCGGCCTCGAGCAGGCGGCGAGCGAGACCGTCAAGCGGGTCTATGCGCCGAAAGGCGTGCCCGACTTCAGCCGGTGCGCCGGGGACGGCGCGATTGCGGGCCTTTCTGGAGGTCAAGACCGTCTGGCATCCCGTCGGCGCACTCTCGCTGTCCGGCGGCACGTCGTACTGAACGCTAGGCGTCAGCCGCAGTGAGCAGCTGAGCCTCCTCCAGCGACCTCGTGGCTGGTTCGGGTTCGAGCCTGGCCAGATGGCGTCGTCCGACGGCCAGCACCACGATGGAGACCAGCAGTGCACCGGCACCGACCCAGTACGGCGCGCCCGCGTTCAGCCGCGCGGCAATCACCCCGGCCAACGCGGGCGCGACGGCACCGCCGACGAAGCGGATACCCGAATAGGTCGAGGACGCCACGCTGCGCGGCAGATCGGTGGCGTGCATCACCGACTCGGTGAGCACGGTGTTCATCACCCCGAGGAACAGACCACCGACGATGGTGCCGACGATCAGCGCGGTCAGGTTGTGCACCTGCACCGCCATCACCGCCAGATCGACGGCGAGCAGCAACAACATGGCGTAGAGCACCCGCTGGCGGCCGAACCTCCGGGTGAGCCGCGGAGCGGCGAAGACCGATGTGATGGCCAGGCAGATTCCCCAGCCACAGAAGATCAAGCCAAGCTGGTGGGCACCGAAGGTGGTGAGACCGGCCGCCTTCGCCGCCGCGTCGAGCGGGAACGGTGTGTACGCGAGCAGGCTGAAGAACCCGAAGTTGTAGAAGAGGGCGGCGATCCCCAGGGTCAACAGAGCGGGGTGCCGCAGGGCGCGGAAGGTCGCCGACAGTCGGACCGGGTGGGGAGTACCGGTCGACCGGTCGAGCAAGATCAAGATCAGCACCAGGCCCACGGCCATCAGAATCGAGGTCCCGAAGAATGGCCCCCGCCAGGAGATTCCGCCGAGCGCGCCCCCGAGCAGCGGGCCGACCGCGATGCCGAGTCCCAACGCCGCCTCGTACAAGATGATCGCGCTGTCGGCACCACCGGCCGCAGCGCCGACGATCGTCGCCAGTGCGGTCGAGATGAACAGCGCGTTGCCCAGGCCCCAGCCGGCGCGGAAGCCGATGATCATGTTCACCGAGTCGGATGCCCCGGCCAGCGCCGCGAAGATCACGATCAGCACCAGGCCGGCCAGCAGCGTCCGCTTCGGCGCCGATCCGGCTCGAGACGAAGCTGGTGAAGAACATCGCGATTCCGGTGATCAGCAGATAGCTGGTGAACAGCAGCATGGTCTCGGCCGGCGTCGCGCCGAGTTGCGCGCTGATCGCGGGCAGGATCGGGTCCACCAGGCCGATCCCCATGAAGGCGATGACGCAGGCGAAGGCGACGGCCCATACCGACTTGGGTTGCTTCAACAGGTGAGAAGATTGCTGATCCGACTGGCTCACACAGCTCCCTCGACGACGCTCAGCCCACGAGCGATTACTCTGCCGAGCGATTACTTAGCTTCACTATGGATTATAGCAAAAACCGTCACCGGAGAGCGAGTGGCGGGTCGTCGGTGTTCCCGAGGCTGCGCTGCATCCACGCGACGTCGTGCCAGCGGCCCTGCTTCCAGCCGATCCTGGTGTAGACGCCCACCAGGTCGAAGCCCATCGCCCGGTGCAGTCCGACACTCGCCTCGTTGGGCAGCGTCATGCCGGCGAGGGCCGTACGGTAGCCACGATCGGTCAGCCGGGTCAGCAGCGCGTCGTACAACGCGCGACCGCCACCCGTGCGCACCCGACCGCGCTCCAGGTAGACGCTGACCTCACACGACCAGCGGTACGCGGCCCGCGCCTTGAACGGGCCGCCGTAGGCATAGCCGACGATGCGGTCGTCTGATTCCAGCACCAGCCAGGCGTGGGCTCGGGTCGCGGCGGCGATGCGTTCAGCCATCTCGGCCGGCCCGGGCGGTTCGGTCTCGAAGCTGATCGCGGTCTCCAGCACGTACGGCGCGTAGATCGCGGCACAGGCGGCCGCATCGGCCGCACTGGCGTCCAGGATCCGTGGATTCGTCGTCACGGCAGCGATCGTAGGGCTCGGCCATACTGAGGCGATGGAGCCAGTCGCGAGGGAACGGATCCGACGCGAGGCCATTCGGGCCAGGACGGCGCGGACGAGGCGTACACGGCCCTGACCGCCATGTCTGACCGGCTGATCCCGGGCCGCGGCGCCGAGGTTCCCCGGCACCCATCCCGGCACCCCGAGTCTCGCGCCCAGAACCCGGTGAGTTTGGCCGCGACTACCCGGCCAAATTCACCAGGTTGGCTTCGGGGACGACCGAGCAGCGACGGCATCGGCCGAAAATTTGCTGGTATCCCCGCTGCGCCAACGCCAGGAACACCTGGCAGGCCACCTCGCAGGGTCGCTCTGTCACGTCCCACCAGCCATATCGGAGCGTTGGCTTTCCTCTCAGCACGTGACGGTTGTCGCGATTCATATCCCGAAAGCGACCAACACCCTCGTGGCCTCGCCGGCCGTCCAACTCGACCAGGAGCCCGTAGTCCTCATACTCGACATCGGTTCGGTAGGGAAGGTCCGGGCGACCGCCCTGTCGAGTTGCTCGCGGAAGGTCGTGGGCCCGCTCCACATCGCGAAGATAGGCCAGTTCCAGCCCGGACTCGATGCCGTCGGCGTCGGCCAGCAAATCGGTGAGGAGCCGGCGCCGGGGATGCCGGGCTCGGCGCTCGAGTGCGGCGCGGAGCCGGCTGGGCGTGGTCAGCCGGAGCCGCAGGGCGTCGGTGACGAGAGTGACCGCATCTCCGTCGGTCCCCGCGCCGGCGAGATCGAGAACGGTGTCCTCGACGGTCAGCCGCGGCGGTGAGCCAACTGTCTGGGCGGAATGCACATCGGGCATTTCGCGGTGGAATCTCCACGGGCCCGCGCGCATGACGTGCGCTCCGGCCGGGACGAGGATGTCCACGGGCATCGGCGGCTCGGGCCGAAGGCCATAGATGTGACCGGACGCCTCGGGCCCCAGCCGAGCAGGCTGACCGCCGACGAGGATGCCGGCCCAGGCGAGCGCGTCCCACGGCGGCTCGCCCGGCGCGGTGTACAGGACGCCCCGACTGACCCGCCTCCAGGTATCGGAGTTGACCAGCCGCGCGATGACGTGCCGGCTGAGTCCGAGGCCCACTGCCTGTTCCCGGGTGACGACACCGCCTTGATGCAGGGCGAGACGGACGACGGCGGCGGGGACGGGCAGGCGTGGATGCACGCCGAGAGTCTCCGCACCTGAGCCTGGATCGACCGCCCGAGACGAAATCTGGGGATGACGCCCGATGCGATGACCCGGCTGTGGACAACCCGGTGAATTTGACCGCGACTACCCGGCCAAACTCACCGGATTGCGCGGTCAGGCATCGATCCTGGCCCAGTCAGGCCCGGTTTGGCCCAATTTTTCGTCGAGCTTGGTGAACAGCGGAGTCGGCTTGACCAGCGGCGTGCCGGCAGCGATCGGCCGGGACGCCCAAACCGCCTGCTCGGCGGCATACTCGCCCATGATGACCGGATAGTCCGGACCGCCGTCCTCATTCACCTCGCGGATCTCCGGCTGTGCCGCCCAGACGCCCGTGCCGCCCAGGGCCTCGTGCACCTGCTGGGCCGCGTGCGGGAGGAACGGGGTGAGCAACGTGTTCGCGTCCGAGACCACCTGCAGCGCGGTGTGCAGCACGGTGTCACGCCGATCGGGATCGTCCTTGAGTTTCCACGGCTCGGTGTCGGAGATGTACTTGTTGGCCGCGCCGACGACCCGCATCGCCTCCCCGATCGCCTGCTTGAACCGGTTGCGGCCGAGCAGAGCGCCGGTGGTGTCGAAAGCCGTGCGCGAGGCGGTCAGCAGGTCGTGGTCGATGTCCAGCAGCGTGCCCGGGGTCGGGATCGAGCCGTTGTTCTTGTGCGCCATCGAGACCGAGCGGTTGACCAGGTTGCCCCACTCGTTGGCCAACTCGAAGTTGGTCCGCCGGACGAACTCGTCCCAGGTGAAGTCGGCGTCGGTGGTCTCCGGCCCGGCCACCGCGATGAAGTAGCGCAGCGCATCCGGACCGAAGTCGCGCAGGAAGTCGCCGACGTAGATGACCTTGCCCCGGCTGGTGGAGAACTTGGATCCGCTCATGGTCAAGAACTCACTCGACACCAGTTCGTCGGGCAGCCGCAGTCGGCCCCGTGGACCGACCGTGCCGCCATGATCGCCTTCGCCGTTGTGGCCGAGCAGGATGCCGGGCCAGATGACGGAGTGGAAGACGATGTTGTCCTTGCCCATGAAGTAGTAGCCGCGGGCGTCGGGATTGATCCACCACTGCTGCCAGGCGTCGGGGTCGCCGATGCGCTTGGCCCACTCAACGGAGGCGGAGAGGTAGCCGATGACCGCGTCGAACCAGACGTACAGCCGCTTCATCGGCTGGTCCCGCCAGCCGTCCAGCGGCACCGGCACCCCCCAGTCGAGATCGCGGGTGATCGCCCGGGGCTTGAGGTCGGCGAGCAGGTTCTGGCTGAACTTGAGCACGTTCGGCCGCCAGTCGGTCCGGCTCGCTCAGCCACTTGCCCAGCGATCCGGCCAGCGCCGGCAGGTCGAGGAAGTAGTGCTCGGTCTCGATGAACCTCGGTGTCTCGCCGTTGATCCGCGACCTCGGGTTGATCAGATCGGCGGGGTCGAGTTGGTTGCCGCAGTTGTCGCACTGATCGCCGCGCGCGCTGTCGTAGCCGCAGATCGGGCAGGTGCCTTCGATGTAGCGGTCCGGCAGCGTGCGGCCGGTCGACGGCGACACCGCACCGAGCTGGGTCTTGGGGACCACGTACCCGTTCTTGTGCAGACCGAGGAAGAGGTCCTGCACCACCTGGTAGTGGTTGCGGGTCACCGTGCGGGTGAACAGGTCGTAGGACAGGCCGAGCCCCTGCAGGTCCTCCACGATCACCCGGTTGTACTTGTCGGCGGTCTCGCGGGTGGTCAGCCCCTCACGCTCGGCCTGCACCAGGATCGGCGTGCCGTGCTCGTCGGTGCCGGAGACCATCAGTACGTCGTTCCCGCTCATCCGCATGAACCGGGAGAAGACATCGGACGGGACCCCGAAACCGGAGACGTGACCGATGTGCCGCGGACCGTTGGCGTACGGCCAGGCGACTGCGGTCAGCACGCGAGAACTCATGGCCCAAACCCTAATGCGTGAGACCGGCCGTCTCGTACGCCGCGAGATCCGCTCCATAGGCTGAGCTCGTGCTGATCACCGAGCTGTCCGAGCTGATCGCCATTCCCAGCGTTGGCGGCAGCGCCGGCGAGGTGGCGATCCAGCATCACCTCGCGCAACGGCTCGACGACCTCGGGCTGGACGTCGACCTGTGGCCCATCGATCTCGACGCCATCCGCGCCGCGGCCGGCTATCCCGGGCGAAGAGGTCGACCCGGAAAGCGGCCTGGGGGTTGGCGGCGTCCAATCGCCCCGACGACGAGCCGGCGCATCATCCTGCAGGGCCATGTCGACGTGGTGCCGGTCGGCGACCTGACCGCCTGGACCTCAGATCCCTTCGTCGCGACGCAGTCCGGGAGCTCGGTGGTCGGTCGCGGCGCCTGTGACATGAAGGCCGGTGTGGCCGCGATCTTGAGTGCGGTGGCCGCGGCGCAGGCCACCGGCCGGCCCCTGCCCACGTTCGCGGTGCATTTCGTCATCGGCGAGGAGGACGGCGGGCTCGGCGCCTTCGCCACCCTTCAGCGCGGCCACCGCGGTCGCTGCTGCATCATCCCGGAACCGACGAATCTCCACGTGATCACCGCGAATGCGGGCGCGCTCACGTTCCGGATCGAGGTGCCGGGTCTTGCGGCCCACGGCAGCGCCCGATACGCCGGAGCATCGGCCATCGACGCGTACCTGCCGATCCATCGGGCACTGGCCGAGCTCGAAACCCGCCGGAACGCGATCGTCGAGCCGAGCATGACCGACTTCCCGATCCCCTACCCGCTGTCGGTCGGCCGGATCAGCGCCGGCGAGTGGTCCAGCACCGTTCCCGGATCTGGCGGTCGTCGAGGGCCGGTTCGGCCTTCGGATCGAGGAGGACCCGGCCACGGCGCAGCGCGAGTTCGAGGAAGCCGTGCTGACTGCGGCCACCAGCGTCGCCTTCCTCCGCGACCATCCGCCGGTGGTCAGCTGGCCCGGTGGCCAGTTCCGCGGCGGCCAGTTGCCGGCCGGGCACCCCCTTGCCGACCAGCTGGCCACGCTGCACGAACAGGTCACCGGTTGGCCGGCGCCGCCACCGCACGGCGCGCCGTACGGCAGCGACCTGCGGCTCTACGCGCAGGCCGGCATCCCGACGCTGCACTACGGCCCGGGCGACGTGAGCCAGGCCCATGCACCCAACGAGTCAGTGCCGATCGATCAGCTGCTCACGACCGCCGAGGTTCTCACACGGGCGCTGCTGCAGGCCGATCAGCTGGCGGCCGGTTGAGATCAGGACCGCGCTCAGCCGCCACGGTCGCGTCGAACGCCGGATTGATCACGTCGTCGATCAGCCGCTGTCTCTCGTCCCAGCCGACGAAGGCGACGCTGGCGGCATTCACCGTCAGTCGTCGTACGTCATCGAGACCCCAGTCGAACGCGTCGCAGAGCAGCGAGAACTCCCGCGACAGCGTCGTGCCGCTCATCAGCTGGTTGTCGCTGTTCACCGTCACGCGGAAACCGAGATCATCGAGGCGGCGGAGGGGATGGTCGGCGATCGAGGCCACCGCGCCGGTCTGGACATTCGAGGACGGGCAGAACTCGAACGGGATCTGCCAGTCGCGCAGATAGCCGGCGAGCCGGCCGAGCGTCGCGCCACCGTCGCTGCCGAGGCTGACGTCGTCGATGATCCGCACGCCGTGGCCGATCCGGGTCGCCGCACACAGCTGCACCGCGGCCCAGATCGAGTCCAGCACCGGCCGCCTCGCCGGCGTGGATCGTGTAGACGGCGTTGTTCTGCTTGAGCAGATCGAAGGCGGGCAGGAAGCGCTCTGGCGGAAACCCGTCCTCAGCGCCGGCGATGTCGAAGCCGGCCACGCTGTCGTCGCGGTAGGTCAACGCGAGCTCGGCGATCTCGGTGGTCGGCTCGACGTGCCGCATCGAGGTGAGCAGCTGTCGGACGACGATCTCCTGGCCGCGCGACCGGCAGGTCTCCGCGCCGGCCCGCAGCCCGTCGCGGACCGCCTCGACCGCCTCCGCCTTGGTCAACCCGCGCTGGGTGTGCTGCTCCGGCGCCCAGCGCGCCTCGCCGTACACCACGCCGTCCGCGGCCAGATCCTCGACGAACTCCGCCGCCACCCGCCGCAGTTGATCTTTCGTCTGCATCACGGCGATGGTGTGGTCGAAGGTCTCCAGATAGCGCACCAGCGAACCCGAATCGGCCGAGTCGCGGAACCACGCGCCAAGATCATCCGCCGTGTCCGCCGGAAGATGATGATCAACGCCGGCCGCCAGTTCGATGATCGTCTGCGGTCGCAGACCGCCATCCAGATGATCATGCAGCGACACCTTGGGCAGCGCGCGCAGCAGGTCAAGATCAACAGTCACGAGTCCGGCTTTCCGTTGCGGAGCTGGTCGGGGCCGAAGGCCTGGGGCAGCACCTCGGTCATCGGGAGGATACCGAGTGGGGTGTCGACCAGACAGTCCCCGCCACCGTGTTCGAAGAGCAGTTGGCGGCAGCGGCCGCACGGCATCAGTACGGCGCCGCGCTTGTCAACGCAGGCGAAGGCGACCAGCCGGCCACCGCCCCCGCTGATCAACGCCGAGACCAGTCCGCACTCGGCACACAGCGTCACCCCGTACGAGGCGTTCTCGACGTTGCAGCCGGTGACGATCCGGCCGTCGTCCACCAGCGCCGCCGCACCGACCTGATAGTCGGAGTACGGGGCGTACGCGCGGGCGCAGATCTCCCGTGCCGCGCCCCGCAGGGCGTCCCAGTCGACCTCGATCACTTCTCGTAGGGAATGCCGTCGGCGGCCGGTGGTCGGACGCGTCCCATCAATCCGGCGACGGCGATGATGGTCGCCACGTACGGCAGGATCAACAGGAACTGGCTCGGCATCGGGGTGCTGAGGGTCTGCAACTGGGACGCCATCTGGGTGACGAAGCCGAAGAACAGGCACATGACCGCGGCGTACACCGGGTGCCAGCGGCCCATGATCAAGGCGGCCAGGGCGATGAATCCGTTGCCGACGGTGAACTCCTTGGAGAACGAACCGGTCGAGGCCAGGGTGAAGAACGAGCCACCGACACCGGCGAAGAGTCCGCCGACCAGCACCGCCGACCAGCGGATGCCCCGGACGCTGATGCCGACGGTGTCCGCCGCCTCGGGATGCTCACCGGTCGCCCTGATCCGCAGTCCCCAGGTCGTCCGGAACAGCAGCAGCCAGACCACGACCACGGATAGCCCGGCCAGGTAGGCCAGGATGTTCTGCTGGAACAGCACCCGGCCGAAGAACGGGATCTGCGACAGCCCCGGAATGGCCAGCGGCTCCAGCACGGGCGCGGAGTTGTACTTCTCCGATGCGGGCTGGACCAGCTGGTCGAAGAGGAAGCCGGTGATGCCCACGGCCAGCAGGTTCAACACCACGCCGAGCACCACCTGGTTGACCAGGTAGTTGATCGAGAACAGCGCCAGCAGGGCCGCCATCCCCAAGCCGGCCAGGGCCGCCGCGATCATCGCCGCGGGGATCGACTGGGTCAGGCTGCCCACCACCGCGGCAGCGAACGCCGCGGCCAGGAACTGGCCCTCGATCGACACGTTGACCACGCCGGACCGCTCGCAGAGGACCCCGCAGAGCGCACCGAAGACCAGCGGGGTGGCGAGCGAGAGCGTGCCAGCCATCTGGTTACTGACCGGGAAGGGCAGGTCGCGGCCGGACGCGGCCCAGGTCAGGAATCCCGCCACCACGGCCAAGCCGGCGATGGTGCCGACCAGGGCGGGCATTCGGCCTCGCAGCCGGCCAGACAGATAGGCCCCGGCCGCCACCAGGCAGAGCACCGCGCAGATCGCCACGGTGCCGAAGCCGGGCACGCCGATCGTGCCGAGCTGCACCTCGTCGAAGGCGTCGGACAGCGCGAACCGGGCCGTGCCGACGGTCGAGCCGAGCCCGATGATCAACAAGACGCCGACGATCCCGATCAAGACGCCGGTGGAGATGCGCTGGCGGCGCTTCTCGGCCGACTCGACGCGTCCGCGGCCGGCGCGGCCGTTCGCGGGAGGATTGGTGGTGGTGGTCATGCCAGACCTCCCTCAGGCACCGGGCCGACGTTGGCCTTTCGCACTTTGACGAAGGGCAGGATCCGGCTCACCAGGCCGGGCGCCGCGACGAACAGCACGATCAGCGCCTGCAGCACCGTGGTCAGGGTCAGCGGGGTCTGGGCGACGCTCTGCATGGCCAGGCCGCCGGCGTGCAGCGCGCCGAACAGCAGTCCGGCGAGCACGATCCCGAACGGCTTCGACCGGCCGAGCAGCGCGACGGTGATCGCGTCGAAACCGATCGAGCCGACGATGCCGGCCGAGAGCGGGACCGGAACTCCGGAGGCCGTCGGGCCGAGCGCCGCCTGGACTCCGGCCAGGCCGGCCAGCGCGCCGGCCAACACCATGGTGATCACCGTGGTCCGGGCCACACTCATGCCCGCCGTGGCCGCCGCATGCGGGATTGGCGCCGACCGCACGGATGGCGAAGCCGGTGGTCGACCGGTCCAGCAGCCACCAGACGGCGACGGCCGCCAGCAGCGACAGGACGAACCCGAGGTGCAACTGGGTGCCCTCGAGGCGGGGGAAGGTCGCGTTCCAGTCGACGATCGGCGAGATGGGGTCGGTACGACCGGGCCGCTGGAACGCCGTGGTGGTCAGCAGATAGGCCAGCAGCCCACCGGCGATGTAGTTCATCATGATGGTCACGATGACCTCGTGCGCGCCGGTTCTGGCCTTGAGCCAGCCGACGATCCCGCCCCAGATGCCACCACCGATCAGGCCGCCCAGAATCGCGACGAGCAGGTGGATCCCCGGCGGAAGATGCAAGGTGAAGCCGATGTACGCGGCGAAGATGGCCCCCAGCACCGCTTGGCCCTGGGCGCCGATGTTGAACAACCCGGCGCGAAACGCGAGGCCGACACCGAGGCCGGCGCAGATCAGCGGCGCCGCCTGGGCGGTGGTCTCGGTGATCGGGCCGATGCCGCCGAGCGCACCCCTGATCAACGCCCCGTACGCGCTGCTGACCTTTTCCCACGAGGCGCTGAGCGCATCAGAGGGCTGAGCGAAGAAGTAGCTGAACTTGCTGCGCACCTCGGTGTCGGAAAAGATCATCAACAGCGCGCCGACGATGAACGCCAGCAGGAAGGCCGCCGCCGTGGTCGCGACGTCGGACCAGGGGAAGCTGCGCTTGCGCGCGGCCCGCGGCTCAGGCCGAGCCGTCGGCGGATCGGGTGGAGCAGTCGCTGGCGCGGGACTCGATCCGGTCATGACTGATCCCCTTCCACGGCCGCGTCGAGCGCCGCATCCTCCTCGGCCTGGGTGGTGACCGAGGCGTTGGCCAGCGCCTCATCGGTCGGCACGCCCGCCATCATCAGCCCGAGCACCTCGCGCGAGGTGTCCGGCGGCACGACGCCGACGATCTTGCCGCGATACATCACCGCAACCCGGTCGGCCAGCGCGGCGACCTCGTCGAGCTCGGTGGAGATGATCATCACCGCGGTTCCGCGATCGCGTTCGACGACCAGGCGCCGATGCAGGAACTCGATGGCGCCGACGTCGACGCCGCGGGTCGGCTGGCTGGCGATCAGCACCGACAGTGGTCGCGACAGCTCGCGGGCGAGCACCACCTTCTGCTGATTGCCGCCCGACAGGGAGGACACCGGGGTCTCGATCGACTGGGTCCGGATGTCGAACTCGTCCACCCGGGACTCGGCGTTGGCCCTGATCTTGGCCAGATCGAGCGCGATCCCACGCGCGAACGGCGGCTCGTCGAAATGGTTCAAGATCAGGTTCTCGGCGACCGTGAACGTGCCCGACGAAGCCGTCGTGCTGGCGGTCCTCCGGCACGAAGCCGAGCCCGGCGTCGATGATCTGCTTGGGCGACCGGCCGTGGATCGGCTGTCCGTCGATCAGCACCGATCCCTTGGTCACCGGCAGCACCCCGAGCAGCGCCTCGGCGAGCTCGGTCTGCCCGTTTCCCTGGACGCCGGCGATGCAGACGATCTCACCGCCGGCCACCTCCAGGTCGAGATCGTCGACGACGATCGCACCGGTCGGACCGGCCACCGAGACGTGCTCCAGCACCAGCCGCGGCTTGCCGTCCGCGGCGGGCGGATCCTTGTCGACGACCAGGCTCACGGCTCGACCCACCATCAGCTCGGCGAGCTGGGCCTCGCTGTCGGTCGGCTTGGCCGTACCCACCACCTTGCCCCGGCGGATCACGGTGATCTTGTCCGCGATGGCCCGGACCTCGCGGAGCTTGTGGGTGATGAAGACGATCGCCTTGCCGTCGTCGCGCAGCGATCGCATCACCTCCATCAGCTCGTCGATCTCCTGTGGCGTCAGCACCGCCGTCGGCTCGTCGAAGATCAGATACTTGGCGTCGTTGGCCAGCGCCTTCAAGATCTCCACCCGCTGCTGGACGCCGACCGGCAGGTCCTCGATCAGGGCGTCGGGGTCGACGTCGAACCGGTAGCGCTCGGAGAGCTCGCGGACGGTTTTCGCGCGCCTGACCCATGTTCAGCACGCCGGCCGATGCTGTTCTCCCGCCCCAGGATCAGGTTCTCGGCCACGGTGAACACCTCGACCAGCATGAAGTGCTGGTGCACCATGCCGATGCCGGCGTTGATCGCTTCCTTGGGGTTGCGCGACACGTGCCGGCGGCCGTCGATGACGATCTCACCCTCGTCGGGCTGGAGCAATCCGTACAAGACGTTCATCAACGTCGACTTGCCGGCGCCGTTCTCCCCGAGCAGGCAGTGGATCTCGCCGGGCATGATGTCCAGGTCGATGGAGTCGTTCGCCACCAGCGAGCCGAATCGCTTGGTGATCCCCCGCAGCCGAAGACCGGAGTCGGTCCCGGCCACGGGGTTCGTGTCCTGTGCAGCAGCGCTCACTCGAGCGTGCTCCCCTGTGTTCTCTGGCCCTCTCCAGGGTTCAAGGGGGTCGCCCCCCTTGACCTCTTCATCAACGTGCTCCCGTGTCTTAGTGGGTCGGCCGCGCTGGATTATGAGCTCGGCTGCGACTCGGACTCGATCTTGATCTTGCCGCTGATGATGTCGGCCTTCAGGGCGTCGAGCTCGGACTTGAGATCGGCCGGCACCTTGGCGTCGAACTCGTGGAACGGTGTCAGTCCGGTGCCTTCGTTCTCCAGCGTGCCGACGAAGGGATCGTTCGAGAAGGATCCGTCCTTCGCCGCCTTGATGACGTCGAGCACCGCGAGATCCATGGCCTTGTTGACGCTGGAGATGATGACGGGGCAGTAGTTGGCCGCACTCACGCAGCCGTCGGTGTCCACCCAGATCGCATTGACCTTGCCGCCGCTGGTCTTGGCCGCCTGGAGCGCGCCGAGGCCCGAGGGTCCGGCCACCGGGAGGATGATGTCAACGCCCTGGCTGATCAGGCCCTCGGCCGTACGCTGCCCGCCCTTCTGGTCGCCGAACGGGTCGTTGCCCGGCACGAACTGCCCGTCCTGCTTGGCCGCGTCCCAGCCGAGCACGGAGACGTTGCCGCCTTTGGTCTTGTTGTAGTAGTCCACGCCCTGGGAGAACCCGTCCATGAAGATCGTCACGGTGGGGATCTTGGCCCCGCCGAAGGTACCGACCTTCTTGGTCTTGCTCATCCCCGCGGCCAGATAGCCGGCGAGGAAGCTGGACTGTGCGGTGTTGAAGACCAGCGGCTTGAGGTTCTTGGCCGCCGGATACGTCTTCGGGTCGTTGTTGTCGACGATGGCGAACTTGATGTCGGGGTTCTTCTTGGCTGCGGCGAGGGTGTCGTCGCTGAGCAGGAAGCCGACGGTGACGATGATGTTGCAGTTGGCGTCGACCATCGACTGGATGTTCTTGGCGAAGTCTGAGGCTGTCTGCGACTCCACCTGACCGGTCTCGATGCCCAACTGGGTCTTGGCGTCGGTCAGTCCCTTGTACGAGGTCTGGTTGAACGACTTGTCGTCGAAGCCACCCGCGTCGGAGACCATGCAGGCCTTGAAGCCGCCACCCGACGCGCTGGCACTCGTACTGCCGCTCGGCGCGGCCGACGGGGTGTTGGTGCCCGGCGCCTGGGCACAGGCCGACAGGGTCAGGGCCGCGGCACCGACCAGTGCACCGGCGAAAGTCAACGATCTCTTCACGAACTGCCTCCTTGGCATGAACTCACAAGATTTTTGTCGCCCAGCCGCCGTTTTCACGGCATTTCGCGCTGCCGGGCTTGTCCCGAACTCTAACCGGATCGATCGGTCCGCGGGCCGACGACGGGCACGGACTCGGTACCGGTTTGGCAACCGTGACCTCCTCAGGTGGAGGTTGCGATGTTCGCGAGCACCTTCAGACCGACGGGGATGCAGGCCTCGTCCACGATGAAGGTCGGTTGGTGGATGTCCGGGCACGGCTGCCCCGGGGTACGCACCCCGAGCCGGGCCAGCGCACCGGGAACCTGCTGCAGCATCCAGGAGAAGTCCTCTCCGCCGAGCGACTGCTCGGTCACCGCGACGGCCTGCCGCCCAGCATCTCCTCGGTGGCCCGGGTCAGCCGGCGGACCCCGTCGGGGTGGTTCACGGCCGGCGGTACGCCGTCGGTCACCGAGATCTCGAGTTGCACGCCGAACGGGCGCACGATGTCGGCGGCGAGGCTCGGAATCAGCTGCTTGGCTCGCTGCCAGCCGGAGACGTCGAGCGCGCGGAGCGTGCCGACGATCTGCCCGTCGCCAGGGATGGCATTGGCGACCGAGCCGGCGTGGATCGATCCCCACATCAGTGAGACGCCGCTGCGCGGATCGACCCGTCTCGACAGCACGAGCTGGGTGGTGGTGGCCAGCGCCCCGAGCGCGCCGACGATGTCCTGGGTCAGATGCGGGCGCGAGGTGTGTCCACCCTTGCCGCTCAGAGTGATGGTCACCTGGTCGACGGCCGAGGTGATCGGGCCGACCTTGAGCGCGAGTTGGCCGACGTCGGTCCGGGGATCGCAGTGCAGTGCGTAGATCTCGGTCAGATCCTGGAGCACCCCCCCGTCGATCGCGTCCAGCGCGCCGCCGGGACTGGTCTCCTCGGCCGGCTGGAAGATCAGCCGGACGCCGCGGGTCAGCAGGTCCAGGTCGCGCAGCCGGGCCAACACCAACGCAGCGCCGATCAGGATCGTGGTGTGCACGTCATGCCCGCAGGCGTGGCAGACCCCCGGATTTCGCGAGCGATAGCTGACGTCCTTGCCGTCGGCGATGGGCAGCGCATCGATGTCGGCGCGGAGCCCGACCATGCCGGAGGCGAAGTCGAACCCGTTCGGCAGGACGTCGCAGTACGCGCCGGTACCGACCGGCAGCACCTTGGCGATCAGGCCGGCCCGTTCCAGTTCGTCGACGATGACACCGGTGGTCCGATACTCCGCGTGACCGATCTCGGGATTGGCGTGCAGATCGCGGCGGATCCCGACCAACCTGTCGTTGAGCCTCTCGACCTCGAGGGAGATCGCAGTGCGACGGGACTCGTCGAGGACGGCATCAGACATTTGCGCCAGTGTGTCACGACCGATCCGCCTGGTCGGGATGGCCTTGGAGTCGTAACCAGACAGTCACTCGCTCGCGACAAATTAGGCTAGCCTATCCTGACGAGGAGGGTATCGGTGGAGGACGACATCAATTACTACCGGGCCGAGGTGCGGGCCGTCAGCCAGCTGACGCCGAACATGATCCGGATCATCTTCGGGGTGACCGAGCCCGACACTTTCGCTAGCACCGGCTTCGCCGATGAGCGGCTGGCGGTGGCCTTCCCCAGGTCCGAGCGAGCTGGAGGGCCGAACGAGTCGGCACAGCGGCGCAGCTACACCGTGCGCGCCTGGGACCGGGTGACCGGCGACCTGACCATCGACTTCGTCGTTCACGCCGGCGGGGTCGCGGCGCAGTGGGCCCTGCGGGCGAGGCCGGCGACGTGGTCCAGGTGAGCGACGCGCTCGGTTGGTACGACCCGCCCGCGGACTCCGAGTGGCAGTTCCTGGTGGCCGACATGACCGGCTTGCCGGCCCTCGGCCGGATCGTGGAGAACCTCCCCGCGGGCATTCCCGCCCACGTGATCGTCGAGACCATCGACGCCGCTGACTGGCAGGAGCTGGAATCGGCGGCCGAGGTCTCCTACCAGTGGCTCTCCGGCACCGGGCACGGCCACACGCCCAGCGTGCTGGCGTCAGCCGTCCGCCGGTTCGACTTCCCGCCCGGCCGTGGTTATGTCTGGTTCGCCGGGGAAGCCGCGGAGTCCAGGGTCGTCCGGAAGTACCTGCGCCGCGAGCTCGGCTGGCCCGTCGAACGGTTCGAGGTGCTCGGTTACTGGCGGGTCCGTAAGGAGGAGTGGATGGCGCGCTACGACCAGCTCGGCGGCGACCTCGAGAAGATCTACACCGAGGCGGTCGCCGAGGGCCGGTCGACCGACGTCGCGCTCGAACTCTACGAGGAGGCGCTGGAGAAGGTCGGGCTCTGAACCGGGCGCCGCCGGTCCGGTCAGCAGCGCTCAGTCCGATCAACAGCGCTCAGTCCGATCCAAAGCGCTCAGTGGGCTGATAGGTCCCCCAGACCTCGCGCAGCGCATTGCAGACCTCGCCGACCGTTGCCCGGAGCGCAAGCGCCTGCTTCAGCGGCACGAGCACGTTGTCGGTGCCGCGCGCCGCCGCGCGAAGCTCGTCGAGGGCCGCGGTCACCGCGGCCGAGTCACGCTCGGCCCGCAGCGTGGCCAGTCGTCGGGCCTGCGCGGCTTCGATCGCCGGGTCGACCCGCAGCGGCTCGTACGGCTCCTCGGCGTCCAGGGCGAAGCGGTTGACGCCGACGATCACCCGTTCGCCGCTGTCGATCTCCCGGGTCACCTGGTAGGCGGACCGCTCGATCTCGCTCTTCTGGAAGCCCTGCTCGATCGCCGCGACCGCCCCGCCGAGCTCCGCGACCTGACCCATCAGCCGCAGTGCCTCCGCCTCGACGTCATCGGTCAGCGACTCCACCGCGTACGAACCGGCGAACGGGTCGACGGTCTTGGTCACGTCCGTCTCGTACGCGAGCACCTGCTGGGTGCGCAGGGCCAGCCTGGCCGACTTCTGCGTCGGCAATGCGATCGCCTCGTCGAAGGAGTTCGTGTGCAGCGACTGGGTTCCGCCCAGCACCGCGGCCAACGCCTGCACCGCGACCCGGACCAGGTTCACCTCCGGCTGCTGGGCGGTCAGCTGGACTCCGGCGGTCTGGGTGTGGAAGCGCAACATCAACGACTTCGGATTCCGCGCCCCGAACCGGTCCCGCATCACCTCGGCCCAGATCCGCCGGGCGGCCCGGAACTTCGCCACCTCCTCCAGCAAGGTGGTCCGCGACACGAAGAAGAACGACAGCCGGGGCGCGAAGTCGTCGATCGCCAGTCCGGCGGCCAACGCCGCCTCCACGTACGCGATGCCGTCGGCCAGGGTGAAGGCGATCTCCTGCGCCGGCGTCGCTCCCGCTTCGGCCATGTGGTAGCCGGAGATGGAGATCGTGTTCCACCGCGGGAGGTGCTCCTGGCAGTACCCGAACGTGTCGCTGATCAGCCGCAGGGACGCCTGCGGCGGATAGATATAGGTCCCCCGCGCGATGTACTCCTTCAGCACATCGTTCTGGATCGTGCCGGTCAGCGTGGCCGGATCAACCCCCTGTTCCTCGGCCACCAACTGGTACAGCACCAGCAACACCGCGGCCGGGGCGTTGATCGTCATCGACGTGGACACCTCGCCCAGCGGGATGCCGCCGAACAGGATGCGCATGTCGTCGATCGAGTCGATCGCCACACCCACCTTGCCCACCTCGCCCGAGGCCAGCACGGCGTCGGAGTCCATCCCCATCTGGGTCGGCAGGTCGAACGCCACCGACAAGCCGGTCGTGCCGTGCTCGATCAGCTCCAGATAGCGCGCGTTGGATTCCGCCGCCGTGCCGAATCCGGCGTACTGCCGCATCGTCCACGGCCGTTCGGTGTACATCGAGGAGTAGACCCCGCGGGTGTAGGGGAACTCACCCGGCGGACCCAGCTTCCGGTCCGGGTCGAAGCCGGCCAGGGCCTCCGGTCCGTAGATCGAGGCGAAGGGAGTGCCCGATTCGGTGTGACCACTCATTTGCGCATCGTGGCACACGGACTCGCGATCAACACCCGGCGGCGACCCGCCGATCGATCAGCGGGCCGCGCTCTGCACCAGCGCGGCCGCCGAATCGAGCATCCGAACGGTCTCCCGCTCCCAGTGCGGTTCCTGCGCGCGATAGGGCCCCGTCGCCAGCGAGATGATCACTCCGGCGGCCCGGAGCCGCAGCTCTCGTGGATCGACCCGGGTGTCGAAGACCTGCATCCAGATGTTGATCAGTCGCGTCAGCCCGGCCGCCTGCTCGGTCGACATCCGTTGCACCGTTGAGAGATGGGCGATCAGGCAGGCAAGATCATCTGCGCGCCGGCCGGGACCGATGGTGTCGATGTCGGCGATTCCGGTGATCACGCCACGAGCCACGAAGAGCTGGCCCTCATGGAAATCCCCGTGGGTGGCCTCGGTGCCGAGATCCTGCCCGGCGAGACCGCCGCTGATCTCGGAGACCAACCAGCGCAAGCGGGGTTCAACGCTGGGAAGGGCCGCCCCGATCATCTCCGCGTACGTGGCGACCGACGCGGCCCACGCCGGGCGCCGGGGCAGGGCGGCGACCGCTGCCGGCATCGAGTCCAGCAGCATGATCAGGTTCTCGGCGGTGCACGGAATGGGTTCGTCGAAGATCGCCCGGGCCAGCGGGCGACCCGCGAGCTCTCGCAACACCACAAGGAAATCCGGGGTCGCGGCCGCGACCACCGGGGCCGGCAGACCCGCCCGGACCAGCAACTCGTGGCGCTCGAGGGTCGGGCCGAACACCGGCTCACGCAACACTTTCACGAAGTAGCTGCTGGGCGGCCCGGTGGAGTTGATCACGGCCTTCAGCACCGCGCGACGTCGCGGCCGGTAGCTGATCATCTCCACGGCGAGGTCCTCGACGTCCAGCGGGCCGTCGACCACCCCGTAGGAGGTGAGCACTTCGGCGAGTTCGGTGGGCACCGCGGCCCGCCGCAATCCGGGTAGGTCCGGATCGTCCGGATAGAGCCAGACGGCGACTTCCCGATCGCCGTCGCCGAAGATGACCGCCCGCTCGTCGTTACCGCTGCGCCCGCCGGCCCGAGCACTCGCGCCGAGCAACTCCGAACGGCGCCCGGACGGCCAGTCGACACTGGCCAGATAGGTGGCCGTCGTCGATCGCCGCGGGCTGGCATCGATATGCTCCAGCCGCCATGACACCAGTTGGCCGCCGGCATGCTCCACGGCGGCCACCAGCAGGTCGTTCACCTCGGGGGAGGACAGCAGCGCCGACCCGTCGGGATCGGCTCCGGCTCGCGCGCTCACACAGAAATGAAAACATGGCGGGATGCACATCGCTCTCAGCATCGTGGCCATCGCCATCACGGTGCTTGCCGTCACCGCGCTCGCCAACCAGCTCAGGTTCTCGGCCCCGCTGCTGCTGATCGTCGCCGGAGTAGGCACTTCGTTCATCCCGACCATCGAATTGCCTCGGCTGTCCCCCGAAATCATCCTGCTGGGCTTCCTCCCTCCGCTGCTCTACGCGGCGGCGATCCGCACCTCGGTGATCGACTTCCGGGCGAATCGCCGATCCATCGCCAGCCTCTCGGTGCTGCTCGTGGTCGTCACCGCGCTCGGGATCGGCCTGATCACCTGGCTGATCCTGCCGGTGAGCTTCGCGGTGGCGTTCACGCTGGGCGCCGTGGTCGCACCGCCGGATGCGGTCGCCGCGACCACGATCGCCCGGCGGGTCGGACTGCCGCGGCGGCTGGTCACCATCTTGGAGGGCGAATCGCTGGTCAACGACGCAACGGCCATCACCTGCCTGCGCGTCGGCCTGGCGGCCATCGCCGGCACGGCGTCGGCCGGAGGGGCGACGCTCGGATTCCTCGTCGCCGCAGTCGGCGGCGCCGCGATCGGTCTGGCCGTGACCTTCATCGTCGTCCCGATCCGCCGACGGATCACCCAGCCCGCCTTCGACACGGCGATCTCAATGATCGTGCCGTTCGCCGCGTACCTGCCGGCCGAGAAGCTGCAGGTTGGCGTCTACCACGGGTCCGGGGTCATCGCCGTGGTGGTCGCCGGGCCTGGTCCTCGGCCACAAGTCTCCGGTGATCCAGACCGGCCAGTCGCGGCTCAGCGAGCGGGTCAACTGGGCCACGATCCAGCTGCTGCTGGAGAACACCGTGTTCTTCCTGATCGGGCTGGAGGTGCTGAGCATCGTCCGCGCGATCTCGGACTCCACGCTCTCCGGCCCGCGGATCGCCGTTTTCTGCACCGCCGTGTTCGTCGGGGTCATCGTCATCCGGATGCTCTGGGTCACGGCGTCCCGGGCATTCCTGTTCCGTCGCGACCGCGACCCCGACGCCGAGCCGCCACCCTGGTCGCATTCGGTGATCATCGGCTGGGCCGGCATGCGGGGCGTGGTCACCCTCGCCGCCGCACTGGTCATCCCGACCGAGGTCCCGCAGCATGAACTGCTGGTGTTCGCGGCGATGGTGGTCACCGCCGGGACCTTGCTGCTCCAGGGGTTGACCCTGCCGATCCTGGTGCGTCGGCTCAAGCTCCGCGGACCCGATCCGCGGTCGGACGCGCTGCAGGCGGCCACCGTGCTGCAGACCTCGAGCAACGCCGCGCTCGCCGCACTGGACGACATCGTCACCGCAGCCGACGCGCCGGAGACCGTCGAGCTGGTGCGCCAGCGAATCGCCGCCCGGCCTGACGCCTCTGTGGGAGAAGCTCGGCAGCGGCATCGACGAGACGCCGGCCGAGCAGTATCGGCGGCTCCGGCTCACCACGCTCGGCGTCGAGCGGGACGAGGTGCTGCGATCCGCAGCACCGGGACCGTCGACCACGCCGTGATCGAGCAGGTGCTCGGCTCCTTCGACATCGAGGAGTCGATGCTGACGATCGCCACCGAACGCGCCGACCGGCTCACCGCCGAAGAACCCGTGCCCACCCCGGCTGACCCGACGGGTGCGTGTGACCACCTCGACGCGGGCACCCGCCGACATCGAGCCGGCCGGATCCGAGGTCTGCCGGACTGCATCCGCGAGGGCACCCGGACGGTACACCTGAGGATCTGCCTGACCTGCGGAAACGTCGGCTGTTGCGACTCCTCGGTCGGCCGGCACTCGGAACGGCACTTCACCACCAGCCACCACCCGGTGATGCGGAGCTTCGAGCCCGGCGAATCGTGGCGCTGGTGCTATGTCGACGAGCGTCTCGGCTGACCCCACCTGCGCAACGACGACGGCAGTGCGGCGAGCCGATCCGCGTCCAGCCCACTGACCGCACCAGGTTGCCGCCCACCCCATCAAATTTGCCGCGGTAAGCGACGCGATTAACACCGAACGTGCAAACCGACAGGGACGTCGGCGGAGCGAGCCAGCAACGACACGAACAGCGCACGGACAATCACCCGGCATTGGGCGGTGATGGACGTATCAGGATTACCCCTGAGTGCTCTTGTTGAGTATGAATGGACTGACACGCCCGGGGAATCGTGTCATCGGCCTTGCGCTCAGCCGGAGCACCACGCTCAGCAACAGAACGGGTTTCCCTCGATGATGTCAGATCCACTCACCTCGGGTCGGCGGCTCAGCCGCGGGCATCGCGTACGCCATCGAGTGATGGGAGGGGGTGGATCATGACGGGAGGCACGATGGAGGAAAGCCTGGCGGCCCGCGCCGGTCGACTGTTCGCCGCGTACCGGGACGGCGAGCAGGACAGGATGGCCGACCTCGTCCAGGTCCTGACCCCGATCCTGTGGCACACGGCACGAGCGGCCCGGCTGGACTCCGCGACCGCCGAAGACGTGCTGCAGACGGTGTGGTTGACCTTGATCCGCAAGTCCGACAGCATCACCGAACCGCTCGCCGTGCTCCAGTGGATGGTCGTCACCACCAAGCGGGAGGCCTGGCGGGTCTCGCGCCAACAGACCAAGGTCCGGCCCGAGGACATGGAGACCACGGCGCATCAGCATCGGCGACGACACCGAGTCGGTCGAGGACGCCGTCATCCGCACCGAGACCGAGAACCGGCTCTGGCAGCACATCGAAGGACTGCCGGAGCGCTGCCGGGCCTTGCTGCAGGGTGATCGCCTTCGCCGACCGGCCCGACTATGCAGATCTAGCCAAAGCGCTGGGCATGCCGCAGGGCAGCATCGGACCCACCCGGGGTCGGTGTCTGGCCAAGCTGCGGATATCCCTCGCTCAAGACCCCACCTGGGAGAACCGATGAACGCACCCGACGATCGCGCGATCGAGCTCGAGGAGCTGATGGCCGCCGAGGAGCTCGACCCGAGCGACCACGCCATCCTCAACTCGCTGCGCGCCTACTACGACGAGAGCGATCCGGTTCCCGATGGGCTCGTCCAACGAATCCAGTTCGAGTTGACGCTGGACGCCTTGCAGGCGGAGATCGCCACCTTGACCCAGTTGGATCTGGCCGACGTCCGGCGCCCGCGGAACCGCGACCGAGGCGGTCCGGACAATCACCTTCACCGGTGAGTCGCTGACCACCATGGTGACCTTGACTCCGCAGGAGAACGGCACCGTCCGGATCGACGGATGGGCGGCACCCGGCAGCGGACTGCGCGTCGAGGTGCTGCTACCCGACGGGCCGCGCGAGACCTTCACCGACGACGACGGCCGCTTCGTGTTCGACGACGTGCCGAGCGGGCTGGCGAAGTTCGCCCTGCACGTGCCGCGCGGCGAGGAGTTCGCGATCGTCCTCACCCCGACCATCGAGCTCTGACTCCGGCACCGTCCCGAGCCGGTCAGACGCCTTTTTGCGGACGGACGGCGCGTCAGCGCAATCCGACCTTCGTGTAGACGTCGTTCAGCGTCGCACCGGCGACCTCCCGGGCCCGTTCGGCGCCGCGGGACAGGATCGCCTCGAGCTCGGTCCGCTCCTGCATCAGTTGCAGGGTGCGTTCCCGGAACGGGGCGGCGAACTCGGTCACCGCCTCGGCCACCGCGCCCTTGAGATCGCCGTATCCCCGGCCGGCGAACTGATCGATCAGCGTGACGATGTCGGTGCCGGTGAGCGCCGACAGGATGGTCAGCAGGTTGGCCACCCCGGGTTTGCCGACCTCGTCGAAGGTGATCTCCCGGCCCGAGTCGGTGACCGCGGACTTGATCTTGCGGATGTTGATCTTGGGGTCGTCCAGCAGCTCGATGATGCCGCTGGGTGACGACGAGGTCTTGCTCATCTTCGAGGTCGGGTCCGCCAGGTCGGCGATCTTGCCGACGGACGCCAGGATGTGCGGCTCGGGGACGACGAAGGTCTTGCCGTAACGGGAGTTGAACCGATTGGCAAGATCACGAGTCAGCTCGAGGTGCTGCCGTTGATCTTCGCCGACCGGCACCTGATCGGTCTGGTACAGCAGGATGTCCGCGGCCATCAGCACCGGATAGGTGAACAGTCCGACGTTGGTGGCCTCGGCCCCCATCCGGGCCGACTTGTCCTTGAACTGCGTCATCCGCTGGGCCTGACCGAAACCGGTCATGCAGGCGAGGATCCAGCTCAGCTGAGTGTGCTCGGGCACATCGGACTGCAGGAAGACGGTGGCCCTGTCAGGATCCACCCCAGCGGCCAGCAGCTGCGCCGCGCTCCGCAGCGTCCGGTCGCGCAGCACCGCCGGGTCGACTTCGACGGTCAGCGCGTGCAGGTCGGCCACGCCGTAGAACGTCTCATGATCATCTTGCAGCGGCACCCACTGCCGGAGCGCGCCCAGGTAGTTGCCGAGGTGCAGCGAGTCGGCGGTGGGCTGGGCGAGGGAGAGTACGCGCGGCGCGGCAGCAGGTGCGTCGGGAGCAGGCATGCGGGTCATTGTTCCACGACGACGGACGCCGCTCCTTGGGCACATTTCGATCAGGCTGCAGCGTGCTGATCACTAGCTCTGGATCGGCTTGAAGTCGCCGTCATCGAGTCGGCGAACGACGAAGTCGGCGGCCCGGCGCCCGTCGAGTTCGCTCACCCGAAGCGAGACCGGCGCCAGTTCCTCCTCGTCGCCGCTCATGCCGAGTTCGACCTCGACCGTGTCGCCGATGCTCGGCAGTTGGCCGAGCTGGGCCATGAAGAAGCCCGGCCAGCGTGTCGTAGGGACCGTCGGGCAGCGACCAGCCCGGTCTTCTCCGCGAACTCGTCCAGGGTGGTCAGCCCGTCGATCAACAGATCGCCACGCACGCTGATCCGCTCCTCGACGACCACGTCGTACTCGTCGGTGATGTCTCCGACCAGTTCCTCGACCAGGTCCTCCATGGTCACGATGCCGGCCGTGCCGCCGTACTCGTCGAGCACGATGGCCAGATGGGCGGTGTTGCG
Organism: uncultured Actinomycetota bacterium; assembly: GCA_963723815.1. GTDB lineage: Bacteria > Actinomycetota > Actinomycetes > Propionibacteriales > Propionibacteriaceae > Microlunatus. The sequence goes on along the minus strand of CAVRSH010000024.1, from coordinate 89,963 downwards.
CCGCATGTCGTTCAGCGCCCGCAGCACGCGCACCGTGTCCGGCATCGAGAGCACGGGCCGGGCCACTTCGCGAGACCGGCGTGCTGCGGGAGCTGATGTCAGGGTCGAGCAGGTCGCGAACGTGCACGAAGCCGATGATGTCGTCGGCCGACTCCCCCATCACCGGATAGCGCGAGTGCGGCGCCTTGCTCAACTCGCGGACGGCCCGGTGCGCCGGCATGTCGCCGGGCAGGAAGTCGACCTCGGTCCGGGGCACCATCACCTCGCGCAGACCGCGCTCGCCGGCGGCGAACACGTCGTCGACGATCCGCCGCTCCTCGTCGCCGAGCGTCGTCGAGCCGCTGACCATGGCGCGGATCTCCTCGTCGCTGACCTCTTCCCGAGCCGCCTTCGGGTCACCGCCGATCAACCGGACCACGACATTGGTCGAGACCCCGAGCAGCCAGATCACCGGTCGGGCCGTTCGGGCGATGAAACTCGACCAGCGGCGCGAGGGCCATCGCAATGCTCTCCGCGCGCTGGAGGGCAAGCCGTTTGGCGGCCAGCTCGCCGATGACGATCGACACATAGGAGACGAAGATGGTGATCAACACCAGCGAGACGGTGTCGGCGACGCCCTCGCTCAGGCCCAGGCGATGAAGCAGCGGCGACAGGTCGTCCGACAGCCGGTCGGCGCCGAACGCTGCGGCAAGGAACCCCGACAGCGTGACGCCGACCTGCACCGAAGACAGGAAGAGGTTGGGGTTCGAGGTGAGCTTCGCCACCAGCCGGCCCCGTTTACCCTTGTGGGCCAGAGCCTTGATCTGACTCTCCCGCAGCGACACCAGGGCCAGCTCGGCCGCCACGAAGACCCCCTGGATCATCACCAGTAAGAAGATCACCAGGATGTTGACAACCACTGTGCTCATCGGCGGTGATGATCCCAGGGTTTATGACTGTCAGGGTCGGAGCTCATCGGATCAGCGTAGTGAACCCGCCCGCGTCCGGCGAATTGCGCGGGCACGCTTGGATAGTCCGGTGTTCGACGCGGAGCAGCCCGTCCTACCGACCGCGCGCGCCTATCCCGACCGGGTGCCGCTCCTGGTCGACCACCTCGCCGGCATCCTGCTGCGACCGACGCAGGACAGCGACCTGCCGGCCATCGTCGAGCTCGCCCGCGACGCCGAGACGATCCGCTGGACCGCAGTACCGACACCGGACGGCGGCTACCGACGCTCCGACGCCGCCGAGTTCGCCGCGGTGGAGTCGGCCGGCTGGCGGACCGGTCGGCGGCTCGGCTGGGCGATCGAGGCTGAGCGGGACGGGACGCGGCAGTTCTGCGGCCACCTGAACCTGCACCTGGAAGACCCGGGACTGGCCGAGATCGGCTTCGCCCTGCACCCGGGCGCCCGCGGCCGTTCCATCATGAGCACCGCCGTTCGGCTGGTCCGGGACTACGGCTTCGACGTCGCCGGGCTCGAGACCATCCGCTGGCGTTCGGTGGTCGGCAACTGGGGATCGCGACAGATCGCGAGCGCCGCCGGTTTCGTCTTCGACGGCACCGTACGACGGTGGCTGGTGCAGCGCGGCGAGCGGCGCGACGCCTGGATCGCGACCATCACCCGGGACGATCCTCGCCGGCCGCTGCGAGTGGTTGGTGCCGGTCGAACTGGTCGGTGCCGGGGTCATGCTGCGGGCGTTTCCGAGCCGGTGATGCCCAGCGCATCGTCGAGGCGTGCTCCGACGAGCGGACCCGGTACTGGCTGATCTCGCTGCCCCGGCCGTACGAGATCTCCCACGCCCTCGCCTACCTCGATGCCGTCCAGGAGCTCGCGGCGACCGGCAGCGGCGAGGTGTGGTGCGTGGCCGATCCCGACGACGGCCGCTGCCTGGGTTCGATCAGTCTGGAGGGGCTCGGCGGATACGCCAAGCGGGCCGAGATCGGCTACTGGGCCCACCCCGAGGCCCGCGGCCGCGGCGTGATCACCGAAGCCGTCCGGCTGGTCACCGAGTACGCCGAGTCGAGCGGTCGCATCGACTCGATCATGATCAGGTCTGCCGCCGGCAACCGGGCTTCCCGGCACGTCGCCGAAGCCGCCGGCTACCGGCAGGTGGGCATCCAGCCGGCCTCGGAACCGCTCGGCGACGGAACTCTGTCGGACCTGGTGCTGTATTCCCGGCCATGAGGTCGGACACCGTCCGCAGCGGAGGCCACGCTGCGAAACTGCAGCCGAAACGTCGATCTGTGCGACCATTTTTCGCGTGACTCTACAAATGAGCGTGATCGGCACCAACTACCTGGGAGCGACCCATGCGGCCGGCATGGCGGAGTTCGGCCATCACGTCATCGGGGTCGACATCGACGTGGATCGGGTCAAGACGCTGAACGCCGGGCAGTCGCACATCTTCGAAGTCGGGCTGGAACCGTTGCTGGAGAAGCACACGTCCTCCGGGCGGCTGCGCTTCACCACCGACTACGCCGAGATCGCCGATTGGGCCGATGTGCACTTCCTGGCCCTCGGCACCCCCTCCGGACCGGGCGGCGCCGCCGACCTCAGCCAGCTTCATGCCGCCATCGACACACTGGCCCCGCTGCTGACCAAACCCTGCCTGGTCGTGGGCAAGTCGACGGTGCCGGTCGGCACCGCCCTGCAACTGGAGCAGCGGCTCCGGTCCCAGGCGCCGGCCGGTGACCGCATCGAGGTCGCCTGGAATCCGGAGTTCCTGCGCGAGGCGTACGCGGTGCAGGACACGCTGCGACCGGATCGCCTGGTCTTCGGAACCCATTCGGCCCAGGCGCTGGATCTGCTGGAGGAGATCTACTCGATTCCGTTGACCGAGAACACCCCCGTGGTGCGCTGCGACATCGCCACCGCCGAGTTGATCAAGGTCGCGGCCAACTCGTTCCTGGCGACCAAGATCAGCTTCATCAATGCGATGGCTCAGATGTGCCAGGCGGCGGGCGGCGACGTCACCCTGCTGGCCGACGCCATCGGCTACGACCGCCGGATCGGCCGGGAGTTTCTCAATGCCGGCCTGGGATTCGGCGGCGGCTGCCTGCCGAAGGACATCCAAGCCCTGGCCGTACGCGCCGACGAGCTCGGCGTCCATGTGCTCAGCGACCTGATCAGGTCGGTGGAGGCGATCAACGACGGTCAGCGCGCCGGAATCGCGGATCTGGCCATCGACCAGGCCGGCGGTGACGTCAAGGGCAAGCGGATCGCGGTACTCGGGGCGGCGTTCAAGCCGGGCACCAACGACACCCGGAACTCCCCCGCCCTGACCGTGGCCGACCGGCTGCACGCCGCGGGCGCCGACGTACGGATCTATGACCCGCAGGCTCGGCTGCCCCCGCGCGAGGGATTCACCCAGGTCGCCTCGGTCGACCAGGCCCTGCTCGGCGCCGACATCGTGCTGCACCTGACCGAGTGGCCGGAGTTTCGCCAGCTCGATCCGGAGAAGCTCGGCGAGCTGGTCAAGACCAAGATCATCATCGACGGCCGGCTGAAGCTCGACGCCCGCAGCTGGCACCGTGCCGGCTGGAAGGTCGTCCAGATCGGCCGCGCCACCACTCTTTGAGATTCCACCACCGACTTGTCAGACTCTCAGCTCGCTATAGCGCGCTGAGCATCTGACAACTCGGCGAGGGTGGGTACGCCGAGGGCGCGCAGGTCGGCGACGATGTCGGCGGGATCCAGGCGGAGTTCGAAGATGGTGGCGCGGAGCACGCGGCGACGACTGACCACGACGGCCCGCTCCCGGCGCATGTCGGACTGCCAGTGCTCGACATCGCGATGGTGGCCGCCGTCCACCTCGAGCACGACGACCTCGCCGGAGGCAAGGTTCCACTGTCCGTCGAGATAACGCCATCGACCCGCACTGTCCCTGCGCGGCACCTGCCGGACCGGAGGTGCCAGTCCGAACCGGCGACAGACCGCGGCCAGATCGAGCTCGCCGAGTGACTGGGCACCGTCGGCGATGTCTCGTACCGCGAGCCTGAGGTATGCCTTGTGCCGAACCCGGCCGACGTAGCGCAACTCGTTGTCGAGTTCCGCGGCGCTGGCCAACCCCTGCTGGACGACGGCGGCGACGATCGCGCACGCGAAGCGTGGAAAGGGCTGCCACGCGGCGGCGTCGATCGCCGAGCGAGCGGCGCCGGTGCACGGCAGACCGTCCACCATGATCAACTGCTCGGCTCGTAGCCGACGTGACTCGTGCACGCGTACGCCGGTCATCGGCGTCGTCCGGGCGCCGCGGGTGATGATCAGATGGATGTCGTCCGCCTCTCGAGCGAACGTGCGGAAGCCCAAGATCGCGAGCGCGGTATGGCTGCCCAGGGCGACCAGCCCGGCCGCGTCGAGCATCGCCATCCACATCAGCTGGTCGCGTCTCGGCGCCGCGTTCTGCAGGAGGACGACGTTTTGACCGACGGCCGTCCAGCGACGGGCTGCCACCTGCGCCCGGACGAAGCCCGGGGGTGCGCCGGCTTCCCTCAGTTGGTCGCGGCGCAGGACACCCCGCTGGCGAACGGCGATCCGGCTCAGCTCTGGGTGATCTTCGGTTCCTGGAAACATGGCCCGAGTTTCAGGCCCCGAGACCCATCGATCGCCGCCCTGAGCGCAATCTGTGGACAACTTCGTCCGCCCCGCCCGAGTTGTCAGAGTCTCAGCGCGCTATAGCAAACTGAGGATCTGACAAGTCGGAGGAGGGGAATAGGGCAGGCGCGCCTCGTGCTGCAATGAATAGCGTAACTATGTGATCGCCCCGACGACGATCACCGACGGGAGCAGATATGCCGACAAAGAGCGGGCGGACTTCTGGTTCGACCCCAAGTGCCCGTTCGCGTGGATCACCTCGCGATGGATCTTGGAGACCGAGAAGGTCCGCGACATCGAAGTGCATTTCCATGTGATGAGCCTTGGGATCCTGAACGAGGACACCGATATCTCCGATGAGTACCGGGAGAAGCTGACGTCCACCTGGGGTCCGGTGCGGGTGGCGATCGCCGCCGAACAGTTCAAGGGCGAGGAGATCCTGGCGCCGCTGTACACCGCCATGGGCACCCGGATCCACGACCAGGGCATCAAGGACATGTCGGTGGTGATCTCCGAATCCCTGGCCGAGCTGGGCCTGCCGGCCGAACTGGCCGACGCCGCCGACTCGACCGACTTCGACGACGCGCTGCGGGTGAGCCACCGGGCCGGCATGGACAAGGTCGGCAAGGATGTCGGAACGCCGACGATCCACTTCAACGACGTCGCGTTCTTCGGCCCCGTGATGACGCGCATTCCGCGCGGCGAGGACGCCGGGCGCATCTGGGACGCCACCATCGCACTGGCCGACTACCCGTACTTCTTCGAGCTCAAGCGCGAGCGCACCGACTCGCTGCACTTCGACTGACCCCCGCCGTCCGACTTGTCAGACTCCCAGCGAGCTATAGCGAGCTGAGGATCTGACCAGTCGGCGGAGGGACGTCATGGGTGGGGCCGTCGGGGTTATCGACGGGTCGCCAGCCGTCGGCCACGATCTCGCTGGCCGCGCCCCGGAGGTGGTCGAACGAGGCCGAGGTCGCGGCCAGCATGTTGTACGGCATCAACGCCGGGCCATTTCCGGGTCCGACGACAGCGCCGCGTGCACCAGATCGACCGGTGGTCGGCGCGCTCGGGTCGAACGGCCCGCCCGCCCACCGGCGCAGCAACGCCGCATCCATCTCGATCTGATCGGTGACCCAGCGCCGCAGGTTGTCCTCACACCATGCGTCCAGCTCGGTCGCCCAGCACTCCCGCGGCGAGTTCGCGACGATTCGGGTCATCGCCACGGCTGACGAGATGCCGAGCGAGACGCCTCGGCCGCCCGTCGGGTTGGTCGTGGCGACGGCATCCCCGATCGCCAGCAGACCGGTCAGGCCGACAGCCTGGCCGAGGTAGGTGTTGGTCAATCCCCGCCGGCCCGCACCGGGCCCGCCGGCTCGGCCCGATCCGGATCGATCCACGCGCCGGCGCGGGAAACAGCCCGATTGCGGCATTCCACAGGTGCTCGTGCCGGAGTTCGGCGAGGTCCTTGTCGGACGTCGCCCGAACGAGCAGCACGTTGAAGTAGCCGTTGTCGTGCCGGAACACGATTTGCTGGTAGCCGTCCCGAAAGATCGCGTACCCGATCGGCGTGTTGCTCGGTCCCGGCTCGGCGCCATCCCGGAGCCGGTAGAGCCGCGCGATGTAGGAAAGCCCGCAGGAACCGCCCTCCGGTTTCCCCCGAACGGCACGCTGAGATGGCCGCGCCCGGAGGCGTCCACCACCAGGTCGCCGGCGATGGCCGTCCGTCCACCTCCACCCCGGTCACCCGGGACCCATCGACCAGGACCCGATCGGCGTGCCCGGTGATCGATTCGATGCCGGGTTCGTCACGCACCGCCTGCCAGACCACCGTGTCGAAGGCCTCGCGGCGGCAGAGCAGGCCGACGGCCTGACCGGACCGCCCGGGCCCGAGATCGGCACTCCTCCGGCCCGAGCAGCGCCCGCCAGACATCCGGAGTTCGCGCTGGAGGTGTACGACCGCCGGGGTCCGGTACGCGTGAGGGAGGGCGAACTGGAAGATGCCCCGCGGTGCCAGTCCGCACCGGACGGACCCGGGTCACGGTCGACGATCGTGACCTCGATGACCGCTGCGCGCCAGCAGCAGCGCCGCGACGCTTCCGGTCGGGCCGGCTCCGATCACGTTCACCTGCATGGCGTCCTCCGAGCTACGAAGGCTTCCGCTAGACTTTGCAGTTACCCATAGAGTATTGGATACACTTAGAGTAACCCTAATGACCGAAACCAGCAAGAGGGCCTATTCCTCGGATCTTGCGGGCCGACCAGGCCCGTCGGACCCGCAAGCAGATCGTCGACGCCGCGGCCGTGCTGTTCGCCGAGCAGGGGTTCGCCGGTACGACGGTCGACGCGATCGCCCGGGTCAGCCGGCGTCAGCCGCAAGACCGTCTTCACCGCAGTCCCCGGCGGCAAGACAGAACTGCTCAAGCTCGCGTACGACTTCACCCTGGCCGGCGACGATGAGCCGGTCCCGATGGTCGCTCGGGAAGGTATTCAGAGCCTGATCAGAGAGCCGGACCCGTACCGGCGGATGGTGGCGTACGCGCGGTTCGTCACCGAGAACGGATCGCGGATCGCCCCTCTCTACCTGGCGCTTCGCGGCGCAGCGGAGGTCGATCCTGAGGCCCGGAAGCTCTACCAGCGGTGGGAAGCCGAGCGACGGATGGCCATGCTGAACGGCCCGATCCCGACCCTGATCGCCGACGGGGTCCTGCGGTCCGACATCACCCCGGACGAGGCCGCCGACATCCTGAGCGTGCTCGTCATGCCCTCGACCTACCACCAACTCGTCATGCTGGGCGGCTGGACGGACGCCCGGTTCAGCGACTGGCTGGGCCAGACCATCTGCACCCTGCTGCTCGAGCCGGCACCCACCAAGCTTCCGTCCGGCCTGTCGGATTTCCGCCCGCAGTAGCGCTCAGAATCTGGCCGGTCGACTTGTCACAGAATCAAAGAGCCATGACGCGTTGAGCGTCTGACAAGTCGGACGCGATAACGTTCGGTACGTGACGGATACCGACTTCGACCAGCCGGGCAACGACTCCGGCGCCACCATCATCTATACCCGGACCGACGAGGCGCCGTTGTTGGCGACGTACTCGTTCCTGCCGATCATTCAGGCGTTCACCGCTCCAGGCCGGCGTGCGGGTGGAGACCCGCGACATCTCCCTCGCCGGGCGGATCATCGCCCAGTTCCCGGAGCGGCTGACCGACGATCAGCGCCAGGCCGACGCGCTCGCCGAACTGGGCGCGCTGGCGAAGACGCCGGAGGCGAACATCATCAAGCTGCCGAACATCTCGGCCTCGGTGCCCCAGTTGAAGGCGGCGGTCGCGGAGTTGCAGGGCAAGGGCTACGACCTGCCGGACTATCCCGACAACCCGACCACTGACGGAGAGAAGGACGTCCGCGCCCGCTACGACAAGGTCAAGGGCAGTGCGGTCAATCCGGTGCTGCGGGAGGGCAACTCCGACCGCCGGGCGCCGGCGTCGGTCAAGCAGTACGCGCGGAACCACCCGCACTCGATGGGCGCCTGGTCGCCGGACTCCAAGACCAACGTGGCGCATATGACCGCCGACGACTTCCGCTCCAGTGAGACGTCCGCGGTGATGGATCGGGCCGGCTCGTTGCGGATCTCGCTGGTCGCCGGGGACGGGACGACGACGGTGCTGCGCGAGTCGGTGCCGGTGCTGGCCGGGGAGGTGGTCGACGCCACCGCCCTGCATGTGGCCGCGCTGCACGAGTTCCTGGACGCCCAGATCGCCCGGGCCAAGGCCGACGGCGTGCTGTTCTCGGTCCACCTCAAGGCGACGATGATGAAGGTCTCCGACCCGATCATCTTCGGGCATGTGGTGCGGGCCTTCCTGCCCGAGGTGTTCGACCGGTACGGGGACGTGATCGCCGCCGCCGGGTCTCAGCCCGAACAACGGCCTGGGCAGCATCCTCGCGGGTCTGGACGGCATCGAGTCCGGCGCCGAGATCAAGGCCGCGATCGAGCAGGGCCTGGCCGACGGCCCGGAACTGGCGATGGTCGACTCCAACCGGGGGATCACCAACCTGCACGTGCCCAGCGACGTGATCGTCGACGCGTCGATGCCGGCGATGATCCGCACCTCGGGCCACATGTGGGGTCCGGACGGGCAGGAGCACGACACCCTGGCGGTCATCCCGGACTCCTCCTACGCCGGCATCTACCAGGTGGTCATCGACGACTGCCGCGCCCATGGCGCGTACGACCCGACGACGATGGGCACGGTGCCGAACGTCGGGCTGATGGCCCAGGCGGCCGAGGAGTACGGCTCCCACGACAAGACCTTCGAGATTCCGCAGCGCGGGCACCGTCCAGGTCACCGACGACTCCGGCGCGGTGGTGCTGGAGACCCCGGTCGCGGCGGGCGACATCTGGCGGATGTGCCAGACCAAGGACGCCCCGATCCGCAACTGGGTCCAGCTCGCGGTCACCCGCGCCCGGGCGACCGGTTCGCCGGCGGTGTTCTGGCTCGACTCGGGCCGCGCCCATGACGCCAACCTGATCGCCAAGGTGGAGAAATACCTGGCCGAGCAGGACACCGACGGCCTGGACATCCAGATCAAGGCTCCGGTCGAGGCCATCGCCTTCACCCTGGAGCGGATCCGCCGGGGCGAGGACACCATCTCGGTCACCGGCAACGTGCTGCGTGACTATCTGACCGACCTGTTCCCGATCCTCGAGCTCGGCACCTCGGCCAAGATGCTCTCCGTCGTGCCGCTGATCAACGGCGGCGGACTGTTCGAGACCGGCGCCGGCGGCTCGGCACCCAAGCACGTCCAGCAACTGGTCAAGGAGAACTACCTGCGCTGGGACAGCCTCGGAGAATTCCTCGCCCTCGCCGTCAGCCTCGAACACCTGCGCCAGCACACCGGCAACCACGGGCCCAGGTGCTCGCCGACACCCTCGACCGCGCCACCGGCACCTTCCTCAACGAGAACAAGTCCCCCGCCCGCCGGGTCGGCGGGATCGACAACCGCGGCAGCCACTTCTACCTCGCCCTCTACTGGGCCCAGGAACTCGCCCGGCAGACCGACGACGCCGAATTGGCCGAGTCCTTCGCGAAGATCGCCGAACGCCTCACCTCCGAGGAAGGGCACGATCACCTCCGAGCTGCTGGCCGGTCCAAGGCCCACCGGCCGACATCGGCGGCTACTACCGTCCCGACGACGCTCATGAAGCCACCGCGGTATGACCCCGATCGCGACCCTGAACGCGACCTCGATCCGACCCGGGTCGACTCGCCGGTTCCACGGGCCACCCCGCGGCGGCGGTGATCTTCAGCCGCCCGATCCGGCCTGACCATCAGGGCATCCTTGAGCTCGCGTCCTGATTCAGCAGGCCGTGTCCGGCTCCGCCCCCGTCGCCGACAGCACCGTGCTGAAGAAGCAGCGGATCGCGGTCGCGAGCACCACGTCCAGGATGTCGGCGTCGCTGAAACCACGGTCGCGAAGTGGCGCGAGATCGGCGGCGGTGACCTGAGCGGGGTTCGCGGCGACTTTCCGAGCCAACCTGCCGATCGCCTCACGCTCCGGGTCGTCGTCGGTGCCGTCCGCGATGTGCACCACCGTATCGACGTCAAGGGCGCGCGACAGCACCCGGCCGTGAGCCAGCGCGCAGTAGCTTCGACCCGCGCTGCCGTGCGGCGGCGATCGTCGCCACCTCGAACCGCTCCAAGCTCATGTTGGACTTGACGGCCGCGGCGAGTGCCTGCCAAGCGCGATAGACGTCCGGCCGATGGGAGAAGACCCTGGTGTAGTTGGCCACATAGCCTTGATGATCCTGGTCTGCATCGTAGAGCGCTGCCCGGTCCGGCGAGTCCGCCGCCTCCTCCAGAAATGCCATGATCGAAGGCTAACCGCACTCATCACGTCCTCCGACGGGCTCGGAGACGATAACGTCGACCCGGTCCCACGGCCGCTGCTCCGCCGCGTACGCCTCCTCGTTCGGCAGCCAGTCGGTCCGCCAACGCTCGAGCAGTTCTGGCTCGGTCACGGCCCAGGATCCGCTGCCAGCGGACCTCGGCGGAGGCCTCGACCCAGACGGTCACATCCCACGGCACCGGCACCCGGACGTCGGTCGACGAGACCCCCTCCACGATCACCGGCACACCGACCGGCACCTCGACGCCAGTCCAGCGGCGCGTCTGCGACCAGGTCCCACGCCTGATAGCGCGCCGGGCGACCAGCCGCAGGGGCTCCAGCACCTGGCGGATGAACAGCTCCCGGTCCCAGCCGCGCACGCCGACCCGGCCGAAGTCGTCGACCGGCACCACGACACCGCCCACGGCGCGCGGCGATCGCCGCGGCGAGGGTCGACTTGCCGGCGGCTCCGAACCCGTCCACCCCGATCCAGCGGGTGCCGGCCGGAGCCCGCCAGCCGATCGCGTCACCCAGGACGAGGCCTCACTCCGGGTGATCCGTTCGACCACTGCACCTCCCCGAACGTGCCGTCGCCGGCATTGCTAGCGTCAGCCTACGAATCGCACCGTTCCGCCCGCACAACCCAGGGAGAGCTCGTGAGCACACCCGTCAAGGTCGCCGTCACCGGCGCCGCCGGCCAGATCGGCTACAGCCTGCTGTTCCGGATCGCCAGCGGCTCGATGCTGGGCCCCGACACACCCGGTCGAGCTCCGGCTGCTGGAGATCACGCCGGCGCTCAAGGCGCTCGAGGGTGTGGTGATGGAGCTGGACGACTGCGCGTTCCCGCTGCTGTCCGAGGTGGAGATCGGCGACGACCCGAACGCCGTGTTCGACGGCGTCAACATCGCCCTGCTGGTCGGGTGCGCGGCCCCGGAGCGAAGGGCATGGAGCGTGGCGACCTGCTGGAGGCCAACGGCGCGATCTTCAAGCCGCCAGGGCGAGGCGCTCAACGACCACGCCGCCGACGACGTCAAGGTGCTGGTCGACCGGCAACCCGGCCAACACGAACGCGCTGATCGCGATGAGCAACGCACCCGACATCCCCGCGCGAGCGGTTCAACGCGCTCACCCGGCTCGACCACAACCGGGCCATGGCGCAGCTGGCCGCCAAGACCGGGCACCAGCGTCAACGACATCACCAAGATGACGATCTGGGGCAACCACTCCGCCACCCAGTACCCCGACCTGTTCCACGCGCGAGGTCAACGGCAAGAACGCCGCCGAGCTCGTCGACGATCAGGACTGGCTGGAATCGGACTTCATCCCACCGTGCAGAAGCGCGGTGCCGCGATCATCGAGGCCCGCGGCTGCCAGCTCGGCGGCCAGCGCGGCCAACGCGACCGTCGACCACATGCGCGACTGGGTGCTCGGCACGCCCGAGGGTGACTGGGTCTCGATGGCGGTTCCGTCCGACGGCTCCTACGGGGTCCCCGAAGGGCTGATCTCCTCGTTCGCGTGCCGGCTCTCCGGCGGCGAGTACGAGATCGTCCAGGGTCTGGAGATCAACGACTTCTCCCGGGGCAAGATCGACGCCAGTGTCGCCGAACTCGCGCGAGGAACGCGATGCGGTACGCGAGCTTGGCCTGGTCGGCTGATCGCTCGGACCACTTTCTTGGCCGACTTCACCGAGGTGAACGCCCGATAGTTCACACTTGGGTCCATGAGTAATCCCGGATCCGGTGCCGAGCAGCCGAACCCGTTCAGTCGCGAGGGCGCCGGCGCGTCCGATGCCCGCAGCGCCGACTCCAACCCCGGCACGCCGCCAGCATCCGCGGCCAGTCCCGAGTCGATCGGCAACGAGTGGCCCGGCTACCCACCGGCTACCGACTCGACGCCGGTCAATCCCCCGTCGCAATACATCGCGCCCGGCTTCGACCCGCAGCCGACACCGCCCTACGGCGGCGATCCCCAAGGCCAGCCGTACGGTCAGGCCTACGGTCAGCCCACGCCGAACGCGTACGAGCAGCCGCCCGCGGATCCCTACGCTCAACCCGATGCAAGCCCGTACGGCGGCAACCCGTACGCGGTGAACCCCTACCAGCCGGCCTACGGGGGCTACGGCTCGTACGGGGTGGTCCCGACGCAGCATCCGCAGGCCGTGCTCGCCATGGTGCTCGGAATCGTCGGGCTGGTTCTCTCCGGCGTCTGCCTAGGCGGTCTGGTCGGGATCGCCGGCATCGCTCTGGGACGCAAGGCGCGCCGGGAGATCGACGCCGAGCCGGGCCGCTATACCGGCCGCGGCATGGCGACCGCGGGCCTGGTCACGGGCATCATCTCGCTCGTGTTCTCCGCCCTGATCGTGATCGGCTTCACCGTCAGCGCGCTCAACAGTTGACGTGCTCTTTCCGCCACTTAGGAGAGAATGGTCACCATGAGCAATCCGTATGACGAGAATCCGCACACGCCAGGACAGCGCACCGAACCCGTACGCGCCGAGCGGCCAATATCAGCCCAACCCGTACCCGCCCGGCGGCCCGCCCGCTCCCTACGGTCAGCCATACGGCGTTCCGAGAGCAACAGTACGGCCAATTCGGCGCTCCGCCGGAGCATCCCCAGGGCACCGCGATCTTGGTCCTCGGCATCCTCGGCATCCCCACCGCCATCTGTGCCCCGATCGCCTGGGTGATGGGCAGCAAGGCCAAGAAGGAGATCGCTCGCAGCGGAGTGCACTACTCCAACGAGCAGAACATCAACATCGGCCGCATCCTCGGCATCGTGTTCTCGATCATCTACGCCGTCTCGAGCTCGTGCTGCATCTGGCCGCGATCTTCGTGTTCGGGCTCGCCGCGCCACGCCGGGAACGCTACCCGCTAGGCACCGCTCTCCCGATCAACGCCGGTCGGGAACCACGATCGCCAGTGCGATGATCCCGGCGGCGCCGAAGATCAACACCGCGGCGTCGAATGCCTTGCTCCGGACCTGGAGCAGCCCGGCTTCCCTGCTGGGCAAGGCAATCCGCTCGACCGCACCGACCCCGAGGGATGCGCCGATCAGCAGGCAACCCAGGCGCCAGGCTCGACTCCGACACGAAGGCCACCGCCAGGCCGGCGAGCACCCCGATGATCACGATCAGCAGCGGCCACTGCCGCAGCGACCGGGCCGCCGCGCTCGCCTCGTGCCTGGGCATCGAGCCGGCGTCGTCGGCTTGCTGTTCGGCGCGCTCGACCACGTTGCTGAGCAGCATCGCTCGGGTCATCGGTCCCACCCCGCCCGGCATCGGCGCGACCCAGCCGGCCACGTCGTACACGCTTCGATCAAGATCACCGACGAGCCCGTCGTCGGTCCGGGTGATGCCGACGTCGACGCAGACCGCCCCCGGCTTGATCATGTCGGCGGTGATCAGTCCGGGCCGCCCGGCCGCGGCGATCACGATGTCGGCCTCGCGAGTGTGCCGGGCCACGTCGACCGTGCCGGTGTGGCACAAGGTGACGGTGGAGTTCTCGCTCTTGCGGGTCAGCAGCAGGCCCAGCGGGCGGCCGACCGTCGTACCGCGGCCGATCACGCAGACCTCGGCCCCGGCGAGCGGTATCCCGTTGCGCCGAAGCAGTTCCACGATGCCGCGCGGGGTGCACGGCAGCGGCCCGGGCTCGCCCAGCACGAGCCGGCCGAGATTGACCGGGTGCAGACCGTCGGCATCCTTGCCGGGGTCGACCAGCCCGAGCGCCCAGTTGTCGTCGAGGCTGCCCGGCAGCGGCAGCTGGACGATGTAGCCGGTGCAGGCCGGATCGGCGTTCAGCTCCTCGATCTTGGCCTCGAGCTCCGCCGCGCTGGTCGAGGCGGGCAGCTCGACCTGGAGCGAGGCGATGCCGACCTGAGCGCAGTCGCGGTGCTTGCCGGCCACGTAGGAGTGGCTGCCGGGATCGTCGCCGACCAGCACGGTGCCGAGCCCGGGAACGATCCCCCGATCGGCCAGCGCCGCGACCCGGTGCTTCAACTCGGTCTTGATCGTCGCCGCGAGGGCCTTGCCGTCCAGCAGCTGGGCAGACATCGTGATCACCTCACCTTGATCATCAGTGGAAGAAGTGCCGGGCACCGGTCACGTACATGGTGGCACCGCTGGCCTGCACCGCAGTGATCACGTCCGCATCGCGCACCGATCCCCCGGGCTGGACGATCGCCGAGACACCGGCGGCCAGCAGGATCTCCGGCCCGTCGGCGAACGGGAAGAAGGCATCGGACGCGGCGACCGACCCGCGCACCCGGTTCCCGGCCCGATTCGACCGCGAGCCGGCACGAGTCGACCCGGTTGACCTGGCCCATGCCGACCCCGACCGACGCGCCGTCGTGGGCCAGCAGGATCGCGTTCGACTTCACCGCGCGGACCGCCCTCCAGGCGAATTCGAGATCGACCAGGGTCTCCGGAGAGGCGGGCTCCCCGGCGACCAGGGTCCAGTTCGCGGCTTGATCATGATCGAGCCCGACCTGGTCGGTGCGCTGCATCAGCAGACCGCCGTCGATCTGCCGGATCTCGACGCCACCACGACGCCGCGGCTCGACCACCAGGATCCGCAGATTCTTCTTCGCAGCGAGCACTTCGACGGCCCCGTCGGCGTACGCCGGGCGCGATGATCACCTCGGTGAAGATCTCCGCGACCTGCCGCGCCATCTCGACACTCACCGGCTGGTTGGCCGCGATCACCCCGCCGTACGCCGACACCGGGTCGCACGCGTGGGCTTTGCGGTGGGCCTCGGCGATGTCGGCGCCGACGGCGATGCCGCACGGGTTGGCGTGCTTGATGATCGCCACCGCCGGCTCGTCGAAGTCGTACGCCGCCCGCCGGGCCGCGTCGGCGTCGACGTAGTTGTTGTAGGACATCTCCTTGCCGTGCAGCTGCTGAGCGGTGGCCAGGCCGCCGGGCAGGAAGCCGTTGCGGTAGAGCGCAGCGCCCTGGTGCGGGTTCTCGCCGTAGCGCAGCACCGCCGCCTTGTCCCAGGTGGCGCCGATCCAGCCCGGGAAGCCGCTGCCGCCGCTGGTGTCGGTGATCACGTTGCTCATCCAACTGGCCACGGCCACGTCATAGGTGGCGGTGTGCACGAAGGCGGCCGCGGCGAGCGCCTGGCGCTGGGCGAGGGTGAAGCCCCCGGCCGCCAGCGCTTCGCGAAGCTCGGCGTACTGGCCGGGCGAGGTGATCACCGCAACCGACGCGTGGTTCTTCGCCGCACCGCGGACCATCGACGGACCACCGATGTCGATCTGCTCGATGCACTCATCCGGACTCGCGCCGGAGAGCACCGTGTCGGTGAACGGATAGAGGTTGCTGATCAACAGCTCGAACGGGGCCACCCCGAGCTCGTCCAGTTGGGCCACGTGGCTCGGCAGTCGCAGGTCGGCGAGCAGCCCGGCGTGCACCTTCGGGTGCAGGGTCTTCACCCGCCCGTCGAGGCACTCGGGGAAGCCGGTCACCTGCTCGATCTGAGTGACCGGCAGGCCGGCGTCGGCAATGGTCCGGGCCGTCGAGCCGGTAGAGACGATCTCCACCCCCGCCTCGACCAGGGCCTCGGCGATCATGATCAACTCGGTCTTGTCGTACACGGAGACCAGGGCACGCCTGATCGGCCGGCGACCGGTGTCTGGGCTGTCGGTCATGAGATGAGCACCTTTCTGCCGGACACCTGCCACTTGCGGGTGGCGAGCCGGTGAGTCGTGTCGACAAGCAGGTCGCGTTCGACGACCTTGATCCGTTCGTGCAGGGATTCCACGGTGTCGTCGTCGGCGACGGGTACCGCGGCCTGGTCGACGATCACCCCGGTGTCGACGCCGGCGTCGACCAGGAAGACCGAGGCCCCGGTGATCTTGACCCCGTACGCGAGCGCATCCCGCGGCCCGTTCATGCCCGGGAACGACGGCAGCAGCGCGGGGTGGGTGTTGATCATCTTCCCGCCGAAGGAGGCCAGGAAGTGATCACCGACAAGCTTCATGAAGCCGGCGCTGATCACCAGATCAGGCCGGTACGCGGCGACCTGAGCCGTCAGCCGACGGTCCCAGTCGGAGCGGTCATCGCCTCGGGACAGAGCTTCGACGAAGGTCGGGATGCCGGCGCGGGCGGCCCGCTGCAGCCCGGCGATGCCGGTCCGGTCAGCGCCCACGGCCACGATCTCCGCCCCGTACCCGGGATCGGCGGTGGCGTCGATCAGGGCCTGCAACAGGGTGCCGGTGCCCGAGACGAGAACGACGAGGCGGGCGGGCACGACGCTCACCCTACCGAGTGCGCAGGCGCCGACCTATCCCGAGCAGCAGGCCGGTGATCATGCCGGCGAGACCCATGGTGGTCACGCCCATGATCAGCAGGGGCAGCAGTCGCGGGCCCAGATCGGCGAGCCGGAGGGTGCCCAGATCGCCGCTGGCGGCCCAGGCGAGCCCGGTGAACAGCAGGCCGGACAGCACCCCGGCCAGGCCGCCGACCAGGCTGGTCTCGTCGAAGCGTGCCGCGGGCCGGGACCGCACCACGATCCAGGCGGCGACGGCCCCGGCGAGGACGCCGGCCCCCAGCCACCACAGCTGCGCCACACTGCCCGGGCCGTTGGCCGGGAGCGCGCCGAGCATCGGGATCCCCGGCAGAACGCCCAGCTCGGTGCCGGCCGGCGCCACGACCGAGCCGGTACCCAGCGAGAAGCCCGCGCCGAGTGCGTACGAGGCAGACCAGACGAACGCATTGGGGACGAATGCGAGCTGGATCATCAGCAGGGCGACGCCTCCGGCCACCCCGGGACCGAGCGCATCGAAGAGGGCCTGAACCCGGTCCCGATGACAGAGCAGCCCGCTCAACAGCACCGCCGCGCCGGCGGCCAGCATCACCAACTGCGCGCCTACCACGGCCCGGGGCACGCTCCGCAGCCAGGCAGGCAGCGCATCGGTCAGCCCGCCGCCCAGTGCGCGGCTGCCGCCCAGGTACGCCGACCCGGCGAGCACCGCCACGACAGCGGCCCAGTGTCCCGGCTGCTGCCAGGGCTCGCCCATGAAGACCGCGACCATCAACACCGGTACCAGGTACGCACCGGTCGTGGCCGCACCGATCAGGCCGGGTCCCACCGCCTCGTCGTCACGCATCCGCCGGGTGGCCGCGGCGGCGAACATGGACAGCATGAACGCAGTTAGCGCAGTGGCGCCCCAGGGCACCAAGGTCACCGGGATGTCGCCGATTCGGGTGCTGACGCCATTGCCGAGCAACCAGATCCGGGTCCCGACGTCCAGCGCGTCGCCGAGCGTGCCGGGATCGGCGGCCAACCAGCCGACAACGGTCAGACCCGCACTGAGAATCCAGCTGGCCGCCGCTGCCGCGAGGCCGCCGGCGATGGCCAGCAGGATCCAGCCGACGGGCAGTGCGGGCTGCGGATCGGGTGGCGGCTCAGCGTCGGGGCGCCGCGCTTCGGTGGCTTGCAGGGTGATGTCGGAGCCCGTTCGGCGGGCGGAGAGGAGCGGGGCCATGGCCAGTCAATGCTCACCCAGCGCCCTCGCGAAATGCGCCAGACACGCCAGGCGCAGGTAAAGTCTTCGGTGATCGCGGGTCCCACCGATGACAACGCGCTCGTCTGACCGGCGGGCTCAGCGCCGTCCAAACCCTCACAAGGAGCAGCTCAGCATGGTCGACAAGGAGTCGGAGAACTATCGGCCCCGCCGTGCCTTCACCGATTCCGAGTCCGATCCGACCGCCGGCAAGGAGTCGGGGTCGGAGCGTCCGGCCGCACCCGACCAGCCGCCGAACGATCCCGGCGCCGGCGACACCGGTCCGCGATTTCCTCGGCTGGGACCGCTGCTCGACGACGATCAGCCTAAACCGCTCTATCGCGACGAGGTCCCCACCGTCTCGCCCCGACCACCGAGCGGGCCTGTCCCGGGACCCGACGAGACGAGCGTCCGTCCGATCACCTTCGCGCCGCGGCGCACGCCGTCCTTCGATGACGATGCGACCACTATCCTGCCCCGGAGCCGCTCGAGCTCTCGCGCCACGCCGTCGAGGGACACGTTCGACGATTTCGACGAGGACGAGCGCAGGCCCCTGCATCCGCGCACCAGACTCGCCCTGCTGATCGGGGCGGTGGCGGCGGTCATCGTCGTCGGCCTCGCCGTCGGCTATGCCGTGATCGGCATCGGGAAGAACCCGCAGGCCGACCCCGGCCCGACGACGACCACCGGTGCCAGCGCAGCCGGATCAAGCCAGGAGCCGTCGCCCGGCACCTCCAGCACCGAACTCCTCACCGACGCGCTCCTGCTGAACCCCGATCAGGCCGGCACCTTGGACTCGAAGCGCACCTGGAAGGTCGAGCGCACCCAGCGCGGCCCGTCGGATGACACACCCGTCCCGGCGTGCTTCGGTGGCGATCCGGTCGAGGGCGAGCCGATCGCAGAGACCGAAGTCGCCCAGTTGCTGAGCAGCAGCGGGAAGTCGGCCCCGGTGGCTCTGCACCAGGCCTCCTCGTACGCCACGCCCGAGGCGGCCACCCAGGCCTTCCTCGTCGCCGCCAAGACGCTCGGCAGTTGCCCGACCGCGGGTTCCTACATCGCCTCCGGCCGCACGGTCAGCGGAGTCGGTGACCAGTCGGTCGGAGTGGTCATCCACAGCGTCGACGGATCGAAGACGCAGGTGCACACCGTCGTCGTCAGCCGCAGCGGCCGCGTCGTCAACATCCTCGATGTCGCCCAGCCGAACAAGCCCATCGGGGTGAAAAAGGTCGCCAGGACTCTGGCCGCCATCACGGCGACGCAGTGCGAAGCCACCGGCGGCGCTTGCGGCGGCACGGTATCGGTCAAGGCCGGTCCGCCGCCGCTCGGCGGCGACGAGCCGGGATACCTGGCGCTCGGGGACCTGCCGCCGGCCGGCACCCAGGTTTCGCCCTGGGTCGCCGACTCGATCGGCCTGCCGAAGGAGGACTTCCTCGGCTCCGGTTGCGAGGGCGTCTTCTGGACCACGCTGGACGCGGAGGACAAGAGCTCGCGGATCTATCTCTACCAAGACAGCGGAGATGCCTTCTTCGGCGTCAACGAGATCGTGCTGACCATGAAGGACGACCAGGCCGCCACCAAATTGGCCGAGAAGATCAAGAGCAACATCGCCGGCTGCAAGAAGCGCAAGCTCACAGCCACGGTGTCCGGGCCGGCCAAGGTCTCGAGCACCGGAGCCGAGAACGCCGACGTCGACGGCTGGACGGCCACGGTCACCCAGAAGTCGACGAAGGGGCCGCAGAAGTACCGCGTCGGCGTCGTCGCAACTGGCTCGAAGGTCGTCTACACCTTCCTCAACCCGAAGGGTGAGTTCGACTTCACCGACGAGCAGTGGGACGCCGTAGCCCTACGCGCCGGAGAGCGCGCAACGCAGGTCAATTGAGTGCGCTCGCGCGTCGCGCTTAGCCGCGTTCACGTGCGTTCGCGTGTCCCGCTTACCTAGTTTTCTGTCGCTGACCCATGAAGTTTCGTGGGTACAGCGTTTCCCACGTATACGTGGGAATACCGACAGCCCCAAAGCCAAGAGACCTAGAGCTGCACCATGATCTGGCGCATCAACTCTGCGGTCTCGCTCGGCGTCTTGCCGACCTTCACCCCGGCGGCTTCGAGCGCCTCCTTCTTGGCGGAGGCCGTGCCGGAGGAGCCGGAGACGATGGCGCCGGCGTGGCCCATGGTCTTGCCCTCCGGTGCGGTGAAGCCGGCGACGTAACCGACGACGGGCTTCGTCACGTTGGCCTTGATGAAGTCGGCGGCCCGCTCCTCGGCGTCACCGCCGATCTCGCCGATCATCACGATGGCATCGGTGTCCGGATCGTCCTGGAACGCCTGCAGCGCGTCGATGTGCGTCGTCCCGATCACCGGGTCGCCGCCGATGCCGACGGCCGACGAGAAGCCGATGTCGCGCAACTCGTACATCATCTGGTACGTCAGGGTGCCCGACTTCGACACCAGGCCGATCCGGCCGGCCTTGGTGATGTCGGCCGGGATGATCCCCGCGTTGGACTGTCCGGGAGAGATCAATCCCGGACAGTTCGGCCCGATCAGCCGGGTCGACGAACCCTGGGACAGGGCGAAGAACTCCGCCGAGTCCTTCACCGGCACGCCCTTCGGTGATCACGATGGCCAACGGGATCTTGGCCTCGATCGCCTCGACCACCGCTCCCTTGGTGAACTTGGCCGGGACGAAGATCACCGTGACGTTCGCACCGGTCGCCTCGACCGCCTCGCCGACGGAGTTGAAGACCGGCACCGAGGCATCCTCGAACTCCACCGTCTGACCGCCCTTGCGGGGCGTCACGCCACCGACGATCTGGGTGCCCGAGGACAGCATCCGCTGGGTGTGCTTGCGCCCCTCGGATCCGGTCATGCCCTGGACGATGACCTTGGAGTCGGAATTCAGAAAGATCGACACTGTCACATGCTCCTTCAGCTCGCGGCCAGCTCGGCAGCCCGGCGGGCCGCACCGTCCATCGTGTCCACCTGCTCGAGACCGGGCAGGCCCGCATCGGACAGGATCTTCCGGCCCAGTTCGGCGTTGTTGCCGTCCAGCCGGACAACCAGCGGGACGTCGACGTGCTCGTCGCGACTGGCCAGCAGCTCGAAGGCCTGCACGATGCCGTTGGCCACCGCGTCACAGGCGGTGATGCCGCCGAAGACGTTCACGAACACGCTCTTCACCTGCTCGTCGCCGATGATGATCTCCAGCCCGTTGGCCATCACCTCGGCGCTGGCGCCGCCGCCGATGTCGAGGAAGTTGGCCGGCCTCGGCGACCCGGCGAACTCCTCACCGGCGTACGCGACGACGTCGAGCGTGCTCATCACCAGACCGGCGCCGTTGCCGATGATGCCGACGGACCCGTCGAGCTTGACGTAGTTCAGGCCCTTGGCCTTGGCCGCCGCCTCGAGCGGATCCTCGGCGGACTTGTCCGCGAGAGCCTCGTGCTCGGCATGCCGGAAGTCGGCGTTCTCGTCCAGCGAGACCTTGCCGTCCAGCGCGACGATCTTGCCGTCGCCGGTCTTGACCAGTGGGTTGACCTCGACCAGCGTGGCGTCCTCACCCTCGTACACCTTGCCGAGCAGTTGCAGCACCCGGGCGATCTCGGCGGCGTCGTCGCCCTCGAAGCCGGCCGCGGCGACGATCTCGTCGGCCTTGGCCTGGTCGATCCCGACGTTGGGATCCACCGGGATCCGGGCCAGCGCGTCCGGCCGCTCCACGGCGAGCGTCTCGATGTCCATGCCGCCCTCTTTGGAGCACATGGCCAGATAACGGCGGTTGGCGCGATCCAGCAGCAGCGAGAAGTAGTACTCCTCGGCGATGTCGGCGCCCTCGGCGATCATCACGGTCTTGACCACGTGGCCCTTGATGTCCAGCCCGAGAATCTCCTCGGCCCGCTGGGCGGCCTCGTCCGGACTCTTCGCGATCTTGACCCCGCCTGCCTTGCCCCGGCCGCCGGTCTTCACCTGGGCCTTGACGACCACGACCGGGGTGCCGAGCTCGGCGGCCGCAGCCCTGGCCTCCTCAGGCGTGGTGGCGGTGATACCACGCAACACCGGTACACCGTGGGCTTCGAAAACGTCCCTCGCCTGGTACTCGTACAGATCCACACTTGCCTCCTGGCTGGGATGGACTCGGGTGAGCTGGTGTGCTGTCGCAGACCATCAGTGAGCCTAGTGGTCACGCCCGGAGACTCATCGGGACCCCCGCCGCGTACCCGACCCCAGGCCCCGCCCTCGTCAGAGGTCGTCGTGCCGAGCGACGTTCGCCCGCACCCAGGTGACGATCTCGCTCATCGTCGCGCCGGGAGTGAACACCTGAGCCACACCCATCTCGGCGAGGAGGTCGCGGTCGGCCTCGGGAATGATCCCGCCACCGAAGACCACGATGTCGCTCGCCTCGGCTTGCTTCAGCAGTTCCACGACCTTGGCGAAAAGCGTGAGATGGGCCCCCGAGAGCACCGAGAGGCCGATGGCGTCGGCATCCTCGGCCAGCGCGGTCTGCACGATCTGCTCGGGCGTCTGGTGCAGACCGGTGTAGATGACTTCCATGCCGGCGTCGCGGAGTGCGCGAGCGACGACCTTCGCGCCACGATCGTGCCCGTCCAGGCCGGGCTTGGCGACGATGATCCGCAGCCGACCGGTGGCCTCGACGGCGGTGTCGGCGTCCATGAGAGCCACGGTACTCGGGGGTACTCTTCGCTCTGTGCAGAGCCGCTCCCTCGGGTCCGCGATCCCCGAGTTGGTCGAAGGGCTCCGCACGCTCGTCCGCGATGCCCCGCGGGCCGCCGCCGGGGTAGCGGTCGAACTGGGCTGGACCGCCGCCCACGTGCTGATGTATCCGCTGGGCGTGTGGCCCGAGCCCTTCAACCGGGTGCGGGCACGGCACGATCTCTCCACCTCAGCCCAGAACAGCGCGGACTGTTCCACCACGACGTCGACGCCGCCGAAACCCCGATCCTGTTGGTCCACGGGATCATCGACAACCACTCGATCTTCACCGTGATGGAGCGGGCACTCCGGCGTCGCGGTTTCCGCACCCTTTCGGTGTACGACTACGGCCTGCTCACCCGGGACATTCCCCGAGCCGCGGAACTGCTCGGTGCGGAGATCGAGAAGCTGGCCGCCAACACGCGGCTACGAGCGGGTGCACGTGATCGGCCACAGCCTGGGCGGCCTGATCGCGCGGTATTACGTCCAGCGGCTCGGTGGCGACGAGCTTCGTGCACACCCTGGTCACCCTCGGTACGCCGCACCAGGGCACCCAGCTCGCCAACGCCATGACGCTGCTGCCGCTGATCCGCCAGCTCACGCCGCAATCGCCCCTGATCCGGGAGTTGGCTGAGCCGGCCACGGGCTGCCGTACGCGTTTCGTCGCCTTCCACAGCGACATCGATCATGTGGTCGGACCGAGCCGGAACGCGATGGTGCTGCATCCGGATCTGAACGCTCGCAACATCGCCGTACGCGGCGTCGGGCACCTGTCGATGCCCCATAACGGCCGAATCGCCTTCGACATCGCCTCAGCGTTGCGAGATCTTGACCCGGACGGTACCGGCATCGGTGCCCTCGACCCTCTAGAATGAGGGGGTTCCTTCCGCCTGCGGATCCTGGCCAACGGTTTGAGGTTGCGTGACCGATTTGTTATCTTTCTCACACTGCCTGACCCTCTCGACTGGGCTCACACCGTGGGAAAGAGGACTCGGGCACGTGGATGACGCGTCATCGGAGCAGCCTTCCCCCTGCTGGATGTCGATCGGGCCGCGCTGAATAGCGCACGTGCGCACGCCGTACGTTGGGATGGGAGAGCAGTTCGTGGGACCGCAGCCGCCCGCGCGGATTTCGCGCTGGGCCAAGTCGGCTGACGTCGATCGTGACGAGGGCCGTAGTTGGCTGTCGCACGGCTTTGCTGCGCTCGGTATCTCCGCCCTGGGTCTTGCCGTCGCCGGGTCGGTCGCCCTGACCACCAGCGCCGAGACCACGCATGCCAGCGCTGACGGCATCAGCACCGCACAGATCGCCAATCCGGCGGCTGCGCCGAACACCAAGAAGGCGGCAAAGCGCCCGTCCGGCGCGGCCAAAGCCTTCAGCACTCGCGGCGATGCTGCTGACCAGGGCACGCGCAGCGCCGCTGTGCGCGAGGCGATCGTCAGGGAACGGGCCGCGCAGCGCGCCGAAGAGCTGGCGAAGTCGGCCGAAGACGTCACCGAAGCCGATCGCGCGGCCGCCTCTGAGGCCAGGCAGAAGACCTTGGTCGAGGCCAACGAGGCCAGCCGGCAGACTGCGGCAAAACTCGTGCAGGAAAGCCTCCGCCGAACCGCCGCGGCCCGGGTCGCCGCGGCCAGCGAACGCCAGGCCGCCGAGACCACCCAGTCCACCGAGACCACTGGGACCTACGGGACCTCCGAGACCTCCAGCACGACTTCGAGCACCATCCCGACCGGCGGACGTGGCGCATCCCCGGTTCCGGGTGCGGTGATCGGTGCGCACTTCGGCCAGTACGGCATATGGTCGCGCTATCACACCGGGCTGGACTTCCGCGCCTCCTACGGCACCCCGATCCACGCCGTGATGGCGGGGGAAGTGCTCTACGCCGGCAACTCCGGCGACTGGGCCGGCAACCATGTCGCGATCAGGCACGCCGACGGCCAGACGACGATGTACTCGCACATGTCATCGATGGCGGCGCACGTCGGCCAAGTCGTCCAGGCAGGCGAGGTCATCGGCTATGTCGGCCAGACGGGCCGCGCGTTCGGGGCGCATCTGCACTTCGAGTTGTACCCCGTCGGCGTCAAGTACGGGGACGTCTACAAGGCGATCAATCCCGGTCCCTGGCTGGCCGCGATCGGCGTCCAGACCCACTGATCCGGACCGTTCGGCGGCCCGGCGACCGACTGAGACGCCCGTCACAAGGGGAAATACCACTCAGGGCACTGGTTGGGCGCCGTTTTTACAGCCCGTTATATTTCCGTTATGGTTCTTGAAGAAGAGTCCACCGTTGAACCATCAACCAGGCGGGCCTCGCGCTGCAGATGACCAACGCCGGTACTGCGCAGGGGCAAGGACAGACCTGTCGTCGTACAAGGAGATCCTGAGTGCCCAACTCATCATCGCTGCTGCCCGCGCATGCGCGGCGCGCCCTGATAGAGGACATCAAGGAAGACAAGAGGGGCTGGCTGCGGCATGGCGTCGCGGCCCTGGCCATATCCGTCCTCGGCCTCGGCGTGGCCGGCTCGGTCGTGCTCACCGGTGCTGCCCAGCACACCACGCTCCGAGCCGAACACCACGGTTCAGACCGACACCAGCCGGACCGCAGACAAGACCAGCCGTGACAACGCCCGCGAAGCCCTCGATCCCGCGAAGGTGCAGAGTCTTGCCGACCAGCGCGCGGAGGAACTGAGCAAGGCCGAGGACGATGTCACCAATGCTGCGACAAACAAGAGCGCGAAGGCCCGCGAGAAAGCCCTCGACTCCGCCTCCAACGCCACCCGCAAGCAGGCCAAGCTGATCGCGAACGGCAAGGCCGGCGGCACCACCGCCAGCCGCAGCAGCAGCGGACCCCTCGCCGAAGCGGGCCGATGCCAGCAAGGTGAAGTCCGGTGGCAAGACCTGCCTGCCGGTCACCCGTGGTTACAGCATCGCGGCCCGGTTCGGCCAGGTCGGCGCCTGGTCGCGCTACCACACCGGCTTCGATTTCTCCGCCCCCGTCGGCACCCCGTTGCACGCGCCTGCCACCGGTGTGGTGACCAACGCCGGCAGCGGTCCGGCCAGCGGCTGGGCCGGCAACTACGTGGCGATCAAGTACCCGGACGGCACCCATACCCTGATGGCGCACATGTCGACCGTCTCGGTCAAGGTCGGCCAGACCGTCAGCGGCTGTCAGCTTGTCGGCGCGGTCGGCATGACGGGCCGCACTTTCGGCCCGCACGTCCACTTCGAGGTCTACCCGCGCCGGGATCACCCCCGGCGACGTCTACAAGGCCGTTAATCCGGTGCCCTGGCTGAACGCGCACGGCCTGCATCCGTAGGCGGCCCCGGCTGACAGACTTGGCGGGTGTCGCTGAAGGTCTCCGTCGTCGTCCCGGTCTACAACGCCGGGAGTACCTCGACCGGTGCGCCCCTTCATTGCTCAACAGAGCCTGGGCAGCGACGAGTACGAGGTCATCTACGTCGACGACGGATCGACCGACGGCTCCGGGGACCGGCTGCGGCGGATCACCGAACGCCATCCGCACGCCCGGCTCATCTCGCAGGAGAACTCCGGCTGGCCGGGGAAGCCGCGCAACGTCGGCATCGACGCCTCGACCGCCGAGTACATCCAGTTCGTCGACCAGGACGATGAACTCGGCCCGCACGCCCTCGAACGGATGTACGAGGTCGCGAGTCGCAACCGCTCCGACATCGTGCTCGGCAAGATGGGCGGGACGATGGCCAAGCCGACCACGATCTTCCGCGAGTCGATCGAGTCGGGGACGCTCGCCGAGACCAGGGCCGATCGACTCGCTGACCGGGCACAAGATGTTCCGCCGGGCCTTCCTCAACGAGCACGGCATCCGCTTCCCCGAAGGCTACTGGCGGATGGAGGACCTGCTCTTCGTCACCCGCGCCTACGTGCACAACCCGCGCCTGTCGGTCGTCGCCGACGAGGTCTGCTACTGGTGGCGCCAGCGCGACGACGGCGGCAACAACAGTCAGGCCTGGTTCGACCTCGCCGATCACTACCGTCGGCTGCGGGTCATCATCGACACGGTGCGTGACGGGATGGAGCCCGGCGAGCAGCAGGAGGCTTTCCTCCGCCGTCTTCTACCGCGTCGAGACCATGCGCCGGGTCGCCGAGCGCGCCGTCGCGGACGACCCGAACGGCGAATGGCTGACCGCACTCCCCCACCTGAGCGCCGTCGCCCGCGAGGCGTTCCCCCCGGTCGGTGCGCGACGGGCTGCCCGCGGTCCGCCGGCTCCGCGGACTGCTGCTGGAGCGTGAGGACGCCCAGGGGCTGCAGACGCTGAGCAGGCGGATCGTCGACCTGGCTCCGGTGATCGATCGCCGCCGGACGCGGATCGACGCCGACGGCGTCTTCCGCGTCGATGTGAGCTTCACCCTCGCGCTGCCCGACGGCAACGGCACCCGGGCGCTCACCGTCGTCGACGGACCGGACGGCTGGCTGCTCGATCCCGGGCTGACCGCCGGTCTCGAGGATCTCGACCCCTTCCCGGTGGCCGACCCGCTGCTCGGCGCGCAGGGCGAACTGTTCTTGGAGGATGTCGAGCGGCAGCTGTGGTGGTATCCCCCGGCGCAGCTCACGCCCGCCCTCGAGCCGATCGCCGACGGCCGCCACCAGATCGTGCTGTCCGGTGAGTTGAGCGTCGATCCGGCGACGGCGGCGGCCGGCCGGCCGTTGCCGCCCGGCACCTACACGGTCTGGTTCTTCGGCAACATTCTCGGCGTCGGCCGCCGCCGCCGGTTCGTGATGCCCAGGGCTGCCCGCCGTGACCCGCCGGTCTTGGACCGCGAGCCGCGGCCAGGTCGCCGTCCGGCCCGACTGGTCGACACCGGGGGCGAAGCTGCGACTGGAGATCGCCGAGCGGCACGACGATCCGCTCGAGCCGCCCGCGCTCGACGCACCCTGCCCGAGCGGTCGAGCCCGGGCCGGGCGCTTCCTCGACCGAATCAGGCGCGGCCGCAGCTGACGGACCTCTACCGCTACATCTTCTCCAGCGGCGCGTGCTTCAACGACAGCCGTTTCAGGCCGGACGAGCCGAAGTCCACGTCGGCCATCGACTTGTCGCCCTCGCCCGAGGTGGCCACCACCTTGCCCATGCCGAACGTCGAATGCAGCACCCGGTCACCGGCCACCAGTGATGGGATCTGCCGGACCTTCGGCGGGGCCGCCCCGTAGCCGACCGTGTTCCGCCAGGTGCGATTGGCCGTGGTCGCCGAACTGTTCCGCCAGTTGGTCACGGATCGCTCGGTCCGCCGCCAGTCGAACAGCCGGTCCGGGATCTCGGCCAGGAACCGGCTGGGCGGGTTGTGCTGCGGACTGCCCCAGGCCGTCCGGGCGATCGCTCGGGAGATGTAGCAGCCGCTTCCGCGCCCGGGTGATCCCCACGTACGCCAGCCGGCGTTCCTCGGCGAGCTCGGACTTGTCGGTCAGCGCCCGCTGGTGCGGGAAGACGCCGTCCTCCAGCCCGGTCAGGAAGACGTTGTCGAACTCCAGCCCCTTGGCCGTGTGCAGCGTCATCAGCGTGACCACGCCGGCGTCCTCCGCGTCCGGTCCGGCCGGGATCTGGTCGGAGTCGGCGACCAGGGCGACCCGCTCCAGGAAGGCACCGAGCGACGGGTCCGGCTCGGCTGCGCCCGCGGCGAGATCGGCCTCGGGGTCGAGCACGCCGCCCAGATCGGTCAGCACGCCGAACTCGTCCACCTCGCCGAGGTCCTCGAAGTCCTCCGCCGCCGCCAGCACCGCCGCCCCGCTGACGAACTCGCGGGCCACGGTGATCAGCTCGTACAGGTTCTCCAGCCGGGTCTCGTCCTGCGGGTCGCTCGAGCCGTGCAGATCGGCCAGATAGCCCGACTTCTCCAGCACGCTGGTCAGGATCGCGTCGGCCGGCACCTGCTCGGCGACCATCGCCTCGTGCTCGTCCATGAAGGCCGCGAAGGCCTTGAGCTGGCTGGCTGATCGGGTGGCGAGGCCGGGAATCTCATCCACCCGGCGCAGCGCGTCGCCGAAGCTGATCTGCTCCTTGGCCGCCAGCGCGGCGACCGCAGCCTTCGGCCTTGTCGCCGATCCCCCGCTTGGGCACGTTGAGGATGCGCCGCAGCGACACGTCGTCGCTCCGATTGGCGATCGCACGCAGGTAGCCGATGGCGTCGCGGACCTCGCGCCGCTCGTAGAAGCGGACCCCGCCGACCACCTTGTACGGCAGGCCCACCCGGATGAACACCTCCTCGAAGGTCCGGGACTGCGCGTTGGTGCGATAGAACACCGCCGCGTCGCCGTACCGGGCCTCGCCCGCGTCGGCCAGCCGCCGGATCTCACCGGCCACGAACTGGGCCTCGTCGTGCTCGGAGTCCGCGACGTAGCCGACGATCTGCTCGCCGTCGCCGGCATCGGACCAGAGGTTCTTCGGCTTGCGGCCCTCGTTCTGGACGATCACCGAGTTCGCGGCCGCCAGGATCGTCTGGGTCGAGCGGTAGTTCTGCTCCAGCATGACCACCTCCGCGCCCGGGAAGTCCGACTCGAAGTCGTTGATGTTGCGGATCGTCGCGCCGCGGAAGGCATAGATCGACTGGTCCGAGTCACCCACCACCATCAGCTCCGGCGGCTCGATCGCCACCGTGCCCGGATCATGATCGACGTCGGCCGAGCACAGCTCGCGGATCAGCACGTACTGGGCGTGGTTGGTGTCCTGGTACTCGTCGACCAGCACGTGCCGGAACCGCCGCCGGTACTGCTCCCGCAGATCGGGAAAGGCCTGCAGCAGATGGACTGTGGTCATGATCAAGTCGTCGAAGTCCAGCGCGTTGGCTGCGCGTCAGCCGGCGCTGGTACTCCTGGTACGCCTCGGCGCAGCGACTCCTCGACCGTGGCCCTGCGCCAGCGTCGCGGCCGTCTCGTGATCAACGAGCTCGTTCTTGCTTCGTCGAGACCCAGTTCATGATCACCCGGACCGGGAACCGCTTGGAGTCCAGATCGAGATCGGCGGCCACCAGCTGCATCAGCCGCTTGGAATCGGCGTCGTCGTAGATCGAGAAGGTCCGGGACGAGGTTGAACCGGCCGATCTCACGAGCGCAGGATCCGGACGCACGCGGAATGGAAGGTCGAGACCCACATCAGCTTGGCGCGGTTGCCGACCAGTTCGATCACCCGGCCGCGCATCTCGGCGGCCGCCTTGTTGGTGAAGGTGATGGCCAGGATCGAGCCGGGGTGGACCTGGCGCTCGCCGACCAGGTAGGCGATCCGCCGGGTCAGCACCCGGGTCTTGCCCGAGCCTGCCCCGGCGACCACCAGCACCGGCGCGCCCTCGTGCAGCACGGCGGTGCGCTGCGGCGGGTTGAATCCGTCGAGCAACTGCTCGGCCGTCGGCCGGGCGGGCCGGGTCGTCGGGGGTTGGGTCGGAGCGCTCATAACGCGCCCCACCTTAGTGCGCTGCGCCGACAACTGGCGGTCCAGAAGATTCACGCGTAAATTGAGTGTCATGTGGTGGAGGAAGATCAGGTTGCGCCGGATCATCAAGCACATCGTCCAGGCGGTCGCCGCCGTGCAGGGCGCGACGCTGCTGACGCTGGTGGTCGTGGACTATCGGCGCAAGCGGCTGCGCCGGCCGGCGGTCTTCCCGCGCAGCGCCCCGCGGTCGGTGACGGCGGGCGCGTCGGAGGTCACCGTCTACACCTACGGCGAGGACCTCTACCGGGACATGCTGGACGCGATCCGGCAGGCCAAGTCGCGAGTCTTCTTCGAGACCTTCATCTGGAAGGGTGACGCGCGTCGGCCAGGCCTTCAAGGAGGCCCTGATCGACGCCGCGAACCGCGGCGTGAAGGTCTACGTCGTCTTCGACGAGTTCGCCAACCTGGTCGTGCCGCGGAGCTTCTTCGTGCTGCCCGAGAACATCGCCGTCCGCCGCCATCCGATGATCGCGTCCGGCTTCCGGTTCCCGCGGAACAGCGGTCGCGACCACCGCAAGCTGCTGGTCGTCGACGACGTGGCCGCGTTCGTCGGCGGCTACAACATCGGCAGCCTGTACGCCACCGACTGGCGCGACACCCACGCCCGGCTGACCGGCGACATCGTCTGGGACGTGCAGAACGCCTTCATCGACTACTGGAACCTCTGGGCCGGCCGCCGGCGGGCCGCCCTGCCCGACTTCGGCAGCCGCACCTGGCAGTCGGACATCCGGATCCACCGCAACATGCCGCGCAACATGGTCTACCCGATCCGCGGCATGTACCTCGATGCGATCGACCGCGCCTCGCACCACATCTACATGACCCACGCGTACCTGATCCCCGACTCGGACATGCTGTCGGCGCTGATCCGGGCGGCCCGTCGCGGCGTCGACGTGCGGATCATCATCCCGGCCGAGTCCAACCACATCGTCGCCGACTGGCTGTCCCGCGGCTTCTACAGTTCAGTTCCTGCGGGCCGGCGTACGGCTGCTGCTCTATCAGGGCGCGATGGTGCACGCCAAGACGGCGACCATCGACGGACAGTGGTCGACGATCGGCACCGCCAACATCGATCGGCTGAGCCTGCTCGGCAACTACGAGATCAACGTCGAGGTGTTCAACGCCGACGTCGCCAGACAGATGGAGGACATCTTCGCGGTCGACTCGTCCAACACGATCGAACTTTCGCTGCCCGACTGGCAGCGCCGGCACGCGATGGTGAAGTTCTCCGAAACGGTCCTGACGCCGCTGCGCCCGCTCCTGTAGAGCGGCCCGGTCGACCGGCAGAACCGGCGTCAGGCGTTGACGGCTTCGGTGACCTCGGTTGCCTCGGCGGCCGCTTGGCCCGTGCCGGCTTGCCGCTTGTTGCGCTGCACCGCGACGTAGAGACCGCCGATCGTGACCAGCAGGATGGCGGCGTACACCGAGCCAGCGGATCGGGTCGCTCACGTCGAAGGACACGAGCAGGGTGCGGGCGTTGGTCAGCAGGATCAGCGCCGCCGACGGCGACGCCGAGCAGGTGCGCTGGAGCGATCTTGACCAGGTACGCGGCCAGCGGCGCGGCGATCAGGCCGCCGGCCAGCAAGGCGACGGCGATGCCCCAGTGGATGCCGGCCGTGCCGAGACCGACGATGAACCCGAGGCTCGCCGCCGCGCTGACGGCGAACTCGGAGGTGTCCATCGAGCCGATCACCTTGCGCGGCTCCATCCGACCGTCGGCCAGCAGCGCCGGAGTGGCCACCGGACCCCAACCGCCACCGCCGGTGGCATCGACGAAGCCGGCGAACAGGCCCAGCGGCGCGAGGAACCTCAGCGTCAGCTGCTTCTTCAACCGCGGCCGGACGCCAAGGATGAACCGGACCAGGATGTAGATCCCGAGCGCGGCCAGGATGGCGGACATCATCGGCTGCGCCGCACTCGGTGGAGACGTGGGACAGCACCGTGGCGCCGAGGAAGGCGCCGATGGCGCCGGGCCCGGCGATCCGGGCCACCACCCGCCAGTCGACGTTTCTGAGCTTCCAGTGGGAGAGGCCGGACGCGAGGTTGGTGCCGAGCTCGCTGATGTGCACCGAGGCCGAGGCCGCCACGGGGTCAGGCCGGCCAGGACGAGCAGGGTGGACGAGGTTACGCCGTAACCCATCCCGAGGCTGCCGTCGACAAGCTGGGCGACGAGGCCGACGACGGCCAGCACGATCAGTTTGCGCATCGGCGGAGGTCCTTCAGGGTGAACAATTCCTAGCGAATTACTAGGAATTACAGAGAACGGTACCGGTCACACGTCGGTACGGCCACGCGCGTCTCATCATCGCAGACGACATGACTCGGACAGCGGAGTGCCCCGCACGGAGACGGGTCAGATCCAGGCGGAGGGGTTCGCCACCAGCGCGGCCACCGGCTCCGGCAGCTCCCCGGCGGCCACGTGGGCCAGGGTCACGCCTTCGAGGATGACCCGCTCCGAGGCCCGCAGGGCGATCCAGACCTCCTGCAGGGCGGAGGCGGCGCCCGACGTACTCCAGATGCTCGGGCCGGCTGCCCCGGACGTTGGCCAGCTCCCCGTCCAGCGCGCGGATCACGTCGGCGATGCTGATCTCCGAGGCCGGCCGGGCGAGCCGATAGCCGCCGTCCGGACCGCGCTGACTGCGCAGCAGGCCACCGCGCCGCAGCTCGCCCAGGATGCTCTCCAGGTACTTGTTGGGGATCCGCTGCGCGGCCGACAGCTGCTCGACCGTGCGCGGCGCGTCGGCGGCGGCGAGCTCGGACATCGCCCGCAGGGCGTAGTCCACCCGCGCCGAGAGCCTCATCCGCGCACCTCCATGTCTGGGGCCGACCTTACTGCCAAAAGACCGCGATCCCGGTATTCGCCAGCGTCAGGCCGCCGATCAGGGCCGAGGAGTCCCCGCGGGATCGATGCGTACTTCCGGTTGATCACCACGACCAGCGCGACGAACACGGTGATCACCAACTTGGCCACCAGCTGGGGCACGCCCACCGGACGCCGGGTTACTGCCGCAAGAACCCAGAGCGCCGATACCCGTGACGAGCTCCAGCACAGCACCGAGCAACATCGCCCGATTGACCTCCGGGTCCGGTGCGCGCAGCTGGACCAGCACTCCGCCGAGCAGAGCCGCGAACCCGAGGAGGTGGAGGAACACCGTGATCTGGTACGCGAGCAGCATGGCGCCGAGACTAGAGCGTGTCCGGCGAATCGACGTCGAGCCACGCCTGAGTGGCGGTACCGTCGCCCTCTCGCTCGGGTCGTCGGATCGCTGAACCAGTTGAATCACCGGGTGCACCCTGGTTTTCGCGCCGTGACCCCGAAAAGCCTGCGGTCCGCGGATCGGGCGATATTCGCGCCGTAATCTCAACGCCATGAGCATCATCGGATACCTACTCGTCGGACTCATTGCGGGCGCGATCGCGAAAGCCATCCTCCCGGGCAGGCAAGGTGGGGGCTGGATCGCCACTCTCATCCTCGGGGTCATCGGCGCCATCGTCGGCGGATTCATCGGCCGAGCCCTCTTCGATGTCGGCATGAGGGGCTTCTTCCACATCAGCACCTGGCTCCTGGCCATCGCCGGCAGCCTCATCGTGCTCGTCATCTGGGGCCTGATCACCAAGCGGCGCACGGCGTAGTCCGCCTTCCACAGCACAGCAGCCCCGGCCGACCAGGCCGGGGCTGTTTTGTGTTGCGCGCGGGCTGTTGCTAGACCAGCCTGCGGTCGGTGGCCCAGCGGGTGAGCTGGTGCCGGTTGGAGAGCTGCAGCTTGCGCAGCACGCTGCTCACGTGGGTCTCGACGGTCTTGATCGAGATGAACAGCTCCTTGGCCACCTCCTTGTACGCGTAGCCGCGGGCGATCAGCCGCAGCACCTCCCGCTCGCGGGCCGAGAGCCGGTCGAGGTCCTCGTCGACGGTGGCCAGGTCGATCGCCCCGGAGAACGCGTCCAGCACGAAGCCGGCCAGCCGCGGGGAGAACACCGCATCCCCCTCGGCGACCCGGCGGATCGCGTCGATCAGCTCGGTGCCGTTGATCGACTTGGTCACGTAGCCGCGGGCCCCGGCCCGGATCACGCCGATCACGTCCTCGGCGGCGTCGGAGACCGACAGGGCCAGGAACTTCTGCTCCGGGCTCTTCGCGTGCACCTTGCGCAGCACCTCGATGCCGCCGCCGCCGGGCAGGTGCACGTCGAGCAGCACCACGTCGGGACGGGTCTGCAGCACGACGGCGATCGCCCGGTCCACGTCCGCCGCCTCACCGACCACGGCGACCGAGCGGCCGATCTCCGCCTTCACCCCGGTCCGGAACATCGCGTGGTCGTCGACGACCACGACCCGGTACGGACCGCGTTCGGCCACTGGCGGCTGCGGTGGCTGCGGAGCTTGAGCGGGGCTGGGCTGCTTCGGTCATCGGGTGATCTCCAGTCGTACTTCGGTGCCGTCTCCGGGTGTGGAGCGAACAGTTGCGGTGCCGCCGTGGCGGGCCATGCGGTCGATGATGCTGCCTTTGACGCCCATCCGGTCCTCGGCCACGCTGTCGAGGTCGAAGCCCTGGCCGCGGTCTCGGACGAAGACCTCGATCCGTTCCTCGTCGACCTCGGCGTAGACGTCGATCTTGTCCGCACCGGAGTGCTTGGCCGCATTGACCATCGCCTCCCGGGCGGCGCGGACCAGTGACTGCACCGGATCGGACGTGTCGCAGTCGCCGACCATCACCAGCTCGACCGGGATGCCCGCGCTCGTCCTCGACCTCGACGGCGCGCCGCGGTCAGCGCCGCCTTGAGCGTGGTCTCGTGCAGCTCGTCGCCGTACAGCCAGGTGCGCAGCTCCCGCTCCTGGCGGCGCGCCAGCTGCTGCGACGGCCTTCGGGTCGTCGGCCTGCCGCTGGATCAGGGCAAGGGTCTGCAGCACCGAGTCGTGCAGGTGGGCGGCCATGTCGGCCCGGGCGTCGGCGCGGACCTTCTCGGCCCGGGCCGGGTTGAGCGCGGTCCGGGATCGGTACAGCCACGGCGCCAGCACGATCGCCAGTCCGGCCAGGGCGAGCGTGGTCATCGCCATCACCTGCGGCAGCAGACTGATCTGCCCCTGTTGGGCGATCACGATGCCGAACGCCGCGCCGACCAGTCCGAGGCCGACGATGACCCGGACCAGCGCGGGCCAGCCGCCGCGGGCCACGAACGGGGCCAGCCAGGCCTTGCCACCGGCCTCCGCCCGCCAGCGCTTCTGCTGCGCGGTATCGGCCTGCCGCCAGACCAGCGCGGCGCCGGCGCAGGCGAAGGCCACCGGAAGGAACAGCTGGGACCGGATCCCCAGGCCGCTGCTCTGCATGAACCAGATCAGTCCGATGCCGAGTGCGCCGAGTGCCAGAGCCATCCCCCAGTCGATCCGGCGCTTGGCCGGGGCCTGGTCCCGCATGCCGTTGCGCGAAGCGGCCTCCAGGCCGGGGGCGTCCTCGGTGGTGGCGGGTGGCATCAGCAACCAGAGCGCGCCGTACGCGATCACGCCGATGAACTGGAAGGTCATCATGGCCACGAAGGTGATCCGCACGACCATCACCGGCCAGCCCAGATGCCGGGCCAGTCCGGTGCAGACACCGCCGAGCCAGGCGCCCTCGGGGATCCGGGTGGCCTGCTTCTTGTCCGGCGGATCTTCCGCGCCGTACGCCGCCGCGGCCGGGGGACCTGGCGGTGTGGACGGTAGGGGGGTCGACGCGGAGAGGGAGTCAGGTGGACTCAAGGTGGATTCCGGAACGTCACCGATGGCGCGGAAGGTCTCCGCGTCCTCCGGCCGCGCCGGCCCGGCAGCCGGGTCGACGCGACTCGAGTCGGTGGTGGTCATGATTCGTCCAGCCTCACATGGGTCCGACAGCACTACCAGCAGGGTGCCCCCGGAGATCTCCCTCAGAAAAGCACATTTCGACGGCTGCGACGGCATTTCGGTTCCGTCGAAGCCACAACAGCGGGGAGCTTTGGGGGTCGTCCCTGATGGTTCGAGGGTAACCCGCTAGGCAGGATTGGCGCATGAGTTCGATCTGGACGATCCGTCGCAGCACCAGCGACGCCAAGGTGGCCGGCCTGTGCGGCGGCATCGCCAAGCACTGGGGCGTCGACCCGGTGCTGGTCCGCGTCGCCTTCGCCCTCCTCGCGCTCAGCGCGGGGATGGGTGTTGTCCTCTATCTGGCCGGTTGGCTGCTGCTCCCGGTCGAGGGCAGGGACAAGGCGCCGGTCGACGACCTGTTCGGCGAGGCCGCGCGCAAGTGGCCGAAGGAAGTCTGGATCACCGTGGTCACCCTGGCCTGCGTGGCCATGTTCGCCATCTTCGGCTCGATCAGCCCGTTCAGCATCGGACCGGCCGTGGTCATCGCCGTGATCTGGTACTTCGGTTTCTACAAGCCCCGTCAGGCCAAGCGCACCGATGCCGGTGAGCCGACGCCGCCGGTATCCCCCATCGCCCCGGCCCAGCCGCAGTTCATGCGCTACCCGGGACCGGCCACCCCGTTCACCGAAGCGGCCGAGGCCTGGCGCCGGCGGATCGAGGAGAATGCGCGGCAGATGGCCCACCGCAGGGCTCACGCCGTACACCTGGCCGGCGCCGCCGCCCGGCCAACTTCGCGGGTTCGTTCCCCCGCGCCGCCGACCCGACGCCCCCGGTGCCCGGCCAACGGCGCCGCCGTCCCCGTTCACCCCACCTCGGCCGGCCGACCAGGCGCCGGACCAGTCCTTCGACTCCGAGCGTGGCGCCTTCCTGGCCACCCCGGACCCGGTCGGTCTCTACGTCGATCCGCCGCCGCCCGCTTCAGCCGCCCTGGTCAAGATGTCGCAGAGCCGCTCGGCCCGGCGGCTGCGGCTCGTCACCCTGATCCTGGTCGGCCTGACCATGTCGGGGCTCGGACTCGCCGAATACCTGGGCGCCTCGATCCCCCTGGCGGCCTACTTCGGCTCCGGCCTGCTCGTGGTGGGTATCGCGCTGATCCTGGCCACCTGGTTCGGACGGGCCCGCGGCCTGCTCGGATTGGGAGTGCTGCTCAGTCTGGCGGCCCTGGTCTTCTCCGCCGCCGCTGCATCACCGCAACTGCCGCAGACCGCCAGCGCGCCGCTGGTCTATACCTCGGTCAGCCAATCTCCCCCCGGCGGCGACACGCGCGATGTCGCGCAGCTCACGGTGGATCTCAGCCGGCTGACGCTGCCCTCGGATGCGACCTACCGGGCCCGGGTCGACCTCGGCCGCATCGAGGTGATCGTGCCCAAGGACACCAACGTCGTTGTGCACTACTCCACCGATCTCGGCCAGGTGAGGGCGTACGGCACGGAGATCGCCAAGGGCACCGAGCGGTCCGGCGACATCGGTGATCCGGACGTGGCCGAGCCCGGGCAGCCCACGCTGACCCTCGACCTGTCCCTCGACGTCGGCAACATCGAGGTGCGCCGGTGACTCGCAGCAGAGATGTCGTCGCCCTGATCTTCGGCCTGGTCTTCACCAGTATCGCCGTCGGCTCCTTGTGGCTATCGTTCGTAGGGTCGATCAACTGGCAGCTGGTCAAGATCATCGCGCCCCTCGGTCTGATCGCCGCCGGTGTGCTCGGCTTGGCCCTCTCCCGGAATCGATCGTGAACCGCACCTCCTCCGCACCTCCCGTGACGAGAAGAAAGGCATTTCCATGAGTTCGCCCTATCCCCCGTCGGCCCCACGAAAGCTCTACCGCAGCCGGTCGAAGAGGATGATCTCCGGCGTCTGCGGCGGTCTCGCCGACTACCTCAACATGGATCCGACGCTGGTGCGGATCCTGACCGTGGTCATCTCGCTGTTCACCGGCATTCCCGTCGTCCTGTACATCGTCGCCCTCTTCGTGGTGCCCGAGGAGCCCGCGGCCTTACCCACCGCAGGCCTACCCGCCGGTCAACGGGCCCCAGAGCTACGACAATCCGTACGCCGCACCGGCTCCGGGAGCCCCGTTCGGCAACGCCGCGTACGGCCAGCCGCCGGCGCAGCCGGACGCCGAGGTCTGGGGCACGGCGGGCGCACCGTGGGAGCAGTCCTCGGCCGCCAACACGGCGCCCGGGCCGACCCAGGCACCGGAACCCGCCCGCCACCCCAGCCGCCGGAGCCCGCTCCGACCGGCGGAGCCGGAATCACGCCGCAGCCGGATCCGGTGGTGCCGGCGCACGAGGCCGACGCCGAGGAGTCGTTCGAGGAACCTGATCATCCCGTGGCGCCCGGCGAGGATCAGCCCAAGAGCTGACGCCTCGTTGTTGCGGGCGCCGACCAGTTTCAGGAAATAGCGGTGGATCCGGAGGTCCTGGGTGACCTCCGGATGGAATGAGGTCGCCAGCAGGCTGCCCTGACGCACGGCGATGATCTTGGACTCGTCGGTGCCGGGTGGGGTCACCGCACCGAGGACCTGGACGTGATCATGGACGGCCTCCACCCACGGGGCCCGGATGAAGACCGTGTGCACCGGGCCGCCCTCGATCCCTTCAAGATCGACATCGGCCTCGAAGGACTCGACCTGACGGCCGAATGCGTTCCGCCGTACGGTGATCGAGAGCCCGCCGAACGTCTGCTGATCATGGGTGCCGTCGAGCACCCGGTCGGCGAGCAGGATCATCCCGGCACACGAGCCGTACGCCGGCAGCCCGGCCCGTAGCGCAGCGATCAGCGGGTCGCGCAGGTCGAAGATCCTCGACAACTTGTCGATCGTGGTGGACTCGCCGCCGGGCAGCACGATCCCGTCAAGATCATCGAGCTCGCCCGGCCGGCGGATCGGACGGGCTCGAGCGCCGCACGCCGTCAGTGCCGCGAGATGCTCCCGAACGTCGCCCTGGAGGGCCAGGACACCGATGAGGGGCGAGCCCTTCGACAGGCTCAGAGCCTCACCAGCCGCGTTCGGCGAGCCGGTGCGGCTGCGGCATGTCCGCCGCCCAGGACGCGGCGGCCTCCGGCGGCGGCACATTGATGCCGACCATCGCCTCGCCGAGCCCGCGGGAGACCTTGGCGATCACGTCGGGATCGTCGAAGAAGGTGGTGGCCTTGACGATCGCGGCCGCCCGCTCGGCCGGGTTGCCGGACTTGAAGATGCCCGATCCGACGAACACCCCCTCCGCACCCAGTTGCATCATCATCGCCGCGTCGGCCGGGGTGGCGATCCCGCCGGCGGTGAACAGCACCACGGGGAGCTTGCCCAGTTCGGCGATCTCGCAGACCAGGTCGTAGGGCGCCTGGAGTTCCTTGGCCGCCACGTACAGTTCATCGGGCGCCATGGTGGCCAGCCGGCGGATCTCGGCGCGGATCTTCCGCATGTGCGTGGTCGCGTTGGACACGTCGCCGGTGCCGGCCTCACCCTTCGAGCGGATCATCGCCGCGCCCTCGGTGATCCGGCGCAGCGCCTCACCCAGGCTGGTCGCGCCGCAGACGAACGGCACGGTGAACTGCCACTTGTCGATATGGTTCGCGTAGTCGGCCGGGGTCAGCACCTCGGACTCGTCGATGTAGTCGACGCCGAGCGACTGGAGCACCTGAGCCTCGACGAAGTGCCCGATCCGGGCCTTCGCCATCACCGGGATCGACACCGCGGCGATGATGCCGTCGATCATGTCCGGGTCGCTCATCCGGGACACGCCACCCTGGGCCCGGATGTCGGCGGGCACCCGCTCGAGTGCCATCACCGCGACCGCACCGGCGTCCTCGGCGATCCTGGCCTGGTCGGGTGTCACCACGTCCATGATCACCCCTCCCTTGAGCATCTCGGCCATGCCGCGCTTGACGCGGCTGGTGCCGGTGGAGGTGGGTGAAGCCTGGTCAGACACGGTGGGTCCTTCGCGAGATCGGTGAATTGGTCGACGCCAGTCTAAGTCCTGTCGCGGCGCCCGTCCGATCGCCGAAACGTTGCCCTGCTGGACCTCCGCGCCCTCCTACTCCCACTCGATGGTGCCCGGCGGCTTGCTGGTGATGTCGACGACCACCCGGTTGACCTCGCGCACCTCATTGGTGATCCGGGTGGAGATCTTCTCCAGCACCTCGTACGGGAGCCGGCCCCAGTCGGCGGTCATCGCGTCCTCGCTGGTCACCGGGCGGAGCACGATCGGGTGCCCGTAGGTACGGCCGTCACCCTGGACGCCGACCGAGCGGACGTCGGCGAGCAGCACGACCGGGAACTGCCAGATGTCGCGGTCCAGCCCGGCGGCGGTCAGCTCGGCGCGGGCGATGGCGTCGGCCTCGCTGCAGGATCTGCAGCCGG
Source organism: uncultured Actinomycetota bacterium (assembly GCA_963723815.1). Taxonomy (GTDB): domain Bacteria; phylum Actinomycetota; class Actinomycetes; order Propionibacteriales; family Propionibacteriaceae; genus Microlunatus. Next base: position 49,620 of record CAVRSH010000024.1, on the reverse strand, counting down.
TCCCGGGTGACCTCGCCGATGATCCGGATGGCCAGCCCCGGGCCGGGGAACGGGTGCCGCCAGACGATCTCGGCCGGCAGCCCGAGCTGCTCGCCGACCGCGCGCACCTCGTCCTTGAACAGCGTCCGCAGCGGCTCGACCAGCCGGAACTGGAGGTCGTCCGGCAGCCCGCCCACGTTGTGGTGGCTCTTGATGTTCGCCGCGCCCTCGCCGCCGCCGGATTCCACCACGTCGGGATAGAGCGTGCCCTGGACCAGGAACTCCACGTCGCCGGCCTCACCGACCACCTCCCGGGCCGCGGCCTCGAAGGTGCGGATGAACTCGCGGCCGATGATCTTGCGCTTGGTCTCGGGGTCGGTCACGCCGGCCAGCGCGTCGAGGAACTGGCCCGAGGCGTCGACCACCTTCAGATCGACTCCGGTCGCGGCGACGAAGTCCCGCTCCACCTGCTCGGCCTCGCCCTTGCGCAACAGGCCGTGGTCGACGAAGACGCAGGTGAGCTGCGATCCGACGGCCCGCTGGACCAGCGCCGCGGCCACGGCGGAGTCGACGCCGCCGGAGAGGCCGCAGATGATGTGCTTGTCCCCGACCTGGGCCTGGATGTCGCGAACGGAGTCCTCGACGATGTTCGCCGCGGTCCAGTCCGGCGAGCAGCCGGCGATGTCGTACAGGAACTGCTCCAGCACCCGCTGCCCGGCCTGGGAATGCAGCACCTCGGGGTGCCACTGCACGCCGGCGAATCCGCGACCCGCGTCCTCGAACGCGGCGATCGGCGCGCCGGCGCTGCTGGCGAGGGCGGTGAAGCCGGCCGGGGCCGCGGCCACCGAGTCACCGTGGCTCATCCAGACCCGCAGGCTGTCCGGCAATCCGGCGAGCAGGGTGCCTGGGGTCGCGATCCTGGCTTCGGTACGCCCGAACTCGCTCAGGCCGGTCCGTGCGACATCCCCGCCGAGGGCCCGGGCCATCGCCTGGAAGCCGTAGCAGATACCGAACGCCGGGACGCCGGCGTCGAACAGCGCCGGGTCGACCTGAGGCGCGCCGGGGGCGTACACCGACTGCGGCCCACCGGACAGGATGACCGCTTTCGGCCGCCGGGCCACGATCTCGGCGACGGACGCGGTGTGCGGCATGATCTCGGAGTAGACCTTCGCCTCCCGGACCCGGCGCGCGATCAATTGCGCATACTGGGCGCCGAAGTCGATCACCACCACGAGGTCGTGGCCTCGTGTCGTCTCCTGATCGGCCTCGGTCATCTGGCTTCCTTCTCCACGGGGATGGGAAGCGATTCTAGGGCCTGTCAGCCGCGCGACAGCCGAGCCGCCTCGACCCGGGCCCGGCGGACGACCTCGTTCGGCGAACCGGGGCGCGCCGCTGACGGCGTTGACGCGATCGAATGGGACTTGCCGTCCAGCGGGCCCTTGAACGTGTACACCTTCTTGTCCCGCGGCAGCCGGGTCGTGCCACAGACCGTGTCCTGCGCGGGCAGCACGCCGCTGAACAGGAAGGCGTCGCCGATCCGTTCCACGCACGGCGACGGTCCGGCCAGGTAGACGCCGTGCTGGCCTTCGTCGTTCACCGACACCAGCCTGGTGTGCTCGGCGGTGCCCTGGTGGGCCGCCAGCGCGCCCTCGTACGCGGTCCCGGGTCACCTTCGGACTGGATCATCAGGATGGTCGGGGCGCCGTCCAGGTCGACGGTGCGTGCCGTGGGCGCGAACTTCCAGTACGAGCACATCGACACCGTGTTGTTGTATCCGATGAAGCGATACTTGGCGGCGTCCGCATCGGCCCGTTTGAGGACTTTGGTGAGGTCACGCGGGTACGCGGAGTCGTTGCAGCGCACCACGGTCGAGTTGCCCCCGACCTCGATCTGCTCGTCGTCCCCGGCCTTGGCCGCCGCCCGCCGCGCCTGGCCCAGGTCGGCGGCCGAGCCGGCGCCGAGCCGGGCGATTCGCCTGGCCGTGGCGTCGAGCCGGCGCAGCGCGGCCCGATCAGCGGTCGACACCGAGCTCACCGACTTGAGGTCGAGCAACGTGCTCGCCGCTTCCGGGAACTGCCAATTGGCGAACAGCTGTCCGGCGATCAGGTCGTCTGCCTCGGCCACGGAGTACACGTAGTCGCCGCGACGGTAGCTCTTGAGCAGCTTGGTTCTGATCTTCTCGTAGCTGCGGCGCACCTTCGCCGCGGTGTCACCGAGCCGGTAGGTCTTGTGGCGACGCGCGACCCAGGGATAGAACATCAGGTCCCGGCGCCGCTGGAAGGAGAAAGAATCCGTGAGCTGGTTGGCGTACATCGACGCCGTCCAGTTCATGTTGGAGTCGAGCAGGAAGCGGCCGGTGTGACTCGGGTAGGTGTCGGCGTACCACGCCCCCAGCCACGTGCCGTAGGAGTAGCCGAGATAGTTGAGCCTGTCGTACGCCGGCTTGTCCCGGCCCAGATAGCGGCGGAGGAATTCCAGGTCGTACACGGTCTGCTGGGTGTTGACGAACCGGCTGAACTCGGTGCTGGAGCAGGCTTCGCCAAAAAGCTTCGCACTGGCTAACTCGGCGGCATGGGTCTTCTTGTTGCGGGCCCGCGGGTCCTCGACGTCCACCAGGCGGGCGATCTTCTTCTCGGTGGTGAAGCAGCGGACGTTCTCGCTGTTGCCGAAGCCGCGGGGGTCGAAGCCGAGCAGGTCGTAGTCGGAGAACAGCCGCGGCTTGTCGACCGCCGCGAAGCTGGTGAAGTCGACGCCGTCCGAACCGGGACCACCCGGATTGGCGGTGAACAGTCCCTTGGAGGTCCCGGTGGCCTTGGAGTACGCGATCGCCAAGGTGATGTCGGGGTGCGCGTCAGGGTGCCGCCAGTCCATCGGCACGGCGACGCTGGCGCAGTTGGTGACCGGCGCTTCGGGATAGAAGAACCGCAGGAACTCGTCGAAGTCGCACGGCTGCCAGTCGACCTGCTGATCGAGGTAGCGCTGCGGGATGGCCGCCGCCGGGGCATCGGTGAGGGCCGATGCCGGCAGCGGCGCCAGCACGACACCGACAGCCGCGCTGACCATCGCCAACGCGATGATCCCGATTCGGCTGATCCCGATCTGCCCGACCCGATTTCGCCTGACCCTTTTTCGTACGACAACGCGTCGCCGGACGGCCGTCAGCAGTGGAGGTTCGGCTGCGCGCATGGTTTCGCTCCTACAAACGGCGCCTGACCCAGGCGCATCCCCCGGACGACCATGGCATCTCGTCGCGGCAATAAGCAAAGTCGGTCCGGCTCGGCTGAGGCTGGGGTGTCGGAATCGACGCGTACCGGCAACCGGGAGGACCCGTGGGCCCGACCGGTGACGTCAGACGTCTCAGGCGCGACCGACCGTCTTGAGCACCCGCATCACACCCGTCATCGCGCCGGTGAACGTCTTGGCCGTGAACCCGTGGCTCGGAGCGATCGGCAGCACCGACTGAGTCCCCACGGACTGGACTTCGACGAACCGCCGGATGCCTTCGCGGCCCTGGCGTCGGCCGAGGCCGGAGTGCTTCATGCCACCCATCGGGGCGTCGATGCTGCCGAACGTGGCCGCAAAGCCCTCGTTGACGTTGACGGTGCCGCAGTTGATCTGGCTCGCCACCCGCCGGCCCCGTTCGGGGTCGGAGGTCCAGACGCTGGCGTTCAGTCCGTACTCCGAGTCGTTGGCCCGGGCGATCGCCTCCGCCTCGTCGGCCACCGGATAGACACTGACCAGCGGACCGAAGGTCTCCCCCGCGTAGCAGTCCATCTCGGGGGTGACGCCGGTGAGCACGGTCGGTTCGTAGAACAACTCGCCGAGATCGATCCGAGCCCGCCCGCCGGTGAGCACCGTGGCTCCCTTGGCCTTCGCATCCTCGACGTGCTGGCTGATCCGTTCCAGCTGACCGGCGTTGATCAGGCCGCCCATGTCGTGCTCGTAGTCCATGGCCCCGCCGAGCCGCAGCGCCTCGCGTCCGCGCGCACCAGAGCCGTGGTGAAGTCGGCCTGCAGCGGCTCGGCGACGTAGATCCGTTCGGTCGAGACGCACAGCTGACCGGCGTTGGAGAAGCAGGCCCGCACCGCGCCCTCGGCCGCCTTCTCGACGTCGGCGTCGTCCAGGACGAGCAAGGGGTTCTTCCCGCCGAGCTCCAGCGAGCAGCCGATCAGCCGGTCGGCGCATCGGCTCGCCACCTTGCGACCGGTGGCGGTCGAACCCGTGAAGCAGACGTAGTCGCTGACGTCGATCAGTTGCGGGCCGACGACGTCGCCCGGCCCGTTGATCACCGGCCAGAGATCGGCGATCCATCCCGGTCTGCCGCAGCAGGTCGACCGCGGCCAGCGAGATCAGCGGCGTCTGGTGATCCGGCTTGAGCAGGACGGCGTTGCCGGCGACCAGCGCCGCGAGGCCGTCGGAGATGGCCATGGTGAACGGATAGTTCCAGGGCGCGATGACGCCAACGAGCCCCTTGGGCACGTAGTGCCGATCGATCCGGGTGATCAGCGGGAAGATGCCCTCGCCGCGTTCTGAGTGCAGATACCGCCGGGCCGTACGCCCGTAGTAGCGGGCCGTCAGAGCGACGTGCAGCACCTCCTCGGTGGCGCTCAGCCGCGCCTTGCCGGACTCGGACTGCAGCAGGTCGATGAAGTCGTCCCGGCGGTCCAGCAGGCGATCGTGGAAGTCCAGCAGCAGCTCCGAACGCTCGGCGATGGAGGTGGCCGCCCAGCCCGGCTGCGCCCGCCGGGCGGTCGCGGCGGCCCGGGCGACGTCGTCGGCGCTCGAGGTGGCCACCGTCGCGATGATCTCCCCGGAGAGCGGCGAGCGCACTTCCGTCGTCGGTCCGGTGGCGCTGAGCAGGCCGCTCAGCCGTTCGAGGTCCGGCGTTCGTGCCCCGCGCTCGGTCATGAAGTCAGGCTAGTCGCGCAGGCGATTCCGCCTGCCAGTGCTCAGGCGTGATTCGAACGGGAACCATGGCAGCATCGACGTCATGGACGCGGACGTGATCGTGGTCGGCGCCGGCCTGTCCGGGCTGGTGGCCGCGTACGAGGTGGCCGAGGCCGGGCACTCGGTGATCATCGTCGACGCCGAGTCCCTGGAGTCGCTCGGCGGGCAGGCGCACTGGTCCTTCGGCGGACTGTTCCTGGTGAACTCCCCCGAGCAGCGCCGGCTGCGGATCCACGACTCCGAGAAGCTGGCCCTGGCCGACTGGCTGGGCAGTGCGGCCTACGACCGGCCGGAGGATCACTGGCCGCGCCGCTGGGCCGAGGCCTACGTGCACTTCGCGTCCGGGGAGAAGCGCCGCTGGCTGCACGATCTGGGTATCCGGTGGTTTCCGCTCGTCCAGTGGGCCGAACGCGGCGGCTACACCGCGCCCGGACACGGCAATTCGGTGCCTCGGTTCCACGTCACCTGGGGCACCGGTCCGGCTCTGGTCGAGCCGTTCGCCGCAGGGCTTGCTGCACTCGCCTCGGGTGCGGATCCGGGCGCGGCACAAGGTGACCGCCCTGGAGATCGATGCGGCGGGCGTTCGACGTCTCCGGCACGATCCTGGAACCCACTCGAGCTGCCGCGCGGCGTACCGACGTCGCGGACCGCGATCGGGGAGTTCAGCTTCTCCGCTCAGGCGGTGGTGGTGGCCGGCGGCGGCATCGGCGGCAATCTCGATCTGGTCCGGAGCAGTTGGCCGCTGGGCTGGGGGCAGCCTCCGGCAGACCTGATCGCCGGGGTCCCGGACTACGTCGACGGATCGATGCTGCCGATCACCGCAAGCCGTCGGCGGGCGGGTGATCAATGCCGACCGGATGTGGCACTACCCCGAAGGGATCATGAACCACGCCCCGATCTGGAGCCATCACGGCATCCGGATCCTGGCGGGCCCGTCCTCACTCTGGCTGGACGCCCGCGGCCGGCGCTTCCCGGCTCCGCTGTTCCCCGGATTCGACGCCCTCGGCGCGCTCCGGCACGTGACGTCGACCGGCTTCTCGTACTCCTGGTTCGTCCTCGACCACGCGACGTTGTCCGCGGAGTTCGCCCTGTCCGGCTCGGAGCAGAACGCCGACTTCACCGGTAAGGATCTGCGACTGCTGGCCGGTCGGATCAGACCCGGGCCGACGCCGGAGGTCCGCGCGTTCGCCGAACGCGGCGTCGACTTCCTGACCGCGGGCTCGGTGGCCGAGCTCGCCGCCCAGATGAACCAACTGGCCGGGGTGCACCTGATCGAGCCGGACGAACTGCTCGCCACGATCGAGGCCCGCGACCAGCAGGTACGGACGGGGCTGGGCAAGGACCCGCAGGTCGTGGCCACGGCGGCCGCCCGGAAGTTCATCGGCGACCGGCTGATCCGGGTGGTCGCCCCGCACGAACTGCTCGATGCCAAGGCCGGCGACGGCCGGGCCGGGCGGGCGGGCCGCTGGTCGCCGTCCGGCTGCACGTGCTGACCCGCAAGACCCTCGGCGGCCTGGAGACCGACCTCGAGAGCCGGGTGCTGAGCCTCGACGGGACCCCGGTCCCCGGCGTGTACGCGGTCGGCGAGGCGGCCGGGTTCGGCGGCGGCGGGGTCCACGGCTATCGCGCCCTCGAAGGCACTTTCCTCGGCGGCTGCCTGTTCAGCGGCCGCACCGCCGGACGCGCCCTCGCCGCCGCCCTCTGACCCCCGAGCTCCGGCCTATCCGGTGTGGCCGGGCGGGCGATCCGCGGCCGGCGCCGCGCCCGCCGTGCTGCGGTAGGCGGCTTCGTGGTGCCGCACCACCTCGGCCACGACGAAGTTCAGGAACTTCTCCGCGAACTCGGGATCCAGCCGGGCGTCCTCGGCGAGCGCCCGGAGCCGGGCGATTTGCTGCGCCTCGCGGTCCGGGTCGGCCGGCGGCATGCCGTGAGCCGCCTTGAGCAGACCGACCTGCTGGGTGATCTTGAACCGCTCGGCCAACAGGTGGACCAGGGCGGCGTCCATGTTGTCGATGCTGTTGCGAAGCCGGAGCAGCTCCTCGGTCACCGGGTCGCTCATGGCGAACAGCGTAGTCAGCCCGACTCGGTCAGGGCATCCGCCAACTGCAGCAGCCAGTACGGCACGGCATCGCCGAAGTCATGCTCGACCGCGACCTCCGGGTCGCCGAGCGCGCGCTGCCAGCCCGCCGCGCGACCGAGCGTGCCGGTCCGCAGCGCCAGGTCGAGCTGGCGCTGGAGTTCGGCGGCCGACTCGCCGCCGGTACGCCACACCTCGAGATAGGCGTCGATCACCGGGCGGAGCTGTGGGTCGTCTCGGTCGACGTCGAGTTGAGCGGCCAACACCCGCAGCGTGACCAGCAGCGTGCCGAAGGGATGGGCGAGCATCGCGTCGCCCCAATCGATCAGCATGGTCCGGCCGTCGCGGGTGAACACGTTGCCGTCGTGCAGGTCGTCGTGCTGCACGGTCGCTGGCAGGCCGTCCGCGAGCCGGCGCGCGGCATCGGCGAGCAGCGGCCGGCAGGCCCGGATGCGTTCGAAGCGGTCCGCGTCCAGCTCCGGGGCGAGCTCTGGGGTCAGCCAGCCGGGTTCGGCGAGCACCTCATCGAAGCGGGCCAGCAACTGCGCGGCGGAGAAGTCGGGCACGCCGACAGCCGTCAGGTCGAGGTGGCCGGCGGCTCGTTGCAGCTCCGCGTACTCGGCCAGCACGCCACACCAGAAGGCGATCCGGCGGGCCGGCTCGACGTCGGCGAACGCCTCCCGAGCCGACTGGCCCGCGTCGCGGATCAGCACCCAGGGTTGCGAGCCGTGGGCGATGCAGCGGGGCAGCAGCTCGGCCCCGGAGCGGTGCAGCAGCTCGAGCAGCCGCGGCTCGTAGACCGTCCGCCGGAAGTTGATCTTGAGCCAGTAGCGGTCGTCCGCGGTGTCCAGCCGCCACACCTCGGCCCACGGTCTGGTCCTGATCCAGGTGGCCCGGTCCGGCGCGAGCACCTCGCGGGCCCAGGCGACCGCTGCTGCCTCCATCGCATCCTCCGAGAATCGCTGATCGAGATCAGCGTGCCGCGTGCGCCGGCGATCGATGGGTAGGCTCGACGGCAACAGCGCTCGATGAGGGAGCAAATCGATGGTCAGCAGGTTCCCGGTCGCGGTGCTGTCCCCACTGGTCCTGCCCTTCGTCCTGCTCTGCGCCCTGGCCGCGTGTGGCGAACCGGCGAGCCCGGAGGCGCCGGCACCGCAGTTGGTCATCGTGGTCGACGACGGTTCCGGCACGAAGACCACCTGGGAGTTGTCGTGTGATCCGGTGGGCGGCACCCACCCCGAACCCGACGCCGCGTGCCAGGCCTTGACCGAGCACGGTGAGACCGCGCTGGCTGCGGTCCCGGATGATCAGATGTGCACCCAGCAGTACGGCGGCCCGGAGACCGCGACGATCAACGGCACGTGGCAGGGCAAGCCGGTGAAGAGCACCCTGTCCCGGAAGAACGGCTGCGAGATCGCCCGCTGGGATGCCCTGAAGGACGTTTTGGCCCCCTAGTCCCGCTCGCGCTCGCGCGGCCCAGAAGATCGTGAGCCGCTTCCTCGACTCGCACGACGGAAAAGCGTTGCCGTGCTCGCTCAGTCGCGCCACACGATCGGGCCCGCGCTACCCGACGCTCGCGGGCGCACGGCACTAGTCCCGCTCGCGCTCGCGCGGCCCAGAAGATCGTGAGCCGCTTCCTCGACTCCCACGACGGAAAAGCGTTGCCGTGCTCGCTCAGTCGCACCACACGATCGGGCCCGCGCTACCCGACGCTCGCGGGCAAGCGATCACCGATCAACTTCAGCCAACGATGATCTCGACCCGCTGGAACTCCTTGAGCTCGGTGTAGCCCGTCGTCGACATCGACTTGCGCAGCGCACCGACCAGGTTCATCGTGCCGTCCGGCACCGTGGACGGGCCGAGCAGGATCTGCTCGAGGGTGCCGACGATGTCGAACTGGGCCCGCTCGCCGCGCGGCAGGTTGGCGTGCCAGGCCTCCGGGCCCCAGTGGAAGCCGCCGCCCGGCGCCTCGGCGGCCTTGGCCAGCGGTGATCCGACCATCACAGCGTCGGCCCCGCAGGCGATGGCCTTGGCGATGTCACCGGACCGGCCGACCGATCCGTCGGCGATCACGTGCACGTAGCGGCCGCCGGACTCGTCCAGATAGTCCCGGCGGGCCGCGGCGACGTCGGAGACGGCGGACGCCATCGGCACGGCGACCCCGAGAACGGACTGGGTGGTCGAACTCGCTCCGCCGCCGAAGCCGACCAGCACACCGGCGGCGCCGGTCCGCATCAGGTGCAGAGCCGCCTGGTAGGTGGCACAACCGCCGACGATCACCGGCACGTCGAGGTCGTAGATGAACTGCTTGAGGTTGAGCGGCGCGAGTTCGGAGGAGACGTGCTCCGCCGATACCGTCGTCCCGCGGATGACGAAGAAGTCGACGCCGGAGTCGACGACGGCCTGCGCGTACGCCTGGGTGTTCTGCGGGGACAAGGCACCGGCCGCCGGGACACCGGCGGCGCGGATCTCGGCGATCCGTCGGCCGATCAGGTCCGGCTTTGATCGGCTCGGCGTAGATCTCCTGCATCCGCCGGGTCGCTGCGACCGGATCAGCGACCCCGATGATCTCCTCCAGCAGGGGCTGCGGGTCCTCGTACCGGGTCCACAGCCCTTCGAGGTTGAGCACTCCGAGCCCGCCGAGCTGGCCCACCCGGATGGCCGTCGCCGGCGACATGACCGAGTCCATCGGCGCCGCGAGCAACGGGAAGGCGAAGGTGTACGCGTCGATCCGCCACTGCAGCGACACCTCCTCGTCTCCTCTGGTCCGCCGCGATGGGACGATGGTCACGTCATCGAAGGCGAAAGCCTGCTGGGCGCGCTTACTGCGGCCGACCTCGAACAATGGACTTCCCCTCTTGGGTTAGCGAGTTCAGCCGGCGTAGTTCGGCGCCTCGACGGTCATCTGGATGTCGTGCGGGTGAGACTCGCGCAGGCCGGCCGAGGTGATCCGGACGAACGATCCGCGCTCCTGCAACTCCGGAATAGTCGAAGCACCGGTGTAGAACATCGACTGCCGCAGCCCGCCGACCAACTGATAGGCGACGGCGGCGAGCGGACCACGATACGGCACCTGGCCCTCGATGCCTTCGGCGATCAGCATCGAGTCGGACGTGACATCGCCCTGGAAATAGCGATCCCGGGAGTACGAGGCGCTCCGACCGCGGGACGCCATCGCGCCCAGCGAACCCATGCCCCGATAGGCCTTGAACTGCTTGCCGTTGACGAAGATCAACTGGCCCGGACTCTCCTCGCAGCCCGCGAGCAGCGAACCCAGCATCACCGTGTCCGCGCCGGCCACCAGCGCCTTCGCGATGTCACCGGAGTACTGCAGGCCGCCGTCACCGATCAGCGGAACCCCGGCCGGCCGGCACGCGCGTGAGGCGTTGTGGATCGCCGTCACCTGCGGGACGCCGACTCCGGCCACCACCCGCGTGGTGCAGATCGAGCCGGGCCCGACGCCCACCTTCACGCCGTCGGCACCGGCATCGACGAGGGCATGGGCACCCGCGTACGTGGCCACGTTGCCGCCGACGATGTCGACCCCATCGGCCGCCGAGTCGGCCTTCAGCCGGCGCACCATCTCCAGCACGCCCTGGGAGTGACCGTGAGCCGTGTCGACGATCAGCAGGTCGACGCCCTCCTCGATCAACGCCATCGCCCGCTTCCACGCGTCGCCGAAGAAGCCAACCGCGGCACCCACCCGGAGCCGGCCCTGATCATCTTTGGACGCGTCGGGGTACTGGTCGGACTTGACGAAGTCCTTCAGCGTGATCAGACCCTTGAGCCGCCCGCGCTCGTCGACGAGCGGCAACTTCTCGATCTTGTTCTGGGCGAGCAACTTCATCGCGTCGTCGCTGCTGATGCCGACATGGCCGGTGACCAGCGGCATCGGCGTCATCACGTCGCCGACCAGCCGGGAAGGGTCGGATTCGAAGCGCATGTCGCGATTCGTCACGATGCCGAGCAGGCTCATGTCCCGGTCCACCACCGGCACCCCGGAGATCCGGTAGCGGCCACACATCGCGTCCGCCTCGCCGATCGTCGCATCGGCGGCGATGGTGATCGGCTCGTCGATCATCCCGGCCTCGGAGCGCTTGACGATGTCGACCTGGTGCGCCTGGTCCTCGATCGACAGGTTGCGATGGATGATGCCGAGCCCACCCTGGCGGGCGATCGCCACGGCCATCCGGGCCTCGGTCACGGTGTCCATCGGGGAGGAGACCAACGGGACCTTTACGCTGATCCGCTTGGACACCCGCGACTCGGTCCGCACCGCGGAGGGGATGACGTCGCTCTCAGCCGGCTGGAGCAGCACGTCGTCGAAGGTCAGCCCGAGCGTCTGGAAGGGCTGGGGCACGCCGGTGGCACTGAGTTCACCAGAGTTGGGCAACACGAGGACGGCCTTTCACGCGCTGGGTGAGAAGGTCACATCTTAATCGGCAACCCGCGGGGTCGCGGTCAGGCGACGATCCGCCGGAACGAGTCGAACATCTCGCGGTGCTCCTCGGAACCGGCGATCAGCTCCCGCAGCCTGGCCGACGCCCGATGCTGTGCCACCCGCACCGCGTTGGCGCTCATCCCGAGTCGTTCACCGATCGCCGCGGCCTGCACACCGGCGGCGCGGAGCAGCAGCACCTCACGCATCCGCTCCGGCAGCAGGGCCAGCAGTTGGTTGGCCGCTCGCACGTCGAAGGTGGCGATGGCCCGATCCTCCGGCGTCGGCGACGGCTCGACCTGGTCCGGGAACTCCTCGATGAGCAGCGCGGACCGGCTGAACCGACGCTGCATGTCGGCGATCTTGTTGGCTGCGATCGCATAGACGAACGCTGCGAATGGCGGACCCTGGCGCCGGTAGCTGGGCAGCACCCGGACCACCGCGATGCACGTCTCCTGCGCGACGTCGTCCGCCGCGTCCACTCCCCCGGCGTAGGTGGCAAGCCGGGAACGGCAGTACCGGAGGACCGCGGGTCGTACCCCGGCGATCAACCTGTCGAGTGCTTGCACATTGCCGGCTTGTGCATCGGCCACGAGTTCGTGGTCGGACCACTGGCGGGACATTTCTGCCATCACCTGAAAACCCCCAATCGGTCCCCGAGTGAAGGTGTGCGAGAAAGTCGAAAATCGTGCGTCAGAAAGGTTCATCAAGAACCGTGGAATTTGCCCAACAAAGCAGCTGATGAACAAACGCAGTTGGCCCGCACGGGGTTCTTGGGACGGCTTACGTATGAGTATTGCAGACGATCACCCAATTCGAGCATTTTGGTGTCGAAATCCTCGCCGGAGGCGTGCCTGAACGGTCAGGTTTTCGCCGGCGCCGGGCGCTGGCCGGTATTTCGTAACGACCCGACCCGGTCCAGCACCTTGTACCAGAACGGCGCGCCGAGCGCCGCCGCCCCCACGGTGATCAGCAACCCGAGGAACTTCAGTGGCCAACCCCATTTGCCGTCCTGCGGGTTGGGCTTCGACCAGCCGAGAGGCACGGCGCTCTTCTCCAGGAAATTCCGGGCCTGCTCGCCGCAGGTCAGTTCGGTGTTTGTCTTGTCGCAGAATTTCTCGTCGGTGACCTGCTGCACCACGGTGGTGCGGATCGCCTCGTCGGCGTAGAGGGCGCGGGCGATGGCGATGCTGTCGATCCCTCCGGCGCCCACCACCACGACGGCGATGACGATCACCCAGCGCTTGGCCCAGCGCTTGTAGGACCCGGTGACCCGTTCCATCTTGGCGTCGAACCACGCCTCGGTGGCCTCGAGAAATCTCTTCACGTCCCCGTTGGCGGCTTTCAGCAGCCCGGTCAGCGCCTGTTGCAGCTTGGGTGAACCATGGAGGGCGGCGATGCCGTCGCTGATCTGCTCGGCGGTCATCTCGGCCGCGCCGCCCCCGGGGGTGAGCAGGTCGACGACCGTCCGCGCGAAGACGTCGGAGGGCAGGTACGCCGGATTTCGCTTGGGCTTGCCGAGGGAGTCGGCATAGCGCAGCGGCTGAACGAGCGGGTGCCCCATCACGGCGTTCACGTCGACGGTGATCGGCGGCCGGTCGACCACAGGCTTCGCGACCGGCGGCATCGTCGTGTTCGCCCGCAGCGCCGAGTCGTACCGCGTCAACTCGGCCTTCGTGTTGACCGATGCCTCGCTGACCTTCTTCGCCACCCAGCCCGGCGTGTGTTGGTCGGGAGGAGTCGCCTCCTCGAGCAGATCGCGAAGGCCGCGCAGCAGATACTTGGCCCGCTTCTTGACCCAGTTCGCAATCATCTCGACCAGGCCGCTGCATAGCAGCGCCAGCGCATAGAAGATCGCGATCAAGCCGAGGATCGTGTCGAGCACAGCGCTGTCGGTCATGGGCACCCCTCAGGTTCACGGGACGGCTGGCCCCACCGTAGTGAGCGCGGCGCCGCCCGGCTAGATACCGGCTGGATGGACCTGTCTTCGGCGTCTGCGCCGATCTGTCGGGTTTGCACCGACCGTGATAAGACGCCGCTTACCGCGGCGAATTTGATGCGGTAAGTGGCAACTTGGTGCGGTGAGCCGCCGCTGTTCTTGCTGCCGCGGCCGAGAACGAAAAACACCAGGGCCTCCCTCGTACGAGGGAGGCCCTGGGCTTGAGCGGGTTTGAGAAGGGTCAGTGCGAGTGGCCGTGGCTGTGACCAGCCGCGGGTTCCTCTTCCTCGGGCTTCTCGACCACCAGCGTCTCGGTGGTCAGCAGCAACGACGCGATCGAGGCGGCGTTGGCGAGCGCGGAACGCGTCACCTTCACCGGATCGATGACGCCGGCGCCGATCAGGTCCCCGAACTCGCCGGTCGCCGCGTTGAAGCCGCTGCCCGGCTCCATCTCGGCCACCTTCGCCGTCACGACGTAGCCCTGATCGCCACCGTTCTCGGCGATCCAGCGCAGCGGTTCGACGGTCGCCTTGCGGACGATCGCGACGCCGGTCCGTTCGTCGCCGGTCAGTCCGAGGTCCCCGTCGAGCGCCCGGGCGGCATGGATGAGCGCAGAGCCGCCACCGGCGACGATGCCCTCCTCGATGGCCGCACGCGTCGCCGAGACGGCGTCCTCGATGCGGTGCTTCTTCTCCTTGAGCTCGACCTCGGTGGCCGCGCCGACCTTGATCACGCAGACGCCGCCGGCGAGCTTGGCGACCCGCTCCTGCAGCTTCTCGCGATCCCAGTCGGAGTCGGTCCGGGCGATCTCGGCCTGCAGCTGCGCAACGCGCGCCTTGACCTCGGTGCTGTCACCGCCACCGTCGACGATCGTGGTGTTGTCCTTGGTGACCACGATGCGGCGGGCCTTGCCCAGCACGTCGAGACCGACCTGGTCGAGCTTGAGCCCGACCTCAGGAGCGACCACCTTGCCGCCGGTGAGGATCGCGATGTCCTCCAGCATGGCCTTGCGGCGGTCGCCGAAGGCCGGAGCCTTGACCGCGACCGACGTGAAGGTGCCCCGGATCTTGTTGACCACGAGCGTGGAGAGCGCCTCGCCGTCGACGTCCTCGGCCACGATGAACAAAGTGCCCGACGCGGCGATGACCTTCTCCAGCAACGGAAGCAGGTCGGTCATCGAGGAGATCTTGCCGGAGTTGATCAAGATGTACGGATCCTCGAGGACGGCCTCCATCCGCTCCGGGTCGGTCACGAAGTACGGCGAGAGGTAGCCCTTGTCGAACTGCATGCCTTCGGTGAACTCGAGCTCGGTGCCCATCGTGTTGGACTCGTCGACCGTGATCACACCGTCCTTGCCCACCTTGTCGAACGCCTCGGCGATCAGCCGGCCGATCTCCTCGTCGCGGGCCGAGATGGTGGCGACATGCGCCATGTCGTCGGTGGTCTCCACATCGCGGGCGTTCTCCCGCAGACGCGCCTCGACGGCGGCCACGGCCGCGTCGATCCCCCGCTTGAGGCCGATCGGGTTGGCACCGGAGGCGACGGCCCGGAGGCCCTCATGCACCAGGGACTGCGCCAGCACGGTCGCGGTGGTGGTCCCGTCACCGGCCACGTCGTTGGTCTTGGTGGCCACCTCCTTGGCCAGCTGTGCGCCGAGGTTCTCGTACGGGTCGTCGAGCTCGACGTCGCGGGCGACGGTGACGCCATCATTGGTGATGGTCGGCGCTCCCCACTTCTTGTCGAGGACGACGTAACGGCCCTTGGGACCGAGGGTGACCTTCACAGTGTTGGCGAGAATGTCGACGCCACGCTCGAGAGACTGGCGCGCCTCCTCGCTGAATTGCAGAATCTTTGCCATCGAAGCGATGCCCCTTACTTGTTGACGACAGCGAGAATGTCGCGGGCATTGAGGAGCAGGAGCTCCTTGCCGTCGTACTTCACCTCTGTGCCGCCGTACTTGCTGTAGATGACGATGTCGCCCTCGGAGACATCGAGCGGAATCCGCTGGCCGTTGTCATCGACCCGACCTGGGCCGGTGGCGAGGACGGTGCCCTCCTGCGGCTTCTCCTTGGCGGTGTCGGGAATGACCAGGCCGGAGGCCGTGGTCTGCTCTGCTTCGAGAGGCTGAACGAGGATGCGGTCCTCGAGCGGCTTGATCGTTGCCACGTCAAACCCCTTTCACGGGTGTCGATCTTGTGAGTTTGTCTGGGATGGTCGAGATGTCGTCGCGGTGCCACCTCGGCCGCCAGCCGGGTGGGCTGGCACACTCATGGTGAGAGTGCTAATCCGACATTAGCACTCGACCATGGTGAGTGCCAGCACCGCGTACGAGGTCCGGGTCAGGTGCCGCGGCACGAGATGATCACACCCGCTCGACGACCGCGACCAGCGCGCCGCGTGGGGTGCGGGAGATCACCAGCGTCGCGCTCGCGGATCCGTTCGGCCGCAGCCGCTTGCGCAGTTCGGCGGGGTCGACGTCGACGCCCCGCTTCTTGATCTCCAGTCGGCCGACGTCATGGGCCTTGACCCAGGCCCGCAGAGCCTTGACCCCGTACGGCAGTTGGTCGAGGACCCGGAACGCCGTGGCGAAAGGGGTCAGCACGAGTTGGTCCCCGGTCAGGTAGGCGAGGTGCGGGTCGAGAAGGTGGGCCTGCAGGTCCGCGCCGAGTTGGGCGACGCCGCCGGCCCGGATCACCGCACCGTCCGGCTCGTAGAGGTAGGCACCGAGCGGGCCGACGTCGAGCGGCCCGGCGTGGCGGGCGATCAACCGCGCCTCCGGCAGGATCAGGGCCGAGCGCCGCCCCGGCACGGCGTCGGGGCCGGCCCACAGGGCGACCTCGACGGTGTCGCCGCGGTGGGTGAGCCACTCCGCCTCGGCGGCGGCCGGGATGAACGAGGCCGGCAGCGCCGGTCCGAGCTTCACCCCGGCGACCCGGCGACCGTCGAGCAGGCCGGTGATCAGCGACCACCGCGGCGTGAAGTCCTCGACCCGCCACACCCGGCCGTGCTCGTTGCGCCGGGCCGGGTCGGCGAAGACCGCGTCGCCCGGCTGCACCAGATCGGCGGCCACCACTTCGGCATCGGCACAGATCACCGTGGTATCCGGCCCCAGATTGCCGCGCGCCACGGCGGCGGTGTCCGGGTCGATCTCGACCGCAACCACCTCAAGTCCGGCCCGAGCGAAGGCCAGTGCGTCGGAGCCGATGCCGCAGCCGAGGTCGATCACCCGACGGGCGCCGGACCCGACCAGCCGGGCGGCGTGCTGATCGGCGACCTCGGGTCGGGTCGCCTGCTCCAGCCCCGCCCGGGTGAAGAACATCGCGGCCGCGTCCGCGCCGAACTTGGCGGAGGCCCGGCGGCGCAGCGCGGCCTGATGGAGCGCAGCCGCGGCCAGGTCGGGGCCGAAACGGTTCCGGAGCCGGGTGGCCGCCGCCAGCGAATCCGGATCGGCCTCCGCCATCGCCGCCGCGAGGGCGTCGGCGGTGAGGCCGAACGGCAACTCGGGCATGGCCTCAGTCTGGCGGCTCGGGACCGCGTTTCCCGTCACGGGCGGGCAAACCTGGGTGCGGATGCGCGATTCGGGCCGGGTTTGCCGTCCCTCGACGCCGAAACGCCGGATCGACGCGACTCAGAGCAGGATGCGGCCGACCGGCAAGGAGGAGTCGGCGCCGATGTCCAGGCTCGAGGGCCGGCCGCCGGCGGAGACGATCTCGGCGCCGAGGACCGCGATCATCGCACCGTTGTCGGTGCACAGGCCGGGTCTCGGCGTCCGCAGGGCGATGCCGTGTTCGGTCGCCCGCTCGGCCAGCAGGGTCCGCAGCCGCCCGTTGGCCGCCACCCCGCCGCCGATCAGCAGGTCGGTGGCTCCGGTCGCGGCACAGGCATCCATCGCCTTGGCGCTCAGCACGTCGCAGACCGCCTCCTGGAAGCTGGCGGCGACGTCGGCCAGCGGTACGTCGAGGCCGTCCCGCTCGCGTGCCTCGACCCAGCGGGCCACCGCGGTCTTGAGGCCGGAGAAGGAGAAGTTGAAGCGGTGCTTGTCCTGGTCCTTGCGCGCGGTCAGTCCGCGCGGGAACGCCACGTACGCCGGATCTCCGGTCGCCGCGCGATCGATGTAGGGACCGCCCGGATAGGGCAGTCCGAGGACTCGGGCCACCTTGTCGTACGCCTCGCCGGCGGCGTCGTCGATGGTCGAGCCGAGTTCGGTGATCGAGGAGGTGACGTCGTCAACCTGCAACAGCGAGGTGTGGCCGCCCGATACCAGCAGGGCGACACAGGGGGCCGGCAGCGGGCCGTGCTCGAGCAGGTCGACGGCGACGTGCCCGACCAGATGGTTGACGCCGTAGAGCGGCTTGTCCAGCGCGTAGGCGAGCGCCTTGGCACTGGCCAGTCCGACGACGAGCGCCCCCATCAGTCCGGGACCCGCCGTCACGGCGATGCCGTCGACCTCGGACAGGTCGATGTCGGCCGTGGCGCACGCCCGCTGCAGCGTGGGGACCATGGCCTCCAGGTGCGCCCGGCTGGCCACCTCGGGCACCACCCCGCCGAAGCGCACGTGCAGTTCGACGCTGGACGCCACCTCGTTGGCCAGCAACTCGTGCCCGCGGACGATGCCGACACCCGTCTCGTCGCAGGACGACTCGATGCCGAGGATCAACGGGCCAGCCATCGGTCCTCCTGGAGGTCGTAGAGCTTCATGATCAACGCGTGCCGGCCGGGCCCGTAGTAGTTCTGCCGCGCCGCCAACTGCTCGAAGCCGATGCCCTGGTAGAGCGCGATCGCCGGCTCGTTGCCGTAGTCGACCTCCAGGATCGCGGCCTTGGCGCCGAGGTGGCGCACGGCCAGCAGTCCGGCCCGGACAAGATCGACGCCGATGCCGCGGCGCCGGAACTGCCGGGCGACCACCAGCCGGTGCAGGTCGGCGAGCTCGCCGATCGTCTGGAAGACGATCACTCCGACCGGATGGTGGGCCCGGGCGATCAGGATCGTCCGGCCCTCCCCCAGCAGCTCGCCCTGCCAACTGCGTTCACTCCACTGTTCGCCGGGGCTGAAACCGGCGCGTTCCAAGATCATGATCGCGTCGAGATCGGCGCGCCGAGCGGCGAGGATGCTGATCTCGGGATTGTGGGAAGACGAGCTCATCGCCGGCCGCCGCCGTAGTGCAGCACGCTCTTGCGACGCACGGATTCGGTCGCGTCCGGCCGGCGCAGGTAGAGCGGCTCATGCCCGGCATCGGGCAGCCCGGGACCGGCCAGGGCCAGGATGCCGGGATCGAGCACCCGAGGTCCGGGTACCGCCCGCAGCCGGTCGGCGTACAGGTCGGCGGCGGGTCCGACGACGGGCAGGTCGGGCAGCCCCTCCGGCGGCGACACCTGGGGTTGGCCGATCCTGATCGCGTCCGGGCCGTACCGGGCCCAGTAGACCTCGTGCCGCCGCGCATCGGTGGCCACGACGAAGTCCATCGTCTGCCGCCCGTGCTGGGCCGCCAGCACGTCCAGGCTGCATACGCCGTGCAGCGGGCGACCCAGCACCGCGGCCAGCACCTGTGCGCTGACGATCCCGACGCGCAGCCCGGTGAACGGCCCCGGCCCGAGGCCGACGACGATCTGCCCGAGATCGGCCAATCGAACGCCGGCCGACTCGACGCACCCGGCGATCAGCGGGGTCAGTCGCTCGACGTGGGCCAGCCGATCGGCGACGGACTCGGTGGCCACGATCTCGCCCTCCCGGGCGATGCCGACGTTGACCACGGTCGAGGTGTCCAGCCCGAGAGTCCAGTCGCTACCCATGATCAACATCCAGCGACCCGGCAAGATCAACCGATCCACCAAGATCAACATCACGCCATCGCGGACCGACCGGCCGGATGGTCACCATCCGCTCGCTGTCGTCGGCCTCGGCGTGATCATCGACCGGCGAGGTCCAGATGTCGATCTCCAGGCGATCGTCGGACAGGCCCTCGGCGATCCCCTGACCCCACTCGACCACCGTCACCGCATCGCCCAACGTGGCGTCCAGATCAAGATCATCCAGCTCGTACGGGGTGCTCAGCCGATAGGCGTCGACATGGACCAGGGTCGGCCGGCCGGCACGGGACGGATGGATCCGGGAGAGCACGAAGGTCGGTGAGATGATCGGGCCGTCCGACACCAGCCCGCGACCGATCCCCTGGGTCAGGGTGGTCTTGCCCGCACCAAGATCACCAGCGGCGATGATCACGTCGCCGGCCCGGAGCACGCCGGCCAGCCGCTCGCCGAGTCGCTGCATCGCTGCTGCGGTGGGGATCCTGACCGCCAACGGCAGCGGCTTGGCCAAGATCACCCCGTACGGCGCTTCCCGGTCGATGACGAACCCGCGATGCTGCCAGAACGCGATGAGTTCGGCGAACTCGCCGCGGCTGAAGAGCTCGACCCGGCGAAATCCCATAGTCGCAGCAAGTTCTTCGGCCGCGGTCACCATGGCCGAGGCGATGCCGTGCCGCTGGAAGTCGGGGTGCACCGAAACCCGGTGCAGGCTCGCCAGCCCGGACGGGTCGGGCAGGACCAAGATCACGCCGGCCGGGCGGCCGCCGACGGCGGCGTAGATGCCGCCGCCTTGCCGCAGGCTCGCCGCCACGGAGTCCGGCGTCTCCTCGATGGCCGTCGAAGGCGGGTCGAGCGGGGGCCGGGCGCCGAACGCGGCGTGGATGACCTCGACCATCGCGGCGGCATCCTCAGCCGATGCCACCGAGACGACCAGATCAGAAACCGAGACGCTCACCAGCGGAGATCCTAGTGGTTGGTCAGCGGTCGCGATCCCGACGCGGCGAGCGCTGGGAGGACCGTCCGTCCTCCCGGTGCCGGCTGCGTCCGTATCCGCCGCTCTTGCCGTGCGGCCGATCCGCCGCATGGCGGCGCCGGGCCGGTGGCGGCGCGATCAGACGCTCGTAGTCGCCCTCGCTCACTGCTCCGGTATCGGTGACGCGGGCGCCGGTGGCCTCGGCCAGTGTCCGGTCGCCGGGCAGGGCCGGGAGTTCGATCGGGCGTACGCCGGCCTGTCCGGCCAACCGGCTCAGCTCCCGGCGCTGGTGCGGCAGGACCAGGGTGACGACCATGCCGGTGCCGCCGGCGCGGGCGGTGCGACCGGCGCGGTGCAGGTACTCCTTCGGTCCGCCCGGCGGGTCGACCTGAAGCACCAGCCCCACCTCGTCGACGTGGATGCCGCGCGCGGCCACGTCGGTGGCGACCAGCACCGGCAGGGTCCCGTCCTTGAAGACGGACAGGATCCGGGTGCGGGCGCCCTGGGCGAGGCCGCCGTGCAGGGCACCGGCCAGCACTCCGGCCGCTCGCAACTGCTCGGCCACTCGATCCGCGCCGCGCTGGGTGCGGACGAAGATCAGGGTCCGGCCCGGACGTCCGGCGATCTCGGCGGTCACCTGGGCCTTGTCCTTGGGCGCGATGTGCAACAGGTGATGCGCCATGGTGCTGACACTGGCCTGGGCCGAATCGACCTGGTGGGTGACCGGGTGGTCGAGGTAGGTGCGGACCAGTCGGTCCACCGCGCCGTCCAGCGTCGCGGAGAACAGCAACCGCTGCCCGCCCGGCGGCACGCTGTCCAAGATGGTCGTGACATCAGGCATGAAGCCCAGGTCGGCCATGTGGTCGGCCTCGTCCAGCACGGCGATCTCGACCCGGCTCAGGTCGACGGCACCCTGATCCATCAGGTCGATCAGTCGACCGGGGGTGGCGACGACGATGTCGACGCCCCGTTGGAACGCCCGCAGTTGGGGCGTGTAGGACATCCCACCGGCCACCAGGACCACCGACAGGTCGGCGGTCTTGGCCAGCGGGCTCAGCACGTCGTGGACCTGCATGGCCAGTTCGCGGGTCGGCACGAGCACGATGGCTCGGGGCAGCGAGGACGCAGCGCCGGCCAGCGTGGTGATCATGGGCAGGCCGAAGGCGAGCGTCTTGCCGGAGCCGGTCTGCCCGCGGCCGAGCACATCGCGTCCGGCGAGTGCGTCGGGGATGGCGGCGGCCTGGATCGGGAACGGATTGGTGATGCCCTCGGCCCGCAGCGCGGCGACCAGCGACGGCGGGAGACCGAGACCGGCGAAGTCACCGGTCTGTTCCCGAACGACGGGAGGCGCACTCACCCGCTCGATGCGCTCGGGGCGATCCCGCTGGACCTTCTCGGGTCGGTCCCGGCGCTCGACCCGCTCCGGCCGATCCGAACGCTCGAAACGCTGAGGTTGAACCCGGCGATCGTCACGCTGGGGTTGGTCCCGGCCGTCGAAGCGCTTGGGCAGGTCCCGGCGCTCGAAGCGCACCTGCTGATCCCGCTCGGGCCGCTCGTGCCGGGGCGCGCGTTGGGGACGCTCGCCGCGCGCCGGACGTTCGTCGCGGAACCGCGGCTCGCGCGTCGTCCGGCTGTCGCCGCTGTCCGGCGCACTCCTGGTGTACCCGCGCTTGCTGTTGTCGCGGGCCGAACGGCTCGGCCACTCCGCCCGATCGGGGCGGGTGTGCGGCTTCCGGGCGGGTCGGGTGTCACGCTGGTCAGTGACTGGCTTCGGGGTGCGGGCGAGCGGCGCTTCGGTCCGACGAGCGGGCCGGTCTTCGGTGCGACTGCGCGGTTGACCGCCGCGGCGCCGTGGGTTGTGGCCACGGGCGGCGCGCTCGGCCGATGACCAGCGCTTCTTGGCCGTACCGTCACCCCGGACGGATTTGGAGGGCATCTCTTCTCACTTCTTGTCCGCGCACGGCGGACTCTCGTTCAGGCACGCCAGCGCCCGGACCTGAACGGTGGTGGGAAGACGAACCTAGCTGCGCCCGCTTCGTGGAGGGCGCTGATCGGCCCGGCTACGACGGCAACCGGGAAGGATCAACTGTATCAGCGCGGGCCGGCGGCCCGAAATGACGACTTCTCCGGCCTCAGCGGTGCACGACTCACAACCCTCGGCGGACCCGCTCGAGCAGCCGGTCGAGCACGGCGTTGAAGATCTGATGATGCTCGATCATCCCCAGGTGGCCGCAGTCGGGCACCCGCAACGTCTCGGCGTTCGGCAGCAGTTCGATGATCCGGGCCGTGTACTGGATCGGGGTGATCGCGTCGGTCTCGCCGCCGACGACGGCCGTCTCGACCCCGGCCAGATGTCGCAGCGCCTCGAACTCGTCCACCTCGGCGAACGCCGGATAGAAGTCGGCCACCACTTCGAGGGGGATCTCGGCGAGCATCTCGCTGGCGAACTCGACATAGCTCGCCGGGACCTTGGAGCCGAAGGCCATCCGCCGCGTCACCACGTAGCCGAGGTCACTGCCCGCGCGCCGGCCTCCCTCGACCAGCTCGGGTATCCGGTTCAGGGTCGCCATCAAGGGCTCCGCCACCCGGGAGAACGTCCGCCCCGGCAGTCCGCGGATCGGAGAGTAATCCGCCATCTCCCCGGCCGCGGTGGAGAACAGCGCCACGCCCCTGATCCTCGTGCCGAACAGTTCCGGATGGGTCTGGGCCAGCCGCATCACCGTCATGCCGCCCATCGAATGGCCGATCAGGACCAGCGGGCCGTCGCCGGCCACCTCGTCCAGCACCTGGAGCAGGTCGGACGCCAGTTGCGGGATCCGGCACAGCTCCGGAGCCGATCGGGTGGACCGGCCGTGCGAGCGCTGGTCGTAGAAGATCTGCCGGACCGCCCCGCGGAAGTGCGCGCGCTGGAAGTGCCAGCAGTCAAGATTGAGCGCGTAGCCGTGGACGAACACCAGCGTCAGATCGTCGGCCTCCCCCTCGTCGGTCTCGGTATGCAGCACGACACCGTCCGGGGTGGTGATTCCGACACCGGGTGAGCGGAGCGCGAAGAAGTCCTGCACCTCATCGACCGAGCTCCGCAGGATGCGCTTGGCGACGATCCGCCGTTCGAGTTCCAGCCCGACGGCGATGCCGCCGGCGGCCATCGCCGCGAAGCCCGCCACCAGGCCGAGACCCTCGCTCAGCCGAGGCGCCATCAGGTGGTCCCCGGGCCGTGGCGATACCGTCGCGGCACCCGGGTGCCGACGCGGGTGACGATCTCGTAGCCGATCGTGTCGCACCAGTTCGCCCAATCCTCGGCGGTCGGCTCTCCACGCTCCCCCGGGCCGAACAGGAGTACCTCGTCACCGGGCTCGGCCGACGCCCTGGCACCGAGGTCGACGACGAACTGGTCCATGCAGATCCGGCCCCGGACCGGCGCCCGGCCACCCTGCCAGCCCACCTGCGCCCGGTTCGAGGCATGCCGTGGGACCCCGTCCCCGTAGCCGATCGGCACCAGGCCGACCGTCGTGGGCTGGTCAGCGGTCCAGGTCCAGCCGTAGGAGACTGACGAACCGGCCGCGAGCGGCTTGACGTTGACGAGTTGCGCGCGGAGCGTCATCGCCGGCCGCAACTCGACGCCGGCCAGGGCGGCAATGCCCGGCGCGGGATCGATGCCGTACGCCGCGATGCCGACCCGAACCAGGTCGAGGCGGGCCTCCGGCAGCAGCAGGGCGGCCGCGGAGTTGGCCACGTGGCGGACCGACGGCTCGAGTCCGGACGACCGGGCCTCCTCGTACGCGCGCTGGAAGGCCTCGAGTTGGATCCCGACCGACGCGTGGCCGGGCTGGTCGGACGCGGCGAGGTGGGACCAGACACCGACCACCTCGAGCGCCCCGGACTGCTCAGCCTCGGCCGCTGCCGCGCAGACCTGGGCCCAGTCGGCGGCGGCGGCGCCGTTGCGGGACAGTCCGGTGTCGATCTTGAGGTGGACCCGGGCCCGCTGTTCGACGGTCCCGGCCGCGGCGGCCAGGCGGGAGATCTGGTCGATCGACTGGGCGGAGACATCGACGTCGGCGGCGACCAGCGGAGCGAGATCGTCGTCGGGTCCGTAGAGCCAGGCGAGGAGCCTGCCGGTGTCGCCGGATTCCCGGACCGCCAGCGCCTCGATCGGGGTGGCGACCCCCAGCCAGCCCGCTCCGGCGGCCCGCGCCGCCTGCGCGCAGGGCAGCATGCCGTGGCCGTAGCCGTCGGCCTTGACCACCACCATCAACGCGGCCGGCTCGACGTGGGCCCTGATCGTCGACACGTTGCTCCCGAATGCCGCGAGGTCGATCTCGGCGCTCGCCGTTCCGGGGTCGATGAAGGGTCCGCCCGTCACCGCGCGATCCGCTCCCGCTGCAACTGCGCGATCTCGGCCGGCAGCAGCTCGGCCAGTTCCACCGGCGGGATCGGCCCCGGGTGACGACGGGCCGTGATGGCCTGCAGCGAGGCGCCGAACAGCGCGGCGGAGGCGGCATTGAAACCGGCGGCCAGGACCGTCGCACAGATTCCGCCGAGTACGTCGCCGGAACCGGCCTGGGCCGTCCAGGCCGGCCCGGGCACGGCGACCTGCACCCGCTGGGATCCCGGCTCGGCCACGAGCTGGGTCGCCCCTTTCAACAGCACGGTCGCTCCGGTCCGCTCGGCCGCAGCACATACCGCGCGCACCGGATTGGCCGTGACCCAGGAGCGGTCCTGGTCCAGCAGCCTGGCCAGCTCGCCGGCGTGCGGGGTGAGCAGCCAGCTCGGGGGAACCTCGTCCGGCAGGTACTTCAGGCCGTCCGCGTCGACGACGGCGGGCAGACCCGAGTCCAGTGCGTCCGCGACGACCCGGTGACCGTCGGCCCGCTCACCCCAGCCCGAGCCGAGCAGGTGAGCCTGGACCCGGCCGGGCGAGAACACCACATTCGGCAACCGGTTGCGGATCAGGTCCGCCGGCGCCTGGGCGCCGAGGAAGCGGACCATCCCCGCACCCGCGTACACAGCGCCACACACCGACATCACCCCGGCTCCGGGATAGTCGTCCGATCCGGTGTCGATGCCCACGACGCCGCGGGAGTACTTGTCGCTGGTGGCGTCGGGATACGGCCAGCCGATCTCCAGGTCGAGGGGCTGGAACTGGTCCAGCCAGCGGCCGGGAGCATCGGGGTCGCGGTCCGGGAGCCCGATGTCGACCAGGTCGACCTCGCCGCAGCGGGTCCGGGCCGGTTCCAGGAGATGGCAGGGCTTCAGCTCGCCGAAGGTGACGGTGCGGGTCGCCTTGAAGGACGCCTCGGGGTCGGCGCCGGTGTCGGCATCGACGCCGGAGGGCAGGTCGACCGCGATCGTCGGGATGCCGCGCCGTTCGCAGATGCCGGCCAGCACGCCCACGTCATCGGGCAACCCGGGCCGCCCGCCGATGCCCAGCACGCCGTCCAGCACCAGGTCTGCGGCAGTGACGATCCCCGGCGGAACGTCGTCGTCCAGCCCAAGATCATCAAGCTCCAGCAGTCGGCCGCCGGTCGCGCGCAGGGCCGCGAGACCTCGCTGGTGCGGCGTGCCCAGACAGCGGACGGCCGTGACCGATGCCCCCCGGCCCGCGACCCGGGCGCCGGCGAACAGGGCGTCTCCCCCGTTGTTGCCGGGGCCGACCAGGACGAGGACCCGCCGGCCGTACACACCGCCGCTCACCTTGATCAACTCGCGGATCGCGATCGCCGCCAAGCCGCGGGCCGCCCGTTGCATCAAGGTGTCCGCCCCGACCTGCTCGATGGCCTGCGCTTCGAGCGCGCGAATGGTGGCGACGTCGTACGCCTTGATCATCAGGCCTCGCAAACCACCACGGCCGAGGCGATCCCGGCGTCGTGCGAGAGGCTGAGATGGATCGTCGCGACCCCCAGCTCACGGGCGCGTGCAGCGACCGTGCCGGTGATTTTGAACGCCGGCCGGCCATGGTCATCGGTGATCACTTCAGCATCCAACCAGGACATCCCGGCGGGCGCGCCGAGGGCCTTGGCCAAGGCCTCCTTGGCGGCGAAGCGGGCGGCCTTGGAGGCGATCGGCCGTTCCGCCTCGGCCGGGGTGAAGAGCCGCTGGACGAGTCCGGGACGGCGATCCACCGACTCGGCGAACCGGGCCACGTCGCAGACGTCGATGCCCAGGCCGATGATCATGACTTCGGCCGTTTCGTCCGTTGTGCGCGCAAACCACCCGGGAATCGCCGCCTCGGACGGCCGTTTCGTCCGTTGTGCGCGGAAACGGCCGTGAATCCGCCGTCAGGAGGGGTCTTTTCGGCCGTTCTGCGCGCAAACGTGCCGATCACTCGACGGTGACCGATTTGGCCAGGTTGCGCGGCTGGTCCACGTCGTGGCCCTTCCGGGTGGCGAGTTCGCAGGCGAAGACCTGCAGCGGCACGATGGCGACCAAGGGCTGCAGCAGGGTGGACACCTTGGGCAACCTGATCATCACGTCGGCGAACGCCTCCACCTCATGATCGTCTTCCTCGGCCAGCACCACGGTCTTGGCGCCGCGGGCGCGGACCTCCTGCAGATTGGACAAGACCTTGTCATGCAACTGGTCCCGGCCCTGGGGCGGGATCACCACGAACACCGGCAGTTGATCTTCGATCAGGGCGATCGGGCCGTGCTTCAGTTCGCCGGCGGCGAAGCCCTCGGCATGGATGTACGCGAGCTCCTTCAGCTTCAACGCACCTTCGAGCGCCACCGGGAAGCCGACGTGCCGGCCCAGGAACAGCACCGAGGGCTCGTCGGCGAACTCCGCCGCCAGCTTCATCACCGGCTCAATCCCGTCCAGCACCTTGGTGATCGCCGCCGGCATCGTCTCCAGTTCGCGCATCGTGGCTCTGATCTCATCGCCGAACTTCGTCTCCCGGACCTGCGCGAGATACAGCCCGAGCAGATAGCAGGCCACCAGTTGGGTCATGAAGCCCTTGGTCGAGGCGACGCCGATCTCCGGGCCGGCGTGGGTGTAGATCACCGCGTCGGACTCCCGGGGAATGGTGGACCCGTTGGTGTTGCAGATCGCCAGCACCCTGGCTCGCTGCTCACGCGCGTGCCGGATCGCCATCAAGGTGTCGGCGGTCTCGCCCGACTGGCTGATGGCCACGACCAGGGTCGTCGGGCCGACGATCGGGTCGCGATACCGGAACTCGCTGGCCAGTTCGACCTCGCAGGGGATCCGGGTCCAGTGCTCGATCGCGTACTTGGCCACCAGTCCGGCGTAGTTCGCCGTTCCGCAGGCGACGATGACGATCTTGTCGATGGTCCGCAGCTCGGCTTCGGAGATCCGGATCTCGTCCAGGGTCAGCCGGCCGTTGGCATCGTGCCGGCCGAGCAGCGTGTCGGCCACCGCCTTCGGCTGCTCGAAGATCTCCTTGCGCATGAACCAGTCGTAACCGCCCTTCTCAGCGGCCGACAGGTCCCAGTCGACGTAATAGGGCTTGACCTCCGCCGGCCGGCCGTCGAAGGTCGTCACCGTCACGTCGTCCCGGGTGATCATCACGACCTGGTCCTGGCCGAGCTCGATCGCGTCGCGGGTGTGCTGGATGAACGCGGCGACGTCGGAGGCGACGAAGTTCTCCCCTTGGCCGACCCCGACCACCAACGGCGAGTTGCGGCGGGCGGCGACCACGGCGTCGGGATTGTGGCTGTCCACGGCGACCAGGGTGAAGGCTCCGTTCAGCCGGCCGCAGACCGTCCGCATGGCGTCGTCCAGCCGCGCCCCGGCACTCACCTCGCGGCCGAGCAGGTGGGCGACGATCTCGGTGTCGGTCTCGGAGACCGGGGTGATCCCGAAGCCGGCCAGCTCGTCGCGCAGGGTGACGTAGTTCTCGACGATCCCGTTGTGCACCAGCGCGATCCGCCCGTCGGCGGACACGTGCGGATGGGCGTTCACGTCGTTGGGGGCTCCGTGGGTGGCCCACCGGGTATGGCCGAGGCCGAGGCCGGTGCGCGGCAGGGGCTGCTCGCTCAGCTCCTTCTCCAGCTTGGCGAGCTTGCCGGCCTTCTTGGCCACCTGCAGCACCCCGTCGGTGACGATGGCCACCCCGGCCGAGTCGTACCCGCGGTACTCAAGTCGGCGCAGACCCTCGACCACCACGTCCAGGGCAGCCTGGGGACCGACATACCCGACGATTCCGCACATGGGCTGAACTTTACCGGCGGCGACCCGGTTTGCCCGGCTTAGCGGCGAACCCCACTAGATTGCTCTCCATGCCGCACGATCCGCAGGTCTTCGGACCGTACGTGGAGCGCAGCCGGGCGGACTGGGCCGAGTTGGCTGAGCAGACGCCGATCGGGCTGGATCCGGCGACCCTGGAGAAGCTCCGCGGCCTCGACGACCCGACCAGCATGCAGGACGTGGCCGAGGTCTACCTGCCGCTGACCCGGCTACTCAGCCGCTATGTGCTGCACACCGGAGAGCTGCACCGCTCGACGAACGAGTTCCTCCAGCTCAGCGTGGTGCGAACCCCGTTCGTGATCGGCATCGCCGGCTCGGTGGCCGTGGGCAAGTCGACCACGGCCCGGCTGCTGCGCGAACTGCTGGCCTCCTGGCCGGAACACCCGCGGGTCAGCCTGGTCACCACCGACGGTTTCCTGCTGCCCAACGCCGAGCTCGAACGGCGTGGACTGATGCAGCGCAAGGGCTTCCCGGAGTCGTACGACCGGAAGGCCTTGCTGCGGTTCGTGATGGATGTGAAGTCGGGCGTCGAAGAGGTGACGGCGCCGGTCTACAGCCATCTGGTCTACGACATCGTGCCGGACACGAGCGTGACGATCCGGCGACCGGACATCTTGATCCTCGAAGGGTTGAACGTGCTCCAGCCGGCGCGGCCGCGACTCGACGGCACCCCCAGACTGGCGGTGAGCGACTTCTTCGATTTCTCGGTCTACGTCGACGCCGACGCCGACGACGTGCGCGACTGGTACGTGACCCGGTTCCGGTCCCTGCGGGACACCGCGTTCCGCGATCCGCGTTCCTACTTCACCCGGTACGCCGAACTCACCGAGGAGCAGGCGGTCCGGCAGGCCCAGCAGCTCTGGGACACCATCAACGGGCCCAACCTGTTGAGGAACATCCTGCCGACCCGGGGACGGGCCACCGCGATCCTGCGCAAGGACGCCAACCACCGGGTCGAGTGGGTGCGGATCAGAAAAGTCTGACTCGCCGGTATCACGGCGGCGGTCAGGCGCTCTTTGTGTTCGAGTCCGCTCACCCGTGGCAGGGAGATGTTGCGCAGCCTGCCAGTCGATGCGGGGCGGTCTCGCGCAACGCCTTGCATCGGGTGCGCCTGTTCGGGGGGACGCGCCACTCGGGGTCCATGGGAACGCGTGGGGGACGCGTGGGGGGTCCCATGGAACAGTCAGCAGCAGGCCGGCTACTTCACTGTGGCCGGCCTGCACTGCCCGCGTCGCTTCCCAGACCGACGCTTCGGCGCCGGTACGGTCGGACCATGAGCAGTAACCAGTACCCCACCTCGACCGCTACGCCGAAGGTCACGCTGACCGCCGGCAACGCCTTCAAGTTCGGATTCTTCGGCGCCCTCGGCGTCTTCGTGTTCTACCTGATCGTGTCGATCATCATGGGAGTTGTTGCCCTGGTGCTGCTCGCGGCGGGCTCGTTCACCTTCCTCGAGCCATACCTGCGTCGCTAGCTGTTGCGCCGACGTCAGAGAGCGAGCGAGGACTTGACCACCTCGGCGAGCCGATGTGCGACGGCGTTGGCCGCCTCGTAGGTCTCCGCCTCGACCATCACCCGAACCAGCGACTCCGTGCCGGACGGCCGCAGCAGGACCCGGCCGGAATCGCCCAACTCGCTCGAGGCCGTCGCCACGGCGGCGGTCAGCTCGACGTCACTGTCGGCGCGGGACTTGTCGACGTCCGGCACATTGATCAGCACCTGCGGCAGCCGGACCATCACGCCGGCCAGGTCGGCCAGACTCTGGCCCGTGGTGGCCATCCGGCTCATCAGATGCAGGGCGGTGAGGACGCCGTCACCGGTCGTCGCGTGTTCCAGCATCACGACGTGGCCCGACTGCTCGCCACCGAACGTGAACCCCCCGGCCTTCATCGCCTCCAGCACGTAGCGGTCACCGACCCGAGTCTGCTCGACGGTGATCCCGGATCGCCGCATCGCGTTGACGAAGCCGAGATTGCTCATCACGGTGGCCACGACAGTGTCGTTCTTGAGCCGCCCGGCGGCCTGCAGCGACACGGCGAGGATGGCGAGGATCTGGTCGCCGTCGACGATCTTTCCTTGGGCGTCGACGGCCAGGCAGCGGTCGGCGTCACCGTCGAGCGCGATGCCGATGTCGGCCCGGTGTTCGAGGACGGCGGAACGCAATGAGTCCATGTGGGTGGACCCGCAGTTGTCATTGATGTTGATGCCGTCGGGCGCTGCGTGGATTCGGATCACCTCGGCACCCTGAGCCTCGAAGGCGGCCGGCCCGGCCTGGTAGGCCGCGCCGTTGGCGCAGTCGATGACCACCTTGAGGCCGTGCAGGCTGACCGGTCGGCTAACGCTGTTCACGATGTGCGCGACATAGGTCTCGATCAGCGATTCGTCGACCTTGACCCGGCCGACTGCGGCGCCGGTCGGGCGGGCCCAGGCCTCGCCCATCCGTCGCTCGATGGCATCCTCGAGCGCGTCGTCGAGCTTGTTGCCGCCGCGGGCGAAGAATTTGATGCCGTTGTCCGGCATCGGGTTGTGACTCGCTGACAGCATCACCCCGAGGTCGGCGTCACAGAAGTCGGTCAGATAGGCGACGCCCGGGTGTCGGCACGATGCCGAGGCGGATGACGTTGGCACCGGCGCTGGCCAGGCCGGCGACGACCGCCGCCTCCAGGAACTCACCGGAGGCCCGCGGATCACGGCCGACCACGGCGACCGGCGTGTGACCGGTGAACTCCCCGGTCTCGGCCAGCACGTGCGCGGCAGCCACCGAGAGGTTCAAGGCCAGTTCGGCGGTGAGGGCCTCGTTGGCCTTGCCGCGTACGCCGTCAGTTCCGAACAGCCGATCCATCGGTGACGCCGCGCCGACGATCAGCGCTTGCTGTACTGCGGAGCCTTGCGCGCCTTCTTCAGGCCGGCCTTCTTGCGCTCCTTGATCCGCGAGTCGCGGGTCAGCATGCCGGCCTTCTTCAGGGCGGGGCGGCTGGCCTCGGCGTCGACGGCGTTGAGGCAACGGGCCACACCGAGCCGCAGCGCGCCGGCCTGCCCGGTGACACCGCCGCCGTGGATCCGGGCGATCACGTCGTACGAGCCGGCGACCGCAGCCGTGGCGAACGGCTCGGCGACGACCTGCTGGTGCACCTTGTTAGGAAAGTAGTCCTCGAGGGTACGGCCGTTGATCTTCCACTGACCGCTGCCCGGGGTGATCCGGACCCGCGCGACCGCCTCCTTGCGGCGGCCGGTGGCGCCCGACGGCGCTACGACGGCCGGGCGGCCCGACGGTCCGAGCGAGACCTGCGCGGTCGCCTCGGAGCGATAGGCGATCTCCCGATCCTCCTCGACGAACGGGGTGACCTCGTCGGGGGCTTCGGTCTCAGTCGCGGCTTCAGACACTAGTTTTCCTTGCTTGGAGTTCAATCATTGGCTTGGTGGGCTTGCCGGTCCTACTGGGCGATCTGAGTGATCTCGTACGCCTTCGGCTGCTGAGCGCTGTGCGGGTGCTCCGGGCCGGAGTAGACCTTGAGCTTCCTGATCAGCTTCCGGCTCAGTTTGTTCTTCGGCAGCATGCCCCAGACAGCGAGCTCGACCGCCCGGCGCGGATCCCGGTCGAGCAGCTCACCGTACGGCACCGACTTCAAGCCACCCGGGCGGCCGGAGTGCCGGTGGGCCAGCTTGTCGGCCCGCTTGTTGCCGGTCAGGGCGATCTTGGACGCGTTGACCACGACGACGAAGTCACCGCCGTCGACGTGCGGTGCGAAGGTCGGCTTGTGCTTACCTCGCAAGAGGGTGGCAGCCGTGACCGCCAGCCGTCCGAGGACGACGTCGTCGGCGTCGATGACGTGCCAGGACCTGGTGATCTCGCCAGGCTTCGGGCTGTACGTAGACACGGTCGTTGACCAGCTTCCGTTGTTGCGAGCGAACTCGTTGTTGATGAACTGCGCAGTGGACAAATCTACGTTGCGTCCGACCCAGTGGCTGGGCGCGCGGTGAGGACACGCGCCTGGACGCAACAGCCGATCAGATTACCTGTGAGACCGGCCATGGGTCAAAAGCTGGCCGAGCGGCGCGCTCATCGGCACCGGTGAGGGTCGTCAGGCACCCAGAATGTGCACAGAATCACTCGGTACCCCTACTAGTCGGCGCTCCCTGCCGACCCGTAGGTTGTCGGCATGACCGATACGCTCAGCATTCGCGACAACCGGACGGGTCGCGAGTACGAGGTCGCGATCACCGACGGAACCATCCGTGCGGCCGATCTCAACCAAATCGCCGTCGAAGGCGAGCCGGGGCTCGCGACCTATGATCCCGGATTCGTCAACACCAGTTCCTGCCGGAGCTCGATCACCTATATCGACGGCGACGTGGGCATCCTCGAGTACCGCGGCTACCCCATCGAGCAGTTGGCTGAGCATTCGACCTTCCTCGAGGTCTCGTACCTCCTGCTGAACGGTGAGCTGCCGACCCAGACGCAGCTGGACAGCTGGGTGCACAGCATCACCTACCACACCTTCATCCACGAGAACCTCAAGCAGTTCATCCAGGGCTTCCGCTACGACGCGCATCCGATGGGGATGCTGATGGCCTCGGTCAGCGCACTGTCGACCTTCTACCCCGACCGCGAGCAAGATCGGCGACCCGGCGAACCGCCAGTTGCAGATCACCCGGCTGATCGCCAAGATGCCGACCCTGGGCGCGTTCGCGTACCGGCATCAGCAGGGCAAGCCCTACGTCTATCCGGACAACTCGCTGTCCTACACGGCCAACTTCTTGGCCATGCTGTTCAAGATGAGCGAGCCGAGCTATGCCGCGGACGAGCGGCTGGTCAAGGCCCTCGAGGTGCTGTTCATCCTGCACGCCGATCACGAACAGAACTGCTCGACCAACGCGGTCCGCTCGGTCGGCTCCTCCCAGGTCGATCCGTACTCCGCGGTCGCGGCCGGCATCGGCGCCCTCTACGGGCCGCTGCACGGCGGTGCCAACGAGGCGGTGCTCGCGATGCTCAAGCGGATCAAGACCACCGACAACATTCCCGACTTCATCGCCGGCGTGAAGGAGGGCAAGGAAAAGCTGATGGGCTTCGGCCACCGGGTCTACAAGAACTACGACCCCCGGGCCAAGATCATCAAGAAGGCCTGTGACGACGTCTTCGAGGTGACCGGCGTCAACCCACTGCTCAAGATCGCCATGGAGCTGGAGAAGATCGCGCTCGAGGACGAGTACTTCGTCAAGCGGCGGCTCTACCCCAACGTCGACTTCTACTCCGGGCTGATCTACGAGGCGCTGCAGTTCCCGCCGGAGATGTTCACGGTGCTGTTCGCCATCGGCCGGACCCCGGGCTGGCTCGCCCAGTGGTCGGAGCTGGTGCAGGACAAGGAGCAGAAGATCGCCCGGCCCAAGCAGATCTACACCGGCTTCCGGACGAGGGACTTCGTCCCCATGGACCAGCGCTGAGCGGTCTACATCAGCAAAGGGGCGGACCATCGTGGCGCGCCCAACGGCAACCCGGTGAATCTGACCGCATAGTCGCGGCCAGATTCACCCGGTTGTGGCGCTAGCTAGCAGGGTTTCGCGCTGCCCGAAATGTGCGTATCAGGCATCGGGTGCCGCGCTCTCAACCATCGGACGTGGTCATCCGGCCGCGCCACGAAGGTGGGGCTCCGATGTCGATCATGTTCGCGCTGCTGTCGTCCATGCTGCTGGGCTCGGCCGACTTCGCCGGTGGTGTCGCGGCCCGGCGGGCGTCGGCGGCGGCGATCACCGTCTGGGCCAACGCCGTAGGGCTGGTGACCGCCCTCGTCGTGGTGCTCGTGCTTCCCGCGCCGCTGACCTTGACCGATGTCGGATGGGGGTTGCTCGCCGGGACCTGCGGCAGCCTGGGAGCGGTGCTGCTCTACCGGGCGCTGGCCCTCGGCGTGATGTCGCTGGTGGCCCCGGTCACCGCGGCGTCGGCCGCAGTCATCCCGGTGGCGATCGGGGCCGGCCTCGGCGAACGGCTCAGCGGGCCCGCCCTGGTCGGCGTGGCCGGCGCGGTCGCGTCGATGGTGCTGCTCTGCCGGCGCGGCCAGCCCGCCGCGTCAAGCCCGCACACCACGCCGGCCCTGATTCTGGCGGTGCTGGCCGGCGTGTCGTTCGGCGCGTTCCTGGCCTTGCTCTCCCAGACCTCGCCGGAGGCGGGACTCTGGCCGCTGGCGATCGCCCGGTGCGCGTCGCTGGCCATCCTGCTCAGCTACGCCTACGCCCGCGGCCAGTCGCTGCGGCTGAGCGCCAGCCCCCAGCGGCTCGCGATCGGCGTCGGCATCCTCGACATGGCGGCCAACACCGCCTTCCTGGTCGCGGTCGCCGACGGCCAACTCGCGGTGATTGGCCTGCTCGCCTCACTGTCCCCGCTCGGTACCGTGCTGCTGGCCCGGGTGATGCTCCGCGAGCGGCTACGGGGCCTGCAGCGCCTCGGCACCGCGATGGCGATGGGCAGCGTAGTCCTGCTGGCGATTCGCTGACCGCTGGCCGCCGGTGCAGCCACCACTCGACGGCCAGCAGGTTGACGACCTCACCGCCACATAGATCCGGCCGCCAGCCTGTCGAGACGAGGCGGCTTCCACATTGAGCTGCCGGCCAACCCGTACGGGGGATAGCCCTACCCCGGCGCGGTCAGGGCACCAGCGGCGCATCGAGGACGGCCAGGCCGGCCTCCACGTCGCCGGTCAGCCGCAGGCGCGGGTCGTCGAGTCCGACGCGGCCCCACAACAGCAGCAGCAGGGTCGACGCCGGACCGACGAGTACGGCATCCGCCGGTTCGTTCAGGTTCACTCCCGCACCAGCGAGCGTCCATCCCGTCGTCGACCCCTCCGGCCGGATGCCGAGCGTCCGAGTCAGCGGCGGCATCCGACCCAACCGGACCTGGCGCGGGAAGATCATCGTGACCACCTCGTCGATGCCGTCAACGGCCAGTTCCTCGTCGTAACCGACGTCGCGCCCGACCGCCGCACCCAGATCCCAGCCGTGCATCGACGCCTCATGAGCCTGGCGACGCGACCAGAAGGCAGCGGTACGCGGCGGCGCACCGAAGGTCCAAGCGGCCGCGGAAGGATCCACCGACCGCAGAGTGCCGAGCAGCGCGCCGGCCGCGCCGCGGTACCACTCGGGGAGCGCCTGGGGATCGGGAGGAGTCCCCGGGTCGGGCGCCTCGGGATTGCCGGCGAGAATTGCGTGCCGCGCCCACAGGTGGGTCTCCCCGACGTGCACGATCAGGTCGGCGACGGTCCAGCCCGGGCAGGGCGGCACCCGGGCCGCGAAGTCGGCGGTGACCAGCATCTCGTTGATCATCGTGACCGCCCGGGCCAGGTGTTGCTGCCCCTGCGCGGGCGTGATCATCGCGCCCGGTCGACGCGGGCCTCGTCCCAGACGGGCTCGTCGGACTCGTACACGCTCCCGTCGGCGCCGAAGACGAGAAACCGGTCGAAGCCGCGGGCGAACCAGCGGTCGTGGGTCACCGCGACCACGGTGCCCTCGAACGCGTCGAGGCCCTGCTCCAGCGCCTCGGCCGATTCCAGGTCGAGGTTGTCGGTCGGCTCGTCGAGCAGCAGCAGGGTCGCGCCACTGAGCTCGAGCAGCAGGATCTGGAACCTGGCCTGCTGACCGCCGGACAGCGACTCGAACTTCTGCTCCGCCGCTTTGGCGAGTTCGTAGCGATCGAGCTTGCGCGAGGCCTCCTCCCGGCCCATCCCGGCCCGGTGATCATCGCCGCGATGCAGGATCTGCAGCAGCGTTCGGCTCAGCAGCTCAGGATGGTGATGGGTCTGGGCGAACCATCCCGGCCGGACCCGGGCACCGAGTTTCGCCTTGCCGGTATGGATGACCGGCGCGATCTGTTGATCATCGACCGGCTGATGCTCAAGATCAGGATCGGACCCGCCCCGAGCCAGCAGCCGCAGGAAGTGCGACTTGCCCGACCCGTTCGAGCCGAGCACCGCCACCCGGTCGCCGAACCAGATCTCACTGCTGAAGGGCCTCATCAGTCCGGTCAGCTCGAGGTCGGTGACCACGACGGCCCGCTTGCCGGTCCGCCCACCACTCAGCCGCATCGACAGTCGCTGCTCCAGCGGCACGGCCTGGGGCGGTCCGGCCTCCTCGAACTTCGCCAGCCTGGTCACCGCGGCCTGGTACCGCGAGGCCATGCCCGAGTTGTAGGCGGCCTTGTTCTTGTACATCAGCATCAGTTCGCGGAGCTTCTCGTGCTCCTCGTCCCAGCGCCGGCGCAGCTCCTCGAACCGGGCGAATCGCTCCCGGCGGGCCTCGGCCAGGGTCGCGAATCCCGACCCGTGGATCCAGACCGAGTTGCCGGCCGCGCCGAGTTCCAGCACGGCAATCGTCCTGGCCGCCTGAGCCAGGAGTTCCCGGTCATGGCTGACCAGCAGCACCGACTTGGGGCTGCTCGCCAACTGCGCCCTCCAGCCAGCGCTTGCCGGGCACGTCGAGATAGTTGTCCGGCTCGTCCAGCAGCAGCACCTGATCGGGTCCGCGCAGCAGCGCCTCCAGGGCCAGCCGCTTCTGCTCACCACCCGACAGCGTGCTCACCTCGCGCCACTTCGCCCGCTCGTAAGGGATTCCGAGCGCCTCGGTGCAGCACGCGTCGAAGATCACCTCGGCGTCGTAGCCGCCGGCGTCGGCGTAGTCGGCGAGCGCCTGCGCGTAGCTGAGCTGGGTCTTCTCGGACTCGTCGGTCATCAAGGTCAACTCGAGCCGGTCCACCTCGGCCACCGCGGTGCGGAGCGCGGGCCGGCCGAGGGAGAACAACAGATCGCGCACCGTCGACTGATCGCGGATGCTGCCGATGAACTGACGCATCACGCCGAGTCCACCGCTGCGCGACACCGAGCCGCTGGTCGGAGTCAGGTCACCGGCGATGAGCCGCAGCAGGGTCGTCTTCCCCGAACCGTTCGGCCCGACCAGGGCCACCTTGGCGCCCTCGCCGACCCGGAACGACACGTCGTCCAGCAGCACCCGACCGTCGGGCAGGTGGTAGCCGACGGCGGAAAGATCGACGTGGCCCATAGTCGCTCATCGTATTCGCGGGCGGTGATGCCGAGCGACTGCTTATCGATCGCGCAGCGACGGAGCGGGATCAGGCGGCCAGCAGCATGGCCAGCGCGGCGGTGTCGGCGTCGCCCAACGGGTCGATTCCCACCTTGCTGACCAGGTGCGTGACGGTGCCCTCGACGTCGGCCTCCACCCAGGCGGCACGATGATCAAGACCGAGGTGCGGCAGGCCGGGCAGGAACACGCAGCCCGAGGCGACCTCGTAGTCCGGCACCGAGCCGAGCGTGCTCGACGGCGGATGCAGGACGACCAGCCCGGGCGGCTGCAGGTTGGCGAACTGCCCCGGCCGCAGCGGATGATCACCGAGCAACTCGCCTTCCAGGGCGACCAGACCGACCGCGTTGAGTTGCGCCGGCTCGGGCAGATCCTCCCGTACCCGGAAGACGGTGCTGCCGTGGAGCATCCCCGGCACGGCGGCCATCTGTACGGCGAGCACCAGGAACTTCGCCCACTCGACCGTGTCGTGCGGCCAGCGCCCGATCAGCATGAAGCCGTAGAGCGATCCCTCGGACTGGAGGGGTGCAACCTCGATCGATGACCGAAAGCCATCCATGATGAGCTCCCAACTCAGCGCAACACTGCCCCCAGGTGATCATCACCCGGCTGCGTGGCTCCATCGTGAACGCCACACTGTTAGCAGACAAGAGGGTGCGAGTGCCAGCCACGTACACGTTCGGCAAATGTCACCAATCTGCAACGCGTTCGGCATGATCATGATCACGATCCGGCAACCGGATCTCCGCCCGCAGGCTCCACGGCGGCGGGCCGGAGGTGAGTGCGATGGTGCCACCCGCGCGGGTCACCAGTTCCCGGACGATCGCCAACCCGAGTCCAGAACCACCCGAGTCCCGCGAACGCGCCCCGTCCAGCCGGGTGAATCGCTCGAACACCCGCTCCCGGTCCTCCTCGGGGATGCCGGGGCCGTCGTCGCTCACCGTGAGCAGCGCGGATCCATGATCGACAACGGCGTCGAGCTCGACCCGGGAGGCCGCGTAGCGGACGGCGTTGGCCACCAGGTTGCCGATCGCGCGCCGCAGCTCACCCGCATCCGCCATGATCATCACCGGCTCACCGGCCCGCACGGTGACCGGCACCGCCCCGGCACCGAAGCCGTCGGCGACCTCGATCATCAGTTGCCGGCCGTCGATCATGGTCGGGTTCGCCGGAACTTTCGCGTCGGCGTCGGACCGCGCGAGCAACAACAGGTCCTCGACCAGTGCGCTCAGCCGCCGCAGGTCGACCAGTAGATCGGCCGGCAGGGTGCCGGCCTCGCCGAGATGCTGGGCCACCTCGAGCTGCGCCTGCATGCTGGCCAGCGGACTGCGCAGCTCGTGGGCGGCATCGGCGACGAACGACCGTTGCCGCTCCCGACCGGCGGCCAGTCGGTCGAGCATGTCGTTCAGGGTGATCGCCAGAGCGCGGATCTCGTCGGCGGCCTGCGGGACCGGCAACCGATCGGCCCGGTCGGGGCCGGCCAGGGCCGAGCGGCTGATCTTCTCCGCCCCGGATCGCAGCTGCTCGACCGGTCGCAGCGTCCAGCCGATCACCCGCCAGGCGATCGCCGCCAGACCGCCGACCAGCAAGGGGAACGTGATCAACAGTGCATTGCGGAGCGCCCTCCGGGTCGCCAGCACGTCGCCGTAGGGCAACGCGGCGATCACGCTCACCGGCTCGGCGGCCGGACCGGCCGCAACGGCCCGCACCCGCAACGGACCGGACACGCCGAGCCGTACGCCGTCGATCACCACCGGTTCCCCGGTGAGGGCGTGGCTCAGTTCGGACGGGCGCAGCAGCGGGGTGATCCGGTCCGCGGTCGCCGAGCCGCTGACCACGCGCTGCTGGGCGTCGACGACCTGGACGACCTGGGCGCCGGAAGTGGGGATGAGGCTGGGCAACCGGTCCTCGTTCACCATGGCGGCGACGTCAGTGGCACTGGCCAGCGCCGCGTTGTCCAGGGTCCGGTTGACGGACAGGGTCAGCGCACCGTAGAACGCCAGCCCGCCGACGATCAGGGCCAGGCTGACCCCGGTGATCCCGATGATCATCAACCGGGCCCGGAGGCTCAGACCCCAGAGCCGCCTCACGTCACCAGCCGGTAGCCGGCCCCGCGTACGGTCACCAACGGCAGGTCGGTGATCTTGCGGCGCAGGTAACCGACGTAGACCTCGACGGCGTTCGGCGCGACATCGGCGGCGTTGTCCCAGACATGATCGAGAAGCTCGGTCTTGCTCACCGCCCGCCCGGCATGGCGGATCAGGTACTCCAGCAGGGCGAATTCCCGCTGGGTCAACTCGACCAGCCGGCCGGCCACCCGAACCTCGCGGCTCGCCGGATCGAGCGTCACCTGGCCGGCCTCGAGGACCGCGGGACGGGCCGACGCACCCCGCCTGAGCAACGCCCGGATCCGGGCCAGCAGCACCACGAACGAGAACGGCTTGGTGAGGTAGTCGTCCGCGCCGTCGTCCAGCGCATCCGCCTGATCGTGCTCGCCGTCCTTGGCCGACAGCATCAACACCGGCACCCAGTTGCTCTCGGCCCGCAGTCGCCGGACGACCTCATAGCCGGACAGCCCGGGCAGCATCACGTCGAGCACGACGACGTCGAAGTCCCCGTGCCGGGCCAGTTGCAGGCCTTCGGGCCCGGTCGCGGCGGTCTCCACGACGAACCCCTCGGCCGCCAGTCCCCGGCGCAGCGCGCCGAGCAGCCGCTCCTCGTCGTCGACCAGCAACACCCGCACGCGCCCAGTATGGGCGCTGCCTCGCTAGCCTCGGGTGATGCCGCCGCCGAGTCTCCGAGAGATCGGATTCACCCCGATCGAGACCGAGCGCCTACTGATCCGGCTCGCCGACCCGAGTGATGTGGACGACCTGCACGACATCTTGTCGAGGCCTGACGTCTGCCGATATCTGCTGCATCCGCCGCTCTCGGTCGACGAGGTCGTCGAACGGGTGGCCCGCTTCGCCGGTCGCACCCTGCTCAACGCGGACCGCGACGCGATCCGGCTGGCGGTCACCCGACGCGACAGCGGGCGGACGATCGGCGAACTCGTGCTCATCCTCGCGTCCGCCGCCAACGCTGCCTGGAGATCGGCTGGGTGTTGCACCCGGACCACCAGGGACACGGCTTCGCCGCCGAAGGCGCCCGGGCGCTGCTCGGGTACGCGATGGCGGCGCTGGGTGCGCATCGCGTGGTCGCCCAGTTGCACCCGGACAACACGGGCTCGGCCGTCCTGTGTGCCCGGCTCGGCATGCGACAGGAGGCCCATCACCGCGCCGACGCCTGGGTGAAGGGTGCCTGGGAGGACACCGCGATCTACGCGATGCTCGACCACGAGTGGCGGCCGTAGTCGTGGCTCCGCACTCAGGGTTCTCACAGTAGGTGCGAGCAACAATGGCCACATGCGGATTCTGAGTTCTAAGCCGGTCCTGCGCTGGGCGGCACCTCTGGCCTTCGTGCTGGTCATCGGCGGCACGGGTCTGATCGCGGCCACGGCCAGCGCGGACAAGAAGCTGCCGACGATGTCGGCCCAGGAACTGCTCGTCGCCGTGCAACAGGCCAAGGTCGACGGCCTGTCCGGCACCGTGGTCCAACGAGCCGATCTAGGCATCCCCGAGATCCCGGGGATCGGCGGCGCGGACAGCTCGGAGTTCGGCTCGCTGGTCTCGGGCACCCACACCCTGCGCGTCCGGTACTCGGGACCGGACAAGGCGCGGCTCGCAGTGCACGGCACGTACGGCGAGACCGACATCTTCATGAACTCACGTGATGTCTGGATCTGGTCGAGCCGCGACCAGAAGGCGACGCACCGCACGCTGACCGCCGAGCAGGCCAAGAACCGCGCCGACACCGGCGACGTTCCGGCCGACGTGCCGAAGACGCCCGGAGGAAGCGGCCGAGAAGGTGCTGGACGCTCTCACGCCGACCACCACGGTGAGCACCGACAGCGCGGTCAAGGTCGCCGGCCACGACGCGTACGAGCTTGTGCTGGAGCCCAACGACGAGTCGTTGATCAAGCAGGTCCGGATCGCCGTCGACGGTGACACCAAGCTGCCGCTGCGCGTCCAGGTCTACGCCGCGAGCAAGAAGCTCGTCTTCGAGGTCGGCTACACCGACGTGAACTTCACCCGCCCCGAGGACCGGGAGTTCGTCTTCAACTCCGCCGCGGGGCACCGAGGTGGTCGAGGCGACCACCCCGGAGCACAAGGCGCCCGACCGCCGAAGATCGCACAGCAGGCCAAGGAACAAGGCCGCTCAGGCGAAGGAGCGGACCAAGATCGTCGGTACCGGCTGGTCGACGGTCGTGGTGACCAAGCTCGATGCCGACAGCGGCCAGGGACCCGATCAACTTCAGGGCTTCCTCAGCAAGCTCACCCCGGTCAAGGGCACCTGGGGCTCGGGCCGGCTGCTCGCCGGGACGGCGTTCTCCGCGGTGCTCACCGACGACGGACGGCTGGCCGTCGGCGCGGTCGCGCCGGACGTGCTCTACCGGGCCCTCGGCTAGGTGCTGGGGGCATTCACGTCCGCAGTCGTCAGCACCGGCCTGACCAAGCGGTTCCGGCACCAGGTGGTGGTCGATCACATCGATCTCGAGGTCCCGAGCGGTGCGGTGTACGGCTTCCTCGGACCCAACGGCTCCGGCAAGACGACCACCATCCGGATGCTGCTGGGGCTGATCTCGGCGACTGAGGGCCAGATCGAACTGCTCGGCGAGTCGATGCCCGGCGGCGGTGGGCAGCGTGCTGCGACGGGTCGGCGCCCTGGTCGAGGGGCCGGCCTTTCATCCGTACCTCTCCGGCCGCGCCAATCTCGCCCGGCTGGATGCGGCTGACCGGTTCAGCGACCCCCGAACGGCCGCCGCCCGGGTCGACCAGGCGCTCGACCGGGTCGGTCTGCTCGCCGCGGCCACCAAGCGCTACCGCGCGTACTCGCTCGGGATGCGCCAGCGCCTCGCCATCGCCAATGCGTTGCTGATGCCGCGCGATCTGCTGGTGCTCGACGAGCCGACCAACGGCCTCGACCCGCAAGGCACCCGCGAAGTCCGGCATCTGATCGGCGACCTCGCCGCCGACGGAGCGACCGTGCTGGTCTCCAGCCACCTGCTCGCCGAGGTCGATCAGATGTGCAGCCACGTCGGAGTGATGTTCGAGGGCAAGCTGGTCGCGCAGGGACCGATCGGCGAGCTCGGCCCGACGAAAGAGCGGACCGTCCGGGTCGACACCGACCGGACCGCCGACGCCGCCCGGGTGCTGACCGAACTCGGCCTGACCGAGGTGGCCATCGGGACCGATCATGTGACTGCGCTGCTCGGCGAGGTCGCGGTGGAGAAGATCGTGCCGAACCTGGTCAACGCCTGCGTGCCGGTGCTCG
This sequence comes from uncultured Actinomycetota bacterium, assembly GCA_963723815.1. Taxonomy (GTDB): domain Bacteria; phylum Actinomycetota; class Actinomycetes; order Propionibacteriales; family Propionibacteriaceae; genus Microlunatus. The sequence continues at coordinate 6,810 of CAVRSH010000024.1, read as the reverse complement.
GTTTCGCCGTCTTGGTGCCGAGCCTGGAGGACGTGTTCGTCGGGCTCACCGGGGAGGGTTTCGATGTCAGCGGCTGACGTGCTGGTCGTCCGCAGCGGGGCGGCCCCGGCCAAGGCCCGGATCTCGACGCGCTTCCTGGCCTCGGAGCTCAAGATCATCTTCGGCCGGCGGCGCAACCTGGCCGGACTGGCCGTGCTCGCCGTGGTGCCGATCATCCTGGCCATCGCCGTACGCGTCTCGTCGCCGGGCAGCCGAGGGCGGCGGACCCGGCTTCATCATCGGGATCACCGGCAACGGCTTGTTCGTGGCGTTCGCCGCGCTGATCCTGGAATTGCCGATCTTCCTCCCGCTCGCCGTCAGCGCCATCGCCGGTGACTCGGTGGCCGGCGAGGCGAACCTCGGGACTTTGCGTTACCTGCTGACGATTCCGGCCGGCCGCACCCGGCTGCTGTTGATCAAGTTCGGCGCCATCGTGATCTTCGCCTTCGTCGCGACTCTGCTCGTCGCGTTGGTCGGCACGATCATGGGGCTGGCCCTGTTCGGCGGCGGCGACATGACGCTGCTGTCGGGCACTCAGACCTCGCTGGCCGACGGGCTGTGGCGGCTGCTGCTGGCGTGCGCGTACCTGACCGTGCAGTTGTCCGCGCTCGGCGCGATCGGGCTGTTCATCTCGACCCTCACCGAGCAGCCGATCGCTGCCACCATCGCCGTCCTGTTGATCAACGTGATGATGTTCATCCTCGATCAGATCTCCCAGCTCGCCTGGCTGCATCCCTGGCTGCTGACCCACTGGTGGACCGCCATCGGCGATCTGGTGCGCGATCCGATCGCCACCGAAGGCGATCCAGCGCGGCCTGATCACTGCGGCGGTCTACGGGGTCACGTTCTGGCTGGCCGCGTGGGCGCGCTTCTCCAACAAGGACATCACCAGCTGAGGTGACCGGTTGCCGGGGTGACTAGATTCTCTGGTCATGACCACGGACCGACCGCGGTGAGCAGCGTGCGCAGCGAGGTCGTCTCGTTCGTCCGGCGCAGCACCCGGATGCGGTCGAATCAGCGGCGGGCCTGGGATCGCTATCACCCGGAGTTCGTGATCGAGGTGCCGCGGCTGGAGACCTCGACGTCGATCGCATCCGAGCGCACGGCTCGACCTGGCGGAGGCGTTCGGCCGCGAGGCGCCGCTGATCGTCGAGATCGGGCCCGGCACCGGCGAATCGCTGATCCCGATGGCCCGGGCCCGGGCGGAGCGACAACGTGCTGGCGTTCGAGGTCTACCAGCCGGCCATCGCCCGGATCCTGGGCGCGCTGGGCCGGGAGCAGATCGCCAACGTCCGGCTGATCGAGGCCGACGCGGTCGCCGGCCTGCGCCACGTGCTGCAGTGCCGATTCCGTCGATGAGCTGTGGACCTTCTTCCCCGATCCGTGGCCCAAGGCGCGGCACCACAAGCGGCGGCTGCTGTCGCCGGACCTCGTCGACCTCGCGGTGTCCCGGCTCAAGCCGGGTGGTCGCTGGCGGCTCGCCACCGACTGGGAGGACTACGCCGGTCGGATGCGGGCCCTGCTCGATGATCATCCGCGACTGGTCGAATGATCATGATCAAGGATGGGCGCCGCGCTGGAGCCGACCGGCCGGTGTCCCGGTTCGAGGCCCGGGGCATCGAGGCGGGCCGACAGATCTTCGACCTGAGCTATCTCCCGTGCTCGCTGACCGGACCCGGTGGCGGCTGGACATCGGCTATGACGGGACGAACTTCGCCGGGTGGGCGGCGCAGACCGGCCAGCGCACGGTGCAGGGCGAACTGGAGGCGTGGATCACCCGGGTGCTGCGGCTGGACGAACCGGTCCGGCTGGTCTGTGCGGGGCGTACCGACGCCGGGGTGCATGCCCGCGGCCAGGTGGCGCACGGTGATCTCGACCCGTCGGTGATCACCGACGGCGGGACAGAACTGGTCCGCCGGCTGGGCCGGGTGCTCGCCGATGATCTTGTGGTGCCGAGCGTATCGCGCCGGCCCCGGTCGGCTTCGACGCGCGATATCTCGGCCATCTGGCGGCGCTACGTCTACCGGATCGCTGACGCCTGGACGCAGCGCGGATCCCTTGCTCCGCAACCAGGTGACGGCGCTCCGCACCGAAGTTGATCTTGACAGGTTCAACGCCGCCGCGGCCGGGCTGCTCGGGCTGCGGGACTTCGGGGCCTTCTGCCGCCGGCGGCCGGGGGCCACCACCATCCGGACCCTGCTCGAACTGCACGCCGAGCGGGTGCCGTCCGGGCCGTTCGCGGGGGTGATCGAGTGCACGGTGCGCGCGGACGCCTTCTGCCATTCCATGGTGCGCGCCCTGGTCGGCGCGTTGCTGGAGGTCGGCGACGGGACATCGCGATGACGACTGGCTGGTCTCGGTCACCACGGCGGCCCTCCGCGACCCGAGGGTGCGGGTGATGCCGCCCGGCGGTCTGACCCTGGAGGAGGTCCGCTACCCCGATGATCATGAACTGGCCGACCCGGGCGACCGAGGCGCGCGCCGTACGCGAGTTGAGATCATGACCGAGGCGCACTACTTCAGTTCCCAGCCGTCCGGGCCCGAGCACCGGCGGACGATCACCGCCACGGTCTGGGGACAGCAACTGACCATGATCACGGCCAACGGCGTGTTCGCCGCCGACGGGCTCGATCGCGGCACTGCGGTGCTGCTACGCGAATCCGCCGTACCCCAGGGACGGCCGCGGATTCTCGATCTTGGCTGCGGCTACGGCACGATCGCGCTGGCGATCGCCCTCGGCTGCCCGGGCGCGGTGATCGACGCCGTGGACGTCAACGATCGAGCGCTGACCCTGTGCCGGGACAACGCCGCAGCGCTGGGCGTCGCCGATCGGGTCCAGGTGCTGCGTCCCGACCAGGCCGATCCGGCCGACGCGCTACGACGAGATCTGGTCCAACCCGCCCATCCGGATCGGCAAGGAGGCCCTGCACGACCTGCTGTCCACCTGGTTGCCCCGGCTGGCCCCCGACGGCGTCGCCCGCCTGGTGGTCGGCAAGAACCTCGGCGCCGACACCTTGCAACGCTGGCTGATCGACCAGGGCTATGACTGCGTGCGCGCCGCCTCCGCCAAGGGCTTCCGCGTCCTCCACGTCCGCCCCGCCACCTGACCTCGCCGTGACCCTCTGCTCACGCCCCAGTTTTCTTCTCACGCACCCTCTGCAGAAGGTGCGGGACCAGAAATGTGGGGCGTGAGCAGGCGGAGGGACATCAGTTGGCCGAGTTGTCCACAGATTCCGCCAACCCGGTAGCGGCGGAGCCACTCGACCGGGTTGGCTTCGGGCCCATGGACGACATTCGACTCACTCGCGACCTTGCTGCCGCCGGCTTCGACTTCACCGAGGTCGACCGGATGCGCAGGCGTGGCGAGCTGCGCCGGATCCGCCGAGGCGCGTATGAGGACGGCAACCGGGAGACGGGCGAACCGGTTGAGCAACATCGGCGACTGATCGACGCCACGCTGCGCCAGGCGTCGGTCAATGCCGTGGTCAGTCACATGTCGGCCGCCGCGCTGCACGGGCTGCCGACCTGGAACGACCAACTGAGCCGGGTGCATCTGACCCGCAACCGGGCGAGCGGCGGAAAGGTCCGGCGGTACACCCACCTGCATGTCGCTCCGCTCGCCGATGACGACATCTGCGTCGTCGACGGAGTCGCCGTCACGACATTGGCGCGCACGATCCTCGACCTCAGCCGGACGCTGTCGATGGAGCGATCGGTGCCGATCGGCGATGCCGCCCTGGCCCTGGGGCTGAGCCGCGAAGAACTGGTCGAGTCGGCTCTGCGGGCCGTCGGCTGGCCGGGGATCGCCGCGGCCCGGCGTGCGATCGAGTTTTTCGACGCCCGGAGCGAGAGCGTCGGCGAGTCGTACAGCCGGGTCGTGTTCCACCGCCTGCTGCTGCCGCCACCGGAACTGCAGTTCGAGGTGTTCACGAACGGACGGCTGGTGGCTCGATCCGACTTCGTCTGGAAGGAGTCGAAGACTCTCGGTGAGTTCGACGGGCGGGTGAAATACGGCCGATTGCTGAAGCCGGGCCAGACCACCGGCGACGTGATCTTCGACGAGAAGGTGCGCGAAGACGCACTCCGTGACCTGGGCTGGCAGATCGTGCGCTGGCTCTGGGAAGACCTGCGGAACCCAGCGCGGCTGCGCGAGCGACTGGAACGGGCGTTCCTCCGCGGCTCGCGAGTGGCCTGACCCGCTCCCGCCCCCTTTTCCTGCTCACGCCCCACCTACTGAGGGCGCGGGAGCGGAAAGGTGGGGCGGGAGGATCAGGCGGACTTCTCGGAGACGGCGCGCATCACCTCGGGCCAGCGGCGGTCGAGGATCCGGCCGCCTTGCCTCACCCCGACCCTGATCGCGACCAGGCCGCAGGCCAGGCCGATGGGGAGGGTCAGGTAGCCGACCCAGTGGGTGAAGAACGACCAGATCGTCAGCGCGATGGTCGGCAGCGTCAGGATCATGGTGCCGAACATCGTCAGGCTGAAGGAGAGCAACGACGGCAGGCCGCCGCTGTTGCCCTTCTGGAACGGATTCGTGCCCGGCGGCGGCGCCGGCCACTGCCATAGTGCGCCCACGGTTGAGCCCGACGCCCAGTCCGGTCAGCATCAGGGCAACGGTCAGTCCCAGCGTGACCGGCAGCAGCGACCACTCGCCGGTGACGATCACCGTCGCGGCGAGCATCACCAGCATCAGCGGCGAGTAGACCGTCATCGTCGACATGCACCCGGCCGGCCCGGTCGTCGGCGCCGCGCAGGCCGGCCGAGATGTGCAGCCAGAGCGCCGTTCCGTCGTACGACAGATCCTGGGCCACGCTGACGCCCACCAACAGCCCGATCAGTGTCGGTGCCAGCATCGCCACGACCGGGCTGCCGTTCGGATTCACCAGTTGGGTCACGATGATCACGATCGGGGCGATCATGAATCCGGCGATCCCGGCCAGATAACGCGGATCGCGCCGCCAGTAGCGCAGGGTTCGCGCCGCGACGCCGCCTGCGGGGGTCGCCGGATAGAGGCGCTCGATGAGATCCGAGGCGCGGACCTTGCTGCTCTCCGCCCCGCCTTCGATCGGCGACACCAACCGCGCGGCCAGGAAGTGGCCCCAGGCGGCCCAGAGCACGCCGATCAAAGCCACCGCCAGCACCAGATGGAGCCCGGCCACCAGCCAGTGCCCGCGAGCCAGGTCCGCGGGCAGCGACCAGGCCCAGCCGAACGGTGACCAGCCGGCGACCAGCGGCAAGGTTACCGAGACTGGCGCGCAGTTCATCGACGTCGGTGCTGACCAGGGTTCCGATGAGGTTGCCCGCCGATGCCCAACGACGCTCCGAACAGGGCCAGCGCGACGAAGGCGAGATCACGGAACCGGCGGGAGGACAGGAAGGAGGCGAACGCCGCGGTCGCCGCCCGGGACAGCAGGAAGCAGGTGGCCAGGCCCAGCGGGACCGTGACGACCGCCGCCAGCAGTGAGGGGCAACGTCCGGGCCCAGGTGATGATCAGGCCGAGAGCGACCAGCGTCTGACGCGATCCCCGGTACGCCGACCAGCCCGGCCACCAGAAGTCCGGGCAACAACTCCCGAGCCCGCACGGGCAGCAGCGCGAACTTGGCCGGATCCACCGTCTCGTCGATGCCGAAGACCAGCAGCGACATCAGCAGCCAGCCGAGCGTCAGCACGGAGAAGGCCAACACCGTCACATCGGCGGTCAGCTCGAGCGAGGTGAACCGCAGCGCCACCATGCCGATCAGCACGGCGACCACGATGCCGAGCGCGTACACCATCCCGATGATCAGGCCGACGGTCCGCCAGACGCTGCGGCGCAGGCTGTTGCGGAGCAGGGTCAGTTTGAGTCGGACGAGGATCGCAACCACGCCAGTGACTCCTCTCCCGCCGCATGAAACCCGACCAGCTCCAGGAAGCGCTGCTGCAGGCTCGAGCCGGCCGCGTACCTCGTCGAGCGTCCCGCCGGCCAGCACCCGGCCCTGGGCGACCACGGCGAGCTCGTCGCACAGGCTCTCCACCAGCTCCATCACGTGGCTGGACATCACGACCGTGCCGCCGCTGCGGGCGTAGTTGCGCAGGATGGATCGGATGCCCTCGCCGGAGACCGGATCGACCGCCTCGAACGGCTCGTCCAAGATCAACAACCGCGGGGCGTGGATCAGCGCGCAGGCCAGCCCGATCTTCTTGGTCATGCCGGCGGAGTACTCGACCACCAGAGTGTCGCGATCGGCCTGGAGCCCGAGAGCCTCCAGAAGGTCACCGGACCGGCTCTCGATCTCGGCCGGGGGCACCTTGCGGAGCAGGCCGACGTAGCCGCAGCAATTCCCCACCGCTCAACCGGTCGAACAGTCGCAGCCCGTCGGGCAACACGCCCATCAGCGCCTTGGCCGCGGCCGGATCGGACCACACATCGTGATCAAGAACCGTGCCACACCGGCATCGGGCCGGAGCAGTCCGGTGGCCATCGACAGCGTGGTCGTCTTGCCGGCCCCGTTCGGCCCGACGAGGGCGAACATGCACCCGCGCCGTACCTCCAGATCGAGATGATCAACGGCCAGCTTGGCGCCGAACCACTTGCATAGCCCGGCTAGCGACAGGGCAGAACTCATGCCCCCCAGTGAACACCCCGGACCCGAGCCAGGGCGCCGGCCGGGCCGGGAGCGCCCCTCAAGGCCCCCGACAAGGCCCCTGATGAGACCCGTAGGATGAAATCCGAGTTCGATTTTCGTGATCATTCATCCACCTCGAGAGGACTCCCATGGCGGCCTACGATC
>CAVRSH010000023.1:0-23642 GCA_963723815.1 uncultured Actinomycetota bacterium | reverse complement strand
CTACCCGCCGTTCGCGGCCGTGGTCATGGTGCCGCTGGCGCTGCTGTTGCCGACGTGGCTGGCGGCCGCCCTGTGGACCGGGGCGTCAGGTGGGCGCCATCGCGGCGGTCGTGGTCGTGGTGCGTCACGCGCTCGGCCGGCCCGCGCCGGGGTGGCTGGTCGCGCTCCTGGCCGTCGCGCGCTCGCCCTGGAGCCGGTGTGGCAGAACCTCGTGTTCGGGCAGGTCAACCTGTTCCTGATGTTGGTGGTCCTGGTCGACCTGCTCCGGCCCGCGCGGCGCTGGTCCGGCGTGCTGGTCGGCATCGCGGCGGGGGTGAAGCTGACCCCGCTCGTGTTCGTCGTGCTGCTGGTGCTGGTCGGTCGTCGTACGGCGGCGGGGCGCGCGGTGCTGGCCTTCGTCGGCACCGTCGCGGTCGGCTTCGTGGCGATGCCCGGCTCGGCGGCGTCGTACTGGACCGACGGTCTTTTCGACCCGCGCCGGGTCGGCCCCCCGGAGTTGGCCCACAACCAGTCGGTGTACGGCGCGCTCACCCGGCTGCTCGACGGCCCGCCGCCGACCCTGCTGTGGCTCGCCGTCGCCGGGCCGCTCGCCGTCGCCGTCCTGTTGATCGGCGCCGGCTGGTGGCGCCGCGGCGACCAGGTGCTCGGCATCAGCCTGGCCGCGCCTGGCCATGCTGTTCGCGTCGCCGATCTCGTGGTCGCACCACTGGGTGTGGGCGGTGCCGGTCGCGCTGGTGCTCTGGGAGCGCAGGTGGTGGGCGGGCGCCGCCTGGATCGCGGTGTTCGTGGCCCGTCCGGTCCCTGTGGCCGCCGTGGAGTCAGGACCGCGAATACGGGTGGAGCCCGACCGAGCACGTCGTCGGCAACGCCTACCTCCTCGCCGCCCTCGCCTTGTCCGGATGGGCGGCGGTCAGCCTCAGCCGCCGATTTCGCGCACCTTCAAGGTCGGTCATCTGAATAGTTCTGGTGCCAGCAGTCTCTGTCGTCGGTCACCACCAACAAGGAGCGGACCGCTGGGGCCTGCCAGGGTGCTGGCCAGCCGGTGATCAGCCGACCGCACCTTGGCGGTTCCCTTCTCAGTCCGGCGCCCCGATCACACCGACGGGGCGATGTTCTGGTTCAGCCGGAACAGGTTGGTCGGGTCGTACTCGTTCTTCAGTTCGACCAGCCGCCGGTAGGTGTCCGCCGGGTACGACGCCCGGACCAGAGCCGCGTTCGCCTCACCGGTGAAGTTCACGTAGGTGCCGGCGTCCGGACCGAGCGCTGACGTCACGCCGCGCGCCCAGTCGACGACGTCGGCGAATCCCTCCGCCGTCGGCGTGCGGGCGACGATGTTGACGATGAACTCCTGATCGCGGAGCGCGAAGGCCGTCGCGTCGGCCGGGACCCGGCCCACCGCTCCGCCCAGGTGCTGCAGGTGAATCTCGGTCAGCGCGTTGGGCAGGGTGGCGAACGACTCCAGTCAGCACCCGCTGGGCCGCCTCGTCGGCGGTGCGGAGGAATGCCGAGCGGAAGTAGTTGTGCACGCCGCGCGGGTACAGCGGGTCGAGCGCCTGCTGCCACGCCCGCGTACGGGTTGGCCGCGAACACATCGGCGATCACCGTGCCCAGCGAGCGGAAGGGCGCGGTGGCGGCCTCGCCGGCGTCGAGATCGCCGGTCCAGCAGCCGCCCACGGCGACGATCGGCTTGCCGTGCACCGATTCGGGCAGGAACGGCACCGGCGGCGCGGTGGTCATGTTGACCAGCGTCGTCAGCTCGTCCGGGCGCCGCCGCGGCGGCCGCCCGGTAGCCGCGCAGCACCTGCTCGGCCTCTTCGGCCGGGTAGAAGACCAGCCCGGAGAGGACCGGCGGCCGACCTCGTGCAGTTGGAATTCGAAGGACGTCACCACACCGAAGTTGCCGCCGCCGCCGCGCAGTCCCCAGAACAGCTCCGGGTTCTCGTCGGCGCTGGCGTGCACGAACTGCCCGTCGGCGGTGACGACGTCGGCGCCGACCAGGTTGTCGGCGGCCAGTCCGTACTTGCGCATCAGCCAGCCGATGCCGCCGCCGGTGGTGAAGCCGGCGATGCCGGTCGAGGACACCAGCCCGCCGGTCACCGCGAGCCCGAACTGCTGGGTCTCGGCGTCCAGGTCCTTCCAGGTGCAGCCGGCCTGCGCCGTCACCCGGCGGCGTGCCGGGTCGACCCGGATGCCCTTCATCAGCGACAGGTCGAGGACGATTCCGTCGTCGACGGTGGAGAACCCGGGGATCGAGTGGCCGCCGCCGCGAACGGCCAGCGGCAGTCCCTCGCTGCGGGCGAGATCGACGGTGCGGATCACGTCGGCGACGCCGGCGCAGCGGGCGATCACCGCCGGATGGCGATCGTGGGCCCCGTTCCAGATGCTGCGTTCGAGGTCGTAGTCCTCGTCGCCCGGCCGGACGGCCGTGCCGCGCAGGCCGGCGGCGAACTCGGCGATGGTGGCCTCCCCGATGCGGGTCGGGCCGGTTTCTGTGATGGTCATGCATTCCTCCTGGTTGCTTACAGATCCAGGAGCGACGCTAGGAAGCCGACCTCAACCGCGAACTCAACGCGACCTCAACGCGATCACTCAACCACCGCACGCCGGCCCGGTCCCGCCCGCGCAGCGCCGCCAGCCGCTGCATCGGCGATGACGCACCTGGTTCGGTCGAAGATCGCTGCGGCCGCGGTCGCGATCTCCCGCGTCGCTCGGTGCGGGATCGTCCAACTCGTACGGACAACTCGGCCACCATCAACCGCTGCCAGCCCGCGTGCCGCCGCCACGGGGCGAGCTTCTCCGCGGCCCGCGCGTACATCTCGCGCGCCGCCCGGGTCTCCCCGGACAGCAGTTCGACCGCTCCCAGGACGGTCGAGGTGGCACCCATCCCCACCTGGTCGCCGGCGGACTCGAACCCGGACAGGCAGCGCCGCGCCTCGGCCAGGCCGCGGTCGATGTCGCCGGCCATCGCGTGCAGCAGGGCGACGTTGATCTCGGTCAACAGCTCGCCTCGCCGGTCGCCGAGTCCGAGCGCGGAGGTCCCGGGCCGAGGACAGGGCCTCGCCGGCCGCCCGGAAGTTGCCGCAGTCGCGGTGGATGCAGCCGAGCTGGTGCAGGGCCTGCGCCCGAGCCAGGTCGTCCCCCAGCTCGGTGAACTGCTCGACCGAGTCTCCGACCGCGGAGATCGCCGACTGCGGATCAGCCGAGTAGCCGGGCCGCGTAGCCGATCGCGGACAGCACGTACCCTCCGGCCTGGACGACGCCGACCCGCCGCCCCAGCAGCAAGGTCTCCTCGACGCAGGGCACCAGGCGCCCGGCGATGCGGGACCAGTTGGATGCTCGGGGTGACCACCGGCAGGAACGGCGGCGTGCTGGGATCGGCCTGCGCGAGCTCGGCCAGGCAGCGGTCGAACCGGCCGGCGGCGAGGGGTCCGTCCTCGCGGGACAGCGCGCACTGGCCGAGCAGCCAACTGCCGGCCGCGGCGTGTTCGGGTCGGCCGCGCTCGATCGCCTCGGCCCGCACCTCGGCGGCCATCTGCTCCGCCTCGTCCAGGTCGAAGGTGCTCCAGGCGAGCGCGGTCTCGACGATCCGGGCCATCACCACCTCGTCCGGCTCGCCGATCTGCCGCACGATCGCCATGGCCTCCGCACCGAGCGCCCGGTGCCGATCGGCGCGACCCTGCCGGCTGTCCAATCCGGTCAGGCCGATCAGGGCGGCCGCGCGGGGCCTGGTCGGCTCGGGCGCCACCGCCAGGGCGCGCTCGACCCAGCGGGCTCCCTCGACCGCATGACCGCGGAGGAACCAGAAACGCCACAGGCTCGCGACGAGCCGGAGCGCGCTCACCGGATCGTGCGCGCACGACCACCGCAGAGCGGCGCGCAGGTTGTCGTGCTCGCGGTCGAGCAGCTTCGGTTGTTCGATGACCACGCCCGGTCGCTCGTTCGGGGTTGTGGGCGACGGCGAAGTCCAGGAAGTACGCGCAATGGGCCGCCTACAGCTGAGCGGTCTCCCCGGCCCGGTCGAGGTTCTCAGTGCCGAACTGCCTGACCGTCTCCAGTTGCCGGTAGCGGGACCCGGCGGCGGTCTTGCTCCGTGACCACCAGGGACTTGTCCACCAGGTTGGCCAACAGATCCAGCAGTTCGGGGCGGGCCAGCGGAGGGTCGCCGCAGACCGCCTCCACCGCGGCGAGGGTGAACCCGCCCGAGAACACCGACAACCGGCGGAGCAGGACCTTCTCCGGCTCGGTGAGCAGGTCGTGGCTCCATTCCAGCGTGCCGCGGAGCGTCTGGTGCCGGGTGACGCCGTTGGGCCCGCCGCCGAGCATGGACAGGGCATCGCCGAGCCGCTGGACGATCTCCGCCGGTTCGAGAACGGCGGCCCGGGCCGCCGCCAGCTCCAGCGCCAGGGGCATCCCGTCGAGCCGTCGGCACAGGTCGACCACGCCCTGCGCGTTGTCGGCGTCGAGGGCGAAGCCCGGCCGGACCTGCGCCGCCCGCTCGACGAACAGCCGGACCGACGGCAGCCGGCCCAGCTCGGCCAGGTCGGGGACCTCGTCGCGTACGGGCGGCGGCAGGGCCAACGACGGCACCCGGAACGTGTACTCCCCGTGGGCATGCAGCGGCTCCCGGCTGGTGGCCAGCACGTCGACCCCGGGGCATCCGGCGAGCAGCGCGGCGACGAGTTGACCGCAGGCCGCGAGCAGGTGCTCGCAGTTGTCCAGCACGACCAGCAGTGAGCGTCCGCGCAGCTGGTCGACCAGCGTCTGGCCGCGATTGGGCGCCGCGCCGGAATCCAACCCGAGCGCCTCCGACACGGCGTCGGCCACCAGCAGCGACTCGCCGACCGCCGCGAGATCGACGAACCACACACCGTCGGGGTACGCCGGACGGGCTCTCCGCGCGGCCTCCAACGCCAGCCTGGTCTTCCCGCTGCCGCCGGCCCCGGTGAGGGTGAGTAGCCGGGCCCGGTCCATCAGCCGGTCGATGTCGAGCGAGTTCGCGTTCCCGCCCGATCAGAGCTGGTCAGCGGTTGGGGCAGGTACCCGACCTCCGCCTGCTTGTCGGTCGCTCCGAGCGGGCGGTCGGGTGCGGCGGTGGCGGTCGGCGACCCGGTCAACAGCTCGCGGAAGACGCGCCGCCGTCTGGGCGATCCGGGTCGGTCCCGAACGCGACGAGCAGGTCGTCGACCAGCCGCTCATAACGGGCCAGCGCCTCGGATCGCCGGCCCAGGTCGGCGAGCACCACCATCAGGGCGCGGACGGCTCCCTCGTGCAGCGGGTCGGATTCGAGCGCCCGGGTCAGGATGACCAGCGCCTCCTCCGGAGCGCGCCGCCGCACGCTGGACGCCAGCGTCACCAGGATCTCGCGATGGGTCTGCCGAACCTCGTCTCGTCGCGCGGTCAGCCAGTCGGCATCCGGCAGGTCGGGCAGCAGATCGCCGCGGTACCGGTCGGCCGCCGCCCGCAGGCTCGCCTCGTCGGCGGTCTTCAGCGCCTGGGCGGCTGACGCTTCGAACTCCAGCACGTCGACCGCCACCGGGCCGGCGGCGTCCAGCACCACCTGTTCGTCCCGGATCGCCAGCAGCCCGTCGCCGGCGACGCCCGAGGCCGGCGAGCGTTCGGCGCGCCACGTACAGGGTCTGGTGCAGGTTTCGCGCGGCGGCCGCCGGTTCCAGATCGGGCCACAGCCGGTCGAGTACCTGCTCCCGATGCCGGCGCTGCCCGGGCGCCAGCGCGAGCATCGCCACCAGGGCTCTGGCCTTGCGCAGCCGCCACTGCCCGGCTCGACGGCGATGCCGTCGACCTGCAGGGTGAAGCGCCCCGAGCAGTTGGATGCGCAACTCCCGGCGGGAAGGCTTCACGGTCCACCATTATCACGCCCGATGCGGCCTTGTCGTCCTCATTCGGCCGCGGGTCCGGACCAGCGCCACCGCGCTGCAGCCGATCGGCCGGCGGCGGGAAGATGGTTGTTGCGGGAAGGTACGCGCTCTGCACGAGGCAGGCCCGTCACCCAATGGCTACCGTGAATTTGGGCCCGGGGCTAACCACCCCGCTGTCGACGGTGTACAACACCATGATCGACAAGCCGCCCGCGCTGACCGCAGGTGCGGGCCAGCGCAAGAGTGTTCCGACCTGTTATGGGCCCTCGCTGCGAGGACGGCAACTTCGGTGTGGTCACGTCGTTCACCTTCAAGCTGAACGACGTGTCCGGCTTCCTCGGCGGACCCACCTTCGGGACGGTCGACCACGGCGAGGCGGTGTTGAAGGCGTTTCGCAAGTTCCTGCCGAGCGCTCCCGGCGGGCTCCGGCGGCTTCGCCCACACCCAGGTGCCACCCCCGCCGTTCCCGGAAGAACTCCACTGGTGCCCGGTCTGCGCGGTGGTCTGGGCGGGCGTTGCCGGGGCGGACGCGGCCCGGCAGGGTCAAGCTCCGCTGCTGGACAGCCAGCCCGAGCCGCTGCTGCACGGTGTCGCGCCGATGCCGCACGCCGGATTGCAGGGTGCGTTCGACGCGCTCTATCCCAGTGGCCAGCAGTGGTACTGGCGAGCCGATTTCGTCAACATCGTCCGCACCCAATCCTCGCCTTCGTCCCTCATCATGTTCACGTACGCGCACCGGCCGAGTCGTCCGGGCGGATAGCGAGTCGTCTCATGGCGGTTGGCTGGCAGTTTCAGCAATCGAGCTCATCCAAGATCGTCGAGCAAGACGTGACCCGGCCCCGGCCAAACGCCCCGCTGTATCTCCGCGCCGCTCCTGCCCTTGTCACACCCGCCCTCGGGTTCACTGACGCCTCAGACCCTCGACGACGTTCCGGGTGGACCGTTATGCGAGGTCCGGAACGGAACGGGTGCTCGTCCGAGTAGTCCACCAGTGTTTCGGTCGACCAGGGCGGTGCCTGCGGTAGCTCCCGCCAGTCCCCGTGAGGTCACTACGGGGGGCGTGGTCAGGAAAGTAGGAGAGCCGCTCTGCCTCCGATAGAACCGTGGGCGTCGATGCCACGGATCACGCTCAACGAGTCGGCCACCGGGCTGCTGCGGGAGCGCACCGCGAAAGCCGGTCGCCGTTGGAATCGGTGGATTCGGCGATAAAGCGGTCGGAGTATGCGATGGACGGCGAGTCGCAGGCTTCCTGATCTGACCTTGTGTCAGCACTCAATCGCCGCCACAGGCTTGCTACGGTGACCCGAACGTCGCAAATGAGGGAGAACACATGGGTTTGCGCGGCACGATCGGCTCGACGCTTGAGTTAATCATCGGCCACGACCGCACGAATAAGATCCGTAAGGCAGAAAGGCGGGCGCGCAACGCGCTCGCCAAACGGTTGGTGATGAGCCCGCCGAAGACGAAGCCGAAGCCGAAGCCCTCTTCCGAACCGATTGCCAGACCTTCGGCGCCAAGGCTCGCTGACCCTGCTGAACCTCCCCCCTGGCAGCCTAGGGACCCGCTCGTGCCACACCCAAAACCGAGGATGAGCCGCCATCAGTTGCTGCGTGGGCTGCATGAGAGGACCCGACCTCGGACCTACCTCGAGATCGGGATCAACGACGGATCCAGCTTGGCGCTCTCCACGCACCACGTTCGATCGGCGCTAGACCCCACCTTCAACGTCACCAAGCCGGATCCACTGCGACGTCCACCTCGTAAAAGCACGCCCAGCGACGACTTCTTCGCTGGAGACGACCCGGTTCGACCATTTCCAAGGCGTACCCGATCGACCTCGCCTTCATCGATGGGATGCACCTGTCCGAATTCGCGCTGCGCGACTTCATCAACACTAGAGCCGCTGATGGCGGACCCACCGGGCGTTCATTGTGCTTGACGACATTCTTGCCGCGCAACGAAGGCTTGAGGCCGCGCGTGATTCGCAAGACCCAGTGCGTGGACCGGTGACGTGTTCAAGGCCGTCGAAATCCTACGCCGCAGGCGCCCCGATGAAGTCGTTCTGCTGGTCAACACAGCACCCACGGGTACCGCCGTGGTTGTCGGCATCGACCAGGCCTCGACGATTCTCAGGGACGCCTACGAGGAGGAGTTGGAGTATCTCGTGCGGCCGGATCCACAAACGCCGCCCCAGGAGTACATGAGCCGCTCCATAGCCGTCGAGCCGGACATGCTCCTCGCCTCAGAGGTGTGGGAGAAGCTCGTAGCCCACCGGGACTCCGGCGCATCGGCCGATCTCGGCGCGCTGTGGGACCACCTGCGGGAACTGCAGCTTGATCGGCCCGGTCATTCTTGACCCCCTTGTCCGATTGAGCCGTGACTGTCGGTCGGGTCGCCAGGGAATGTCCCCGGACGGTTCGCGTCGCTGAGGCAGCAACGACCATGCGGTCCCACTGCAGGTCGTGTCGAGCTGGTCTCTCCAGGTCCCGATTCCGTCTCCGACGAAGCCGTGCAGGAGCAGCAGCGGCGGTCCGTGACCCTCCCGCTCGAACGCGATGCGGAGCCCGCCGACCTCGACAGCATCCACGACGTCAACCATCCTCTCGTCGTCTCGGGTCAGCGAGGCCGACGGCGCTCGTAGGCCCAGAGAACTGCGCCCAGGACGGCGACGCAGATCACGAAGACGAGGATGCCGTTACCGAGGGAGCCGGTCTTGACGATCGTCGCGGTCGCAATGGTGGCGCAGACCAGCGAGAGGAGCCACAGTCGCCCCTGCTTGGCGAGCTGGCGGCGGGTCTCGGGATCTTCGATCATGGGCTGGGCGCTTCGTGCAGCAGCCGGACCGGACCGAGCAGACCGTAAGCGTGTACCTCAGTGGTCTGCATCTGCGGTTCCTTGCCGGCTATCTCCAGCATGATGTCGGGCACCCGATCGTAGTAGCCGCGGGCCAGCAGCCGGTTGTTCAGCGAGCTCGACACCCGGACCGTGATCGCGTTGTCGCCCGCGCGCAGTTCCGCGGTCACGTCGACGACCGGAGCTGAGGTGTCGAACCCCTTCGGCTCACCGTCGTTGACCCGGACGGAGCCCAGGCCACCCGCGGTCGAACCGAGGTCGAGCAGATACCGGTGGCCCGTCTGCGGTCGCTGATCGAGACGAAGGCTGCTGCGGTATTCGCCGACGCCGGAGACCCCCGGACCGACTTCGGGGATGTCCCGCCACGGGCGGAGCCTCCCCGTCCCGGCTTCGATGCGGGTGACCGCCGTGGTCGGGCGGACCTCGCGGGTCTGGTAGCCGAGTCCGCGGTCCTCGGTGATCAGCTCCGGCTCCCCGGCGTCCCAACTCTCGATCGCGACGGCCCATTCGGTGAGCTCCGCGACCGCCTCCGACCGGACGGGCGTCGATGCCGGACCAGGCGGCGCGGACCGGTCGAGAGTGAGCAACGCCGTCTCACCCGGGGCGAGAGTCACGGTCAGCCGGGTGCGATCGACGTCCTGACGCACTCCGGTGTGCGGGCGGATAGTCCCCGTCCAGCCGTCGATCCGGTATGCGGCTCCGGTGCCGGCGAGGGCCACCTCGACCTCGACCGGCTCCCCGGCCTCGTACCGGAACTGGTACAGGTACAGGTGGAGCAGATCCCCGTCCTCGCGCAGGTGACTCAGCACGTGCGCGTTCTCGCTGGTGAACTCCGCCCGTCCCCTCACCCCGAGGTCCCGTAAGGCGGCGACCGTCTTCGCCGGGTCGTCGATGGCGGCAACGGTGGGCAGGGCGATCAGCTCGGCCATCGTGGCGGCGAGCTCCTCGTCCCGCCCGTCCAGACCCGGCGTCCGCACCGCGGCGCGCTCGTGAGTCGTGTGGAGTCCGCGTACGAGGAGCTTCAGTTCCCGGGTGCCGTTCACCACCAGCACCTTCAGCCCCTGGCGGGCCCAGTCGAGGAGATGCGCGGCGGCGTCGGGATCCAGCTCGCTCTGGTAGACGATCAGCGCCTGGTAGCCGGGGCCGTCGGGTTGGACGAGTCCGTCGGCGAACGACACCTGGTCGTGCCGCAGCAGCGATCCGTCGAAGAACTCATACGTCCAGCCGGCATCCTGCAGGCTGAGGTCCTGCCACCACTGGTTCTCCCGGTTGCGCATCCAGAGGCGGCCGTAGGCATCCTCGTCCGGGATCCGGTTGCCGTTCTGGTCGAACAGCGCCGCGAAGAGCATGTTGTCGGTGAAGTGGTCGGTACGCAGGATCCCGACGTCGATCCGGGGCTTTCCCTGGCGGAGGATGCACTGGTACCGACCCAGGGCGGCCGTCCAGAGTGGGTAGAACTCCGAGCCCGGCTGCCTGATGTCGAACCGCTCGGAGAACTTAGACCACATGCCCTCGTGTCCCGGCCACTCGGTCACACCCTCGGCTCCGGCGGTGCTGGCCCAGCCGTGCAGCACGGTCTTGGTGATCCCGGCGGCCAGTTGAGTGGCGATGATCTGGTCGTAGAACCGGTGGTCGAGCATGTAGTTGCGGGTGGTCGCGCCGGTCTCTGAGGAGTACTGCTTGCCGAACAGGTGGGCCGGACCGGCCAACAGCCGGTAGGCATCGATCTGGGCGGCGAACTCCAGCGACTCGGTCTCGATGCCGTCGACCTCCGGGCCCGGCCGGGTCAGCTCGAACGGCAGGCCGTAGCTGATCTCCGCGCGCAGCGTCAGTCCGTTGTCATGCAGGAACGTCGCGAACGGGCGCAGCATGTTCTCGATGTAGAGGTCGGTGAGGGTTCGCACGTAGTCGAAGCGCACCTTGTCGACCGTGATCCGGTGCTCGGCGCGGTGGCTCGTGGTGGTAGATGGTGTCGACCGCCATCATCGGCACCGTCCGGGTCAGGAAAGGTAGCCAGGCCGCGATGTCGTAGCCGCGACGAGTCCGGAACTCCTCGGCCACGGTACGGCCCCAGAACAGCCCGCCGGCCCCGTATGTCGACAACTCGAGGGAGTCCATGTACATCTGGGCCCGCGGGTTCCGGTCGATCTGGTCCCGCAAATCGGGGGTGAGCACCACCGAGTCCCAGTAGTCGATCACGGCCTGCGCGCCGTCGGGATCGACATAGCTGACGGTGTAGTTGACCGACGCGGATGGTGATGCCGTTTGCCCGGTGCCGTGCATCCAGTACGCGAACAGCCGCCAGGGGCCGTCATCCGGCGCGGTCCACTCCAGCGCCTCAGCGTGCACGTCGTCGGTCAGGTCAGTGACGGAGTCGACGTCAAGGATGGCTCCGACCGCGGTCTCCTCGAGCACCCGGGCGGCCACCACGGCGACCAGCACCTGCTCGCGGATCACGCCGCGTTCCCCGGGAAGGTGGTGCATGGTCGCCGGTTCGGCTGCGAGGTCGATTCTCGGCAGGGGCCCGCTGCGCGAGGCGCCGGCGGCGAGATCCTCGCTGACGACGTCCAACTCCTTGGCGGCCGCGGGATGGTCCGGGTCGATGGTCGGGAGGTTGGCGTTCGACCAGTTCGTACCGGAGGTGAAGCTCACCGCCATGTTGCGCTTGGTCGTCTCCGCCACGACGATCTGCGAGTCGTGGACCCATTCCTCCGCGCCCCAGCCGTAGCGGGAGTGGTCGATGTCGCCCTCGTCCATGGCCAGGAACTCCATGCCGCCGAAGCCGAGCCGGTGAGCGGTCTCGATCTCGTAGCGCAGCGTCTCGTCGGTGTGGAGGCCCTCGGCCAGCCACCAGCGCAACTCGGGACGGTACTCGATCGGCGGGTTCGCGATCAGCCGGCGGAGGCCGTCGATCGTCGCGTGCTCCCGGGCAGCCTCGCGGGGCGGGTTGTTCACCGGCCCAGTCTAGGGATCGACGCTCTGGCCCCGTTCGGAAGTGGATGCTCGGATACGCGCCCTGAGCCTTTCGACGGGCAGGAGATGATCCTGCCTGCGTGCTACGGGTGACCGACGCCCGACATGCTCGCGAACATCGAACCCTGAGCGGCCACCTGCTCGCCGGTGGGCTGGTAGTGGTCGGGGTATGTCTCCCGGAGATCCGACTCGCCGTCGCGGATGAGGCTGATGAAGCCCCAGATGGCGCGGCCGACGGCCCGGAGCAGACGAACGAGGTTTTTGATCACCCTGGGAAGAGGTGGCAACCGGGGAAGCAGATACCACCACCGTCGCACGACACTAGGGCTCACGCCTGGAAGGCGCAAGCACTAGCGTCCCAGGAGCCGGTTCAGCCAGCCTGGTCCGGCGATCATGGCCTGCGCGGGTAGCCGAGAGCGCAGCCCGCGGTCAGCGGTGACGACGAGCGGAATCTGCCCCGACCCGGTCAGCCGCCCCGCCTCGTCGACGATCTCGCTGTCGCCGTCGTTGGCGGCGCGCAGCACGACCACGGCCTCCGGGCCCTCGGCGCGCTTGGCCGCACCCTCCAAGACGGCGCGCACGTCGGCAATCCGTACCGTTCCCGCTCCGGCCGGATCGGTGACCTCGGTGCCGCTCAGCGGCGCCAACCCGTTCAGCAGGCGCGTGGCGGCGGCGGCCCGGTCGCGCCACCAGCCGTCCGGAATCGATCCCATGACGTTGGCGATGTCGACGAGCAGCACCACGTCCTGAGGCGGACCGGACGCGTTCACCATCTCGGCCACCGCGGTCAGCGCCAGCCGAGCTCTGGTGCGAGATAACGCACCACGCTGTCGATCAGGTGCGCGTTGTAGTCCACGCCGAGCTGGTTGGGGACGGTCAGCAGCAGGGTGTCGGCGGCGGCGATCGCCTCGTCCTCGGCGAGGTCCTTGACCAGCTCGTCCGGCTCCCCGGTGTACGTCTTGCCGAACCGGGCGATCCCGGTGTCCAGGTAGCCGACCTGGTCCTGGCTCTTGGTGTTCTGGCCGAAGTACGCGCGGTCCCGGTCGTCGACGATCGGGAAGATGCTGCGACTGACCGAGGAACGCGGCTCACGTTGGTGTCCGGCGATCTTCCACGCGTCCCGGAACCGCTGAATCTGTTCGGCCTGCAACTGGTGGAACGGCACGCCGGTGTCCTCGGTCAGCAGGGTCGAGCTCATCAGGTTCATGCCCTGCTCTGCGGTCCATTCGGCGGTTGCGCGCGATCCGGCGCCCCACCAGATCCGGTCGCGGAGCCCGGGTGAGTGCGGCTCAATCGGAAGCAGGCCCGGTGGGTTCGGGAACATCGGCCGCGGGTTGGGCTGCGCGAACCCCTTGCCTTGGATGACCTCGAGGAACACTCGGGCGTGCTCGCGGGCCATCGCCGCGTGGTCGGAGTCCGCGTCGGGCGCGTAACCGAAGTAGCGGTAGCCCTCGATCACCTGCTCGGGTGACCCCCGGCTGATGCCCAGCTGAAGCCGGCCACCGGAGATCAGGTCCGCCGCGCCGGCGTCCTCGGCCATGTAGAGCGGGTTCTCGTAACGCATGTCGATGACGCCGGTGCCGATCTCGATCCGGCTGGTCCGGGCCCCGACGGCGGCGAGCAGGGGGAACGGAGAGGACAACTGGCGCGCGAAGTGGTGCACCCGGAAGTAGGCGCCGTCAGCCCCGAGTTCCTCGGCCGCAACGGCGAGTTCGATGGACTGGAGCAGTGCGTCGGAGGCCGTACGTGTCTGCGAATGCGGTGTCGGCGTCCAGTGGCCGAACGACAGAAACCCGATGTTCTTCAATTCACGTCCAATGACAGCGAAGGTCGAATGGCCAAACTACCCCGACGGGTGGTCGCTGTCCCAAGCCCCGGCCCTGTTGCTTTCGGAGTGGGCCGGTCAACTCCGTCGATGATCAAGGTGTTGCGGTTCCTCGAACACGGCTTGCGCTGGCGCGTCACTTATCGCTGGTGGATCCGCGTCCGGTCGTGCGCTTCGACCGTTCTCGGAGCCGCTGGCTCGCACTCATCGCTCGCTAATTGAAGGAGTGCCGACCACCCGGCTTGATACCGGGAGCTCGAGACCCGGCCTGGGCCATGTCCGGCGCGAGAAAGCCGACGAACTTGACCGGCGCGACGTCACTAGCCGGAGGGACGGTCGACGATGTGGAACCGCGTCCCCTTCATCTGCCTGTTCTCGAACGTCAGATCTCCATCGCGATCGCCCACGTCAGTCCTCACCGTCGGTCCTGGACGGTCCGTCGCCTCGACGTTAGCGAGCCCGGTCTGACACCGGTGAACGGCTACTGGTCGAGCCGGTAGACCGAGACGTGGGAGGGGGATTCTGCGGTGAACTCAGCGCCGGTCCAGTCGGCGTGCCTGCTCTCCAAGGTGAATCCGGCGAGCTCACCCATCAGATCGAGCTCGGCCGGCCAGATGTAGCGGTGCGGCGTACGAAAGAGCCGCGCGTCCCTGCCCTCGTCGTGGCGGAGGTGGTGGGAGACGACGTGCTGCTGGACGACGTCATAGGTGTCGAGACCGATGTAGCCCGGCTCGACCTGCCAGACCGTGGCCTGCTGTCCGGGTGGCAGCCGCCGCAGATCGGGCACCCACAGCTCGATGACGAACCGTCCACCCGGTTGGAGGTGGCGGGCGGCATTGCGGAAACAGGCGACCTGGGCCGACTGGGTGAGCAGGTTGGCGATCGTGTTGAAGACCAGGTAGACCAGCGCGAACTCGACCGGGAGCGGAAGCGGTCGCCATGTCGCCGTGGACGACCGGGATCGTCTCCTCGTCGACCTTGGTGCGCAACACCTCGATCATGGGTCGCGACAGCTCTATACCGGTGACACTGACGCCGCGCTCGCCGAGCGGCACGGCCACCCGACCGGTGCCGATCGCGAACTCGAGCGCTCGGCCGGCACCGGAGAGCTCGACGAGCCGATCGACGGTCGGCGCCAACACCTCATCGGCGAACATCCCGGTACCCGGAGTGTCATAGCGCTGGGCCGTCTCGACGTCCCAGATCTCCTCTTGCCGCACGCTGGCCATGATGGCTGCGGACGGGACGGCTGTCGAGCCCATTGACAGCAGTCGGAGGACGACCGATGAGTCTGCGGGCCCGGTGCGGTCCAACCCAACAGAGCAAAACGTCGACAGACGACCGTCATGTCGTGGGAAGGAGACATCAGACGATGGCGAAATTCATCACCATTGGGTACGGGGACCGCGAGGGGTACGACCGGACCGATCCGGCGGTCCGAGATGCGGCCCATGCACACGATGCGCTGCTGCTCAGTGAGGGCACTGAGCTGGGCGTGGCCGGCGGGCCCGTGCAGGTGCGTAACCACGACGGCGCCGGTGTCGAGACCGAGGACGGGCCGTTCATGCGATCCGCGTTGCCGGTTGCCGGCTTCGCTCTGATCGAGGCCGCCAGTCTGGAGGAGGCGGTGGACATCGTCTCCCGGACCCCGTGCGCCGTTGCTCAGGGAGTCGTCGAGGTCTGGCCGTTGGGCTGAACATGGTTGTGCGTTGACCCGCCTGGATACCCGGTCGGGGCGCCGATCACGTCTTGACGGGTCCGTCCCACGACCAGTGCGGGATGCGGAGCCCGTTCGGCACGTCGTCGGCAGACCGGTGATACCGGTTCATGGTGGTCGTGGTCGCCCAGGCGAAGTAGTCGTGCAGCACCTGAGCGAGCCGGTCGTCGTCGGCAAGGCCGACGTCGATCAGGGCCTGGTCGAAACAGTCGATCGCTCGATGGTCCATCTCCTCGTGGTCGCCGTTACCGCTGTGCAGGCGTACCGCCGAGGTTTCGTCGCCGTAGCGCTCGGAGTACGTCGTCGGTCCGCCGAGCGCCTCGGCCCAGTACGCGGCCAGCCGCTCAGTGTGGTCGGGACGGAAGCCATGGCTGAACGCGTGGCTCACCACCTCGTCGGCCATCACCCTCTCGTGCCAGGCGTGGGCGAGGCGCAGCATGCCCTCGGCACCACCCGCGGCTTCGTAAACTGTCTGCATATCCCCACCGTGGCACGCCGCTCCAGACATGTGCGCTGAGTGGGGCTCGACGCGCGGGGCGAGGATGGGCTCAAATTGACCCCATGTCACCGCTGACCGTCCAGCGCAGCACGACCACCGTGGGCATCGTCGGCGGTGGACCCGCGGGGCTGATGCTGAGCCATCTGCTGGCCAAGAGCGGCATCGAGTCCATGGTCGTCGACAACCGGAGCCGGCTCGAGATCGAGCAGACCGTACGCGCGGGCATCCTCGAGCGGGACAGCGTCCGGCTCCTGGTCGACGCGGACGTCTCCGATCGCGTGCTGCGTGAGGGTGACCAGCACTCCGGCATCGACCTGGCGTTCGGCGGCGGGGGCGCGCGGATCGATTTCGAAGCGCTGGTCGGCGCCTCGGTCTGGCTCTACCCGCAGACCGACGTCTTCATCGATCTCGCCCGGGCCCGCGACCGCGACGGCGGCGATGTGCGCTTCGGCGTCTCCGACACGGCGGTGGTCGATCTGGACACCACTCAACCGGGAATCACGTTCCGCGACGCGGACGGCGCGGCTCAGGAGGTGCGCTGCGACTACCTGGTCGGCGCCGACGGGT
Organism: uncultured Actinomycetota bacterium; assembly: GCA_963723815.1. Taxonomy (GTDB): domain Bacteria; phylum Actinomycetota; class Actinomycetes; order Propionibacteriales; family Propionibacteriaceae; genus Microlunatus. Next base: position 7,332 of record CAVRSH010000023.1, on the reverse strand, counting down.
CGCGGAGCATCTGTCGCCGGCAGATCCCGGAGAGCGAGCGCCGCCAGTTCCGGCGGGAGTATCCGTTCGCCTGGTTCGGCATCCTCTGCGAAGCACCCAAGAGTGCCCCCGAACTGATCTACAGCCACTCCGACCGCGGCTTCGCGCTGATCAGTCAGCGCACGGAGACCATGCAGCGGATGTACCTGCAGTGCGATCCCGACGAGCCGATCGACACCTGGTCCGACGACCGGATCTGGACCGAACTGCAGGCTCGGGTCGGCGCCAACGGCTACACCTTGCAGGAAGGACCGATCACCGACAAGTCGTTGCTCCGGTTCCGCAGCAACGTCTGCGAGCCGATGCAGTACGGCCGGTTGCTGCTGGTCGGCGACGCCGCGCACACGGTGCCACCGACCGGCGCCAAGGGTCTCAACCTCGCGCTGGCCGACGTCCGGGTGCTGGCCGAGGCGCTCGAGCGGGCGGTCACCGCCAGATCGCCCGATCCCCTCCGGGCCTACACGGAGCGGGCGCTGGCGCGCGTGTGGAAGGCCCAGCACTTCTCGTACTGGATGACGACGATGCTCCACCGGCTGCCGGAGGCCTCGGACTTCGATGTACGCCGCCAGCAGGCCGAACTGGCCTCGATCGTGGAGTCCACGGCCGCCTCGACCTACCTCGCCGAGGGCTACACCGGCTGGCCCGGGATGTCCTGAGCCCGCTCAGAGCGGGATGTCGGCGTACAGCGCGATCTGCCAGCGCACCGCGGCGACCAGATCGACCTCGTCGGGAGCGAGCAGCCACTGCAGCGTGACGCCGTCGCGCATGGCCGACACGTGGACTGCCGCCTGCCAACGAGTCAAGGACAAAGCTTCTTCGAAATTACCTGCCGGAGGCCGATGCCTACCGGATCGGCGACTTGGTCACCGGCGGCTTCCAGTTCGCCAACAAAGCCGCGGCCATAAATGCGACACCGTAGACCAAGTAGTGCCCCTAGTGAGTCGCGGTTGAGTCGTGGCCAGGCTGGCCTCGGACGTACGTAATTCTGCGCATAGCTGCGCTGAGTTGCCGTTGCCAGACTGGCACGATGGCATCTCCGACGATCGCCCCTCTGCTGCAGGGCGGTCGGACGGTAATGCTGCCAGGCGCCCGGGCAGCACGGCGCAGTGAGTCATCGCTCGCGGATGCATACGGTCGCAGGGGTCTGATCCTCCGGTCCGGGGGGATCTGGGCACTCGCGTTTCTCGTCCTGTTGTGGGGGGTCGCGCGTCCGGCCTGGTCGGGCGACGAGGCGGCGACGGCGATCGTGTTGCGGAGGCCGTTGGCGGGTGTGCTGAGAACCTTCGCCTTCGACCCCGCGGTTGCCCCGTACTACCTGCTGTCGAAGCTGTGGTCGATCTTCTCGACGTCGGAATTCTGGCTGCGGCTGCCTTCCGTCCTCGCGATGGCGACATCGGTGCTGCTTTTTTGGCTGCTGTCATCGCGGCTCGTGGGCCGGGCGGCCAGTTGCCTCGGCACGCTGTTTCTCCTGATGTTGCCCGCAACGTCGCGATATGGCCAGGACGCCCGGCCCTACGCGTTGAGTCTGATGCTCGTGCTGTTGACGGTGCTCTGCTGGGCCGATGACCGCTTGGTGGCGAGTCGACGACGCCAGGCGATGCTGGCCGGACTCCTGGTCCTGGTCGGCTTGGCGCACCTGTACGCCCTGCTCATCACCCTGGTGCTGGTCGTCGTCTCGGCGCTGTCACCTCGAACCGATCGCACCCGCGAGGTGCGTACGGTGCTGGGGTCGAGCGCCGCCGCGCTGCTGGTATTACTGCCCTTTGTGGTGGTGGTTGGGCAGCGGGCCCACGGCCAGGGTGATCCGTCGCCGGTGACGCCCGCCAACGTGGCCGAGGAGTTGCTGCGGCTGCCCGTCGGCGTCCTCTCACCGCACCTTGCCGTGCCGCTGGCGCTGACTGCGATAGCGGTGGCCCTCGGTGGCATCGTGCTCGGCTACCGCCGATCTGGTCCGGCGCGGCGTGCCGCGGTCCTGGCTACCGTCTGGCTCGGACTCCCGGTCGTGGCGTTGTGCGGTTTCCAGGCAGTCAGTGATTCGCCCGGACTGGTCGCCCGCTACTGGCTCTTCTGCCTGCCGGCCCTTGCGCTCGGTGCGGGCCTGGTCGTTGACGCGTTGGGTCCGCGGCACCTGCCCGTCGCGATCGGCGGCATTGCGCTGATCGTGTTGCTCGGTGTCCCGGCGCAGGTGGCGATCCGGGGCGAGAACGGCCACCTCGGTCAGCGGTGGCGTGACCTTCACCTGGTCCTGGCCCTGCCGGCCCTGACCGACGCCGCCGTGCTCGCCGAAGGGTGGACCTATCGAGGGGTGCTGAGCAACGGCCCTTCGATCGGGTCTCGGATGCCCCTGGTCATCGACCCCGCACCCACCGGCCGGATCAATCCGGTTATCGCCGGCGCCGACTCCGACGCCTTCCGAACGTTGGTCCGCGACCATGAAACGGTCGTGGCGCTGCAGGCCGAGCGAGGCGCATCCACGGCGATGCCGACCCGCCGTTCGTTCAGCGCGTTCCGGGAGGAACTTCGCGCCTACGAGACACCGATGGTGTTGTGCGTCTATTTCGGCGAACCGCTCGGCGTGTTCACCCAGAAGACGACATCAATGCCGATCGAGGTGCGCCGGCAACTCGCCACGTCGATCGCCGCCATCCAGCCCGACCACATTCGATGCACGTGGACCGGCGAACGCTGAGCAGTTAGCGCCACCCGTACGGTGCGCGCCCCGGCTCGGGCTCGAAGTCCTCGTCGTCGGGCCCCTCGTCGTCGAAATCGTCATCGTCAGATTCGTCGTCGTCGGGCCGGATGGCTCCGGCCAGCGACCGACCCTCACCACCGAGCAGTGTCCGGGTGAGGGCTTCGGCGTCGGAGAGCATCTCATTCAGCGCGTCACTGACGTCGGCATCGGTGGGCTCGCGGTTCTGCTGCGCCGCGTTGATCACGGTGCGCCGGATCAGCTCCTTGGTGAACGAAGCCGTCACCCCTTCGGTACGCGCGGCCGCGGTGAGCACCGCCGCTTCGCTGAGCCGGCCCGAGGCGAGCAACTCCGCCGCGTACAGCCGGAAGAGTCGTTCCCGGCTCTCCCGATCGGGTTTGCTGATCTCCACCGCCAGATCGACCCGGCCGGGCCGCTCGACCAGGGCGCGCTCGAGCAGGTCGGCCCGGTTGGTGGTGAGAATGAAGGTGATGTCGGCATCGGCGGCGAGACCGTCCATGGCCTCGAGGGTGTCGAACAGCGCTGCGTTGGTCCGGCCCCCGCGGTGCTCGGCGACCAGATCGCAGTCCTCGAGCACCACGATCGCCGGCTGCACGGCCCGGGCCAAGGTGGTCGCCTCGTTGAGCAGGCCGAGCGTGCCCCCCGACAGCAGCACTGCCGTGGTCCCCTCGCTCTCGGTGAGCAAATGCCGGACCAGATGGGTCTTCCCAGTGCCCGGCGGCCCGTAGAGCAGCACCCCGCGTTTGAGATGCTGGCCCGCAGCGCGGAGTGCGTCCCGGCGCTGGCCGATGCCCACGACGTGCCGGGCCACCCGATCCAGCACACCGGCCGGCAGGATGACCTGATCGGCCCGGACCTCCGGCCGACGGAGGAAGGTGATCTGGGAGCCGGGATCGTGGTAGTCGAATTCGTCGGTGACGAAGGAGATCACCTGGCCGCGCAGCACACTGTGCTCGGCCATCAGCACCCGGACCCGGGCCAGGAACGCCTCGGCGACGGCGGCGTCGGGGCACATCACCTCGAGCGTGTACTGCACCCGTCCGTACATGGGCTGCGCGGAGCGCTGCAGCCAGATCAGCGGCACACCGTCGAGTCCGCACCTCGCCGAGCCCGAAGGCGACCACCCGCCGATCGCTGTCCGGGCCGGTGGCTTTGCGCTCGTACGCCACCGAACCGAGACCGAACGCGGCGCGCGAATGCGTGAGGTACTCACTGAGGGTGTCGACCTCGGCCCGGCTCGGCCCGCTGATCCCGTACCGGGTGCCGGACAGCTCAGCCAGCAAAGCCTCCAGAGCTAGATCGATGTCGACGACCTGATGCGCCGGAAAGGTCTCGGTCACCGGCTCGACCTCGTTCAGATCAACGCCCAGGAACTCCTGGACGTGATTCCCGATCTCGGTGAGTTCGGACGACTGGGCTTTAGCGGCCCGAGTCATCGCTTTGGTGAAGGCGCGGAACGACCGGGCGAAATCGGCAATCTCCGGATCCATGAACCCTCCCGTATTTGGCCGATACGTATCCGGGCGACCTCCGGCCGAAACGGTATCTGGGCGTTGAATTCATTATCTTGTCGAGCATGGCTTACCCGATAGCGATGGAGATCGGAAATGAGGTGCGGCGTACCGTTCGGGGCGCCGTTGAAAATTTGGGCGACGACGGATACGACGCTGAGCGGGACCGTGTGGAACGGCGCGGCCGGCCGGCGGCCCGCGGCAATGCGCCACTACGACCGGGACGCCACGTTCACCGCCATCGCCGCGCTCACCCCCTGATTCGGGGTGCGAGCGCCCGCCGGCTGCGAGTCCGATCCGGATCATGACAGGCTGAGCGGGTGCCTGATCTCCCGGTGCTGGATCCGGTCGAGCAGCGGGTGCTGGGAGCTCTCCTGGAGAAGCAGCGCGCGGTGCCCGACACGTACCCCCTCTCGCTCAACGCCCTCCGGGCCGCCTGCAACCAGTCCACCAGCCGCGACCCGGTGGTCGCCTATGACGAGACGACGATCGTCGACGCGCTGGGACGCCTCCGTGACCGCGAGCTCGTCCGGTTCGTCAAGCCCACGATGGTCCGGGTGGTCAAGTACCACCAGCGGCTCGAGGAGCATCTGGGGCTGGACCCCGAGCAAGCGGCGCTGATCACCGTGTTGTTGCTGCGCGGGGCGCAGACCGCGGGGGAGTTGCGACCGCGAACCGAGCGCCTGCACCCGTTCGCCGGATCGCGAGGCTGTCGAAGGCGCACTCCGGACGATGGCGGCCGCGGACCCGCCGCTGGTGCGCGAGCTGGAACGCCAACCCGGGCAACACGACCGACGCTGGATGCATCTGCTCGGCGCCGACCAGCCCGAGGCTTCCGAGCCGGTCCCGCCGGTCGACCGGGAGCAGGTGCTGGCGGGCGGCGCGGCGGCCCGCGATCGCAAGGTCGCGGCGGAGTACGACCGGTTGGCCGAGCGTTACGTCGAGGTCCTGGGCGACGAGCTCGACGGCAAGTCGTTCGACCGCTGGCTGCTGGCCCGGCTCGCCGCTGAGGCTGACGGCGGTCAGGGCCTGGACGTGGGCTGCGGACCGGCGTACGGCGCGGGTTTCCTGGCCGACCACGGCGTCGTGATGACCGGGCTCGATCTGTCGCCGAACATGGTCGCGCAGGCGCGCGCGCGGGAGCCCGACGTACAGATCGTCCAGGGCAACTTCGTGGTGCCCCCGATGCCGCGGGGCGGTGATCCGCGCGACCCGGGCTGGGGCCTGGTCACCGCCTGGTACGCGTTCGTCCACCTCGCCCAGTCCGAGCTCGCGGCCGACCATCGCCGCGCTGACCCGGGTGCTGCGCCGCGGCGGAGTTCTGGCCCTCGCCACCCATATCGGCAACGAGGTGCAGCATCCGGGCGACCTCTGGGGAGTCGCCACCGACCTGGACTTCGTGCTCCATGACGCCGGCTGCGGTCGTCGCGGCGGCGGAGGCGGCCGGACTCGTCGACATCGAGTGGTACTCGGAGGAGCCCGCTGCCGCAGGAACCTCCAACCGAACGGCTCTATCTGCTGGGTCGACGCCCGGGCTGAGCCCGGGCCCAGCGCCTTGCCGGTGATCACGTCCTGACCCCGTTTGCTGCTTTCCGCACACTGGCTCCATGCCCGCCCCGCTGAGCCGCCGCCGGCTGCTCGGGCTCGGCGGAGCCCTCGCGATCAGCGTCGCGGCCGGCTGCTCGGGCTCCGGCTCTGGTCTCGGCGGGCGGGAGAATGCGACCTGCGTACCCCGGGCATCACTGGACTCTCACCGCAGCCTGTCCGGGTTGCCGCTGATCTACGCGGTCGACGGGCAGCGGACCGCCTTCCGCTTCGACGGCGCGTTCTTCGCCCGGCTCGAGTCCTGGGCGGACGGTCTGGACAAGGCGCTGCCGTCCCGGCCGAAGGAGCTATGGACGTACGGCAGTTGGACCGACGGCGGATCGGCGTGCGACTCCTGGCACAACTCGGGCCGCGCCTTCGACGTGGCCCGGTTGCCGCTGGCCGACGGGTCGGTGGTCTCCTGCCGCTACGACCAGTGGCGCAGCCTCGGCGGTCCAGGCCATCTGCAGCTATCTCTGGAACACCCCGGTCGAGCTCACCGGGACCTGGGACGCCGCCACCCGGAAGGCGGCCAGCGAGGTGCTGGACCGGATCAGGTCGACCATTTCCATGAGTGCCTCGGGCAGTGGTCCGGTTTCCTCGCCGCCTCAGTAGCCCGGGGACGCGACTGAACGTTAGGGTTCCCGCGTGACCACGTTCGCGTTGATCGGCAGCGGTTGGCGGGCGCGGATGTTCCTCGACGTGGCCCGCGAACTCGGCACCGTCCGCTGCGCGCGGGGTCGTGGTGCGGACCCCGCGCCGTCTGGAGGTTCCGTCCTTCACGTCCCTGGACGCGTGCCTGCGCGAGGTACGCCGCGACTTCGTGCTCACCGCGACGCCGCGGACTGTGACGCCGGTTTCATCGCCGAAGCCGTCGACCGGGGGCTGCCGGTGCTGGCCGAGACCCCGCCCGCCCCGGATCTCGACGGCCTTCGTGCGCTCTGGTCGGCGGTGGGCGGCTCCGGGCTGGTCCAGGTCGCCGAGCAGTACCTGATGATGCCCTCGCACGCCGCCCGGGCGGCGCTGGTGGCCAGCGGCGCGATCGGCACGCCGACCCAGGTGCAGGTCTCCTCCACCCAGCAGTACCACGCCGTTGTCGCTGATCCGCGGCCTGCTCGGCGCCGGCCGGGGACCGGTTTCGGTCCGGGCCAGCCGGTTCACCGCGCCGTTGGTCAGTCCGCTGAGCCGCACCGGCTGGACCGACGACGAGGAGCCGCATCCGACGACCACGACGATCGCGACCCTCGACTTCGGGGACGGCCGCTCCGGGGTGTACGACTTCACCGAGCAGCAGACCCGCAACCAGCTGCGGTTCCGGCGCCTCACCGTACGCGGCATCGGCGGGCGAGTTGCACAACGACGAGGTGGTGCGGATGACCGATCCCCGCACCCTCGTCCGCACTCCCCTGGTCCGCCGGCAGACCGGGCTACGACCTCGACCTGATCGGCTACGACACCGAGCACATCTCCCTCGGCTCCGAGGTGCTG
>CAVRSH010000022.1:0-35458 GCA_963723815.1 uncultured Actinomycetota bacterium | reverse complement strand
TGCGTCGGCGGCGCCGGGTAGCCCTCGGTCGGCGGTGCCTGGTATCCCTGGGCCGGCGTGGGCGGCGGGGGGTTGTGCATACTGCGTCGGCGCCGGCTGCCCCTCGATGGCCTGCGGCGCGGCCGTCGCGGCTCCGAGCGAGGCCTTCATCCGGGCGAGCTCGTTCTCCACGTCGGAGGTCGAGGCCAGCTGCTCCAGCTCAAGGTGATGTCGTCCTTGGCGGTCCCGGTCGGGTCTTCGAGGGCGCCGCTGGCGAGCAACTCGTCGATGGCACCGGCCCGCGCCTGCATCTGTGCGGTCTTGTCCTCGGCCCGCTGGATGGCCAGCCCGACGTCGCCCATCTCCTCGCTGATGCCCGAGAACGCCTCGTTGATCCGGGTCTGGGCCTCGGCGGCGGAATAGGTGGCCTTGATCGTCTCCTTGCGGGTCCGGAAGGCGTCGACCTTGGCCTGGAGCCGCTGGCTCGCGCGGGTCAGCTTCTCCTCTTCACCCTGCAGCTGCGCATGCTGAGCCTGCAGGTCGGTGAGCTGCTGCTGGATGCCCGAGCGCCGGGTCAACGCCTCGCGGGCCAGATCCTCCCGACCCACCTCCAACGCCTTCTGCGCCTGCTGGGTCAGCTTGTCGGCCTGGGTGTTCAGCTGGTTGGCCTGCAGCTCGACCCGCTTGCGGCTGGTCGCCACGTCGGCGACGCCGCGGCGCACCTTCTGCAGCAGTTCGAGCTGCCTTTGGTAGGAGTAGTCGAGAGTCTGCCGTGGGTCTTCGAGCTTGTCCAAGGCCTTGTCGGTCTTGGCGCGGAAGATCAATGACATGCGCCGAAAAATGCCGGTCATGAGGGTGCTCTGGTCCTTCCAGGTGCTCCGGGTGCCGCGGCCGGGGCCGCTCACAGGCCTCCACCGTATCTCTGCGCGGCAATCCGTCCTCATCCGCGGCAGGAGTAGTTTCGTCTTTCGGGTGAACCCCTGACACAATCCAGGGCCAGATCCGTCGAAACCCCGAACCACGAGAGGGACCCGTGGCACTGTTCCGTCGCAACAACGAACCCGACGAGCCGGAAGCCGCGCCGGACGTCGATGCCACCTCGGGTACCAAGAAGGCTCGGCCCACGCCGACCCGCAAAGAAGCCGAGGCCGCCCGACGGCAGCGGGTGACCCAGACCTACAGCAAGAAGGAAGCGCGCGCAAGTACGCCAGCCAGCAGGCCCGCGCCAATCGGCTGAAGGCCGTCAACCAGCGCGAGAACGTGCCGGAGAAGGCCCTGATGCGCGACTACGTCGACTCGCGGTTCAACCTGGGCGAGTTCCTGCTGCCCAGCGTCGTGGTCATCCTCGCGGTCACCGTCCTCGGGAGCTATGTGCGGGGCGATCGCCGGAATCGCCACACTGGCGATGTATTTGTTCATTCTCGCGGTGGTCTTCGACAACTTCTTGATGTGGCGCGGATTCAAGAAGGTGCTCGCCGCCCGCCTGCCCAAGGCATCGCCCAAGGGCCTGCTGATGTACGGAATGACCCGCGGCACCCAGCTCCGCCGCTTCCGGATGCCGGCGCCCAGGGTGAAGCGCGGCGAGGGATATTGAGGTGTCCTGACCTGTCGAAGCACCGACGGCTGCCCTTCGACCGGCTCAGGCACGATGGCGCATGCGGGATGCCCTCGGGCCAGGCATCGGGCCAGCCGGTAAGAAGGAGCCATGGAATTTCGATATCTCGGCAACAGCGGCTTCAAGGTCTCGGCGGTCAGCTACGGCAACTGGGTCACCCACGGTTCGCAGGTGGAGGCTGATCAGGCCACCAGCTGCGTACGGGCTGCCCTGGAGGCCGGCATCACGACGTTCGACACCGCAGACGTGTACGCGAACGGCAAGGCCGAGTCGATCCTCGGCGACGCACTCTCTGGGGAGCGGCGGGAGAGCCTGGAGATCTTCACGAAGGTCTACTTCCCCACCGGGCCGCGCGGCCACAACGACACCGGCCTGTCCCGCAAGCACATCCACGAGTCGATCAATGCGCTCGCTCCGTCGGCTGAAGACCGACTACGTCGACCTCTACCAGGCGCACCGCTACGACCACTTCACCCCGCTGGAAGAGACGATGGAGGCGTTCGCCGACGTCGTCCGCTCCGGCAAGGCGCTCTACATCGGCGTCAGCGAGTGGACGCCCGACCAGCTTCGTGCCGGTCATGCCCTGGCCCGCGAGCTGCGCTTCCCCTTCGTCTCCAACCAGCCGCAGTACAACGCCCTGTACCGGATCATCGAGGCCGAGGTGGTCCCGACCTGCCGGGAGCTGGGCATCAGCCAGGTCGTCTTCTCCCCGATCAACCAGGGCATCCTGACCGGCAAGTACAAGCCGGGCGAGCCGGCTCCGGAGGGCTCGCGGGCCACCGACGAAAGCGGCGGTGGCGCGCAGTTCATCAAGGGCGCGCTGCGGGACGACGTGCTCCGCGGGTGCAGGAACTCGCACCGCTCGCCGACGCCGAGGGCCTGACCATGGCCCAGCTCGCCGTGGCCTGGGTGCTGCAGAACGACAACGTGGCGACGGCGATCACCGGCGGATCGCGTCCCGAGCAGGTCACCGAGCAACGCCGAGGCGGCGGGCAAGCAGCTCTCGGCCGAGACCATGGCCGGGATCGACGAGGCGCTCGGCGACGTGGTGGAATCGGACGGTTCGCTGGTCGGGAAGGCGTCGCCGCAGAAGCGGCCGGCATGAACTGGCGATGGGTGCCGGACCGCGATCCGGACGACGACTCGAGCCTCGATCGCGAGTTCCCGTCGCAGGGGAGGCCGAGAGCTGGCTGGGCGAGTTCTATCCCGGGCTCGTCGACGCGGGCGTCCAAGCCGTCAGCCTGTACGAGGCCGACCGGCTGGTCTACGGCCCGATGAGCCTGGAACCCGGACGCCGGCTGACCGGGGCCAACGCGCCCTGAGCCCGTCGAAGGGCAAGATCTCCCGTCCTTCGACGGGCTCAGGACACGGTTGGGAAATAGCATGCATCCGTGCCCACACCGGACTACATCCTGGACCTGCGCCGCTCGTACGGGCAGGGGCTGTTGCTGCTGCCGGGCGTGTCGGCCGTCGTGCTCCGCCACGACGAGCACGTGTTGCTCACCCGGCGCAGCGACACCGGGCGCTGGAGCCTGCCGGCCGGCATCGTCGAGCCCGGTGAGCAGCCCGGTACGGCGATGTTGCGCGAACTCGTCGAGGAGACGCGGGTGGTCGCCGAGATCGAGCGGCTGGCTCTGCTGACCACCGACCCGGCCCAGTTCTATCCCAACGGCGACCGGTGCCAGTTCGTCTCGATGTGCTTCCGCTGCCGCTATGTCTCCGGCGAGGCCCAGGTCGGTGACGAGGAATCGACCGACGTCCGCTGGTTTCCGATCTCCGGACTGCCCGGTGATCTCAGCGCCATCCAGCGCCGCCGGATCGACTGCGCGCTCGCCGACCGGGACGACTGCATCCTCGATCAGTGATCATCAACGATTGATCATCGACGCTCGGCTACCCGGCGTCGACCGGTGATCAGCAACGTCACCCCGAAAGCCGTCACCAGCGCTCCCACCACGATGATCACCGGAGCCGCGTTGCGCCTGGCCTCGGCCCGCTGCTCGTAGCTCTGGGTGGCCGACGTGCCAGCCTTGGCACAGGTGTCGCCGGGTCCCATCGACACGCCCCGGCAGCTGATCGGACTGGCGGCGCCGACGGTGAGCGGATAGGCGAAGATCAACATCCCGACCATGATCAACACCAGTTGAGCGACCCGTCCGCCGGTGCCGGTCACGGCTCACGGACGGCCGGGGTGACGAACGGTGGCTTGGTGATCACGAACTGCTCCCGCCGGGTTCTGATGTCCACCGTGACCAGATCGTCCTCGGAGAGGTCTGCGGCGATCAGAGCCAGCCCGATCCCGGTCTTGAGGGTCGGTGAGAACGTTCCCGAGGTGACCGCCCCGACCTCGCGGCCGTCGCTGCCGCGGATCACCATGCCGGGACGCGGAATCCCCCGGCCGACGGCTTTGAGGCCGCGCAGCAGTCGGGTCGGCCCCGCCTGCTTCTCGGTACGCAGCGCGTCGTCGCCGAAGAAGGCCTCCTTCTTCCAGCCGACCGCCCAGCCGAGCCGGGCCTGCACCGGCGTGATGGTCGGCGAGATGTCCTGGCCGTGCAGCGGGTAGCCCATCTCGGTCCGCAGCGTGTCCCGCGCGCCGAGCCCGGCCGGCTGCAGCCCGTAAGGCTCACCCGCCTCCAGTACGGCGTCCCAGACCTCGACCGCTCCGGCGGTCGGGCACCACCAGTTCGTAGCCGCGCTCTCCGGTGTATCCCGTCCGGCAGACGGTCGACCGGCACACCGTCGTGGTCGACCTCGACGAACGACATGTACGCGTGGCCGACGGGGAAGCCGGCGGCGCCGAGCACCTCGTCGGACGTAGGTTCCCTGGACGGCCAGCACGGCGTAGTCGCGGTGCTCGTTGGTCACCTCGATGCCCTCCGGAGCCGCTTCGGCCAGCAGCGCGACGACCTCGGCGCAGTTCGCCGCGTTCGGGATCAGGAAGACCTCGTCGGCGACCTGAGGTAGGCGATCAGGTCGTCGACCACGCCGCCGTCGGCGTTGCAGATCAGCGTGTACTGCGCCTTGCCCGGGTCGATCTTGCCCAGGTCGTCGGTCAGGCATCGGTTGGCGAACTCGGCCGCCCCGGACCCGCTGATCCTCGCCTTGCCGAGGTGGCTGACATCGAAGATGCCGACCGCGTCGCGCACGGCGGCGTGTTCGGCGAGCACACCGCCACCGGCGTACTCCAACGGCATCGACCAACCACCGAACGCCGCGAACTTGGCACCCGCGGCGACATGCCGATCGTGGATCGGCGAGCGCAGAAGCGCCCCCGAGGGGTCAGGCACGGTCATCTCCAGAGCTCCTCTCGGCTGATCTGGCGAACCTACCGCAGGACCGTTCCCGCCGCGTGGGTCTGCGGTCTCCGCGACCGGACAGACTAGCCTGTTGGACGCCTGATCCCACCGGACCGAACTCGAAGGATGGCCTACCGTGCCGCTGCCAGCGCTCGCCTTGTCCAAGGCGGTTCCGCGCCGCGTCGACGTGCTCGTCGTCGGAATCGACGAGTCTGGTCTGCGGGGGTGCCGGACGCACAGGATGCGGCGTACGCGAAGCGGTTCGGCATGTCCATCGCGCAGATGGCCGAAGCGGTGGGCGCAAAGCCGGCGGCCGGAAGCCGGCGCACCCTGCCCGCGGCCGACGACGGGCCGCGGGTCGTCGTCGTCGGCATGGGACCGGCGGGCGAACCCACGCCGGAGGACCTTCGACGCGCCGCCGGTGCCGGCGTCCGGCAGGCCGCATCGATGGCCGCAGGCCCGATCTCGGTCGCGGTCGCGCTCGGGACGTCGAGCACCGGCCGAAGCCGAGCGCCGTCGCCGAGGGAGCGCTGCTCGGCACTTACCGGTTCACGCCGCCTCGGCACCGCAGCCGCCAGCGGCGGGATCGATCGCGACGATCACTGTGGTGCACGCCGGCAGCACTCGCGGGATCGACGTGGTCGGGCGCCGCCCAGACGCTGGCCCGCGCCGTCGTGCAGGCGCGCGAGTGGGTCAACACGCCGGCCAACCTGCTCTATCCGGAGTCGTTCGCCGCCCAGGCCGCCGAACTGGTGAAGGGCTCAGCCGTATCGGTCGAGGTCCTCGACGAGAAGGCGTTGGCCCGCGGCGGGTACGGCGGCCTGCTCGCGGTCGGCGGCGGATCGGTCCGGCCGCCGCGGCTGGTCCGGTTCAGCTACGCCCCGCGCGGCGCCAAGGCCCACCTGGCGCTGGTCGGCAAGGGCATCACGTTCGACACCGGCGGGCTCAACCTCAAGCCGGCCGACGGCATGTACACGATGAAGTGCGACATGGCCGGCGCGGCCGCGGTGCTGGCCGCCACCCAGGCGATCGCCGAGTCGGGCCTGAAGATCAAGGTCACCGCGTACGCGGCGCTGGCGGAGAACATGCCGTCGGGCAGCGCGTACCGGCCCTCGGATGTGCTGACCCAGTACGGCGGGAAGACCGTGGAGAACGGCAACTCCGATGCGGAGGGCCGGCTGGTGATGGCCGACGCCCTGGCCCGCGCCGGCGAGGACAAGCCCGATCTGATCATCGACGTCGCCACCCTGACCGGCGCCTGCGTGGTCGCGCTCGGCGAGCGGACCGGCGGCCTGATGACGAACGACGACGCTCTCGCCGACCGGGTGCTGGATGCGGCCGAGAACGGCGGGCGAGGCCTTCTGGCAGCTGCCGATCCCGCCCGAGATCCGCCCGAAGCTGGAGTCCAAGGTCGCCGACATCCGCTCGACCAGCAACGACCGCTACGGCGGCGCGCTGGTCGCGGCGACGTTCCTCCGGGAATTCGTCGCCGAGGGGACGCCGTGGGCGCACCTGGACATCGCCGGTCCGGCCTTCTTCGACGGCAAGCCGTACGGCTACGTCAGTCCGGGCGGAACCGGCTTCGGTGTCCGCACGCTGATTGCCGTGGCCCGGTCCTTGGCCGGCTGACTCCGCCGCGCGGGCCGGTTGGGCCGGCCGGATCGCGTGCCGCCTTGCTGAGGAGGAGTGAGCCGACACGCTTTTCGTCGGCGAGCGACGACGAAGGAGGCGGCTACCGGCGCGATCCGCGGCGAGCGGAGCGAGCCCGTTGAGCAGAGAGCCGTGCTGGCAGCGCCCCACTGTCGCGCCGTCCATCCACACCGACGCGGTCCCCCTGCCAGCACGGCGTTGGTGCGACCCGTCATCCCCGGAAGGGTGGGCGGCCGGAACCCGTCAGGTAGTCCCAGGCCCGCGACGCATCGCACACCGTCCGATTCGGAGCCCGGACGGGAGCGGATGGGTGGGATCGAGGAAACTCTCAGCGCAGGTCGCGATGCTTCTTGTTGCGGGTGTTGTAGTCGCGCATCCGCTGCGGATAGCCGACCACGGCCGCGTCATAGCCGGGGATCTGCAGGTGTTCGGCGAACGAGTGCGCCCACTCCGGCGACGGCACGACGCGCCTGGTCCACTCGCCGTCGAAGGCCACCAGGAGCAGCGTGGTCTGGGTGACGGCGGTCTTGGGCTCGACGAAGGCCTCCACGCCGCGACGGGTCCGGACGAACTCCGACAGATGGGTGGTCACGGCGTCGTCGACGGCGCGACTCTCCGATGCGTAGCCGCGGCGCTTCTTCGCCCGCCTCGCAGTCCGCCGAAACCAACCCATGTGCCAATTATGCGGGCTGACAGGATGGCGGCATGGCTGAACCCTTCGATCTCGTCGTCCTCGGTGCCGGCAGCGGCGGCTATGCCTGCGCGCTCCGGGCCGCCCAGTTCGGGCTCAACGTCGCACTGGTCGAGAAGGACAAGGTCGGCGGTACCTGCCTGCACCGCGGCTGCATCCCGACCAAGGCGATCCTGCACGCGGCCGAGGTCGCCGACGCCGCCCGGCACGGCAGCGAGTTCGGCGTGCGACGCACGCCTGGACGGGATCGATCCTGCCGCGGTGACCGCGTACGCGGACCGGGTCGTCAGCCGGCTCTACAAGGGCCTGACCGGGCTGATCAAGTCCCGCAGCATCACGGTGATCGCCGGCGAAGGCCGGCTGGTCCGCACCGATCAGGGCCTCGCCGTCGAGGTCGCCGGCGAGACGGTACGCGGCCCCGCACGTGGTGCTGGCCTCCGGTTCGGTCTCCCGCACCCTGCCCGGCCTGACGGTCGACGGCACTCGGGTGCTGACCAGCGATCACGCCGTCCGCCTCGAGACCCTGCCGGCCTCGGCGATCGTGCTCGGTGGTGGCGTGATCGGCGTGGAGTTCGCGTCGGCCTGGCGTTCGTTCGGCGTCGAGGTAACCGTTGTCGAGGCGCTCCCCCGGCTGGTCCCGCAACGAGGACCCGGCGATCTCCGCGGCTCTGGAACGGGCCTTCCGCAAGCGCAAGATCAGCACCCGGACCGGCAGCCCGATGGCCGGCTGCGAGGTGGGCGACTCGGGCGTCACGATGACCCTCGACGACGGCCAGACGATCGAGGCTGATCTCGTGCTGGTCGCAGTCGGCCGGGGGCCACAGACCGAAGGGCTGGGATATGCCGAGGCGGGGGTCGAGATGGATCGGGGCTTCGTCTCGGTCAACGAGCGACTGGAGACTTCCCTACCGGGCGCGCACGCGGTCGGCGACATCGTGTTCGGTCTGCAACTCGCGCACCGTGGGTTCGCCCACGGAATCTTCGTGGCCGAGGACATCGCCCACCGGCTGGGCCGCTCGGTTCGGGCACCGGCGCCGATCCTGGACCGGGACATCCCGCGCGTGACCTACAGCGATCCGGAGATCGCCTCGGTGGGGCTCAGCGAGGAGCAGGCGACGGGAAGCGTTCGGCGAGGTCGAGACGCTGACCTATGACCTGGGCGGCAACGGAAAGTCGCAGATCCTGAAGACCCAGGGCTTCGTCAAACTCGTCCGCCGCCCCGACGGCCCGGTAGTGGGCGTGCACCTGATCGGAGCGCGCGTCGGCGAACTCATCGCGGAGGCGCAGTTGATCACCAACTGGGACGCGTTCCCGAGCGACGTCGCCGGGCTGATCCACGCCCATCCGACCCAGAGCGAGGCCTTGGGCGAAGCGCATCTCGCCCTGGCGGGCAAGCCCCTGCACACCCACGGTTGAGCCGACAAGATCATCGAGGAGTGGCTCGGGTGCATCTACCTGGACGACGCGGGACCCTCGACGAACTTCCGGGCGCAACCACTAGGCTGAGGCCGTCCCGGCACCGACGGGCCAGACCGAGCATCCACGGCACAAAGGAGTCCAACCAGTCATGTCGACTTCTGTAACTCTCCCCGCACTCGGTGAAAGTGTCACTGAAGGCACCGTGAGCCGTTGGCTCAAGCAGGTCGGCGACACGGTCGAGGCCGACGAGCCGCTCCTCGAGGTGTCGACCGACAAGGTCGATACCGAGATCCCCTCACCCACATCCGGGGTGCTGCTGGAGATCAAGGCGCAGGAGGACGAGACCGTCGAGGTCGGCGCCGTGCTGGCCGTGATCGGCGAGGCCAATGAGGCCGGCGGCGACTCCGGAGCCGGTGATTCCGGCGGGGAGGACACCAGCGGTGAGTACGCCGGCGGCGGGGACGAGGGTGCCTCAGAAGCTCCCGCGGAGCGAGCCGAGCCAGGAGAGCTACGAGCCGGAGCCCGAGCCGGCATCGCAGCCGGACGAGCCGAAGGCCGAGGACTCCGGACCGGCACCCAGTTCGGGGGGCGGATCGCGGGAGCGGCACCGACGTCACCCTTCCGGCCCTTGGCGAGAGCGTCACCGAAGGAACGGTGAGCCGCTGGCTCAAGCAGGTCGGTGATCAGGTCGAGGCTGACGAGCCGCTGCTCGAGGTGTCCACCGACAAGGTCGACACCGAGATCCCGTCCCCGATCTCCGGCACGGTACTGGAGATCCGGGTTCAGGAGGACGAGACCGTCGAGGTCGGCGCGGTGCTGGCCGTGGTCGGCGAGGCCGGAGCATCCGCCGCAACCCGAGCCGGAACCAGAACCAGAAGCAACGCCGGAGCCTGAACCGGAGCCGCAGCCAGAGCCGGAACCCGAACCAAAGCCGGAGCCGTCGGCCACGACAGCCGCCCCGGACGCCAAGCAGGATCCGCAGCCCGAGAACCACGGAGCGGCGCCGTCGAAACCGGCCGCGACACCGGTGGCCAGCGACTCCGACGCGGGCTACGTCACGCCCTTGGTGCGCAAGCTGGCCAAGGAGCACAACGTCGACCTGAGCGCGGTCACCGGCACCGGGGTCGGTGGCCGGGTCCGCAAGCAGGACGTGCTGGCCGCCGCCGAAGAGGCCAAGAAGGCGGCGGAGGAGGCCAAGAAGGCAGCGTCGGCGCCGGCTCCCGCTCAGGCGCCGGCCGCAGCGGCCAGCGCACCGGCGGCATCGGCAGCGCCGAGTTCGTTGCGGGGCACGTCGGAGAAGATGTCACGGCTCCGCAAGACCATCGCCAAGCGGATGGTCGAGTCGCTGCAGGTCTCGGCGCAGCTCACCGCGACGGTCGAGGTCGACCTGACCGAGATCTCGCGGATCCGGGTCCGCGCCAAGGACGACTTCAAGAAGCGCGAGGGCGCCAGCCTGTCGTACCTGCCGTTCATCACCAAGGCGGCCATCGAGGCGCTGAAGGTGTACCCGAAACTGAACGCCACCATCGATGAGGACACGATCAACTACCCCGACGCCGAGCACGTCGGCATCGCGGTCGACACCCCGAAGGGCCTGCTCGTCCCGGTGATCAAGGACGCCGGCGACCTGAACATCGCCGGCCTGGCCAAGAAGATCGCCGACCTCGCCTCGCGTACCCGGGCCAACAAGGTGACGCCGGACGAGCTCAGCGGCGGCACGTTCACGATCACCAACTACGGCTCCGCGGGCACGCTGATGGACACGCCGATCATCAACCAGCCACAGGTGGCCATCCTCGGCACGGGCGCGCTGGTCAAGCGGCCGGTCGTGATCAGGGACGCCAGGCTGGGTGAGGTGATCGCAGTCCGCGACATGATGTATCTCTCGCTGTCCTACGATCACCGGCTGGTCGACGGCGCGGAAGCAGCCCGCTTCCTGTCGACGCTCAAGGCACGGCTCGAAGAGGGCGACTTCGGCTCCGAGTTCGGGCTCTGATCCACCCGAGTTGTCAGACTCTCAGCGCGCTCTGGCGCGCTGAGAGTCTGACAAGTCGGAGGGGAAGTCGGAGAGGGAGAGTAAGGCGATGAAGTGGTTGCTGGCCGGGGCGTCCGGATTTCTGGGTCAGGCCCTGCGGGTACGGCTGGCGTCGGAGGGTCACGAGGTGACCCGGCTCGTCCGACGCAAGCCGGCGACGTCGACGGAGTTCGGCTGGGACCCTGACCGGGGCGAGATCGATCCGGCCGCGCTCGACGGTGTCGAGACCGTGGTCAACCTCGGCGGGGTGGGGGTCTTCAACGCACCGTGGACGGAGAAGCGCCGCGAAGGCATCCTCGCCTCGAGGGTGCGCACCACCCACACCGTCGCCGAGGCGATCGCCGCCCGCCCTGAGGGCCAACGCCCGGTACTGATCCAGGCGAGCGGGATCGCGCGGTACGGGACCGTTGCCAACCCCGAGCCCTGCACCGAGGACGACCTGGCCGCCGCCGACTTCCTGGCCCAGGTCACCGTCCAGTGGGAGGCCGCGACCCGCGCGGCAACCGAGGCCGGGGCGCGCACGGTCGTGCTGCGCACCAGCCCGGTGATGGACCGCAGCGGCGGCGCCTTCGCACCGATGAAACTGGCCTGGTCGGCCGGGCTCGGCGCGGTGATCGGCTCCGGTCGGCAGCACATGCCGATGATCAGCCTCGACGACTATCTCGGCGTGGTGCAGTGGGCCGCCGACACCTCGCACGCCATGGGCCCGTACAACCTGACCCTTCCGGTGCCGACCACCAACGCCGAGTTCACCGACGAACTGGCCCGGCAGTTGCACCGGCCGCGGGTGCTGAAGGTTCCGGCCGTAGTCCTGCGTACCACCCTCGGTGAGCTCAGCGGTCAACTGCTCGGCGACATCTACGCGGTGCCCGAGCGTCTGCAGGCCGACGGATACCGGTTCTACTACCCCGATGTCTCGGCGACGATCGCCGCGGCGCTCCGCCGGGAGTCGACCGCCTAAACTCACCGCATGAGCCTGGACTTCAACTACCTCGGACTGGGTAGCGAGCTGATCGACTACCGGCGCGCCTGGGACCTGCAGCGGGTGATGCACGCCGAGGTCGTGAGCGGTGCCCGGCCGGACACCGTGCTGATCCTGGAGCACGCCAGCGTCTACACCGCCGGCAAGCGGACCGAGCCGGGTGACCGGCCGATCGACGGCACCCCGGTGGTCGACGTCGATCGCGGCGGCAAGATCACCTGGCACGGGCCGGGACAACTGGTCGGCTATCCCATTGTCCGGCTGCCCGAGCCGATCGGCGTCGTGGATTATGTCCGCCGCCTCGAGGAGGCGATGATCCGCGCCTTCGCCGATCTCGGGCTCGGCACAGGCCGGGTGGCTGGGCGCTCCGGCGTCTGGCTGGAAGCCGATCCTTCGACCCGCTCAGGCCCGACGGTCTCGGGACCGGCTCGGCCGGAACGCAAGATCGCCGCGATCGGCGTCCGGGTCGCGGCCGGCGTCACGATGCACGGCTTCGCCATCAACGTCGATCCCGACCTCGGCTGGTTCGACAAGATCGTGCCCTGCGGCATCACCGATGCCGGGGTCACCTCGCTGGCCGCCGAACTGGACGATTCGACGCTCTCGTTGCATACCGTGGCACACGTGCTGCGGCCCCACCTCGAGGACCTGCTCAGCTTCGCCCCGTACGAGAAGTCGCCGGACCTGCACGCTACCGTCGGGCCGGCGGTGTCGTACGGCATCACGGTCTGATCGTGCCGGCCACCGGTGCTCGTCGAGCGGTCGCTCCGAGCCCGGAGATCGAGTACGCCATCGAGGCGTACGACCTGCGCAAGACCTATCGCACCCGGAAGGGTCGGCGGAACGCGGTCGACGGCCTTGATCTGAAGGTTCCGCTGGGCGGCGTACACGGATTCCTCGGACCGAACGGCTCCGGCAAGACCACCACGATCCGCCTGCTGCTCGGCTTGATCACCGCCGACCATGGCTTCATCCAGGTCTTCGACCATGAGGTGCCCGTCGCGCTGCCCAGGTGATCAACCGGATCGGGGCGATCGTCGAGCAGCCGAAGTTCTTCCCCAACTTCTCCGGCCGGAAGAACCTGCGCATCCTGGCGACCGGGATCGGCGTGCCGAAGCGGCGGGTGGACGAGGTGCTGTCCGAGGTGGGACTCGGCGACCGCGGCCGGGACAAGTTCCGGACCTACTCCCTCGGCATGAAGCAGCGGCTGGCCATCGCCGCGACGCTGCTCAAGGACCCCGACCTGCTGATCTTCGACGAGCCGACCAACGGTCTCGACCCGGCGGGCATCCACGAGATCCGGGCCACCATGCGCGGCCTCGCCGACCGGGGCAAGACGGTCCTGGTGTCCAGCCACATCCTGGCCGAGGTGCAGCTGGTCGCCGACACCGTGACGATCATCGGTCGCGGCCGGCTGCTCGCCGAAGGCGAGGTCAGCACCATCCTCGAGGGCGGCGCCGGCACCTCGACCCGGGTCGGCATCGACGATCCGGACCGGGCCGCCGCGGTGCTGCGCGGGTCCGGCCTCGTGGTCGATCAGCAGCCTGACCGATCGCTGCTGGTGGCCTCGGCCAGCGGTGAGCTGGAGCCGTCCACGATCACCAAGCTGCTGGCCGATCAGGGCCTCTACGTCTCCGAGCTCACCCCGGTGCGGCGGGACCTGGAGTCGGTCTTCCTCGAGCTCACCGCCGAGGAACAGCTCGGCGCCCCTCCGCCGGCTCCGCCGCCCCGGGCCGGCAGGCGGACCCGCGATGATCAGGCTGATCCGGGCTGAGACTGCACGCCTGCTCAGTCGCCGCTTCACGACTTCGTGGCGTTCGCCACTTTCATGATCGCGGGCAGCTTCATCGGCGCCGAGTTCACGTCTGGGTCGATCTCCAACTGGCTGAGTTTCGTGCCGCGCCGGATCCCGGTCTTCGTCTCCAAGCTGTTCACCATCATTGTGTTCAGCGCCCTCGCCCACGGGATCGGTTATTGGGTCGCCGTCGTCGGCGTGCTGGCCGTCGTCACCGGACTCGTCTTTCGTCGCCGCGACGTCACCTGACCGCCGCGACCGCCGGACCGCCCGAGGCGCAGCGACCGGGGTAGGCTGACGCGGTGACCATCGCCCCGGAAGGCCGCCGGTTGCTCCGACTCGAGGTGCGCAACGCGAGTGTGCCGATCGAGAAGAAGCCGTCCTGGATCAAGACCACCGCCAGGATGGGCCCGGAGTACCGCGACCTGCAGCAATTGGTGAAGAGCGAGGGCCTGCACACGGTCTGCCAGGAAGCCGGCTGCCCGAACATCTTCGAGTGCTGGGAGGACCGCGAGGCCACCTTCCTGATCGGCGGCGACCAGTGCACCCGCCGCTGCGACTTCTGCCAGATCGACACCGGCAAGCCCGCCGACTTCGATGCCGGCGAGCCGCTCCGGGTGGCGGAGTCGGTGCAGAAGATGGGCCTGCGGTACGCGACCGTCACCGGCGTCTGCCGCGACGACCTGCCCGACGAGGGCGCCTGGCTGTACGCGGAGACGATCCGGCAGATCCACGCGCTCAATCCCGGGACCGGCGTCGAGATGCTCGCGCCGGACTTCTCCGGCAACCTGGCCTACCTGCAGCAGCTTTTCGACACCCGCCCGGAGGTGTTCGCGCACAACGTCGAGACCGTGCCGCGGATCTTCAAGCGCATCCGGCCGGGCTTCCGCTACGACCGTTCGCTGGACGTGCTGCGCGCGTCCCGCGATGCCGGCCTGGTGACCAAGTCCAATCTGATCCTCGGCATGGGCGAGACGCGCGAGGAGATCAGCGAGGCCTTGGCAGATCTGCATGAGGCGGGCACCGAGATCATCACCGTCACGCAATACCTGCGGCCCTCGCCGCGGCATCACCCGGTCGAACGCTGGGTGAAGCCGGAGGAGTTCGTCGAGCTTGCGGCCGAGGCGACCGACATCGGTTTCGCCGGCGTGATGAGCGGTCCCCTCGTACGCTCCTCCTATCGTGCGGGCCGGCTCTACCAGCAGGCCCTCGCGAGCCGGGACGCACTCGCGCCGGCGTCCGCTGTGGTGTAAGAAGGCCGCAGCACCGACATGTTAAGAAAGTGAGTCGTCGAAATGGCTGACGCAGCCGCCAAGGACGCCAAAGCCCAGCTCAAAGCCGCGAAGCAGGCCGAGAAGGCCCGCAAGAAGGCGAGCACGGATCCAGCCGACATGGGCCGGATCAAGCAGATCGTCCGGGCGTACCAACTGACCCACGAGCACGACCGAGCCCTGCCGTTCCTGCTGATCGGCGCATTCCTGCTGCCGATCGCCATCGGCGTCGTCGTCGGCCTGCTGTGGGACCACATGTTCAACGTGGTGCTCATCGGCGTGATGCTCGGCGTGCTGGCCGCCATGATCGTGCTGGTGCGCCGGGCCAAGGCAGCGACCTTCAAGCGGTACGCCGGTCAGGCCGGGTCCGCCGAGGTCGCGCTGCAGATGCTGCCCAAGCAGTGGATCTCGACGCCGGTGATCGCGGCGAACCGCAACCGCGACGTGGTGCACCGCACCCTCGGACCCGGCGGGCTGGTGCTGATCGGCGAGGGCGAACCCGGCCGGGTCCGGCAGTTGCTGGCCGGCGAGGTCAAGAAGCACGAACGCGTCGCGTACGGCATCACGGTCACCACGGTGCTGATGGGCGACAAGGAGGGCCAGGTGCCCCTGAACCGGCTCGCCGACCACATCCGCAAGCTGCCCAAGACGCTGCAGCCGAATCAGATCACCGACCTGAAGCAGCGGCTTCGCGCGCTGGACGCGGTACGCCCGCCGGTGCCCATGCCCAAGGGCCCGATGCCGACCAACCCGCGACAGGTGAAGGGCGCCCGCCAGGCCATGCGCGGCCGCTGAGCCGGGGTCAGTCGCGTCAGCGTGAGGATCGGTCGACCGTAGGCCTGAGCGTCATGGTCATGGGCCAACGCCCGGTGGACCAGATGGACCACGGAGGCGCTGCCGACCCCGGCGACCATCGCGGTCAGCGTCGCGACCGCGATGACGGCTCCGTCGCCACTGAAGAGCACCAGCAGCGCACCCAGACCGGCCATGATGACGCAGCCGATGACGGCGATCAGCGCGAACACATCGAGCACGTTCGACGCCACCCCCGCCGGCCGCGGCACCGTCGCCGGAGCGGCGGGCTTGCGCGAAGATCGGTCAACGGTGGCAGGTCGGCGAGCAGCCGGTGAAGATCGGATTTCGTCCGCCCGGCGACCGCCGCGCTCAACCGCTGCTCCAGTTCGTCGTCGCTCAGCCGGCCCGCGGCGAAGTGCGCGGACAACTCGTCGCAGGCATCCGAGCGCTCCCGATCGCCGACACGTAGACCGGCCGGCTGAGGTCGGGGGGCGATCGAGGTGACGGGATTCGGCTGGCTCGGCATGCCCTCATTCTTGGCACCGGCCGGGTCGCCGTCAGCGTCTCGATCGATGATTCAGACCGTCGACCGAGCCCGCGCTGCTGAATCAAGACCGCAGTCTGAGCCTCCGGTTGCGATGAGAGGGTGGACCCTGCGATGAGCAACCTGATCAATGCCGAGCGCATCACGATGACCTACGGCACCCGCACCCTGCTCGACGGCGTCAGCCTCGGGCTCGGCCGCGGTGACGTGATCGGCGTGGTCGGTCGCAACGGTGACGGCAAGACCACGCTGCTGCAGATCCTGACCGGCATGCTCGAACCGGACTCGGGCCGGGTCACCCACACCGGCCACGTGTCCGTCGGCTACCTGCACCAGGCCGACGACTTCGCCCCGGCGGCGACCGTCCGCGACATCATCGTCGGCGGCCGGCCGACCACGTCTGGGCCGCCGACGCCCGACCCGGGCGGTCGTGGAGCACCTGCTGGCCGAGGTCGACCTGGACGCGCGACGGTGGCCTCGCTCAGTGGCGGCGAGCGCCGCCGGGTGGCGCTGGTCGCGCTGATGCTCGGCGACCACGACCTGCTGGTCCTCGACGAGCCGACCAACCACCTCGACGTCGAGGCGGTCGGCTGGCTGGCCGAGCACCTGAGCGCGCTGCAGGCGCGGGACGTCGCGATGCTGGTGGTCAGCCACGACCGGTGGTTCCTGGACGCGGTCTGCACCCGGATCTGGGAGGTGCACGACGGGGTGGTGGACGCGTACGACGGCGGCTACGCGGCGTACGTGCTGGCCCGGGCCGAGCGCGCCCGGCAGGCGGCCAGCATCGAGACCCGGCGGAAGAACCTGCTGCGCAAGGAGCTGGCCTGGCTGCGTCGCGGCCCGCCGGCCCGCACCTCGAAGCCGAAGTTCCGGATCGACGCCGCCAACACGCTGATCGAGGACGAGCCGCCGCCCCGGGATCGGTTCGAGCTGCAGCGCTTCTCCACCGCCCGGCTGGGCAAGGACGTGTTCGACCTGCACAACGTCTCGGTCGCCGCCGGCGACCGGATGCTGCTGCAGCGATCTGTCCTGGTCGATCGGGCCCGGCGACCGGATCGGTCTGGTCGGGGTCAACGGCTCGGGCAAGACCACCCTGCTCCGGCTGCTGACCGGGGAGCTGCCGGCCGGACGCCGGGCAGGGTCAAGCAGGGCCGCACGCTGCAGATCGGGCACCTGACCCAGGCGGTCGCCGAGCTTAGCGGGCCGGAACGGGTGCTGGAATCCGTCGAGCAGTTGCGCCGCGCAGACCCGGCTGGACACCGGTCGCGAGGCCAGCGCCAGCTCGCTGCTGGAGGACTTCGGCTTCACCGGCGAACAAGCTGACCACCCGGTTGGACGACCTCTCCGGCGGTGAGCGCCGCCGGCTGCAGTTCCTCCGGCTGCTGTTCGCCGAGCCGAACGTGCTGCTGCTCGACGAGCCCACGAACGACCTCGACATCGACACCCTGACGGTGATCGAGGACTACCTGGACTCGCTGGCCGGGCACGCTGATCGTGGTCAGCCACGACCGCTACTTCCTGGAGCGGGTCTGCGACGTGACCTACGCGCTGATGGGTGACGGCTCCTGCGTGCTGCTGCCGGGCGGGGTCGAGCAGTATCTCGCGTCGCGGCGGGCGCGTCGGGCACCCGAGCGCGGCGCCGACCGCCGCGCCGGCCAAGGACCTCAGCGCGGCCGAGCAGCGGCAGGCCAAGAAGGATCTGGCCCGGATCGAGCAGCAGCTGACCAAGCTGTCGGCTCGGATCGACCGGTTGCACGATCAGATGGCGGCGTCCGCGAGCGACTACGTCCGGCTCGCTGAGCTGCAGGCCGACCTGAACGAGGCGACGCGGGAGCATTCCGCGCTGGAGGACGCGTGGCTGGAAGGGGCCGAGAACCTTTCCTGACCGGTGCGGCTTCCACCAGCGAAGCGCCGTCACCTGAACAGACCGACGGTGGCCGACGCTACGGTGGCCGCATGGACACTGCACTGGAGCAGTCGGTATTGCAGGAATTGGCGGAAACCGTCGGAGACGCCGTACGGACCGATCCCGTCACCTGCGAGAACTACCGGTTCGACTGGGCCCGCGACCCGTCGGCGCCGGCACGCCGATCGCGGTGGTCCGCGCCCGCGACGCCGACGACGTACAGGCGACCGTGCGCTGGGCGGCCGAGCACGGCGTGCCGGTGGTCCCCCGCGGGGCCGGCAGCGGCCTGTCCGGCGGCTCGTCCGCGGTCGACGGCTGGGATCGTGCTCAGCCTGGAGCGGATGCGGGCGATCGAGATCGACGTCGCCACCCGGGTCGCGGTGGTCGAGCCGGGCGCGTTCAACGCCGAGGTCAAGGCGGCCGCGGCCGCGAGCACGGACTCTGGTATCCGCCGGACCCGTCCTCGTTCGAGATCTGCTCGATCGGCGGCAACATCGCCACCAATGCGGGTGGGCTGTGCTGCGTGAAGTACGGGGTCACCACCGACTACGTCCTCGGCCTCGACGTGGTGCTGGCCGACGGCACCCTGGTCACCCTCGGCGGCAAGCGGATCAAGGACGTCGCCGGGCTGTCGCTGGTGAAGCTGTTCGTCGGCAGCGAAGGCACCCTGGGGATCGTCACCCGGGCCATCCTGCGGCTGATCCCGGCCCAGAGCGGCCGCTCGACCCTGGTCGCCTCCTTCCCGACCGTGAGGCCGCCGCGGCCGACGCGGTCGTCGCCATCGGCGCGACGCTGCGCGCGTCGATGATGGAGCTGATGGACCAGGCGTCGATCAACGCCGTCGAGGACTACCGCCCGATGGGCCTGGACCGCGCCGCCGGGGCGCTGCTGATCGCCCAGTCCGACGCGCCCGGCGCCGCGTGCGCGGCCGAGATCGAGATCATGGAGGCCGCCTGCAGACCGCGGGCGCCAAGGAGGTCTTCGTCACCGACGACCCGACGAAGGGCGAGATGTTCGTCGCCGCCCGGCGGGCCGCCTTCCCGGCGATCGAGGCCCGTGGCTCGCATCCTGCTGGAGGACGTCGGCGCGCCGATCCCGCTGCTGCCGGAGCTGTTGGCGGCCGATCGCCGACGATCGCTGAGACGTACGCCGGTCGAGATCCCGGTCGTCGCGCACGCCGGCGACGGCAACACCCATCCGATCGTCGTCTTCGACCCGAACGACCCCTCGGCGCGCGACCGGGCCCGACCGGCCTTCGACGAGATCATGCCCGCCGCCATCGCGCTGGGCGGGACGATCACCGGCGAGCACGGCGTCGGCCGGACCAAGAAGGGCGCGCTCCCGGACCAGCTCGGCCCCGACGTGATGGCCCTGTCCCGCACGATCAAGAACGCCCTCGACCCGGACGGCATCCTCAACCCGGGCGCGGTTCTGTAGCAGCCGAGGTGGCACACCAAATTACGGCTGGTGGGCGCGGATGTTGTCGGCGGCCAGTTCGACCGTTTCGAGGATCCGTTTGGTCCGGGTCTCGGCCCGCTTGGCATCGGCGACCCAGACCAGCATGCTGCGCTTGGCCGAGCGCGGGAACGCGTCCCAGTTCTGCCGCGCCGCCGGCTTGGCGTCCAGCGCGGCGCACAGGTCGGCCGGCTCGACCAGGTTCTCGATGTCGTCCAGGGCGGTCCACGCCCCGGACGCCTTGGCCTGGTCGACGGCGGCCCGGCCGGCCGGCTGCATCAAACCGGCGTCGATCAGCTCGGCCACCCGCATCTTGTTGGGCCGTGACCAGCCGCTTTTCGGCCGGCGTGCGGGCGATCAACAGCCCGGACCGCTGCTCATCCAACACCGCCTGCCGTGCTGTCGATCCAGCCGAAGCACAGTAACTGCCGGACGAGTTCCTCGTAGCTGACGTGACGGTCCGGATCGGCCTTCTTCCAGGTGATCAGCCAGGCCCGGTCGAGGGCGTCGTGATTCTCGGCGAGCCAGGCTCGGAGCTCAGCGACCGAGGTCACCTCGACCTGCGGCCATGTGTCCTGTCCCGTCATGACGGCAGGGTCCCACGGACCACGCTGTCCAGGGAATGGCGAGCATCACCGTCGTACGGCTCGAGCGAGACGTCGACGATGTTGAAGCCCGCGAGGTCGTCGCCGAGTTGGGGCGGAATCGGATACGTCGCCCGGCCCGACGGCGGCAGCACACCGATCGAGTACATCCGCTTGCCGTCGGTGTTGATCAGCCACAGCTCGTGAAAGTCCTGGTCCGGTGCAGTCTCGGCGTCGACGCTCACGCGTAGCTCGGCGACGCCGTCGTGACGGAGGAGCTCCGCCGTACCGCTACCACTGTGCCCGGGAAGGGCGACGAGCGAGGTGGACGACACCACGTCCTGGGGGCCTCCGACCCGGCTCGCCACGATCGTGCCGCCGATGCCCACCACCAGTCCGGCGGCCGCGGCCAGCAGGACCAGGCCGCGACGGACCCGGCGCGGACGGGACTCGACGAGGTGTGGCCCGGCCGGCCGAACGGCCTCAGTCGCTGCGTCCGGGTGATCGGTCGCGAGATCGGCCTCGATTCGCTGCCACAGGTGCCGACCAGGTTGCTGGAGGGACTTCGCGTCGGCATGGCCTAGCAGCCCGGCTGTCCGGCGGAGCCGGGCCAGTTCGCCCCGGCAGGTCGCGCATTCGCCGAGATGGGTCAGCTCCTCGGAGCTCAGCAGGTCCGATTCCTCGAGGGTCACCTCGGCCAGTCGATCCGAGGTCAGATGGACCATGACGTCACCTCCTGGAGGCGGGACCGGAGCTGCAGCAGGGCGCGTCGGGCATGACTTTTGACGGTCCCGAGCGGCAGGTCGAGCCGGTCAGCGATCTGCGGATAGGTCTGGCCGTCCCAGAAGGCCAGCTGGAGAATCGTGCCCCGCGGAGGTGGAAGCTTGCGGAGCTCGTGCACCAGGACCAACTCGTCGATCAATCCCTCCAGTGGTTCGGAGCCGCCATCGACTCCGGCTTGCTGTTCGACGGCACCGACCAGCCGCAGCTCACGGGCTCGCGCGCGCTGCCGGTCCAAGATTCGGTGTTTGGCGATCCCGAGCAGCCAGCCCGGCAGGCTGCCGTACTCCGGCCGGAAACCCGATCGCGACCGCCAACCGCCCACGAACACCTGCTGGGTGACATCCTCGGCCTCGGCTGCCGTGCCGAGCGCGCGGAGGGCGACGCTGTAGATCACCGGCGACCAGCGGCGATAGGCCTCTTCGAGGCATCGCTCGTCGCCGGCGACCAAGCCGGCGGCGAGCTCCTCGTCCGTCACGTCAGACATGGCCTCGGGCTCTAGAGGCGATCCCGATGTCACCGGGCCGACTCTACGCGGGGCCGAGCACTGGCACCGCACATCGGAGCAGTCAGCGCAGCTGAGCGGTGACGACGACATTGTCCTGGTATCCCCCTCGCTCCGGCAGATAGCGGCCACCACACGTCACGATCCGCAGCACCGGCCGACCGTCTCGATCGAACAGCCGCTCGAGATCCAGGGCGCGTTTCCTGATCAGTTGGACCCGGTCGATCTCGAAGGTCAGCCGACCCGACGTCGCCTGCACGACGATGACATCGCCCGGTCGGGCCCGCTGCAGGGCGACCAGCGGGCCGACGCCGTAGCGGCGACTGTCGACGTGGCCGGCCAGCACCGCGGAACCCTTTCCGGAGCCCGGTCTCGGCCCGTACGCGTACCAGCCGATCTCGGTCGGGCGCGCCGGTAGCTCCATCTGCCCCCGGTCGTCGACCGTGGTCGCGACGATCGGCACCGAGATGCCCAACCTGGCCACGGTCAGCTTCTCGGGCCGGCCCGGGACCCGCGGTGCCGCCCGCGTGCTCGACCGGGTCTCTCGCTTCGCCGCGGTTGGACCCTCCGCCGACCGGGTCGCCGTGGGTGCCTCGGGTCGGGGCTCAGCCAGTTGATCGGCCTCGCCGGACAGCATCGCCGACATCGGTTCCACCGACCACCACGCGCTGACCGGCAGCGCCAGCGACGACGCGACGAGGAGGATGAGCCAGACCCGAACCCCTCGCCGCGCCGCCGGGCGTTCGGTCACGAGACGCTGGTCGCCCGCCGGCGACGCAGCTGCAGGCCGCTGACCACGATGCCGACCACGGCCAGGGCCGAGACCGCGAGTGCGGCCGGTGACATCGTCGCCGCCGCCTGGCCACCGTCGCCGCCGGGGACGCCGTGCGGGTTGCCGTGCAGTCCGCTGATCGTTTGGACCGCGAGCTTGAGGTTGTCGTCGTCGGCTGAGCCCCAGGCGTAGACGATCGTCGACGTGCCTTCGTTGAGCTTGAGCGATGCGGGGCCGATCGCGACCGTGTCAGTGCCCGCGAGCACCACGTCGGCTTTGATCGTGCCGGCGTCCACCTCGGCCGAATCCTCGTCGGGATTGCTGAGATCGGTGAAGACCGGGTCGCCTCCGGCCCGCACGTCGACCGCCGGCGCCGCGGCGGTGTGCCGAACGGTGATCCGGGCCTGGCCGGCCGGAATCTTGGAGACGTCGTTGACGAACGGCGTCAGTGCCGGATCGCCGCCCTCGTCGAGGTGCGCGACCACCGTGATGTTGGCACCGCCCGGGACCTTCACGTTCTTCGCCTCGACGATGGCATCGCCGGAGGCACCGTCGCCGGCCTTCACGACCTTGAGATCGTACGAGCCGGCTGGAAGTCGCTGCGGATCGGTCAGCGTGCCGGGCTTGAAGTTCTTGAGCAGCCGGTCGCCGTTGACGTAGACGTCGACGGTGGCGCCGGGTACCGCGTGCAGCACTGACACGTGCGCATCGCTGGCGGCCTGAGCGGGTGCGACGCCGAGCGCCACCCCGATCAGTCCGAGGAGCGCCGCACTGAGCAGCGCAAGGAAACGTCGAACCATGGTGATGACCTCCCGATCAGAAACGAGCAATTACCCGTTCTGCGCTCGGTAGGCCGCCCCGGATGCGGCGGCAGGAAGTTTTCTGTCCAGCGAAGGGGGGACGACCCCCCTTGAACCCCCGCGGCGCGCCAAAAGCACACGGGCGCGCGCCTCATCGCGAGGGGTGAAGACTGCCTTGCTAACTCGGTCGGGGGTCCCGGCGGTTGACGACGGCGGTGCCCGCAGTCAGATCCTGCAGACCGCGCCGGTCGGCCGAGATGATCAACGGCGGAATCGCCAGCGACACCAGCGCGGCGCGCAGGACGGCGCGCGCGGGCCCGAGCGGTTTCCGATCGGTCCGGATCACCGCGATCCGGCAGATCAACTGACCGAAACTGCCGCCCATCAGCCAGCTCAGCACGGCGGACTCGACGAAGAAAATGGTCAGGATCATCCACGCCCGCCAGCCGGATCCGGTCAATACCGTCGAGCCGAAGAATCCGACCGCTACCACCATGCACGCGGCCCAGTCCAGCGCCAGCGCCGCCACCCGGGACCGCCACGAGGCCAAGGATCCGCGTCCTTCGGCCGGCAGTCCGAGCGCCTGGCCGGGGTAGGCGTCGACCTTGTCGGGATCCGTGGGCACCCGTCGAGGCTACCGGCGTGGACACACGAGCGTCATGCCGCCGGAACCTCGCGGAGACGTCGCATCCGTAGCTTGTTGAGGTCACCTCATCGATAGAGCACCGGATCAGGAGCCACCGCCCATGAGTGGAAGCGCGTCACGCCGTCAGGCGATCGAAGCCGTCACGAACTACAGCATTCCCCAGAAGGACTTCAGCGAGCCGCTGGGCGATCTCTTCGGCAAGAACGTCTTCGGCCCGTCGGCCATGAAGTCGCGGCTGCCCAAGAACGTCTTCAAGTCGGTGCTGGCGACGATCGAGCAGGGTGCACCGCTCGACCCCACGGTGGCCGACGCGGTGGCTTCGGCGATGCGCGACTGGGCGTTGGAGAACGGCGCCTCGCACTACGCCCACGTGTTCTACCCGTTGACCGGTCTCACCGCGGAGAAGCACGATTCCTTCCTGGAGCCGGCGAGCGACAGCAGCTCGCTGGCCGAGTTCAGTGGCAAGACGTTGCTTCAGGGCGAGCCGGACGGGTCGAGCTTCCCCAGCGGCGGCATCCGCAGCACCTTCGAGGCCCGGGGCTACACCGGCTGGGATGTCACCAGCCCCGCGTACATCCTGGAGAACCCGAACGGCAACACGCTCTGCATCCCGACGATCTTCATCTCCTGGACCGGCGAGGCCCTGGACAAGAAGACGCCGCTGCTGCGGTCGCAGCAGTCGATGAGCGTGCAGGCGGCCCGGGTGCTCAGGCTGTTCGGTCACACCGACATCGACACCGTGGTCTCGTACGCGGGCGCCGAGCAGGAGTACTTCCTGATCGACCAGCACTTCTACTACGCCCGGCCCGACCTGATGAGCTCCGGCCGGACGCTGTTCGGCGCG
This sequence comes from uncultured Actinomycetota bacterium, assembly GCA_963723815.1. Lineage (GTDB taxonomy): Bacteria > Actinomycetota > Actinomycetes > Propionibacteriales > Propionibacteriaceae > Microlunatus. The sequence goes on along the minus strand of CAVRSH010000022.1, from coordinate 11,094 downwards.
AAGCCGTCGAAGGGCCAGGAGTTCGACGACCACTACTTCGGCGCGATCCCCGAGCGGGTGCTCGCGTACATGATCGAGGTCGACCGGGAGCTGTTCAAGCAGGGCATCCTCGCCAAGACCCGGCACAACGAGGTCGCCCCCGGCCAGTTCGAGATCGCCCCGCTGTTCGAGAAGTCCAACCTCGCCCATGATCATCAGCAGTTGATGATGACCACGCTCAAGAAGGTCGCCGAGCGCTACGGGATGACCTGCCTGCTGCACGAGAAGCCGTTCGCCGGCGTCAACGGCTCGGGCAAGCACGTCAACTTCTCCATCGGCAACGCCAACCAGGGCAACCTGCTCAATCCGGGTGACACCCCGCACGAGAACGCCCAGTTCCTCGTTTTCTGCGCGGCCGTCATCCGCTCGGTCCACCGCTACGGCGGCCTGCTCCGCGCCGTCGTCGCGTCGGCCAGCAACGACTTCCGGCTGGGGGCCAACGAGGCTCCGCCGGCCATCATCTCGATCTTCCTCGGCGACCAGTTGATGGACGTCTTCGACCAGATCGCCAAGGGTGGCGCCACCGGCTCGAAGGAGTCCGGGGTGCTGCACGTCGGGGTCGACACGCTGCCGCCGATGAAGGCCGATCCGGGCGACCGCAACCGGACCAGTCCGTTCGCGTTCACCGGCAACCGGTTCGAGTTCCGCGCTCCGGGCTCCGGTCAGTCGATCTCCGGACCGATGGTCGCGATCAACACGATCATGGCCGAGGCGCATGGACTACATTGCCACCGACATCGAAGCCTCACTCGCCGACGGCGCTGCAGTTCAACGACGCCGTGCAGAAGATCCTCGCCGCAGATCATCCTCGACCACGGCGCGGCGGTCTTCAACGGGAACGGCTACAGCGAGGAGTGGCAACAGGAGGCGGCGGCCCGCGGCCTGCTCAACCTGCGCACCACCGTCGATGCACTGCCGCAACTGGCCGAGCCGGCGATCGTCGACGTGCTGAGAAGTACAAGGTGCTCAGCCGGCGCGAGCTGGCCAGCCGGCTCGAGGTCTACCTCGAGCAGTACATCCTGAGTGTCCACGTCGAGGCCAAGGAGACGGCGGAGATGGCCAAGACCACCATCCTGCCGGCCGCCCAGCGCTACCTCGGCGAGCTCGCCGGCGTCGCCGCCAATCTCAAGGCCGTCGATCTGCCGTACGACGCCGCCACGCTGACGGCCATCTCGGGTCTGATCACCGACCTGCTGGCCGGAATCGCCGAACTGGAGGCTGCGCTGGCGCACGAGGGCAGCGACGAGTCGCTGGAGCACGCCGCGTACGCCCGGGACGCCTTGATCCCGCCGATGGCCAAGGTTCGCGCGGCGGCCGACGGGCTCGAAGCCCTGGTGGCCGACGACCTGTGGCCGCTGCCGACCTACCAGGAGATGCTGCACATCCTCTAGCATCGCGCCGAGCCCCTCGACGCGCACCCTGAGCCTGCGTGCGACGAGCGTCGATGCCAGCCGCCCCTTCGACAGGCTCAGGTCGCGTGAGGCTCCGTCACACGCGCGAAACATCGATGCAACGGTCACGGAAACCACGTCTCCGTATGTTCGCGGGGTACCGAGGGCGATAGTGTCGCGCTCGTCCAGACCCACGCGCGTACCGCACGTGCCAGCCCACGGAGGACTCATGTTCAAGAACGCCGACGACCTGTTGGCCTACATCAAGGACGAGGGCGTCGAGATCATCGACATCCGCTTCTGCGATCTGCCCGGCATCATGCAGCACTTCACCGTCCCGGTAAGTTCCTTCGGCCCGGAGGTATTCGAGGATGGCCTCGCCTTCGACGGCTCGTCGATCCGCGGGTTCCAGAAGATCCACGAGTCGGACATGGCCTTGCTGCCCGACCCGACCACCGCGTACCTCGATCCGTTCCGGATCGCCAAGACCCTCTGCATCAACTTCTTCGTCCACGATCCGCTGACCAAGGAGCCCTACAGCCGCGACCCGCGCAACATCGCGCGCAAGGCGGAGAACTACCTGGCCTCCACCGGCATCGGCGACACTGCCTTCTTCGCTCCCGAAGCCGAGTTCTACGTCTTCGACGACGTCCGCTTCGAGACCAAGCAGAACACCGGTTACTACTCGATCGACTCGGTCGCCGGGGCCTGGAACACCGGCCGCGTCGAGGATGGCGGCAACCGCGGCTACAAGGTGCGCTACAAGGGCGGCTACTTCCCCGTCCCGCCGGTCGACCACTTCTCCGACCTCCGCGACGAGATGACCAAGAATCTCGAGGCGGCGGGCCTGACCGTCGAGCGCGCACACCACGAGGTCGGCACGGCCGGCCAGGCGGAGATCAACTACCGCTTCAACACCATGCTCAGCGCCGGTGACGACCTGCAGAAGTTCAAGTACATCGTCAAGAACACCGCCTGGGCCGCCGGCAAGACGGCAACCTTCATGCCCAAGCCGATCTTCGGCGACAACGGCTCCGGCATGCACGTGCACTCCTCGATCTGGAACGCCGGCACCCCGCTGTTCTACGACGAGGCCGGCTACGGCGGGTTGTCCGACCTCGCCCGCTGGTACATCGGCGGCATCCTGCAGCACGCTCCGTCGATCCTGGCGTTCACCAATCCGAGCGTGAACTCCTTCCACCGCCTGGTACCGGGCTTCGAGGCCCCGGTCAACCTGGTCTACAGCTCGCGGAACCGGTCGGCCGCGATGCGGATTCCGATCACCGGCTCCAACCCCAAGGCCAAGCGGGTCGAGTTCCGCTGCCCGGACCCCTCGTCGAACCCCTACCTGGCGTTCGCGGCGATCCTGCTCGCCGGCATCGACGGCATCCAGAAGAAGACCGAGCCGCTGGCCCCGGTCGACAAGGACCTGTACGAACTGCCGCCCGAGGAGCACGCCTCGGTGCCGACCGTGCCGGACAGCCTCGGCGGCGTACTGGACACACTGGAAGGTGATCATGACTTCCTGCTCGCCGGTGACGTCTTCACCCCCGACCTGGTCGAGACCTGGGTCGAGCTGAAGCGGGCCGACATCGACTCCGTCCGGCTGCGTCCGCACCCGCACGAGTTCGAGCTCTACTACGACTGCTAGTCATCAAATGCGGTCTCACTAGGGAGAACTGCTGTCAGTACCTCTGGGATTCCGCAGCGATTCCGCAGCGTTGAGTCGGGCCGCGATCACACCGCTGATCGCGGCCCGCGTGCTGTCATCCGAGTCGGGCCACAGGTGGCCGTATACGTCCAGAGTCGTCTTGCCGGACGCGTGCCGCAGGGCGGGGTCAGCGACTCCTGGACAATTCGGTAGGCGGCGAGGTCGATCTGGGGCGTGGTCGGTACCGGTGCCAGTCAGGTGACGGGTAAACCGGGATGTGTCAGGTTGTCCGAATATCGGCCGGCTTTGTCATCGCGCGACCGCACCTTGCGTCTTCGGCCCGTCACTGCAGCTCGGTGTCCCATGTCTTTCCCGCCGAGGACGGCCGAAGTGCCTCACCGTTGACGCGATCCGGCTCCTCGGCGTAGGCACGAAAGATCTGGGCGGCGTCGCGGAGGAACTGAGCAGCCACCTGCGCGTGCTCGGGACTCAGTTGTGAGGCGAGTTCGTCGACGGCCCCGGTCAACGGGGCCAACGCGGCGAGGAGTTCTTGGCGCGCTGTCGCGGTGACGGCGAGGGAGATGCGGCGTTTGTCGTCGGGATGGGGCAGACGAGCGACGTGTCCGGCTTTCTCCAGCCGATCGACCAAGACGGTGGCGGATGCGCTACGCATGCCTAGGCGGTGCCCGAGCTCGACCGGCCCCACGCCCTCGGGGGACGAGGCGAGGTAGTCGAGCGCGGAGAGGTCCGAGTGGCCGATGCCCAGCCTCACCGCGAGGGCGTGCACGGCGTCCGCGTTGGCCTGCAGCACTTCCCGGAGCGCCCGGGACAGTTCACTGAAGTTCGGCGCACCAATTTCGTCCTCCACCCGTCCAGTGTAATTATCGGCGTAAGGTCGCTAGAATATCTAGCGAAATGGAGGTTGGGTGAACCAACAGAACGTCGACAACCCGCGCAGGCGTTGGATCGGACTCGTCTTCATCAGCATCGCGGTGTCGCTGATCATCGTCGACTCCACCATCGTCAACGTCGCGATCCCCTCGATCGTTCGGGACCTCGGGATCACCTCGACCCAGGTGCAGTGGGTGCAGGAGAGCTACACACTGGTGTTCGCGGCCCTGCTGCTGGTCTTCGGCACCCTCGCCGACCGGTACGGGCGACGCCGGATGCTGTTGATCGGCGTCACCGTCTTCGCGTTGTCCTCGGTGCTGGCCGCGCTCTCGCAGTCCGGTGAATCCTTGATCGCCGCGCGCGTGGTCCAAGGCGTCGGAGGGGCCATGATCCTGCCCGCCACATTGTCGATCATCAACGCCACGTTTCGGGGCCGCGACCGCGGGATCGCCTTCGCCATCTGGGGATCCACCATCGGCGGCATGGCGGCTCTCGGACCGCTGCTCGGCGGTTGGCTGACCACCTCGTTCTCCTGGCGCTGGGCGTTCGGCATCAACGTCCCGCTCGGCGTGATCATCATCGTCGGGCTGCTGATCTTCGTCACGGAGTCGCGCGAGGCGACGACCCGACCGGTCGACGTCGTCGGTGCGGTGCTCGCCGTGCTGGCCACCGGATCCCTGGTCTTCGGCTTGATCGAGGGACGGACGTACGGCTGGTGGCACACCAACCACGCGCCGAGCGTGGCCGGCCACACCTGGCCGTTCGAGATCTCGCCGATCCCGCTCGTGTTCGCCGTCTCCCTGCTGGCTGGGACTGCCTTCGTGTGGTGGGGTCGTCGCCGCCAACGTCAGGGGAAGAGCACGATGCTCGCGTTCGGGCTGTTCGCGATCCCGTCATTCCGGAACGGCAACATCGCCGCGATGATCGTCTCGCTCGGGGAGTTCGGCATCATCTTGTCACTGCCGCTGTGGCTGCAGAACGTCCTCGGGTACGACGCCCTGCACACCGGCCTCGTGTTGCTCGGACTGGCCGTCGGCTCCTTCCTGGCCAGCGGGTTCGCGGGGGCCTTCGGCCGCCGCTTCGCCCCGGTGGTCATCGTCCGGATCGGCATCGCATCCGAGATCCTCGGCCTGGTCATCACCGGCCTGGTCATCTCCACCGACACCCGTTGGTATGCGATCGTCGGCGCCCTCTTCGTGTACGGCTTCGGTGTCGGGCTCGCGACCGCTCAGTTGACCGGCGTCGTACTCATGGACGTACCGGTGGACCAGAGCGGCTCCGGATCCGGGACCCAGAGCACCGCGCGACAGGTCGGCTCCGCCCTCGGCATCGCCGTGCTCGGCACCATCTTGTTCAGCGCCCTGGGCAGTCAACTGGACTCCGGCTTGGCCGGACTCCGGCGGTGCCGAGGTGACCCGTACCCCATTGTGAACGCCGTCGTGGACAGTGCCGGCTCGGCCATCGCCTCCCTCGACCAGCAATCGCCGGCGGCCGCGAGCGCGGCTCGGTCGGCGTTCAGCGACGCGACCCAGCTGAGCGCCTTCGCCGCGGCCGGGTTCCTGGGGCTCGGCTTGGTGGCGACACTCCGGCTCAGCAGCACGACCCGCAACGAGGACGACGAACCGGGACCGGAGGCGGGGTCCGCGCCCGTTGCAGCCCCTGAATTGCCGACGACCGGCCTCCGTGAGGAATCGCGCCCCTAGGAACTGCGCAGCACCGAGGACGTTCATGATCTGCCGCTGACACAACCGCCCACGTGTCCATGCCACGAATGGTGACTTCGGTCAGTGATCGGTCGGGACCTACGGCCCTGCGATCGACCGAGCCAACGGCGACGCTGTCTGCCATGACAGTTTTCGTGGTCTACCAAAGCGCATTCGGCACCACCGAACAGATCGCCCGAGCCGTCTGGCGTGGGCTGTCCCGCCACGTCGAGGCGAGCTTGTGCGAAGTCTCGGCGGCCCCGGTCGAAGACGAGGCCGACCTGCTCATCCTGGGCGGTCCGACCCATGCGTTCGGGATGTCGCGCCCGAAGACCCGCGACGACGCCCGTCGGCGAGGATCGCGGTCAAGCACGACGGCCGCTGTGCGCGAATGGATTGCTGAATGCTCCGCCCTACCACCGCGGGCGGCCACATTCGGCACTAAGTCGAGACGTGGACCTTGGTGGGGCGGAGCGGCAAGGGAGGCATCGAGACGGCTCCAGCGCCGCGGGGTTGAGCTGGTCGCCCGGCCGCGAACCTTCTTCGTCGATGGGACATGTGGACCGCTGCTGCCCGGTGAGCTGGAACGCGCTGAAAGGTGGGGCGCCCAGCTCGGCGCCCTCGCCCACGCCAGGGCAGCCGTCGCGGCCCGATGATCATGGTGGTGAGCGCCGGCGAGCGACGTCAGGGACAGTCCTCGCTGAACCGGCGCTTGTCGCCCGGCTTTGAGTGCCTTCTAGCCGACGCGCCGGTGATCTGTGCCGACTTCGAAAGCCAGCCCGGGTGCATGTGGGGCTCTGGGCTTTGACATGGCCGGCCGCCGTACTGGCAACCGGCGACGATCCCGCCTGTTCTCGTTTGGTTCAAGCCGCTCGGCGACCTCGACCCGCAGCCGTTCCGAATCGGAAGTGGCACCGCATCACGTGACGTGGTCGCGGAAGGCCAGAGCTGGAGCGATTCGTTGCCCGCACAAGATGACCAGGTTCTCGTCGGCGTCCTCGAACGGTTGGTCAACTGCGAAGCGCACGAGTGATATTCCGCCGACGACCTCGTCTCGGTAGAGCAGCGGTACCGCGAGGATGGCTCGGATGCCGAACCTCTGTACGAACCTGGCCTGCTGGTCGTTAGCCTCGGCGAGCGGTGTCCCCGGCGGGAATCTGCCAGCCAAGAGGCATCTGGTTTTGGACAACAGGCTTCCAAAGACCTTCGTTGGCGCGCTGGGTCTGTCTCATGATCGATGCCATCGCCGCAGCTCGTGCTTGGTCGACATCATGGACGGCGACGGGAACGAGATCTTGGCCATCCCTGCTGAGCTGGCGGATCGTGACGGCGTCTGCGGTGGCGATCGCCATGTGCTCGGTGATGGTCTCCAGCAAACCATCAACCGCTTCCCGGCACTGTGCGTCAACCCGGACAACAGCCATAGCCCGGACGGCGTGAGGTTGACACTCATCCTGGAAGTATCGCCGGTCCGGCGCACTCAATACGTCCGGGACCGCGCTCCTGTTGCCATCAAACCAGGGTGCTTTGCTGATGGCTAAACCAGCGAAGCGCCAGTGGCTGCTGCTGGAGACGCGCATGCCGACGGAGCCGGCCCGTGACCGACTGAGATGTCGGCTCTTGCTTGAAGTACTGCCGCATTGGCGCGGCTCTCGCCTGGCTGCCAGCTGGCGTGAGCCGACACGGGCAGGATCCACCCGGCTAGTCAGGCTCCCAGAGGGCTGTGAGCCGCCGCGAGTCTGACAGTTTCGACCGTCCCGGGCGCGGCTCAGCCGCGCGCGCGTTGTAGGTCGTGATCGACGATCATAGTCCTCCACCACAGTCCGTCCTCGTGGTGTGATGTTCGGCCTGACGATGCCGACCCCCTCTACTTCCGGACCGGTGATCATGCCGATGTCGCGGAGATGCTTGGATGCCCAGGCGATCTCGGCCGGGCTGAACGGGCCGCCTTCGAAGTAGCTGCGGACATCGCTGCTGAACGCGTCGATGTCGGGGACGTATCCCTTGCTGCTCGTCCATGCGTAGCACCAGTCCAGGAAGGCGTCGCGGCAGGCAAGGGCCCGTGACGATCTGGCGTTCTCCCGTCGGGCGCGACGTTCCGCCAGCAGCGCCCGACCGCGCTCGGTCAGTTCGACGGCCATGGTGGCATCTCCGGCGAGCCGGCTGTCGCCGAACAGAAGTCCTCGATAGCGAAGCGATCTGCCCGCCGCGATCACCGCCTCGGGCGTTTCGTTCAGCGTTTCCGCGTAGGTATCCAGGGCCGGTACGGCCGCCGTCGGAGGTCGCGCTTTCGACCGCCTCCAGCAGGAGATGCTGCAGGTGCTGCGAAGCGGAGTCCGTCCATCCGCGGCTCTCGTCGATGGTCACGACCCCATTCTCCTAATGTACGCCGCCGGCTTATCAGCCGCTCAGCGCGACCGGTCGGGCTGATCGTCTGACGTCTCCGCGGCTCAGGGTGTCGAGGATGTTCTTCGTCGCTCTCGCCGCGCTGTCCGGGCTGGTCTGGGGCGTCGGCGACTTCGCCGGCGGCAAGGCGACCCAGAACGCCGCCTCGCTGCCCGTAGCCTGGCTATCCAAGCTGGTCAGCCTGCCCCTGCTGGCGATCTACATCGCGCTCACCTTCGTACCGATCCAGCCCATCAGCCTGGTCTGGGGAGCGGCTGGCCGGGGTTTCCGGGATGGTCGGGCTGATCTTCTTCTACCGCGCCCTCTCGGCCGGCGCGATGACGGTCGTGGCCCCGGTCACCGCGGTCACCTCGGCCACCATCCCGGTGATCTTCGGACTGGCCAGCGGCGAACAGCCCTCGACCGTTCGACTGATCGGCATCGGCTGCGCGTTGCTGGCGATTGCGCTGGTCAGCCTGGCCCCCGTCCCGGTCGGGACGACAACCCTGGTCACCCGCCGGCTCATCGTCATGTCGGTCGCATCCGGCGCGTGCTTCGCGCTGTTCTTCATCTTCATGGCGACCGCGAGCCGGTCCGCCGGCGGCACGGCGGGCCTCTGGCCGAGCGCGGCGGCCCAACTGGCCGCGTTGACCTTCGGCGCGATACTTCTCGCCGTCACGCGCCCCGGCGGGTGGCCGAAGGGACCTTCGCTGCGCTGGACGTTGATCGCCGGACCGTTCGACATGACCGCCAACGCCCTGTACCTGATCGCCGCTCGGAACGGGGACATCAGCGTGGTCGCGCCGCTCGCCGCGCTGTACCCGGTGACCACCGTGATCTTGGCCCTGATCATCGATCGGGAACGGTTGCGCGCCGTGCAGGTCGTCGGGCTGTTCCTCGCCGTGCTCGCCCTGGTCCTGGTCAACCGCTGACCCGGGTAGTCTGACCGCGTGACCGGCTATCCACACCGGGTCGCCATGATCACGATGCACACGTCCCCACTGGCGACGCCCGGAGTCGGTGACGCCGGCGGCCTCAACGTCTACGTCGCCGAGGTGTCCCGGCGACTCGGCGAACGCGGCATCAAGGTCGACGTCTTCACCCGAGCCGAGGACCCGGCTGCGGCCGAGGTCGTCGAGGTGAACGAGCACACCCGGGTGATCACCGTCCCGGCCGGCCCGCTCGAAGCCGTGTCCAAGGAGTCGCTGCCCGAGTTGGTGCCGGAGTTCACGGCCCGGCCTCGACGAGCGTGATCGAAGGGCTACGACCTCATCCACAGCCACTACTGGCTGTCCGGTCTGGTCGGTGCCGAGCTGGCCGATCGGCACCAGCTGCCGTTGGTGCACACCATGCACACGATGGCCCGGGTCAAGAACTCCAGCCTGACGGTCGACCAGCAGACCGAGCCCGACGTGCGCGAGCGCGGCGAGGCCGCCATCGTCAAGGCCGCACGGATGCTGACCGCCAACACCACCGACGAGGCGGCCGAGCTCGAGCACCACTACGCCGCCCACCCCGACCGGATCACGATCGTGCCGCCGGGGGTCGACCTGCACACCTTCCACCCCTGCGACCAGCCCAAGTCCCGGGCCCAGCTCGGGGTTCCACAGGATGCGCGGGTGATCTTGTTCGTCGGGCGGATCCAGCCGCTGAAGGCTCCCGACGTGTTGATCAGGGCCGTGGCCGAGCTCGCCCGGCGCTCGCCCGAGCGCCGGCACCGAGCTGAAGCTGATCATCATCGGCAGTCCGAGCGGCCCCGACTCCGGCTGGTCCGCGGACCCTGGCACCGCTCACCGAAGAACTGGGGGTGACCGATCTGGTGCGATTTCCGGCCGCACTCCGAACGCGCCGAACTCTTCCGCTGGTACTGCGCCTCCGACGTGGTCGGGGTGCCCTCCTACAACGAGTCGTTCGGCCTGGTCGCCCTCGAGGCCCAGGCCTGCGGCCGGCCCGTGGTGGCCACCGACGTCGGCGGCCTGCGGCACGCCGTTCAAGATCAACAGACCGGGATCCTGGTCGCCGGCCACGACCCGAACGCTCTGGGCCGACGCCCTCGGGTCGGTGCTCGATCACCCGGACGAACGGTCCGGATGGGCGCCAACGCGGCCGCCCACGCGTCGACGTTCAGCTGGGACAACACCGCCGCCGCGACGCTACGGGCGTACGCCCTGGCCAATAGTTGATCATGAATTCGCCGGTGCCTTCCGGCTGCTTCCGGCGTCCTCGGCGGTCAGTGGCTTGGCGAACGGAGGCGTTCTCGATCAACGAACCGAAGAGCAGCGGCCGGCCACGCCACCCGCCGCCGTGCCGATCGCTAGAAGAAGGCGATGCACAGCGCCCGGGTCTCCATCGGCGTAGATTTCTCTGCCGCTCAGTACGCCGCGCTCGCCCCCGCCGAGGCGAAGAAGAGTCACCGCGCCGAACAGGGTGAGCGTCACGGCGGTCAGCGAGCCGAGATCAACAAAGCCGGCGACGATGAACAGCTCAACGTTCGCCGAGCGCCTTCCCGATCCGGCCTAAGCTCGCAGGCGTGCGCACCGTACTCGCTGTCCTCGCCGTGGCGGGCTTCGCCCTCGCGGGGTGCGACCAGCAGCAGCAAGCCTGTACCGAGATCGGCGCGCTGTCGGGGGTCTCGGTCTTCGTCGAACGGTCGATCGCGCCGGAGCTCTCCTCGGTCTGGCTGAGGATCTGCTGGGCCGATCGGTGCCAGACCCGCGACGCCACCCTGCAGGCCGACACCGAACCGGCCGAACTGTCGCCGTGCCCGACCGACGACCCGGACGGTTCCTGCTCGGCCAGCATGGCGCCGACTGCGGACAAGGTCGGGTTCGCCGAAAGTGCCGATCTTCCGGTGGGCGCGATCAATGTCAGCGCGACGATTCCGAGGCCGGGTAGAAAGGCCCTCCGCACTTCGGTCGATGTCCACGCCACACCAGCTATCCGAACGGACCACAGTGCCCCGGCCAGGGGAACCAGGCAAAAGTCACCTGTACCACAACGGCTTCCGATAGACCGAGAAGCGCACCCTCATGCG
>CAVRSH010000021.1:0-60015 GCA_963723815.1 uncultured Actinomycetota bacterium | reverse complement strand
GCAGCGCCTGCGGCACGCCGAGGCCGAAGCCCGGTCCGCCCAGTTGATCATCACGAAGATGATCATCGACCTGGACCTCACCGATCCGAGCGCGCCCATTTCGGGTCGGAGACGACGATCGACTTCGACACCACCGGCCCGGAGACCTTCGTCGACTTCCGCGGTACCGAACTGCTGTCCGCTGCGGCTCAACGGCGCCGAACTCGGCCACGACGGCTGGCAGGACGGCCGGATCGCGTTGAGTGGCCTGGCGCCGAGCAACACCTTGATCATCCGCGGCCGGATGGCGTACTCGTCCAGCGGCGAAGGGCTGCATCGGCACATCGACCCGACCGACGGGGAGACCTACCTCTACGCGATGTCGTTCCTGGACGCGGCGCCGACCTGGTTCGCCTGTTTCGATCAGCCGGATCTGAAGAGCGGCTACGAGCTTCGGGTGGCCGCGCCGCCGGAATGGACGGTGATCGGCAACGGACCGAGCACCATGATCGAATCGGGACGCTGGCTGATCACCCAGAGCAAACCCCTGGCCAGCTACTTCGTCACGCTGGTGGCCGGACCCTACGTCTCGGTTCTCGATGATCATGAAGGTGTTCCGCTCGGCTTCCACGCCCGCGCCTCGCTCGATTTCCAACTGGCGGAGTCGATCGATGACCTGACCATGATCACCAAGCAGGCGCTCGACTACTACCAGCGGGTGTTCGGCATGCCGTACCCGTTCGACGAATACCATCAGGCGTTCGTGCCGGACTTCAACGCCGGCGCGATGGAGAATCCGGGCTGCGTGACGCTTCGGGACCAGCTCCTCTTCCGCGGTCGGGCCACCCACGGCGAGCGGACCAAGCGGCGCCGGCGTGATCGCGCACGAGATGGCCCACATGTGGTTCGGCGATCTGGTGACGATGCGCTGGTGGAACGACCTCTGGCTCAACGAGTCGTTCGCCGAGTACCTGGCTCAGCGGTGCTGCAGCGAGGCGACCGCGTACCCGGCCTGGACCGAGTTCGGCGTCGTCCGGAAGGACTGGGGCTCGGTCGCCGATCAATCGCCATCCACCCACCCGGTGGCGTCCAATGGCGCGCGGGATGCCGAGTCAGCCCTGCAGGACTTCGACGGCATCTCCTACGCCAAGGGCGCAGCCGTGCTCAAGCAACTGCACGCGTACCTCGGTGACGAGGTATTCCTCGCCGGCTTGCGCAGCTACTTCTCCGACTTCGCCTACGGCAATGCGACCTTCGACGACCTGATCGCCCATTGGACCGCATCGGTGGCGAGAGCCAGGACCGTGACCACCGCCCCATCGATCTTCAGGCATGGTCGCAGAGCTGGCTCCGGACGGCCGGAATGGACACGCTCGATGTGCTCGAGTCCCCGCCACAGATCATGATCAACAGGCGGCCCTCGCCGGACGGGGCCGACCCGTCCGCACCGCATCGTCGTCGGCAGCGTTGATCACTCGGGGGCGGTGACGGCGGTCCAGGAGCTCGTCGTCGACGACGATCGGGAGGCCCTCACCGTGCCTTCCGATTCCGCGCTGGTGATCCCTGACGTGACCGACTCGACCTGGGCCAAGATCAGGTTCGGCGACGACGGCTGGCGACGATTGGCCGCGGTGCTGGGATCGATCACCGACGAGCCCGCCTCGGTGGTGATCCACAACGCGGTTCGTGATGCGGTCCGGGATGCGCAGCTTGCGCCGGCCGAGGCGCTCGATCTGCTCTGCGACAGCTTGCCGACCAGGCGATCGGAAGTGATCGTGACCCAGCTGCTGGCCTTTGCGGCCAGCCAGCTGGCCGGTGCGTATTCGCCGGTGGCCGAGCGGCCCGCCCGCCTGGCCCGGGTGCACGACCTCGCCACCGTGATCATGGACGGCAGCGAACCGGGTTCCGACCGGCAGCTCGCCGCATTCCGGGCCTGCGTGCGCACCTCGGTCGATGATCAACTACTGCGGGGCTGGCACGATGAGACGCACCTGCCGCCGGGGCTGGACCTGGATCCCGAGCTTCTCTGGGGCGTCGTACGCCAGATCGTGCTGCTCACCGGCGACGACACGCTGATCGACGCCGCTCTGGGGCGGGATCCGAGTGCCTCCGGACGAAATCACGCCGCCCAGGCCCGCGCCTCGATTCCCTCGCCGGAGGCCAAGGAAGCGGCCTGGCAGCTGCTGATGCAGCCGTCGGAACTCAGTGCGTACGAGCTCTACGCCACCGCCGACGGCTTCTTCGATCCCGCGGCAGACCACCCTGACGGCCCCGTACGTGCCCCGCTACTTCGCCGAGATCGGGGCGACCGCGGACTTCCGCAGCGGCTGGGTGCTGGGCGGGGTCGCGACCAAAGCCTTTCCGTCGACCGCGGCGACCCCGGAGACGGTGGAACTCGCCGAGCAGACCTTGAGCGGCGATCTCGCGGCCCCCGTGCGTCGGGCCGTCGTCGACGAAACGGACCGACTCCGCCGCGCCGTCGCCTCGCTGTCGCGTTTCAGCTGACCGGCGTCACCCGGTCAGACCATCGACCACGCCTGACCGAGGACGTGGCGCAGGATCTGCTCCATCTCGTCGAACTCGGCCTGGCCGCAGATCAGCGGCGGAGCGACCTGGACGACGGGGTCGCCACGATCGTCGGCGCGGCAGTACAGACCGTTCTCGAACAGCGCGCCCGAGACGTAGCCGCGCAGGATCCGCTCGGAGTCGGCGTGGTTGAAGCTCTCCTTGGTGGCCTTGTCGCTGACCAGTTCGATGCCGTAGAAGTAGCCGTCGCCGCGGATGTCGCCGACGATCGGCAGGTCGTAGAGCTTCTCCAGCGTCTGGCGGAAGGCGTTCTCGTTGCGCAGCACGTTGCCGAGCAGGTCCTCGCGCTCGAAGATGTCCAGGTTGGCCAGGCGCGACCGCGCAGGAGACCGGGTGGCCGCCGAACGTGTAGCCGTGCGGGAACATCGCGTCGCCCCGACCGAACGGCTCGAACACCCGGTCGGAGATGATCGCCGCGCCCAGCGGTGAATAGCCCGAGGTGAGGCCCTTGGCGCTGGTGATGATGTCGGGCTGGTAGTCGAATTTCTGCGACCCGAACATGGTGCCCAGCCGTCCGTAGGCGCAGATGACCTCGTCGGAGACCAGAAGCACGTCGTAGCTGTCGCAGATCTCCCGCAACCGCTCGAAGTATCCCGGCGGCGGCGGGAAGCAGCCGCCCGCGTTCTGCACCGGCTCGACGAACACGGCCGCGATCGACTCGGGGCCCTCTTCGAGGATCGCCTCCTCGACCCGGTTCGCGGCCCACAGCCCGAACTGCTTCTCGTCGTGCTCGTAGATGTCCGGCGCCCGGTAGAAGTTGGTGTTGGGCACCCGGAAGGTGCCGGGGACCAGTGGCTCGAAAGCGTGCTTGAAGCCGGGCACGCCGGTGATCGACAGGGCGCCCTGGGTCGTGCCGTGGTACGCGATCGCCCGGGAGATCACCTTGGTCTTGCTCGGCTTGCCGATCAGCTTGAAGTACTGCTTGGCCACCTTCCAGGCCGTCTCGACCGACTCCGCGCCGCCGGTCGAGAAGAACACCTTGTTGAGGTCGCCGGGTGCCTCGTGGGCCAGCCGTTCCGCCAGCTCGATGGCCTTCGGGTGGGCGTAGGACCAGATCGGGAAGAAGGCCAGCTTGCGGGCCTGCTCGGCCGCGGCCAGCGCAAGTTCCTCACGCCCGTGGCCGACCTGGACCACGAACAGGCCGGACAGCGCGTCGAGGTACTTCTTGCCGTTGGTGTCCCAGATGTAGGCGCCCTCACCTCGCTCGATGGTCGGCACCGGGTTGGTGGCGTAGGACGACATCCGGGTGAAGTGCATCCACAGGTGGTCGGCGGGATTCTCGACTGCGCCGCCTCGGTGGTGTCGGTGGTCGTCGTGTCCTGGCTCATTCATGCGTGTGCTCCTGTGTGGTTCGGCGACGCGGCTTCAACGCCGGGTTCGTCCCCCGTGCCGGAACTCAACGCGTTCCCCATTCGTAGGACTGTTTGAAAGCTTGAGATAGACGAACGACTCGGTGGTGTGTACGCCGGGAATGGTGCGGATCTGGCTGCTCAGCAGCCTCACCAGGTGATCATCGTCCTCGCAGACCACCTCGACCAGGATGTCGAAGGAGCCGGCGGTGATCACGACGTAGTCCACCTCGTCCATCGCGGCGAGGGCGGCGACGATCGGATCGAGGATCCCTCGGCCTTGATCCCGATCATGGCCTGGCGGCGGAACCCCAGTTGCAGGGGATTGGTCACGGCGACGATCTGCATCACGCCGGAATCGACCAGACGGTTGACCCGCTGCCGGACGGCGCCCTCGGACAGCCCGACCGCCTCACCGATCTTGGCGTACGTCCGTCGGCCGTCCTGCTGAAGCTGCTCGATGATCGCCTTGGAGATCTGTCCAGCGGCGCAGGACCCGCGTCACCGTTGCGGGACGCGCGATGGTCGGTCCGCTCCACCAGGGACGCGACGGGATTACGCTGTGCTGGGACACCCGATCGATGATCGCAGCGACACCGGGATTTGGCAAGTGGATCAGTTGTGGAAACGAAACTGAAACACGGAAAACCTTGCCAAATCGGTGACACACTGCGATAAACGTAGTGGCGACGTGCATAGCCGCTCACCGCAGGTCCAGGGATTCCGCGCTTCGTCAGGGCGCGTCGGGAGGGAGCTCGTGATCGCAACTCACTTATCTGGCAGGGCGCCTGCCCAACGTCGGGCCAGGGGGTCGACCGGCGGCGCACCGCGTGGGTCATGGATGCTGGCCGCGGCTTCGGTCGACGGTCGTTCCTTCGGGGCGCCGGACTGGTCGGGGCCGCCGCAGTGCTCAGCGCGTGCAGCGTGCCCGGGCATCAAGGTGACCGACTATCAGCCCGTGCCGGACATGTCCGACTCCGACCAGACCGTCAACTGGTCGAACTGGCCGTTCTATATCGACGTGGCCGAGGACGGGTCGACCGACCCGACGACCTTGGAGCAGTTCACCGACAAGACCGGCATCACGGTCAACTACACCGAGGACGTCAACGACAACGACGAGTACTTCGCCAAGATCCAGCCGCAATTGACCGGTGGCCAGGCCATCGCCGCCGATGTGTTCTGCGTGACGGACTGGATGGTCGGCAAGCTCATCCGGCTCGGCTTCTGCGAGCCACTCGACCACGCCAACATCCCGAACCTGAAGAACCTTCGCGCCGATCTCCGCGACGTGAGCTTCGACCCGGGACGGAAGTACTCGGTGACCTGGCAGTCCGGCCTGGCCGGCATCGCGGTCAATCCGACCACCCTGGGCGGCAAGAAGGTGACCTCGATGGGCCAGTTGCTGAAGGACCGGGACCTCCGCGGCAAGGTGACCTGTCTGACCGAGATGCGGGACACGGTCGGACTGACCATGATGGAGCTCGGCTTCGATCCGGCGGACTTCACTGAGGACCAGTTCGACCAGGCGATCGCCATGCTGCAGGAGGCGGTCGACTCCGGTCAGATCCGCCGATTCACCGGTAACGACTATGGCGCCGACCTGGTGCAGGGCAACGTGGTGGCGTGTGTCGGCTGGACTGGCGATGTGGTGAGCCTGCAGGCCGACACTCCAGAACTGGAGTTCATCGTGCCGGACGCCGGATGCACCATCTGGAGCGACAACTACGTGATTCCCATCCGCACCCCGCGGAAGAAGAACGCCGAGACGTTGATCAACTTCTACTTCCAGCCGGAGATCGCCGCGCTGGCCGAGGACTACATCAACTACATCTCCCCGGTCGACGGCACGGCCGAGGCTATGCAGGAACTGGACCCGGACCTGCTGGAGAACCCGCTTGTCTTCCCGACGCCAGAGACCCTCGACAAGGCCAAAGTCTTCAAGGGCCTGACCGAGGAGGAGGAAAACCGATGCAACCGAGCCTTCGCGAAACTGACAGGGGCGTGAGCCGATCATGACTGCCACCAGCACGAGCAGTTTGAACACCGAGGACGACCCGGCACAGGCCGATGTCACCGGCGGCCTGGAGATTCGCGGGTTGCACAAGCACTACGGCAACTTCCGGGCGGTCGACGACATCTCGACTCACCGTCCCCGAAGGCCGGTTCTACGCGCTGCTCGGGCCGTCGGGCTGCGGCAAGACGACGACGCTGCGAATGGTCGCCGGGCTGGAGGATCCGACCGCCGGACAGATCCTGATCGGCGGCCAGGACATCTCCCACAAGCGGCCGTACCAGCGACCGGTGAACACCGTCTTCCAGAGCTACGCGCTCTTCCCGCACATGACGATCTTCGAGAACGTCGCCTTCGGCCTGCGGCGCCGCAAGGAGTCCGACATCGATCGCCGGGTCAACGAGATGCTCGAGCTGGTCGAGATGCAACATCTCGCCAAGCGGAGACCGACCCAGCTCTCGGGTGGTCAACAGCAGCGGATCGCGGTCGTCCGGGCGCTGGTCAACAAGCCCAAGGTGCTGCTGCTCGACGAGCCGCTGGGCGCGCTGGACCTCAAGCTGCGCCGCCAGATGCAGCTCGAACTGAAGCGGATCCAGACCGAGGTCGGGATCACCTTCATCCACGTCACCCATGATCAAGAAGAGGCCATGACGATGGCCGACACGATCGCGGTGCTCAACAAGGGCAAGGTCGAGCAGATGGGCGCCCCGATAGAGCTCTACGAGAACCCGCGGACGGCGTTCGTGGCCGGCTTCCTCGGCCAGACCAACCTGCTGTCGGTGAACGTCTTGAGCCGGGACGACGACGTGGTCAAGGTCGACTTCCACGGCATCACCCTGTTGCTGCCGGCGAAGCGGATGGCGGCCACCGGCACCGCCGTCGAGGCCGGCGTACGCCCGGAGAAGCTCCAGATCGCCGACCTCGGCCAGGCACCCGACAATATGAACAGCATCGACGGCACGATCATCGACACGTCCTTCATCGGCGTCTCGACCCAGTACCTGGTGCGCTCGCTCGCCGATGCCGAGGAAGAGCTGACGGTGTTCAGTCAGAACAGTGCGACCGAGCTCCGCCGGGTGGGCGAGCAGGTGAGCCTGTACTGGCATCCGGAGCACACCTTCGGCCTGCATGAAGGCGCCTGGAAGGAAGCCGAAGCCGCCGAGGTCGCGTCATGATCTGCGCCGTGCCCGCGGAGGTGATCAGGTGAGCGTCGCCGCCGCGGCACAGCACGTCCCGGGAACCACCGCCCCGCCGCCGGCCGAACCTGGTCCGGTCGAAGAAGCTCACGCCGTACTTCTTGCTGCTGCCGATGGCGCTGGTGCTGATCATCTTCTTCGTGCTGCCGATCCTCACGCTGCTGAACAACTCGCTGACCACGGGCGGGTTGGAGGAGGGCTACTCGTTCACCTTCGCGGTCGGCAACTACTGGGAGGTCTGGACGGAGTACTGGCCGCAATTCCTGCGCTCGTTCGTCTACGCGGCCACCGCCACCGTGCTGACCATCGTGATCGCCTATCCGCTCGCCTACACCATCGCCTTCAAGGTGAGCGCCCGGGTGCGGCCGATCATGCTCGTGCTGATCATCGCGCCGTTCTTCACCAGCTTCCTGATCCGGACGCTCGCCTGGACCACGATCCTGGCCGACGACGGCCCGGTCGTCAGCTTCTTCGGAGCGATCGGGCTGTTGTCCGTCACCGATCTGGTCGGACTGACCAGCGACGGGCGCGTGCTGGCCACGCCGCTCGCGGTGATTCTCGGCCTGGCGTACAACTTCTTGCCGTTCATGACCTTGCCGCTCTACGCGTCACTGGAGAAGCAGGATCGAGCACTGGTGCAGGTCGCGGGCGACCTCTATGCCAGTTCGTGGACCGCCTTCTGGAAGATCACCTGGCCGCTGTCCCTACCTGGCGTCGTGTCCGGGACGCTGCTGACCTTCATTCCGGCGGCTGGTGACTATGTCAATGCCACCTTCCTCGGCTCGATGCGGGAATCCATGGCCGGCAATGTCATCGATGCCTTGTTCCTGCGGGTACGCGACTACAACCATGCCGCAGCGATGTCGATCTCTCTGATGGCGGCGATAGTCACCCTGGTGATCTTCTACGTCCGCCGCGCCGGAACGGAGGACCTGGTCTGATGGCTGTGATAACTCCGTCCGAGACGGTGGCTGCGGGCACCGACCAACTGCCAATGCGATCCAAGGTCCGCCCGGGGCGCTGGCTCGCGGATCACCTGGTCACATTCTTCGGAATCCTGGCGCTGGTCTACATGTTCATCCCGGTCATCGTGGTGATCATCTTCTCCTTCAACAAGCCCGAGGGTTCGTTCAACTACACCTGGACCGCGTTCTCCCTCGATGCGTGGACCCATCCCTGCGCCGTCGAGGGCATGTGCGCCTCGGTGCTGCTGAGCCTCAAGATCGCAGTGCTGTCCACGATTGCCGCCACGATCATTGGAACGATTGCCGCGTTCGGACTGGTCCGGCACGACTTCCGGGGGAAGGGCCTGGCCAACATCTTGATCTTCGTGCCGATGGCCACGCCCGAGGTGGTCGCAGGTTCTTCCCTGCTGGTGCTCTTCGTCAACCTCGGCATTCCGCTGGGACAGACGACGATCTGGATCGCGCACACCGTGTTCTGCCTGAGCTTCGTCGTCGTGACCGTGAAGGCCCGGCTGATCGGCATGGATCCTCGGCTCCAGCAGGCCGCGCAGGATCTCTATGCCAATCGGACGCAGACGTTCCTGCGGATCACCCTGCCGCTGATCATGCCCGGCGTGGTGGGTGCCGCGATGCTGTCGTTCTCGCTGTCCTTCGACGACTTCATCATCACGAACTTCAACTCGGGCTCGGAGGTCACCTTTCCGATGTTCGTCTGGGGTGCGGCGAAGAAGGCGCTGCCGCCGCAGATCAACGTGGTCGGCACGGCGATGCTGGTCATCGCCTTGGCACTGACCATCATCGGCCGGCTGATCAGTGAGCGGCGCGCGAAGTGAGGGAGATCTGCTACCAAACTTCAACAGGCTCGGGGCACGTTGCGGCGTCAACCGGCGTTGTACGCATCGGACGATCCTTGCGGTCAGGCGCTGATCGTGGTGCTCTCAGTCGACATCACAATCATGTTGCGTGTGCCCCTGTGCCTCGCAACAAGACTTGTGGTTGTTAGTTTGATGTCCTAGAACTGTTTCATCCTGTGCGCAGTCGTCAGGCCCCGCACGACGAACGTGCCCGTTTTGGGCACACCCCTTGGAGGAGGACCTAAATGCGAGTAAGAACTCGCGGAATGGCCGTCGCCGCTGTTGACGGCGATCGCTCTGGTGGCGACAGCGTGCGGCGGTGGCGGCGCGACGCCGCCGAATCCCGGAACGAGCCAGCCCGCCGGGCAGGCGGGCGGTGAGGTCACGGTCTACGGCTGCACCCCGCAGAACGCCCTGATCCCCGGCAACACGAACGAGTCGTGCGGCTCCTACGTCGTCGTGCCGATGACGGCGAAGCTGATCAGGTACGACGTCGACACCGCCGCGCCGATCAACGACATCGCCGAGTCCATCGAGACCAGCGACAACAAGCACTTCACGGTCAAGCTCAAGCCGTACAAGTTCCACGACGGCACCGAGGTCAAGGCCAAGAACTTCGTGGACGCCTGGAACTACACCGCGTACGCACCCAACGGCCAGGGCAACAGCTACTTCTTCGCCCCCGTTGCCGGCTATGCGGACACCCAGTGCCCGGACGCGGAATGCAAGAAGGATCCGAAGGCCGAAGACCATGAAGGGCCTGAAGGTCGTCGATGACAAGACCTTCACGATCGATACCTCCGAGCCGGTGTCGAACCTGCCGGTGCGGCTGGGGTACAACGCGTTCGCGCCACTGCCCGACTCCTTCTTCGCCGATCCCGAAGGCCTATGAGGCGAAGCCGATCGGGGCCGGTCCGTTCAAGCTGGACAGCAAGACCAACACCGAGTTCGTGCTCACCAAGTTCGCCGACTACGGCGGCGACCCCAAGCCCAACGTGGACAAGGTGACGATCCGGATCTATCAGGACTCGGCGGCGGCCTACGCCGACGTCGTGGCCAACAACCTCGACTACCTCGACACCATTCCGCCGGACCAGCTGGTGGGAGAGGCGTTCAAGGACGACCTGCCGGACCGCTGGCTGCAACGCGAGGCGGGCCGCTTCACCAGCGTCACCTTCTCGCCGTGGGATCCGCAGATGAAGGACAACGTCCCACTGCGGAAGGCGCTCTCGATGGCCATCGACCGCAACCTGATCGCCGACAAGGTGTTCAACGGCACCGTGACCCCCGCCACGGGCTGGGTGTCTCCGGTCGTTGACGGTTACAAGGCCGGTGCCTGCGGCGAAAACTGCACCTTCGACGCAGCCAAGGCGAAGGCCGCCTACGAGGCGGCCGGCGGCTACAAGGGCACGTTGACGATGACCTACAACGCCGACAACGCCATCAACAAGGCCTACTCCGAGGCGATCTGCAACTCGATCAAGAACGCTGTGGGAGCCGACTGCCGGGCGGTGCCGACCGTCGACTTCGCGACCTTCCAGAACAAGCTGGACGCCAAGGAGCTCAAGGGCATCTTCCGCTCGGGATGGGTGATGGACTACCCGTCGATCGAGAACTTCCTGGTTCCGCTCTACGGCAAGGGGGCCATCGGCGGGGGCGGTTCGAACTACTCCGAGCACAACAACCCGGAGTTCGAGAAGCTCACCGCCCAGGCGGCGGCAGCCAAGACGAGCGACGAGGCCAACGCGCTGTACCAGCAGGCCGAGGCTACGCTCGCCACGGACATGCCGGTCGCTCCGTTGTGGTACCCCAAGACCACCGTCGCCTTCTCCGACAAGGTCACCGACGTCAAGGTCGATGCGTTCGAGCAACTCGATCTCGTCGCGATCAAGGCGAAGTGATCGACGTCGATGGGACAGAGGTGAGTCGTCGGCCCGCCGGGACAACCCGGCGGGCCGACGCTATGTTTCGTCCATAGCACTTCACAACTGAACGAGAGGAGTCGAGGTGGGCAAGTATGTGATCCGCCGCCTGCTGCAGATGATCCCGGTCATCATCGGGGTCACCTTCATCATCTACGTCTCGGTCTACGCGCTGGGCGATCCGACGGTGGGGAGATGCGGTGAGCGGCCCTGCCCACCGGGATACATCGCCAAGTTCCGCGCCGACTACAACCTCGACAAGCCGCTGATCGTGCAGTACCTGCTCTACATGGGCAACCTCGTCCAGGGCGATCTGGGGACCAACTTCTTCGGCAACAAGGTGGTCGACGAGCTGGCCTCCCGCTGGCCCACCACCTTCAGGCTGGGCATGATGGCGCTCGTCATCGAGACGGTGATCGGGATCAGCGCCGGTGTGCTCGCCGGGATCCGGCGGGGAAAGTTCGTCGACAACCTGGTCACGGTCAGCACGCTGTTCTTGATCTCCATCCCGATCTTCGTCATCGGCAGCATCGCCCAGTTGATCTTCGGCGTGCGGCTCGGGTGGTTCCCGGTCACCGCGACCCAGGGCACCTTCTACCAGCTGATCATGCCGGCCTTCGTGCTCGCGTCGGCTTCGCTGGCCTACATCGCCCGGCTGATGCGGGCCAACCTCAGTCCGAGAACCTGCGCGCCGACTACGTCCGCACGGCGAAGGCCAAGGGTCTGACCAACGCGCCGGACCGTCGGTGTCCACACGCTGCGCAACTCGCTGATCCCGGTCGTCACCTACATCGGGATCGACATCGGGGCGCTGATGGGTGGTGCCATCGTCACCGAGCGGATCTTCAACATCAACGGGATCGGCAACTTCCTGTACCGCAGCATCCGGCTGAAGGACGGTACGTCGGTGGTCGGCACCATCGTGTGTCTGGTGTTGATCTATCTCTTCGTCAACCTGCTGGTCGACATCCTGTACGGCTTCCTGGATCCGAGGATCTCCAATGACTGACACCACCGTCCAGCGACTCTGTCATCGCCGTCAACATTGATCCGACGGGTGGGCCCGAGGGCCCGGTAGTCGGCTCCGGAGAAGGGCGAGAAGGCACGCTCGCTCGGCAGCGACGCCTGGCAGGAACTCCGCCACCGGCCGATGTTCTGGATCTCGGCGACGCTGATCGTCTTGTTCGTGGTGATGGCGGCCTTCCCGCAGCTGTTCACCTCGAAGGACCCGTACTACGGCGACCTCAACCGGGCCCGGGAGGCCCCATCCCCCGGACGCGTGGTTCGGCATGGACAGTCAGGGCTACGACGTCTACGCGCGTACGGTCTACGGCGCGCGAGCCTCGATCCTGGTCGGCATCTTCGCCACCTTGTTCACCCTGGTCTTCGGTTCCCTCGTTGGCGTCATCTCCGGCTACCGCGGCGGTTGGGTGGACTCCCTCGCCAGCCGGATCGGCGAGATCTTCCTCGGCATTCCGTTGCTGCTGGGCGGCATCTTGTTCATCTACAGCTTCCCGCCGAGTCTCGACGAACCGCTGGTCGTCTCCGTGGCGAAGATCGCCCTGGTGCTCGGCATCTTCGGCTGGCCCTCGATCGCCCGGCTGATGCGATCCAGCGTGCTTCAGGTCAAGCCGAACGACTACGTCCAGGCGGCGCGGGCTCTCGGCGCGTCGCCAGGGCGGATCATCAGTTCGCACATCCTGCCCAACTCGCTGGCCTCGGTGATCGTGGTGTCCACCATCAATCTCGGCGCCTACATCTCGATTGAGGCCACCCTGTCGTTCCTGGGCATCGGCCTGCAGCCGCCCGCCATCTCGTGGGGCATCCAGATCTCGGAGGCCTCGAGTATCGGGCTGATCCGCGCTGCCCCTTACCTGCTGCTGTTTCCGAGTGTCTTCCTGTCGGCCACGGTGTTGGCCTTCATCATGCTCGGTGACTGCGTTCGCGATGCCCTCGATCCCAAGATGCGTTAGGAGGAACAACCGTGACTTCGTCCGCGTCCCCAGTGGAGACGATGACCTCCAGCAGCACCTGGCAAGCCAAGGACGGAATGCTCTTGGAGGTCGACGACTGTTCGTCGAATTCCGCACCCGCTACGGCGTCGCCAAGGCGATCAACGGTGTCAATCTGACCCTCCGGCAGGGCGAAACCGTCGCCGTGCTCGGCGAATCCGGATCCGGCAAGTCCGTCACCGCTCAAGCGATCATGGGCATCCTCGACACTCCACCCGGATTCATCACCGGCGGGGAGATCCGCTACTGCGGCACTGACATCCTGAAGATCTCCGAGGAGAAACGGCGCGAGATCCGGGGTCCGGAGATCTCGATCATCTTCCAGGATGCGCTCAGCTCCCTCAACCCCGTGTTTCCGGTCGGTTGGCAGATCGCCGAGATGTTCCGCAAGCACCGGGGCATGAACAGGTCCGACTCACTGGACCGAGCGGTCCGGCTGATGGAGCGGGTGCAGATCCCGGCCGCCAAGCAGCGCGTCAAGGCGTTCCCGCACCAGTTCTCCGGCGGCATGCGGCAGCGGATCATGATCGCCATGGCCATCGCGTTGGATCCGGCGGTGCTGATCGCCGACGAGCCGACCACCGCGCTGGACGTGACCGTTCAGGCTCAGGTCATGGCGCTGCTCAAGGAGCTCCAGGACGAGCGTCAGATGGGCCTGATCCTGATCACCCACGATCTCGGCGTGGTCGCCGATGTGGCCGACCGGATCGCCGTGATGTACGCCGGTCGGATCGTCGAGGCCGCCGACATCTTTCCGCTGTACGCCAAGCCGGCCCATCCGTACACCAAGGGCCTGCTCGAATCGATCCCGCGGCTGGACCAGAAGGGCCAGCAGTTGGCCGCGATCGGCGGGTTGCCGCCCAACCTGACCAAGATCCCGCCGGGCTGCCCCTTCAATCCGCGCTGCAAGTACGCCCAGGACATCTGCCGGGTCGATCCGCCGCCTCCGCTGCGCGAGGTGGTGCACCTCCGTTTGTCGGCCTGCCACTTCGCCGAAGACGTTTTGACTGGCCGGCGAAGCCGTGGTCACCCGGATGAGATCGATCCGCTGGACGCCTGACGAGGACTTCACCGATCCCGAGCCAGCGTGGGGTTACGTCATGACCGGCGAGTCGATTCTGCGGGCGGAGAACCTGGTCAAGTACTACCCGATCAAGGCGGGCGTGCTCCGGCGCACCGTCGGACACGTCAAGGCGCTGGACGGCGTCTCGTTCGACCTGCACAAGGGCGAGACGTTGGGCATCGTCGGCGAGTCGGGCTGCGGGAAGTCGACCCTCGGTCGGATGCTGATGCGGCTGGAGGAACCGACCTCCGGCAAGCTGACCTTCGACGGCGTGGACGTCTACAGCCAGAAGGGTGTCGCGATGCGCAAGCTGCGTCGCGACATCCAGATCGTCTTCCAGGATCCGTACACCTCGCTCAATCCGCGCAAGACGGTCGGCGACATCATCGGCGAGCCGTTCGAGATCCACACCGACGTGTTGCCCAAGGGCGGCCGTCGCAAGCGGGTGCAGGAGTTGCTCGATCTGGTCGGACTCAACCCCGAGCACATCAACCGCTACCCGCACCAGTTCTCCGGTGGCCAGCGGCAGCGGATCGGCATCGCCCGTGGACTGGCGCTCAACCCGAAGGTGATCGTCTGCGACGAGCCGGTCTCGGCATTGGACGTCTCGGTCCAGGCGCAGGTGGTCAACCTCTTGGAGGACCTGCAGCGCGAATTCGGGTTGGCCTACGTCTTCATCGCTCACGACCTCTCGGTGGTGCGGCACATCTCCACCCGGGTCGGCGTGATGTATCTCGGGAAGCTCGCCGAGATCGGCGATGAGGACCAGATCTATTCCCGGCCCACCCACCCGTACACCCAGGCCCTGTTGTCGGCGGTACCGGTGCCCGACCCGACGCTACGCAACTCCCGGGAGCACATCGTGCTGACCGGAGACGTACCGAGCCCGGCGAACCCACCTTCGGGATGCCGGTTCCATACGAGGTGCTGGAAAGCCCAGGAGATCTGCAGCGTCGAAGAACCGAAACTCATCCCACGCTCGGACGGTCTCACGGCGCACGACTCGGCTTGTCACTTCGCGGAGCCGCGGGTTGTCGTCTGATTATCGCCGCAACGTGTCCTGAGCTTGTCGATTCACTGCTTGCCGCCGGGTCGGTGGGACCCGGCCCGAAAAGGTGATGGTTGGGTTCGGTTCTCGTGCCGCGGGTGTTCGGGTTGGGACTCAGGATCTTTAGCTTTTCGGGCCGGGCCCCACCGACCCGACAGCTCGCTGCTTGAGGCGGCCCTATCCGCCCCAACGCGGCTTGTACGCGATGACGCGGAAGAACGCGCCCGGGAGCTTGTCGAAGGGCAGGATGTGGCTCGCGGCTTGAGTCCGGGTGAGGTTCTTCGACTGGCTGTGGAGTGGACCCCGGGGCTGCGGCGAATAGGGTAGGGCCGTGACTTCGGAGAACCTTCCTGCGCGGCGGCTCATGCTGGTGCACGCGCATCCTGATGACGAGACGATCGGCAACGGCGCCACGATGGCGAAGTATGTGTCGGAGGGCGCGGCGGTCTGCCTGGTGACGTGCACCCTCGGCGAGGAGGGGGAGGTGCTCGTCCAGGATCTCGCCCATCTCGGCGCCGAAGAGAACGACGAACTCGGCGCTCACCGGCTGGGCGAGCTCAAAGTGGCCATGGACATCCTGGGCGTCACCGACTTCATCCGGCTGGGTGGGGACGGACGGTTCCGGGACTCCGGGATGGCGTACGACGACAAAGGCATGGCCATTGCTCGCGACGTGCTCCGCGGGGGCATCTTTTGGACCACCGACCTGCTGGAGGCCGCCGACGAGTTGGTTCCGGTGATTCGCAATCGCCGGCCGCAGGTGCTGATCACCTACAACCAGTTCGGCGGCTACGGACATCCCGATCACATCCAGGCGCACCGAGTGGCCATGTACGGCGTCCTACTGGCCGGCGTTCCGTCGTACCGGCCGGATCTCGGCGAACCATGGAAGGTTCAGCGGACCCTCTGGAACACGATGAGCAAGACCCGGATGGCGGCCGGCATCCGAGCGCTGCGCGAGGCCGGGGACACCGAGACCTTCAAAGGGTTCGACCCCGAGGGTGGCGGTCTGCTTCCGATGATCTCCAACGACGAGGACATCGCGGCGGTGATCGACGGCACCCAGTGGACCAAGCAGAAGATGGACGCCCTCCGCGCGCACGAGACTCAGGTCACGCCTGACGGTCCGTTCTTCTCCGGGGCCAAGGTGCTCGGCGACAGCATGTGGTCCCACGAGCACTACCGCTTCGTCGACGGGATCCCCTTCCCGGATTCCGAGAACTGGGCGGACGATCTCTTCGCCGGCCTGGATTAAGTGGTTGCCGGGACCGTCGCCGGCAGCCCCGAGGCGCTGCGGCATGTGATGGGGCATTTCGCCTCGGGTGTCACGATCGTGACGGCGCTCCGTCACGGCGTGCGTCATGGCATGACGGCCACAGCCGTGTGCTCGGTCAGCCTGGAGCCGCCACTCGTCCTGGTCTGCGTCAGCAAACAGAGCCGCTTCCATCAGGCGATCAGCGAGGCCGAAGCGTGGTGTATGTCCCTGCTCGCCGCCGACCAGGAACCGCTCGCGCGGCACTTCTCCAATCGCGGACGGGACCTGCTGACCCAGTTCGACCACGTCCCCCACCAGCCGGCCGAGGTGAGCGGCGCGCCGCGCTTGGACGGCGCGCTCGCCTGGCTGGAGTGCACCACCTACGGCCAACACGACGGCGGCGACCACACCATCGTGGTGGGCCAAGTCGTTCGGGCCGGTGGTTGGGCGGCCGACGACGAACCGGATTCGGCGGCTCCCCTGACGTACTATCGGGGGACCTATTCGCCATCCGTCTGACCCGAGGTAGGCCAGTTCGTGAGCAGCCAGACGCCCAGGAACGCCGCCGGGCCAGATGACACGGTCATCCGACCGCCCCTGCCGCCGATTGACCCGCCGCCCGAGCCCGTCCAACGACGCCGGAAGCCGGTCATTGTCGCAGTCCTCGGCGCGCTGCTGGCCCTTGTCGTCGCGCTCTACATCGCCGGCTTCCTGCTCGCCGGTGACCGGCTGCCCAAGGACGCCCAGGTGTCCGGCGTCGCGGTCGGCGGGCTCGACCGTGCTCAAGCGATCGAGAAGCTGTCCGCGGACCTCGGCGCCCGGGCGGCGCAACCGATCGAGGTGACCGCCCCCGGGAAAACCGCACGGCTGACGCCGGCCGACGCCGGCCTGACCGTCGACTACGCCAAGAGTGTGGACGCCGCCGGGGGCGGCAGGAGCTTCGATCCCCGCAAGATCATCACGGTGCTGGTGGGAGGCCGGTCAACCGACGCGGTCGTCGTGGTGGACCAGGACAAGCTGAACGCTGCTGTGCAGAGCCTGGCCGCCACCATCGATCAAGCGCCGGTCGACGCGGCGTTGGCGTACAACGGCACGAAGGTGAAGCGGACCCGCGCTGAGCCGGGCCTGACCGTCGACACGGCGGCCGCCGCGCCGACCATTCGGCAGAGTTTCCTCACCACGACGCCGGTCGCGCTGCCGACCGCCGTCACTGAGCCCCGGATCAGCGACGACGAAGCCATTCGGGTGGTCGAAGAGTTCGCCCGGCCGGCTGTCTCGGCGCCGATCAAGGTGACGGCTGGGGCGGCCGGCTCGTTCACGATCGACCCCGAGATGATCGCTGGAGCCGTCACGTTCGCCGCCCGGGACGGCAGGCTGGTGCCGGATCTGCACGCCGAGAAGCTGCTGTCCAATGCCGCCCCGGCGGTCAAGAAGGTCGAGTTGACCGAGCCGAAAGACGCGACCGTCCGCTTGGTCGCCGGCAAGCCGAAAGTCATTGCAGCCGTCAACGGCACCGAGGTCGCCGCTGCCGATCTCAAGCGGGCTGTCGAGCCGGCGCTGACCGAGTCGGGACGGGGGCGGACGGTGGCCGTCGAACTGTCCGGGGCCAAGGCCGGGTTCTCCACCGCTGAGGCGAAGAAGCTCGGCATCAAGCGAGTGACCGGTCAATTCACGACCCGCTTCCCCTACCTGGAGTACCGCAACGTCAACATCGGCCGGGCGGCGGAATTGATCAACGGCACGGTGCTGAAGCCGGGGGAGACGTTCTCGCTGAACGGCGTCGTCGGCGAACGGACCCGGGCCAACGGCTTCACCGAGGGATACATCATCCAGGGCGCGAAGTTCAAGAAGGAACTGGGCGGCGGTGTCTCGCAGAGCGCGACGACCACGTTCAACGCGATGTTCTTCGCCGGGCTGAAGGACATCCAGCACCAGCCCCACTCGCTGTACATTGATCGCTACCCACCGGGCCGGGAGGCGACGGTGGCGTGGCCGAGTCTGGATCTGAAGTTCCAGAACGACACCGACTACGGAGTGCTGGTGCAGGCCACAGTGGTGAAGGCGGGTCCCGGCAAGCAGGGCTCGATCACCGTGAAGATGTGGTCGACCAAGACCTACGACAAGGTGACCTCGACGACGCCGGTCAAGTCGAACTTCACCACCGGCCGGGATCTGAAGGACGACTCGGCCAAGTGCGAGCCGCAGACGCCGGTGCCGGGCTTCGACGCCGACTACGCCCGGCTGTTCTACTCCGACGGCAAGGTCGTCAAGCGCGAGAACTTCCACTGGCGCTACGCCCCGACGAATCGGGTCACCTGCACGGGCTAGCACCCCGAGCAGCGGCTTACCGCGGCAACCGGTCGCCTACCCCATCGAATTTGCCGCGGTAGGTGACGGCTTAACACGGTCCGTGGAAATTCGAAGGTCCGCCGCCTCCGCCACCGGCGACAGCAGCTTCAGCGCCCCCGGGAGCGGCAGGGGTCAAGTACCGGTACTGGTGATGGCGCTCGAAGCCGAGGCGCTCGTAGGCGGTGATGGCCGACTGGTTGGCTGAGGCGACTTGCAGATAGCCGTAGCGGGCTCCCTGCCGCGCGGCCCAGTGACCGAGTTCGATGATCATCTTCGTCGCCCAGCCCTGCCGTCGATCCTCCTCGCGGGTCCAGATCGACGCCAGACCGAGCCAGTCGCCGCTGCGGTGCCCGCGGGCGATGGCAATGAGGCCGCGTTCCGGGTCGCGATGATCATGGACCGAGGCGAAGGCTCGCGGCGGGTTCCCGTCCAGGATCATCCGCAGCAACTCGGGGTCGGCGGAGTTGGGTCGGCTGCGCTGATACGCGTGCCACCAGTCCGGATCGAGGGTCTCGTGCACCTCGACCCGATCGTCGGACGGTCGATTCGCGAGCAGTTCCCCGAGCCGGACCGCCAGCACGTCAGTCGGCACGTAGGTGTCGATCCAGCCGGCTGCGCGCAGGGCCAGGTCTGGCTCCGAGCCGGTGATCACCTGGGCCATCGGCGCGATGCCGTGCTGGGCGGCGTACGCGATGATCCGATCAGCGGCGTCGGCGATCGGCCGGCCCGGATCGCCTACGGCGAGGCAGGAGTTGGCGCGGCCGGTGAAGCCGCCGGCGGATCGCAGCGTCCATTCGCCGAGTGGTTCGTGGGCGGCGAGCCAGCCGGATAGGGCACGGCGTTCCAGGGCCTCAGCGCTGATTCGGCGAGGATGCGGGCCGCCGGCAGCGGCCGGAGCGCGGCGGGCCGCCACGATCGCGTTCCGCTCGATCACCTGGGCCGCCCCGCCAACGACACTGAGCCGGACCGAATCGGCATCCACCGACTCCAGCCAGCCGATGACGTCCGTGGCCGAGCCGTCTGCCAGGCGATGGCGGATCACCCAGCGATCGCCGAGCCTGACCCCGTCCAGCGGCCCGTCCGACGCCATCGTTGACCTGCCTCTCGTAGGTGGACCTTGGTGCGCAACACGCCCGCAGAGGCGCGATACTAGGCGAAGACGCTGCGTCGCCGTGGCGCAGCGCCGTGCAGGATCAAGCTGGACACCAGATCAAGGAGTGACACCCCGTGACGTACGTCATAGCGCAGCCGTGTGTGGATCTGAAGGACCGAGGGTGCGTCGAAGAGTGCCCGGTCGACTGCATCTACGAGGGCAAGCGGATGCTCTACATCCATCCCGACGAATGTGTCGACTGTGGAGCGTGCGAACCGGTTTGCCCGGTAGAAGCCATCTTCTACGAGGACGACACGCCGGAGGAGTGGAAGGAGTACTACAACGCCAATGTGGACTTCTTCTCCGACCTCGGTTCCCCGGGTGGTGCGGCGAAGCTCGGAGTGATTGACAAGGACCACCCGCTGATCGAGGCGTTGCCGCCGCAAGAACACGACGAGTGAGCCTGCCGGCCTCCTCAGTGCAGGGTCGGCGAGGGATAGTGTCGCGCGAGCCAAGTCTCTTAACCCTTGGCGACGCCCAGGCACGCACCTCGCCTGTCCGCCGGAGGCGGCGCTCCGCGCCAACACGTTCTCCTCGGTCGAGATACGACACCGGTATCCCTTCCTCGTCGGCCTTGCGATGCACGCACCTGAACGCCGCCAAGGGTCAAGCAACGTGACTCGCACGACACTGGCGGCCGGCCTGCCGGACTTTCCGTGGGACACGCTGGCCGGGGCTCGGGCGACCGCGGAAGCGCATCCGGACGGCATCGTCGACCTGTCCATCGGCACGCCGATCGACCCGACCCCCGAACTGGCCCGGCAAGCCCTGAGCCGCTCGGCCGACAGTCCCGGCTACCCGCTCACCTCGGGAACCCGCGCGCTGCGTGAGGCGATCGCCGAATATCTGAGCAGCCGGTGGGGGGCCGAGCGGCTGTCACCGAGCGCGACCCTGCCGGTGATCGGCACCAAGGAACTTGTCGCCTGGCTGCCGACCCTCCTCGGGCTCGGCTCGGATGATCTTGTGGTGTATCCGACCATGGCCTACCCGACCTATCAGGTCGGCGCGGTCATCGCCGGTTGTCGGACCCTCGCCTGCGATGACCTCGATGAGTTGGGCGATGAGCGGCCGGCACTGGTCTGGATCAACTCCCCCTCCAACCCGACCGGGCAGATCCTGGCGCCGGACGTGCTCGCGGCCCGGGTCCGGACTGCCCGTGCGCGCGGTGCGATCGTGCTCTCCGATGAGTGCTACGGCGAATTCGGCTGGGACGTCGAGCCGGTCTCGGTGCTGCATCCGTCCATCTGCGACGGCGACTACGAGGGGCTGCTCGCCCTGCACTCGCTGTCGAAGCGATCGAACCTGGCCGGATATCGCGCGGGCTTCGTCGCCGGTGATGATCAACTGGTCACCGAACTGCTCGCGGTTCGCAAGCACGCCGGCATGATCGTTCCGGGACCGATACAGGCAACCATGATCACCTTGCTCGGTGATCAAGATCATGTCGCGCAGCAGCGGGCTCGATACCTGGCTCGAAGGGCGGTTCTCCGGCCGGCGCTGGAGGCCGCGGGGTTCCGCATCGATCACTCGGAAGGGTCGCTGTACCTGTGGGCCACCCGGGACGAGGATTCGCGCGCGTCGGTCGACTTCCTGGCCCGCAAGGGCATTCTGGTCGCGCCCGGTGAGTTCTACGGTGCCGCCGCCGGTCGGCACGTACGGTTCGCGCTGACCGCGACCGACGAGCGGATCGCCGCCGCCGCGTCACGCCTCACCGGCTGAGGGCTGTCCGTCAGCGCATCGTGATCTCCACCTGACGCTTGGAGAGCGCGGGGTTCGTGACCGTCCACTCGGGCAGGTTGAAATCCTGGGTCTGCCATTGCCGATCGGCGATCTTGACCCCGGTGACGCCGTAGTGCTTGGCGTTCGCGACCGCGTGATGCGCGTACGCCCAAGCGTCGTGGGTGTTGTCCGCTTTGATGGTAATTTTCGAGACACCGGTCGCCTGATCATGATCGGTGATGGTCTCGACCTTGCCGAAGGTCCGTCGTAGCGATCTTGCCAGGCCGTCGGGATCGCCGGCGGCGCCCGTTCGGTCGAGACAGCTGAATCCGGCGGGGGAGTGGCCGGTGAGGGCGCTGGCCAGCACCCGGGCATCAGCTTCATGATCACGATAGGCCTCGGGATGGCCGCTGCGCTGAACCTTCTGGGCCACGTCGTTGATGTCGTCGGTCCGCCAGTTGTCGATCTTGACCAGTGCGTCGTAGAACTTGCCGGTCGAGTAGAACGGGTCCATCAACTGCTTCTCGGTCCCCCAGCCCTGCGAGGGGCGCTGCTGGAACAACCCGACCGAATCGCGGTCGCCGTAATCCAGGTTTCGGATCCCGGTCTCCTGGTAGACGGTAGCCATCGCGATCGACGCGGCCCGCGGCGGCAGGCCGCGCTTGATCGACATGCCCACGATGATCGAGGCGAAGTGGGCTTGGTCGAGGTCGAGCACGACCGACCGGCCATTGGCCGTGGCCACGCACCGCTGCTGACCCGGAACCGGGTTAGTGAGGCCTCGATTCCGGAGCCACCAGAACGAGCCGATGCCGAGCGCGACCACCAGCAGTAGTGCGACGCCGAGGCAGCCGATGGTCCGTACAGTGCCAGAGGACAAAGGGGGCACTCAGTTGGCGTGCAAGGCAGCGTTGAGTTCCACTCCGCTGCCCTTGCGGTGGCGCGCCTCGATCGCGCCGGTCACCGAGTTGCGGATGAAGAGCAACCCCGTCTCGCCGGACAACGACCGGGCCTTGACGACCTGTCCGTCGGGCATCGTGACCTTCGTCGCCGCGGTGACGTACAGCCCGGCCTCGACGATGCAGTCATCGCCGAGGGAGATTCCGAGCCCCGAATTGGCGCCCAGCAGGCACCGCTCGCCCACCGAGATCACCTGCTGACCGCCGCCGGACAAGGTGCCCATGATCGAAGCGCCGCCGCCGACGTCGGAGTCCTTGCCAACCACCACGCCGGCGGAGATGCGACCCTCCACCATCGAGGTTCCGAGTGTCCCGGCGTTGTAGTTGACGAATCCCTCGTGCATCACGGTCG
This sequence comes from uncultured Actinomycetota bacterium, assembly GCA_963723815.1. Lineage (GTDB taxonomy): Bacteria > Actinomycetota > Actinomycetes > Propionibacteriales > Propionibacteriaceae > Microlunatus. The sequence continues at coordinate 37,240 of CAVRSH010000021.1, read as the reverse complement.
TGCCTTCGGCGAGGTGCGCCCCCAGGCGTACCCGGTCGGCGTCGGCGATCCGGACGCCGGTCGGCACTACGTAGTCGACCATCCGCGGAAACTTGTCAACCCCGAACACGGTGACGTGACCCAGGCGGATCCGGAGTTGGGACCGGACCGCATCGAACCCCTCCACGGCGCAGGGGCCGGCCGAGGTCCAGACCACGTTCGGCAACTGCCCGAAGATGCCGTCGAGGTTGATGCTGCGTGGCGTGACCATCCGGTGGCTCAGCAGGTGGAGTCGGAGGTAGGCGTCAGAGGTACCGGACGGTGCTGTGTCGAGATCGATCTCGACCTGGACGATCTCGGTCCGAACGCCGCGCACGTCATCGCTGCGTTCCGCGCCGCCCAAGGCCAGCGGCGGGCGGCTGCCGTCGGACGACCCGAGCTGCGGTGCGGGGAAGTAGGTGTCCAGCACCTGCCCGGACGTGTGAAGCGAGGCGAGTCCCCAGCCCCAGGCGGTGCGGCTGTCCGTCGTCGCAGCGTCAGTCATGCCGGAGAGCCTACCGTCCGCAACCTGTGCCCCGACTTCCTCCGAAACCGGTCAGCGACGGCGGAATTGCGCTGCGGAACGCCCCACACGCTGACGTCGATCGGGGGAGATGACCGGTAAGGTGCCGGCGTGGCTGCCACCTTGGATCTGGACTCCGACGTCGTCGATCTGTTGCGGACGCTGATCGACATCGAGTCGGTCAGCGGGCACGAGGCGGTCATCGCCGACGCCGTCGAGCAGGCGCTGCGCCCCTACCCGCACCTCGAGGTGATCCGCGACGGCAACGTGGTGATCGCCCGGACGAACTTGGGCCGATCGGAACGGGTCGTGATCGCCGGACACCTGGACACGGTGCCGATCGCGGGCAACCTGCCGTCCTGGGTGACCGAAGAGGACGGTCAGTCGATCGTTTGGGGTCGAGGCTCGTGCGACATGAAGGGTGGCGTCGCAGTTCAGCTCTCGGTCGCGGCCGCCGTCGCTGAGCCCGCTCGGGACATCACCTGGCTCTTCTACGACAACGAGGAGGTCGAGGAGGAGCTCAACGGCCTCAACCGGATCGCCCGCGAGCAACCGGACTACCTCGCCGGCGACTTCGCGGTGCTGTGCGAACCCACGAACGCCGGGATCGAGGGTGGCTGCCAGGGCACCATGCGGTTGATGGTGGAACTGAGCGGTGTGGCCGCCCACTCGGCCCGAGCCTGGATGGGCCACAACGCGATCCATGACGCCGGCGCGGTGCTCGCGCGGCTCGCGGCGTATCAGCCGCAGCAGGTCGACGTCGACGGGCTCACGTACCGCGAGGGCCTCAACGCAGTGAGGATCACCGGCGGTATCGCCGGCAACGTGATCCCGGATCGCTGCGAGATCGAGATCAACTACCGCTTCGCCCCGGACAAGTCGCCCGAACAGGCCGAGGCGTACGCACGCGAGGTGTTGGCCGGCTACCCGGTGCGGGTCACCGACGTCGCCGCAGGAGCCCGCCCTGGACTCGACCAGCCCGCGGCAGCGGAGTTCCTGGCTGCGGTGGGGGGCACCGCGAGCGCCAAGTTCGGTTGGACCGATGTGGCCCGCTTCAGCGCGATGGGTATCCCGGCGGTGAACTTCGGCCCGGGTGACCCCAGCAAGGCACATGCCGACGACGAATTCTGCCCCGCGGCGGACGTGCTGTCCTGTCGCGAGGCGCTGATCCGCTGGTTGGGCTGACTGGCTCAGACCCGCCCCAAAGGAAACCAGTCGTAATTCTGCGTACGCGGAACGTCTTGCCGTTATCAGTTGGTCGGACTAACGTCCGATTTTGTAAGACCTATTGCACGCACTAGATGCGACAATTCGTGCGATAGCAACGATAAAGCGCGTGGCGAATTGTTGTGAGGTCCGAGCTGCTTTCGTGCCCAAATGCATTTGCTAGGCGGATTTGTTCTGATAGCTGCATTTGCGTAACTTCCGGCAATACCAGCGGTCCGTTCGATGACGCCCAGAACGTGATCCGCACCAGACGGCTAGGGATGCAAGTAAAGGAGATCGGCGATGAGCGAGGTCATTGCAGTCCATTCGGCCGGGCCGGCCCAACCCTCTCCGGTCGCGCCCCGGTCGCTGGCCAAAGCCGACACGGCAGGGATTTCCAGTCGGTTGACGGCTGCTTCCCGGGCGCCGAGAGTCCCGATCACGCTACTCGGGCTCGTCATCGCGGCCACCGGGCTCACCCCGGCACCCGCGCAGATCGCGGAGGCCGCGGAGGCCGCGACGTGTCCGGTGCCCTCCGGCATGATCTACAACCTGCCCAAGAACACCGTCGGGCAGGGCGAGATCACCGCAGATGACCAGTTCCGCTGGCATCGAACGATGCAGTGCATGTTCGATGCCGCACCCACGGGTTCCAAGATCATGATCACCATGTACTCCTGGGCCGATCAACCTTCGGCCGATGCCCTCCGGGCGGCCGACGCTCGCGGCGTCACCGTCCAGTTGATCATGTGGGACGGCCGCATCACCAGCGTCGTGGATGAGTTCGCCAAGTCGCTGAACGACGGCAAGACGGCTGGTTCCTACTTCAAGATGTGCAAGGGCGCCTGCCTCGGTCCCACGTCAGGCCGCCGAGCACCAGGCATTCACCACTCGAAGGTCCTCACCTTCAGCCAGGTCAACCTGCCCGGCGGCCAGGTCGCGAAGAACATCACGAGCATCGGCACCGGCAACTTCAGCATCTCGAACGCGGAGTCGTCGTTCAACGTCTGGCGGATCATCCCGGACAACGCGACGATGTACAACGCGGCCAGCGCCTACATCGCCACGATGAAGAGCCGACAAGGACCTGCGTCCCAGGAAGGTCAAGAAGGTCGTGACCGGCGACACCACCATGTACCTCTACCCGCAGAAGGCCTCCACGCCTGATCTTCAACTCAACCTGCTCAAGGCCACGTCGTGCCGAGGGACCAAGAAGATCATCCGAGTTGCTCAATACACCTGGACCGGCACGCGCAAGCGGATCGCCGATCGGCTGGCCGTGCTCAAGAGGGCCGGCTGTGATGTCAAGGTGATCGTCAACTACGACAGCACCCTCCTCGACGCCAGCGTGCTTACTGTGCTCCTGAATGCTCGGATCCCCGTCTATAACGCCCACCTGCCCGGTAAAATCCACACCCACGCCAAGGATCTCTATATCTCCGCGCTGGTCAGCGGCCGCCAGCAGAACCTCGTCGTCAGCGGATCGCTCAACCTGACCCGCGGTTCGCTCATGGCCAACGACGAGGCTGGTTACAAGGTCAACAACGCCGCGGTCTTCGACCGGCACAATGCCCTCTGGAACATCTGGGCTGCGAATAGCAAACGCATCAGGCGCGCGTCAGTGGCCGGCGACCGGCTCGTCAAGATTCCGACCACCAACGACCCGTCACTGATCGAGGAATAACCCGATACGTCCATCCTCAAGCAGCCCGGATGTGGGCCACGTCCTACCGGTGGCGACTGCCGCCCAGGCGGATGGCGCGGCGGAGATCCGCGACCTTGGTGTCGCGAATGCCGACTGGTTTCAGACCGAAGCTGCGTTCGAGCGTGGCGATGATCGAGGTCGTGTCGTAGGAGGTGTGATCGACACCCGACCGCTTCATCCGCGCCGACAGCAGTAGCGCGGGGATCCGGGTCCCCGGTCCGAAGGCGTCGTACGCGCCACGGGTCGGGCTCCCCGCTCCCGGCGGCGGTACGTGGTCCCACTGACCACCGAACTCGTCGTAGGTGACGATGATCAAGGTGTCGTCGGCCTGCGGACCACTCTGCACGTCCTTGATCAGATCGACGAGGTGCATGCTCCCGCTGTTGGCGCTGGCGTATCCGGGATGTTCGTTCTCCGCGCCGTAAGGCTTGACGAAGCTCACCGTCGGCAGGTTGCCGACCGCGCGGCGCGCCGAAGAAGTCGGTCTCGTCCTGCAGGTGGTCCCGACCGGGCTTGCCCTTCGCGTACGCCGGCGAAGTAGTTGAACGGCTGATGGTGGTACTGGAACAGCGGCCCGGGATTTCCGGCCTCCGCGTCGTCCCAGCCGCCGGAGTACCAGGCCCAGCAGATCCGCTTGCTCGGTCAGCCGGTCGCCGATGTTGGGGTACTTCGCGTCGTCGATCAGCGGGATGAACGTGCGCTCTGCTCGAGCTGTACGGCTGGCTGGATGGCTGAACGGTGTTGACCGCGAAGTTGCCGCACGCCTGCCGGTAGTTCTCCAGCTGCGTCGGGTCGGCGCACGGCTGTGGTCAGCTGCGCCGTCGACGACGCGTCGCGGTCGGGGTGTACAGCGGGTACGTCTTGCTTGCGGGCATCCCGTTGGCGTCCAGCACCGTGTTGCAGGCCGCGGTTTGGTGTCCGGCACGGCGGCGTTCTGGTCGACGTACGGCGCCCGGCCGGCGATCAGCCACTGGTGGTTGAGGAACGAGCCGCCGTTGGCGCCCTGGAAGAAGCGGTCGGCGATGACGTAGTTGCGGCGCGCCCTTCTTGTGCAGGTACTGGTAGATCGGCAGCTGCTTGGTGGCGTAGGTGCCCATGGTCAGACCGACGGCGTCCGACCCGGTGACGTAGCGGTTCTGCTGGCCGCCGTTGATCTGGTACTTCTCCTGGTAGAAGCGGTGCACCAGGTCGCGGGTGCAGCCGCCGGCCTCGCCGGTGCCCTTGAGCACGCCGTTCGGTGCGATCGGCTCCCGGCGGCGGGCAGGTCGTGTCCGTCGGCTTGATGTAGTTGTCGATCGGGAACGGCTTGTTGGTGAAGGCGCTGTCGTGCTCGCCGTGGCGGGGTCGGCGCAACGTCGCCCCAGCGGCGGCGAGGTCGAGGTTCACGTCGTTCTGCAGCAGGCAGTCGTACGCGTCGCCGTTCTGGTCGACCTGGGTGGTGTGGGCCGCGTCGGCCCGCGACGAGGCCGTTGACCCGCTTGCCGTCCGACCTTTCCCCACCGCCGTACAGGTTGTCGAAGCTGTGGTTCTCCTGGAAGATCACCACGACGTGCTTGTACTGGCCGAACAGCCGAGGCTCTCGGGTCGGCCGGCTACCTGCCTGCTGCGAGGGCCACGACCTGGCCACCGGCTCCTGGCGTCGGATAGGCCATGGTGTTCGCGGGGATCATCACCGCCAATGCGACGAGGGCTGAGCCGAAGAGCCGAATGCTGGTGCGAGAACGCCATCACATCTCCTTTGAGTGACGTGGCGCCAGGGCGACGCCCGACGGATAGCTCTCGTTCAGTCCTATCAGGCTGTGACCGCAGGCTGTGAACACCCTGAGATGATCTTTCGACCATCGCGACGGGGCTGTGCGCAGCAGCGGTCTAGATTGACTGCGTGAACGAGCCAGATGCCGATCGGCGTCAGGTCCAGGGATCCGTCATCCGCGGCGACCGGACCGCGCAGCCCTCGACCACCGACCAGCGGCTGCTCGAGAGTCGGGGATCGACCGATTGGGTGCACACCGACCCGTGGCGGGTGCTGAGGATCCAGTCGGAGTTCATCGACGGCTTTGGCACCCTGGCCGAGCTCGGGCCGGCCATCAGCATGTTCGGCTCCGCGCGCACGCCGCGGGACCATCCGTTGTACGCGACGCCGAGGCTCTGGCCGCCCGGCTCGCCGCAGGCCGGCCTCGCGGTGATCACCGGCGGGGGGCCGGGGGTGATGGAGGCGGCGAACAAGGGGGCGGCCGAGGCCGGTGGTGTCTCCGTCGGGTTGGGCATCGAACTGCCGTTCGAGTCCGGGCTCAATCCTACGTCAACCTCGGGGATCAACTTCAGCTACTTCTTCGCCCGCAAGACCATGTTCGTCAAATACGCCCAGGGTTTCGTGGTGCTGCCCGGCGGCTTCGGCACGCTGGACGAGTTGTTCGAAGCCCTGACGCTGGTCCAGACGCGGAAGGTCACCTCGTTCCCCGTGGTGCTGTTCGACAGCACCTACTGGTCGGGGCTGATCGGTTGGCTCCGCGAGACGGCGCTGGCCCGCGGCTCCATCGCGGAGGTGGATTTCGACATGTTCACCGTGACCGACGACCCCGACGAGGCCGTGGCCAGGATGCTGAGCAACCAGCCGATCCCGGGTCCGGCCCGGCACCCCGAATGACCACACTCGCTTGCGCGGCGTGAAAGCATTCAGCCATGGAGTGGTTCATCGCTGTCATAGCCGTCGCCGCACTCGGCGTCGCAGCGATGGCCGCTGCCGGAGGTATGGGGCAGATGAACAGGGAGCCGGTGTACGACACGTACCGACAGGATCTTCCCGACCGGCCACTGACGGCGCAGGACGTTCGCGGACTCCGGTTCGGGATCGCGCTCCGCGGCTACGCCATGGGCCAGGTCGACGACGTGCTCGAACGGCTGGCGACCGAGGTCGCCGAGCGTGACGCGCGGATCGCCCAGTTGACCGCCGCCGGCCCGCCACTGCCGCCACCGGCCGTCGGCCAGTCGGCCGCCCCTGAACCGCAGCCGCCCGCCCCTGGGCGACGGCTGGCCGCCGCTGAGCTGCCGCCCGATCCGCCCGATCCGGTCCGGCCGGCTCGGCGCCTCAGCGGCCCCCCGACTGCGCCCGAACCCGGCGAGCTCGACCTCGACCGGCCCCGGCCGCGACGAGCCCACGACGAAGGGAGTTGAGATGAGCGTCCGGCTGGAGGTGTCCACCGAGATCGCGGCTCAGATCGACGTGGTCTGGAACGTGCTCGCCGACTGGGAGGGCCAGTCACGCTGGATCCCGCTGACCACTGTGCGCGTTCTGACCGCGCACCGTGAAGGCCTCGGCGTACGCGCGGCCGCCCTGTCGGGCTTCTGGCTGGGTTCGCTGCCGATCGGCTTGCTCGACCGCTTCATCGTGACCGGGTGGTCGCCACCGGACGGGGGTCACGCCGAATTGGAGATCCTGCACCTGGGCCCGTACTTCACCGGCGAAGGCGTCTTCACCCTTCGCGGGCACGCCGGCGGCACGACCGTTGAGTGCACCGAGCTGTTCACCGTTCCTGGCTGGCGGCTCGGCGAGGGACTGGCGACGCTGGCGCTGCCGATCCTCCGGGCCGGCTTCGCCGGGAGCCTGCGAGCCCTCGCCGATGTCGCCGCAGCCGGATGAGCGGAGGCGCCGTCCCCGGCCCGGACGGGCTGCTGCGCTGTCCCTGGGCGCTGTCCGCGCCGGAGTACCTCGACTATCACGACCAGGAGTGGGGGCAGCCGGTCCAGCACCGTTCAGGGGCTCTATGAGCGGATGACCCTGGAGGCTTTCCAATCGGGACTGTCCTGGATCACCATCCTGCGCAAGCGGGAGAACTTCCGCAGAGCATTCGCCGGGTTCGACCCCGATCTGGTGGCTCGCTTCGACCAGTTCGATGTCGAACGGCTGATGGCGGATGCGGGCATCGTCCGCAATCGGGCCAAGATCGAAGCTGCGATCAACAACGCTCGGGTGGTCGAGCGGGCTCGGGGAGGACTTCGCCGCGCTCGTCCTCCGCCATCAGGTCTCGATCGGCCGCGACCGACCGCCGAAGACTGGCGGGCCACCTCGCCGGAGTCGGTGGCCATGGCCAAGGAGTTGAAGCGGCACGGGATCCGGTTCTTCGGGCCGACGACCGCGTACGCGCTGATGCAGGCGGTCGGTCTGGTCGACGATCACCTGGCCGACTGCTTCGTCCAGGCCGCTGAACAGCCGCCCGCCGGTCCTCAGACGTGAAGCGGACGGCGGTCGCCTCAGCCCTGTGCACTGTGCTCCACCGCGTGCGGCCGTTGTCGTTTCTGGCTCGCCGCCCGCATGGGACCCGACGTGGGCGAGGACTGGGGATACGGAATAATTGCGCCTGCACGTGCCGGAAGAACTACAGATGAGGATGCGCGATGGCTGCAATGAAACCGCGGACAGGTGACGGCCCTATGGAGGTCACCAAGGAAGGACGCGGCATCGTCATGCGGGTCCCGCTGGAAGGGGGAGGTCGCCTCGTCGTCGAACTCAACGCCGACGAAGCAGCCGAACTGGCGGGCGCGTTGAAGGACGTCGTTGGCTGTCACCACTGCAATGACCCGGTCGCGAACGCGACCGGGTCTTTCTTTTGCCTGGACGGCGACTTGGTCAGATGTCAGACTGACCCGCCGTGACCGCATTGCATCCGAGCTGCCAGGCCGTCAATGACATCCTCGCCGCGGCCGGCCTGCCCGGCCGAGTGCGGATCCTCGGCGATGCGGCGCCAACCGCCCGCGCCGCGGCCGAGCAGCTCGGCTGTCCGGTGGGCGCGATCGCCAATTCACTGATCTTCGCCACCGACGCATCGACGCCGCTGTTGATCATGACCAGCGGGGCGCACCGGGTGAACGTGGCGAAGGTCGGCCTCGAACTGGGCACGAGCCTGCAGCGGGCCTCCGCCGAATTCGTCCGGGAGCACACCGGCCAGCCGATCGGCGGCGTCGCGCCGATCGGACACCCGCGGCCGATCCGGACCCTCGTCGATGTCGCGCTCGCCGAGTTCGACGAGCTGTGGGCGGCCGGCGGCATTCCACACGCCGTGTTCCCGATCAGCTACCCCGACCTGCTGGCGCTGACGAAGGGCACAGAGATAAGGGTTGCCGACTGAGGCGACCGGCCTGGGATCCCGGCGAACTCGTCGACGTGTCCGGCTACTCGACGTTTCGCCAGGTGACCTTCGCCGGCAGCTTCGAAGGGCAGACGACCATCGGTCTGGGCGTCAGGGCCCGACTGCCGATGCGGGTCAAGCGGATCGCCGGTCCCGGCACGGCCCAGCGGCTGGTGATCGACGTCGCCCACCACTGGTGAGCGAGGCATCACGGCCGATGAGCGGCGATGATGGCCCGCGTCTCCTCGTCGCTCAGCTGGTGGAAGTCCTGGTACGCGATCCCGACGGCCAGGAACGGTTCCGGCGTCGACGGGCAGATCACCTGGTCGACGCTGCGGCGTAGCGCGTGTACGGCCTGCCGGGCACCGACCGGCACGGCGACGATGATCGACTTCGGTCCGCTCCGGCGCACCGCTGACGCCGCCGCCTGCATGGTGGCGCCAGTGGCCAGTCCGTCGTCGACCAAGATCACCGTCGCATCGGTCAGGCTCGGCGTGCGGACGTCGAGGGCGTGAGCGCGACGGTGCAGTTCACGCTCCTCACGAGACTGCGCCTTGGCGAACGCCGCCTCGCTGATCCCCAGGTGGGCCAGGATTTCCTCGTTGCGGAAGACCGCACTGCGTTCGCCGATCATGGCCAGCGCACCGATCGCCAGTTCGCTGTGGCCGGGGGCACCGATCTTGCGCACCAAGATCACGTCCAACGGGACGTCCAACCGGTCGGCGATCGCCGCGGCCACCGGCACCCCGCCCCGCGGCAGGGCCAGCACGACGGGGTTCGCCAGCGGTCCGAGTCGTCCTAGATCATCGGCGACGGCTTGGCCGGCAGCGGTCCGGTCGGCGTAGCGCACGACTCCGCCTTCGAATCCTCAGCTGTTGTGGACCTCGATCGCGCGGCGGTAGACGTCGACGGTTTCTCCCGCGATCTTGGCCCAGCTGAACTCGTCGATGCAGCGCTTCCGTCCGGCCAGCCCGAACTGCCGGGCCCGGTCCGGATCGGTGGTCAGCGCGTTGATCTTGGTCGCAAACTCCGCCTCGAACGCGGCTATTGCAGCAGGATCGTCAGCCTGGGCCGGGTCGTACGGCACCAGGTAACCCGTCTCGCCGTCCACCACGACCTCGGGTATGCCACCGACCGCCGAAGCGACCACGGAGGTCTCGCAGGCCATCGCCTCAAGATTCACGATGCCGAGCGGTTCGTAGACCGACGGGCAGGCGAAGACGGTCGCGTGGGACAGCACCTGGCGGACCGACGCCCGCGGCAGCATCTCCTGGACCCAGATGACGTTCCCGCGCGCCGACTGCAGGTGACCGAAGGCGTCGTTGAACTCCTGGGCGATCTCCGGGGTGTCCGGCGCCCCGGCCAGCAGAACGAGCTGAGTGTCCGGATCGAGCTGCTCGGCGGCCCGGACCAGATGGATCAGCCCCTTCTGCCGGGTGATCCGCCCGACGAAGACGACGGTCGGGTGATCCAGGCTCATTCCCAGTTCGGTGACGATGTCAGTGCCGTTGTCCGGGGCGAACTCGTCGGGATCGATGCCGTTCTTGACCACGTGCACCTTGTCCGGGTCGAGATCGGTGTAGGACTCCAGGGTGCCGGTCCGCATCCCCTCGCTGACCGCGATCACCGCGTCGGCGCCCTCGAACGCGGTCCGCTCGGCCCAGGACGACAAGTTGTAGCCGCCGCCCAGCTGCTCGGCCTTCCAGGGACGGTGCGGCTCAAGGGAGTGCGCGCTGACCACGTGCGGGATGTCGTGCAGCAACCCGGTCAGATGCCCGGCCAGGTTCGCGTACCAGGTGTGGGAATGGACGAGGTCGACCTCGGGGACCGCGGCGGCCATCGACAGGTCCGCGCCGAAGACCCGGAGTGCGGGGTTGGCACCCGGCGGATAGGTCTCCGCGTGGGCCGTGGCCCCTTCCCGCGGCTCACCCATGCACTGCACGTCGACGTCGATCAGCTTCCGCAGTTGGGGCACCAACTGCGCGACGTGGACGCCGGCGCCGCCGTAGATGGAGGGGGGATATTCCCGCGTCAGCAGGGAGATGGACAGCCGATCGTCATTGGCGGGCGTCATAGCGAGCATCGTTCCACAGCCGCAGGCGCGCTGAGAAGGGGACAGGCGCTCGGCTTCGGCGGCGATCTGCGGTGCGGTGGAAGTTTGCCGACCGGCGGTAGCGCTGCCGCGACGAGCACCGATAGGTTGCAGACCATGACCGTTCGACCGAAAGTTCTGGCCATCGTCCTTGCCGGTGGCGAGGGTAAGCGGCTGATGCCGCTGACCGCCGACCGCGCCAAGCCCGCCGTGCCCTTCGGCGGCACCTACCGCTTGATCGACTTCGTGCTCTCCAACCTGGCGAACGCGGGGATGCGGCAGATCGCGGTGCTCACCCAGTACAAGTCGCATTCCCTCGACCGGCACATCTCATTGACCTGGCGGATGTCGACGATGCTCGGCAACTACGTGACGCCGGTTCCGGCGCAGCAGCGGCTCGGGCCCCGGTGGTACCAGGGCAGCGCGGACGCGATCTACCAGTCGATGAACCTGGTCCGCGACGAGGAGCCCGACTACGTGGTGGTCTTCGGGGCCGACAACATCTACCGGATGGACGTCGAGCAGATGCTCGACGCGCACATCGACGGCGGGCGGGGCTGCACCGTTGCCGGCATTCGGGTGCCGCGCAGCCAGGCCACGGCGTTCGGCGTGATCGACGCCGCCCCGGACAACAAGATCAAGCAGTTCTTGGAGAAGCCCGCCGATCCGCCCGGGTTGCCTGACGATCCGGAGGCGTCCTTCGCCTCGATGGGCAACTACATCTTCACCAGCGAGGCGATGATCGACGCGTTGGAGAGCGACGCCAAGAACGAGGACTCCCGGCACGACATGGGTGGCGACATCATCCCGAGCTTCGTCAATCGCGGCGAGGGCCAGGTCTATGACTTCACCGCCAACTCGGTGCCCGGTTCGACCGGACGTGACCAGGCCTACTGGCGCGATGTCGGCACCATCGACGCGTACCACGAAGCTCACATGGACCTGGTCTCAGTCGACCCGGTGTTCAACCTCTACAACCTGGAGTGGCCGATCTGGACCTATCCGGTGCAGATGCCCGGGGCCAAGTTCACGCTCCGGGGGCGCGCGCTGGACTCGATCGTCAGCCCGGGCAGCATCGTCTCGGGCGGTTCGATCGAGGACTCGGTGCTGTCACCCAACGTCCGGGTGGACGAGGACGCCGAAGTCGATCATGCGGTGCTCTTGTCCAACGTGAAGATCGGCAAGAAGGCGGTCGTCCGGAACGCCATCCTGGACAAGAATGTCGTGGTGCCGGACGGTGTCGAGATCGGAGTCGACCCGGCCGCCGACCTCGCACGCGGCTTCACCGTGTCCGACAACGGCATCACCGTCGTCGGAAAGGGCACCAAAGTCACCAAGGGCTGACTCGCGACCTGCGGGTCAGAGCTTGACGGCGACCAGCAGTCCGTCGCCGACGGGCAGCAGTGACGCGACGAGGTCTTCGTTCTCCTGGACCGCGGTCAGGGCCGAGCGGATGGCCTCGGTGTCCTCGTCGGTGTTGGCGGGATCGGCCGCTCGGTCGTGCCAGAGCGTGTTGTCAACGGCGAGCACGCCGCCGTGGCGCAGCAACCGCAGACCCTGCTCGACGTACTCGGCGTACTCGACCTTGTCGGCGTCGACGAAGACCAGGTCGTACGCGCCGTCGCTCAGCTTCGGCAGCACGTTCAGGGCGGCGCCGGCGATCAGCCGGAAGCGCTGGGTCGGGATGCCGACGCCGAGAAAGGCTTTGCGGGCCGCCTGCTGGTGTTCGGGCTCGATGTCGACGCTGGTCAAGATCCCGTCGGGCTGCATGCCGGCGAACAGCGCCAACCCCGAGACACCGGCGCCGGTGCCGATCTCGACGACGGCTTTGGCCCGGATCGCCTTGGCCAGAAAGGTCAGCGTGCTCGCAGATCCGCGGCCGAGCGGCGTCGCACCCAACTCCGCCGCGCGGGCGCGAGCTTCGATCGACGGGGCCGACTCCTCGACGAAGTCCTCGGCGAAGGCCCATGACGCCGGCTTGGGTGCAGATTTGGGGGAGGTCTTGCCTGCAGGCGCGTTCACGCAGGTCAGCCTAGTGGTTGCGCCCGGAAGTTCGTCGAAGGTTCCGCGCCGTCCAGGTCATCCGCCCGGCGGCGCGTGGCGAAACCCCGCGACGGACACGACGTGCCCGCCTCCGCCCACGGATCCCTGCGGAGCGGCGGGAACCCTACGATGGCGGTATGAGCCATACCGTCGTCGCCGAGCTCGTCGCGGCCGTGATGAAGGTCGAGGTCGAGGTGGGCCAGCAGGTCGCCGCCGACGATCCCGTGGTGATCTTGGAATCGATGAAGATGGAGATCCCGGTGCTCGCTGACGTGGCCGGCTCAGTGATCGAGATCGTCGTCGGTGCCGGCGACGTGGTCAACGACGGCGACCCGCTGGTGATCATCCGGCCGAGGAGCGAGTGATCATGCCTGCAGGCGACGTGCCGTCCACCCCGCCGTTCGGTCGACTGCTCTCGGCCATGGTGACGCCGTTCGGCCCGGACGGATCGCTGGATCTCGACCGGCGCGGCGCGCCTGGCCCGCTATCTGGTCGACGACCAGGGCCACGACGGGCTCGTGATCAGCGGCACCGGCGGGGAGTCGCCGACGACCTCCGACGCCGAGAAGGCCGAACTGCTGCGGGTGGTGACGCGACGCGGTGGGCGATCGGGCCCGGGTGCTCGCCGGGGTCGGCACCTTCAACACCGAGCACACCGTGATGCTGGCCGAGCAGGCGGCCGAGAGTCGGCGCCCACGGCCTGCTGGTCGTCACGCCCTACTACTCCCGGCCGCCCCAGAGCGGCCTGCTGGAGCACTTCCGCCGGGTCGCGGACGCGACCGAGCTGCCGATCATGCTGTACGACATTCCCGGGCGGTCCGGCGTCGCGATCGCCACCGACACGCTGCTCCGGCTGGCCGAGCATCCGCGGATCGTCGCGGTCAAGGACGCCAAAGGTGATCTGGCCGCCTCGGCGGACGTGATGAGCCGGACCGATCTGGCGTACTACTCCGGTGACGACGCGATGACCCTGCCGCTGCTCTCGATCGGCGCTGTTGGTGTGGTCGGCACCTCGACCCACTTCTGCGGGCCGGCCACGCAAGCAGTTGATCGAGGCGTTCCTGGCCGGAGACGTCTCGACCGCCCTCCGGCTGCATCGTCAGTTGCTGCCGATCTACACCGGCATCTTCGCGACCCAGGGGGCCATCCTGGTGAAGGCCGGACTTGACCTGCTGGGTCGTGGCGTGGGCGGTGTCCGCCTGCCCCTCGTGGTCGCCACCGAGGCAGAGATCGAAGCCCTCCGCGGCTCGCTCGCCGCCGCCGGTCTGCTGCCGCGCGTGTCCGCCTGATTCCGTCGATCCGGGCGCCGGCGGAGACCGAAGGGTCGTCCCGTCGCGTTGTCGTGGGTCGGGTCCGGAACGACGGGCCGCGCTATCCCGTTGTCCTGTGTGAGGAAGGACACCATCGTGCACAGCCAATTGACAGGTCTCATTCAGCGCTTTGCCAGGCTGGCCAGCGAGGATAATGCAAGAGCACAGCAGGTGTTGCTACGCGCCGAGTTCTGCAAGGAGGTGGTTCCGGTGGTCCTGACGCATGTTCGCGCTGCCAAGGCCGATCAGCCGGTCGCCACCGCTGGGCTTCTCACCAAGGTCGAGCCGGATCCCGCTCCCGTCGAGTGGATCCCGCCCACCTGGGAAGAGATCGTCCGCGATCACAGCGCACGGGTCTACCGCCTCGCGTATCGCCTCACCGGGAACCCGCACGACGCCGAAGACCTGACCCAGGACGTCTTCGTCCGGGTGTTCCGCTCGCTGCACCGCTTCCAGCCGGGCACCTTCGAGGGCTGGCTGCACCGCATCACCACCAACCTGTTCCTGGACGGGGCGCGCCGCCGCCAGAAGATCCGCTTCGACGGCCTGGCGGAGGGCGCCGCCGACAGGCTCAAGAGCGCCTGGCCGACGCCGTCGGAGATGCTGGCCGACGCCGATCTCGATCACGACGTCGCCGCCGCGCTGGCGGCTCTGCCGCCCGACTTCCGCGCCGCCGTGGTGCTGTGTGACATCGAGGGTCTGACGTACGAGGAGATCAGCGAGGTGCTCGACATCAAGCTCGGCACCGTGCGTAGCCGGATCCATCGCGGCCGTGCCCAGTTGCGCGTCGCGCTCCACCACCGACAGCCGACGGGTGAACGCCTGCACTACCTCGGCGTCGACGTTGAGCCTGGTCAACCTTCCCGGACCGTCGAGCCGAGACAGCCGGGTCTGGAGCCGGCGAGGTCGGCGTGAAAGACGCCAGCTGCGCCAAGCTGGCGGAATTCCATTCCGCGTTCGTCGACGGGGCTCTCGGGGACGCCGACCGCGAGCGGATGTTGCGCCACCTGGCGGCATGCGCCCGGTGTCGGGCTGAGGTCGATGAGCTGCGCGGCATTCGCAAGTTGTTGAACCAGTCGGCATCCGATCGTCCCGCCGCCCCGGGCGACCTCTCGATGCGACTGATCTCCATCGCCGGTGCTGAAGCCGGCGAGCCGCTATGGACCCGACCGTTCCGGCGTACTCACGGACCGGGTGCGTTCCGCGCGGGGTTGCCGCGTCGTAGCCGGATGATGCGGGTCCGGGCGACCGCGGCCGTCGTGGCCCTCGGAAGCGCTGTGGGCGCGGTCGGCGTCGTCGGGTATGCAGCCGCACCCTCGGCCGCAGTCGCGAGTGTCTCAGACCCAGGCGCTGATGCCCGCGCCGCCTTCACCTCGACCCTGGGGCAGTCCCCGCTGTCCAGCGATGTGCTCGGCGCGGTGAATCTCGCCGACCTGTCCGACCTCGGCACCACAACCGCGCTGGTCGGTAAGGCGCCTACCGTGGCCGCGGGCGCCGCCCTCGGGGCTGACGCAGCCCTCGACGTGATGCGGTACGCGGCGGATGCGTCGGGCAGCGTGAGTTATGACGGCCGCCAGCAGTTCACCGCCTTCCGAGACGGCGCAGTGATGGCGGCGGACGCCGAACTCGAGGCGCGCGCGGGACAGGGAACCCAGATCCGGGTCCTCAACCAGACCGGCGAGCAGGTCATCGAGGGTTTCTCGCCGGCGACCATCAGTTCTCGGGTGGTCGACAACGAGCTTCTCGTCCTCCTGGAGCGGAACTACACGCTGGCCGGTCGCCGCGGGGCCATCGTGGCCGGGCGCGCCGCAACCGTGGTGAGCGCCATGCGCGCGGGGACCGTGGCCGCCCGCTGGTGGATCGACGACGACACCGGTGTGCTGCTCTGGCACGAGACCTACAACGAGACCGGGTCGGTCGAGCTCTCGTTCGGGTTCACCAGGATCAACATCATCCATACCCCTGGGATCATCGATCACTTCCCCCGGCGGCTGGTCGTCCCGAACGGCGATGTCGCGCTCACGCTGTCGAACACCCCCCGGCTCGAAGCGGGCGGCTGGAGCTGTCCGGCTGAGCTTGCCGGCCTGTCCCTGACGCGGCTGCGGAGCAACAGCACCGTCGATCCGACCGGGGTCCAGCTCGGCTACACCGACGGACTCGTGACCGTGAGCGTCTTCGAGCAGCGGGGCAGGCTCGCCGGCGCCCCCGACGGCGCCAGCTGGGAGCCCGCGCTCAAGGCCTATGTCTGGCACGGCGCTTCGGAGGCCGCGACGTGGCAGTCAGCCGACACCGTCTTCACTGTGGTCACCGACGGATCAGAGGCGCTGCTGGCCAGCGCGGTCGATGCGCTGCCCCACGCGGACAGCCGCCCGCCATCTACGATGGACCAGATCAAAGCGGGCTGGGTGAAGATTCTGGCCGATGTAAGGGGCTAGGAATTGACGGAGCAGCACGATCCTCACGGCGGCGACTCCGGCGCCGGGTCCGGTGACTCCCGCTATCTGGGCCCGTTCGCGGATCAACCGCAGCCGGGGCCAAGCTTTCAGCCGCACCCCAGCGCGGATCCTCCCGCGCCGATCGGGGTGCAGCCGGTCGCCATCCAGCAACCCCAGCCCGCGCCGGTACGCCGCGAGCGCCAGTCGCCGGGACCGGCTGCCGTCATCGGTATTGCCGCGCTGATCGCGCTGCTCATCGGCGGTGGCGCCGGATACGGCGGTGCGCGGCTGGCCGAGCGTTCCGATCAGGCCGGTCGGCCGGCGACGACCAGCCAGAGCCCGCCGCCTGACGATCCGACGGCCGAGCCTTCACCGACGTCGGTTCCTCGCGGGGGCTCGAGCTTCGACGCCGTGGCGGTGGCCAAGAAGGCGGTGCCGAGCACGGTGATGATCAAGGTGGGCCGGGGCACCGGGTCGGGCTTCGTGCTGGACGCCAAGGGTCGGATCGTCACCAACAATCACGTCGTCGCCGGAGCGGCTGACGGCACGTCGATCCGGGTGGTCTTCGCCGACGGTCGACGGCAGCGGGCCAAGCTGCTCGGCCGGAGCCCGAGCTATGACATCGCGGTGATCAAGGTCAAGCCGTCCGGCTCGTTGCATCCGGTCGAGGTGGGCGACTCCGCGCGGACCCGGGTCGGCGAATCGGTGATCGCGGTCGGCTCGCCGCTCGGCCTGCCCGGCACGGTGACTCAGGGCATCGTCTCGGCCCGCCACCGGCCCGTCGTGGTGAAGGTGGGCAACAACGCTGACTCGCCCACCGCGTACATCGATGCGATCCAGACCGACGCGCCGATCAACCCCGGCAACTCCGGCGGTCCGCTCGTCGACGGCGGAGCACGGATCATCGGGGTCAATTCGGCGATCCTGACCATGGGCTCGGCGCAGGGCGGCCAGACGGGGAACATCGGGCTCGGGTTCGCCATCCCGATCAACCAGGCCAACGCCATCGGCAGGTTGTTGATCAAGAAGGGGCGCGCCACCTATCCGGTGATCGGCGCGAACGTCCAGGACAGCTCCGGCGGGGTGGAGCTGACGTCGGTGGAGGGCCGTGGACCCGCGGCCCGGGCGGGCTTGCGGCGGGGCGATCTGATCACCAAGATCGATGGCACCAAGGTCACCGCCATGGAGGAACTCATCGTCAGCATCCGGACCCGGCGTCCCGGGCAGACGGTCGTGCTCGACTACGAGCGCGGCAGCCGGCGAGAGCAGGCCCGGGTCACCCTCGGCAGCAAGGTCGGCTGACCGATGACCCCACTGCTGCTCGACATCAACGGTCCTGAGTTCGTGCTGCTGCTGGTCCTCGCGGTGATCTTGTTCGGTCCGGAGCGGCTGCCGGATCTCGCCCGCAAGGCGGCGCGGGTGCTGCGGTATGTCCGCACCGTGGCCGGCACTGCTCAGGAGCAACTGAGCAAGGAGCTCGGGCCCGGCTTCGAGGATCTTGATCTTCGGGACCTCAATCCCAAGGCGTTTGTGCAGAAGCATCTGATGGACGACGTTGACCCGATCATCGCCGACGTCAAGTCCGAGATCACCGACGTCGGGAGCACGGTGCGCGGTTCGTCCACTGAGGTGACCGCAGCGATCAACGGCGCCAAGGATGTCAGCCCGGGCGGCCCGCACGACCTGATGAGCGACGCCACGCCGACCCGCGTGATGACCCCGTTCGACGCCGAAGCGACCTGAAACGGTCCTGGGTCAGCGGCCGGCCGGAGACAGGCCGAGTTGCCGACCGAGCAGCCCGCGACCGCGTTTGGCCAGCGAATCGGCGACCGACGCGAGGGCTCGGGCGGCCGGCCGGGTCGGGTCGCTGGTCACCAGCGGCACGCCGTCGTCGCCGGCCGCCCGCAGTTGCGGATCCAGAGGAATCTGGGCCAGCACCGAAACGGGGTACCCCAGCCTGGTGCTCAGGGTCGCCGCCACATCGGCGCCGCCCCCGGTGCCGAAGACGTCGTGCCGATGCAACTCACCGCAGTGCGGGCAGGCCAGTTCGAGGTAGGACATGTTCTCGATGACCCCGATCACCCGCTGATTCATCATCGACGCCATCGTGCCCGCGCGCTCGGCGACCTCGGCCGCGGCGGCCTGAGGCGTGGTGACCACCAGCACCTCGGCATTGGGCAACTTCTGGCCGAGCGAGATGGCCACGTCGCCCGTACCCGGAGGGAGGTCGAGGAGCAGGTAGTCCAGATCGCCCCAGTAGACGTCGGCCAGCATCTGGGTCAGCGCACGATCGAGGATCGGCCCACGCCAGGCCACCACCTGGTCGCGCCGGGGCTTCAGCATGCCGATGGAGATGACCTTCATCCCCGCGGCCGGAACCGGCAGGATCATGTCGTCGACCGAGGTCGGGCGGCGATCGGCGATGCCGAGCATGGCGGGGATCGAATGACCGTAGATGTCGGCATCGAGCAGGCCCACCGACCGTCCCTTGGCCGCGAGGGCCATGGCCAGGTTTACCGTGACCGACGATTTGCCGACACCGCCCTTGCCTGATGCGACGGCGATCACCGTGGTCAGCGAGTCGGGCCGGGCGAAGGGAATCTCCCGGTCGGCCTGGCCGCCCTTGAGCATGTCACGTAGTGCGCCTCGCTGCTCGTCGCTCATCACGCCGAGTTCGACATCGACTCCGCTGACACCCGGAACCACCGACACGGCGGCGCTCACCTCGCGAGTGAGCGTCTCCCGCATCGGGCAGCCGGTCACGGTGAGCAGCACGCGTACCTGAGCCCGTCCGTCGGCGTCGACGTCGACCCTGTCGACCATTCCGAGGTCGGTGATCGGTCGATGGATCTCGGGATCGTTGACCGTGTGCAGCGCGGCGCGGATCCTGGGCGCCAGCGGATGCTCGGTCGTCAACTCGGCCATGCGTCCAGGGTATTCGAGGTATCAGGTCCGCTCGTCATCCTCGAGTTCGGCGAGAATCTCCCGCAGCTCGGACCTCAGCTCGGAGCGCACATAGTCGCGGGTGGCGAGCTCGCCCACCGACATCCTCAGGCTGGCGATCTCTCGAGCCAGGAAGTCCATGTCGGCCCGGCTCTGGGCGGCCTGCTCGCGATCCTGGTCGAGGGCGACCCGGTCTCGCGACTCCTGCCGGTTCTGTGCCAGCAGGATCAGCGGTGCCGCGTACGAGGCCTGCAGGGACAAGATCAACGTCAAGAAGATGAACGGGTATCCGTCGAACTGCGGCCTCGGCGGCCCCCACGGAGCGTTCCACAGGACCCAGATCACGATGATCACGGTCATGCCCACCAGGAATCGGGCCGTTCCCATGAATCGAGCGAAACCCTCGGCGAACTTGCCGAAGGCGTCCCGATCGACCTTGAACGTCGGCAAACTCGACCGCTTCTGGCGGCCGGGCGTGTTCAGCCGGGTCGGTTCCCGGTCGGCCCTAGCCATCGGAGGATTCTCCGGCCAACGCCCTCACCTCGTGATCCGACAGCGAGTCGAGCTGGGTGCCGCGCCAGTCCTCCGGCAACACGTGGTCGAGCACATCGTCGACGGTGATCGCGCCGATCAGCCGATGATCATCGTCGACCACCGGAGCGTTGACCAGGTTGTACGTGGCGAAGTACCGGCTGACCTCGTGCAGGGTCGAGTCGTCGGTGAGGTTCTCCAGCTCACTGTCGATCAGCGCCGAGACGAGGGTGGAGGGGGGCTCGCGGAGCAGCCGCTGGAAGTGCACGGCCCCGATGAACCGCCCGGTCGGCGTTTCCAGCGGCGATCGGCAGACGTAGACCATGCAGGCCAGTGCGGGGGTCAGCTCGGAGTCACGGATCCGCGCCAACGCCTCGGCGACGGTGGCGTCGGGAGGCAGGATCACCGGTTCGGGAGTCATCATGCCGCCGGCGGTGAACTCCGCATAGTTGAGCAGCCGGCGGACGTCCTTGGCCTCGTCGGGCTCCATCCGGGCCAGCAGTTCCTCCGCCATCTCCGGGGGGAGCTCCGCGATCAGGTCTGCGGCGTCGTCGGGATCCATCTCCTCCAAGATGTCGGCCGCCCGGTCGATGTCGATCGCGGAGATCAGCTGGACCTGTTCGTCCTCGGGTAGCTCCTCGAGGGCATCGGCCAGTCTGTGGTCATCGAGCGCCGAGGCGACCTCCGCCCGCCGTTGCCGACGAGAGTTCGTGCAGCTCGCGCGCGATGTCAGCGGCCTTCATGTCCTCCATCTGGGCCAGCAGCGCATCGGTGCCCTGACCCCGTTCAGCCCCGAGCATCTTGATGGTCGGACCACTCGACGATGGTCACGTGGCCCCGGCGGCCGAAGCGTTTGCGGGTGCCGGCTTCCCGCAGCGCCACCTGGGAGAGCTCCCACTCGTGGCGACCGCACCGGCCGCATCGAGACGTCGAAGATCACCGAAGGGGCCGGATGGTCGAGCCGCTCGACGGTGAGGTCGAACAGGTCGTCGATCACCAGCGTCTCGGAGTGGCGACGCTCGAACCGGCGGGTGTTGACCACTCCGGAGATCACCACCTGGACGGCGTCGATGCTGCGGACCCGGGCCATCTCGATGAAGATCCGGTGCCGAGCGAACAGTTCGACGACCAGACCCTTGACCCGCGGCGCCCGGCCATCGGCTCGGCGTTGCACGACGACATCGCGCACCTTGCCCACCTGGTCCCCTGCGCTGTCCAGGACCGGCAGGCTCCTGATGCGCGAGATGAAGACCGAGGTTGCCGTTGCCGAAGCCACGCGTCGATTATCACAGGGCCCGACGCCCTTTGCCGTGTAGAAAGGCCATCATGACCGCGTTCAAGGATCTGTGCATCGATGCCGTCGACGTGGAGCGCGCGGCGGCGTTCTGGTCGAAGGCGCTGGGACTGAGCAGAGATGCCGACGCCGGCGGCACGAAGCTGATCGGCGCGATTCCCGAGCACACCGTCTGGATCAATGCGGTTCCTGAGCCGGTACCGTCAAGCAGCGTGTCCATCTCGATCTGCACGTTGCGGCGGTCGAGGACCTTCTCGATCTTGGAGCGCGGGTGCTGGCCGAGATGCCGAACTGGACGCTGCTGGCCGATCCCGAAGGCGGCGAGCTGTGCGCGTTCGTCCGGGAGCCGGCCAAGCTGCCCGCGTACCGGCTGTACGAGGTGGTCGTCGACGCTGAGGATCATCAGGCGATCAGTCGGTGGTGGGCCGACCGGTTCGGCGTCGAGGCGATGCATGACCGGGAGGGCGGATTCTCCTGGATCGAACGGGCTCCCGGGATGCCCTGGGAGCTGGTCTTCCAAGCCGTTCCCGAACCCAAGACGGTGAAGAACCGCATCCACTGGGACCTCCGGGGGGTGACCGAGGAGTTCGTCGCCGCCGGTGCCCACCTGCAGCGACGTCATGATCACGAGATCGGCTGGGATGTGCTCACCGATCCCGGAAGGCAACGAGTTCTGCGTGTTCGCGCCGCCAACCGCGCCATCGGTTTTGCACCCTCGGTGTTGAACCGTCGCCTACCGCAGCGCATTCGATGGGGTAGGCGACAACTTGCTGCGGTAGGTGCGGCAACGCCTTGGCATGGTGACGTCGACAAGATCATCGGTTAGCCTGAGCCGGCGGGGACAACGACAAACGGCAACGCCGTTGTGAAGGAGTTGAGCTCCCATGCTCACACATGGCTTTGCCCGATCCGTCCGACGCCTGGTCTTGCTGATCACCGCCTCAGCGTTGATCGTCACGCCGCAGTTGATCATCCTTCCGGCGCAGGCCGCCGAGGATCCCGGACTGGTCGCCAAGCTCGACTCCGTGCTGTCCGACTCGCGCGCCCAGCGAGCCAAGACCGGTGCGGTCGTGTTGGACGCGAAGACCGGCGAACTGCTCTACAGTCGCCACGGCAAGCGATCGGTGATGCCCGCGTCCAACACCAAGATCGTCACTGCGGTGGCGGCGATGCATGCGTTGACGCCGACCTTCCGCTTCAAGACCTCGGTCATCCGCCGCGCCGACGTGGTGGGCAAGACCTTGAAGGGTCGGCTGTACCTGAAGGGCTACGGCGATCCGACCACCCGCCAGGCCGACTTCGCAAAGCTCGCCAAGCAGGTGAAGGCCGCCGGCATCAGCCACGTCGACGGCAGCCTGATCGTCGACTCGAGCTGGTTCGATCATCAGCGGTACAACCCCGGCTGGAAGACCTCGTACGCGTCGGAGTACTACGCGGCCCAGATCTCTGCCCTTACCGTCTCGCCGAACTCCGACTTCGACGCGGGCACGATGTACGTGAAGTACGCCCCCCGCCGCAACGGCCAGAAGGCCAAGATCACCACGTATCCGGCCGCCGCCGCGAAGTACGTCAAGATCATCAACCTCACGACGACCTCGTCGCGAGGCAGTTCCACCACGTTCTCCGCGCACCGCGCGTACGGGACGAACAAGATCACCGTCCGCGGCCGGGTGCCCGTCGGCCGGTCGACCGGCAGCCGGTTGATCACCGTCGACAAGCCCGAGCTGTACGCGGGCGCGGTCTTCCGCGCCGAGCTGGCCAAGCTCAAGATCAAAGTCGACGGCCCGACCAAGATCATGACCACACCGGCCGAACCAGCGGACGGTGGTGGCGAGCGACACCTCGATGCCGCTGTCCGACCTCCTGGTGCCCGTTCATGAAGCTGTCCAACAACATGCACGCGGAGACGCTGACCAAGGCGATGAGCCGGGCCACTGGCGGATCCGGCACCTGGCCGGAGCGGACTGGCGGTCACCAGGAGCTATCTGAAGAGCCTCGGGGTGCCGATGTCCGGCGTCACGCTCACCGACGGCTCGGGTCTCACCCGGCGCAACAAGCTGACCCCGCGGGCGCTGGCGACGACGCTGCAGAAGGTGAAGAAGGAGGACTGGTGGCCGCAGTTCTACGCGTCGCTGCCGGTCGCCGGCAACCACCAGCGGATGGTGGGCGGCACGTTGCGCCATCGGATGGACGACGACTCGTTCGCGAGAAACAACGCCCGCGGAAAGACCGGATCGCTCACCGGCGTGACCGCGCTGAGCGGATACGTGACCGGCCGCGACGGGCGGACCTATGTGTACTCGATGATCAGCAACTACTCGGGCTCGACCCCGAGACCGGTGGAGGACAGGTTCGTCGTCGCCTTGGCGCGGCGACGCTGACCGCGCGACCGGGCGCGGCACCGCCGGGACGGGTAGATTGGACTCCCATGACCGAACCTCCGTGGAGGACATGATGTCCCTGCCGCAACGGCAGCCGAGTTCGCTGTTCGAGCTGCAGTTCCCCCAGTCGGTGGGGATCTACAACTCCTACGCCGATGCCCAGAAGGCCGTCGACTACCTGTCGGATGAGAAGTTCGAGGTGCAGAATCTCGCGATCGTCGGCACCGAACTGAAGTCGGTCGAGCGGGTGCTGGGCCGGCGCAACTGGGGAACGGTGATCACCCAGGGCCTGCAGTCCGGCGTATCCACCGGGCTGCTCGTCGGGCTGGTGATGTTGATCTTCACCAAGCCGACGAGCTACTTCGCCCTGCTGCTGGTCTCGCTCGCGATCGGCATCACGCTGGCGTATCGGGTTCAGCGCGGCCGGCGTATGCGATGACCCGCGGCAAGCGGGACTTCACCTCGGTCACCCAGACCGTGGCGACGAAGTACGAGGTGCTCTGCGAGCACAAGGTCGCGGCCCAGGCCCGGGAGCTGCTCCGCAGATGCCCGGCGCCCGCGCCAGCGCGTTCGAATAGCCCCTTTTCCGCTCGCGCCCGAGCGGGCCTGAGATCGCGAGCGCTTCCCGACCTCGCACGGCGGAGACGCGTTCCGTGCTGCAGTCGCGCCACGCGATCGGGCTCGCGTCCCGACGCTCGCGGAGCGACGCGCGAGCGGAGACCTACAACCAGCGGTTGCGTTTGAAGTCGATGTAGAGGGCGACCATGAGCGCGGCGATCAGGACGAGCACGCTGTAGTAGCCGTAGCGCAGGTGCAGTTCGGGCATGTTGTCGAAGTTCATCCCGTAGATGCCGGCGACCATCGTCGGCACCGCGACGATGGCCACCCAGGCGGAGATCTTGCGCATGTCCTCGTTGTCGGCCACCGAGGCCCGGGCCAGCCCGGCCTGCATGATCGAGGTCAGCACCTCGTCGAACGACGCCACCGCCTCGCGGGCCTCGGTGTGGTGGTCGGCCAGTTCGCGGAAGTAGGCCTTGGCCTCCGGCGGCACCACCGGCAGTTCGCGGGTGGCCAGCCGCAACAGCGGAGCGCCGAGCGGCATCACGCACCGCTTGAACTCGATCAGTTCACGCTTGAGCTGGTAGACCCGCTCGACCTCGTGCGAGCCGCCGCGGGAGAACACCGCGGACTCGATCTCGTCGACGTCCTTCTCGAACTCGAACACCACCGCCGAGGTAGTCGTCGATGATCTTGTCGGCGATCGCGTACAGCACCTCCGACGGCCCGCGGGCCAGCCGGTCGGGATCGGCCTCCAGTGCGCGCCGCAGCGCGCTGAGCTGGGCGTGCTCACCACGCCGCACGGTGATCACGAAGTGATCGCCGAGGAACACCATCACCTGGCCGGTGGCCACCACCTCCGAGGTCTCGGTCAGTTCTTCATGATCGACGTAGGCCACCGTGGAGATGACCATGAACAGGTCGTCGCCGAACATCTCCAGCTTGGAGCGGGTGTGGCCGTGCACGGCGTCCTCGA
The DNA here is from genome assembly GCA_963723815.1 of uncultured Actinomycetota bacterium. Lineage (GTDB taxonomy): Bacteria > Actinomycetota > Actinomycetes > Propionibacteriales > Propionibacteriaceae > Microlunatus. The sequence goes on along the minus strand of CAVRSH010000021.1, from coordinate 12,099 downwards.
CCGCCAGCGGATGCAGGTCGAACTGCGACGAGAGAGCCAGCAGGTCCTCGTCCTTGGGATCCTTGAGCCCGAGCCAGACGAACCCTTCACCGGCGCAGGCCAGCCGGGCCGCGACCGCCATGCTCTCCACCGGCTTACGGACCCCGTTGACGTACCAGGCCCAGGCGATGACCGAACTCGGTGGCGGCGGCTCAAGGGCGACCACAGGTGCGGGAGGTCGTTTGTTGAAGGATCCCACCGTCGGAAGGTAGCGACGGTGCGGCGTCGTGGTCATGCCAACCTCCTACCGATCTGCGGCTTCAGCACCCGCCCAGATCGAGGCCATCCAGGCTTCGACTTCGGCGATGCTCCGCGGGAGTGCCCCGGACAGATTCTCATTGCCTGTCGATGTAATCAAGACGTCGTCCTCGATCCTCACGCCGATGCCGCGCAGCTCAGCGGGCACCAGCAGATCGTCGGACTTGAAGTACAGACCCGGCTCGACGGTGATGATCATGCCGGGCCGCAACGTGCCCTGGCGATAGTGCTCCACCCGGGCCTGGGCGCAGTCGTGCACATCGATGCCCAGATGATGCGAGGTGCCGTGCACCATCCAGCGGCGATGCTGACCGCCGCCGTCGGACAATGACTCGGCCGCCGTGACCGGCAGCAGGCCCCATTCGTCGAGATGACGGGCGATCACGGCGATCGCCGCCTTGTGCACGTCGGAGAACGTGGCCCCGGGCTGTGCCGGCGTCGATACCGGCCTGCTGGGCCTCGAGCACCACCTCGTACACCTTCCGTTGCGCGTCGCTGAAGCGCCCGTTGATCGGCAGCGTACGCGTCACGTCGGCCGTGTACAGCGTGTCCAACTCGACACCGGCGTCGAGCAACAACAGGTCGCCGTCACGCACGTCCCCGTCGTTGCGGATCCAGTGCAGCGTGCAGGCGTGCTCGCCGGAGGCGGCGATCGTGTCGTACCCGGTGGTGTTGCCGGCGTGACGGGCGTGCAGTCCGAAGACTCCCTCGACCCAGCGCTCACCTCGACCACGGCGTACCGCCTCCGGAAGGTCGGCAACGACCGCCCGGAAAGCCTCGGCCGTCTGCCGGCAGGCTTTGCGCATCTCCTCGATCTCGAAGTCGTCCTTGACCAGCCGCAACTCGCTCAGCGCGACGACGAACTCGGTGTCGGTCTCGTTGAACCGATCGGAGTTCGCCCGTCGCTCGGCGCGCGCCGCGCGGATCTCGTCGATCAACTCGGCGATCTCGGCGTCGAGGACGCCGGGCATGACCCGGATGCGCGGTCCCCTCGGTGTTCTTGCGCAGGTGGTCGGCGAGCTCGTCGATGTCGGCGCAGCTGATGCCGCACAGCGCGCTCAGTTCGTCCAGCGAGGGGCGGCGCCCGACCCACATCTCGCCGAAGCGCGCGTCGGCGTAGAACTCCTCGGAATCGCGTGGCGCCCGCGGCGTGAAGTACAGGCAGGCGTCGTGGCCGGCGTCGGTCGGTTCCAGGACGAGCACGGCGTCGGGCTCGTGGTCGGCGCTGAGGCCGGTGAGGTGGGAGAAGGCCGAGTGCGGTCGGTACACGTAGTCGGTGTCGTTGGACCGCACCTTGAGTCCGCCCGCGGGGATGACCAACCGCTCGCCCGGGAACTGGGCGCTGATCGCCGCCCGCCGTGCGCGGGCCGGCCCGGCTGCCGGCAACTGGTCGGGCAACGCGGTCGGGATACGGCGCCCAGCCCTGCTGGATGAAGGCCTTGAAGGCCTCTGAGAAGGGGGTTTGGCGGTTCGGCAGGGACGGCTGACGATCGCTCATACAGCCATTCTTACACTCAGACGTTAGTCCGAACCCCACCTTCGGAAGGGAGCAGATGGCCAGCGCAGCCGATGCCCTGTCGATGCCGCTCGGCGCACGCCTCGATGATCTGGGTCTTGCCGAGGCTGACCGCCAAGCCGCTCTGGACGCGGCTCGGGCCGCCCTCGAATCGGCCGACGTCCTATCCGCCGTCGAGCGGTTCGCTGATCGCCTGCGCGGCGGGATGGGCACCTTTCCCGGCGACGACGGCGACGCCGACCCCTGGGCCGGCTACCAGCCCGGTGATGATCCGCTCGGCGCCGGGGTGGTGCCGCTGCTCGCCCTGGTCGTGACGTCCGACGATCTGGCCGCGTTTCATCGCCGGTGGGGGATTCCGGCGGCGATCTCCGCCCGGACCATGACCGAACTCGGTCAGCAGGCCTGGGTGCACCGTCGGACCTTCGGCGAATTCGGGCTGCACACCTACGACTGGCTGACGGTCACCTGGTCGGGGTCGCTGTACTGGCTCGGCCGGCTGCAGTTCAACCTGATGCGGCTCGACGGGGAATGGGTGTGCTCCACGCACATCCCCCAGACGGGCGCCCTGGATCCGGCCTCGGTGGACGACTCCTTTCACCGGGCCGCCGGGTTCTTTCCGCGCTACTTCGGCGACCGTGCGGTGCGGGACTTCTGGTGCGACAGCTGGCTGCTCGATCCCGAGCTGGCCGCGGCCTTGGCTCCCGAGTCGAACATCAGCCGATTCCAGCGACGCTGGCGGATCTGCGGTGAGCCGAAACCCGGCGACGCGGACGCGCTGTTCTTCACCTTCGCCCGCCGAGGGCACGGTGGATCTCGACGCGCTGCCGCGTGACACGTCGCTGCAGCGCGCGGTCATCGACCGGCTGCGGTCCGGCGGGCACTGGCAGGTCCGTCAGGGCCGGATCCCCATGGCAGGGTGAGCATCATGAGCACCCGACTCTTTCTCGTCCGGCACGGTGAGACCGAGTGGAGCAAGGCGGGTCGACACACCTCGATCACCGATCTGGAGCTGACCGCGCGGGGCGAGGATCAGGCCCGGGCGCTGCGCGGGCACCTCGATCCCCAGGCCTTCGGCCTGATCCTGGCCAGCCCGCGGCGCCGGGCGCGGGTGACCGCAGAGCTCGCGGGATTCACCGGTGCGTTCGAGCCGCAACTCGATGATGATCTTGCGGAATGGGCGTACGGGGACTACGAAGGCAGAACCAGCGACGAGATCGACGAGACGGTTCCCGGCTGGACGATCTGGTCGGCTCCGGTGCCCGGTGGCGAGACGGCGGACGAGGTCGCCGTCCGGCTCGACCGGGTCGTCGATCGGGTGCGCCGCTCGAACGTCGATCAGGCCATCTGCTTCGGCCACGGTCACGCGCTGCGAGCCCTCGCGATGCGTTGGCTCGGATTCGACCTGAGTCTCGGCGTGCATTTCCCGCTGGACACCAGCACCATCTCGGTGCTCGGCGAGGAGAAAGGTCAGCCGGCCATGCAGCGCTGGAATTCCGTTCCCTGAAGGCCATCGCCCGAAGTGGGCTCGCGGCCGTAAACCTGCCGGTGTATCTCAGATCTGAACGCCGGCTCTGGTGTGACAGCGAAGGAAACACGCGAAGGGACTCGCAATGGGATTCGTCGAAGAAGCGCTGGCCGAGCCGCGGCCCGATCGGCTGGCCGACCTCGATCTGCCGCGACGCCAGAGCTACTTCGCATCGCCGGGGTCGTGGCAGGACGAAGTCGTCTACTTCCTGCTCGTCGATCGCTTCAGCGATGGGGCGGAAGCCGGCCGACCGCTGCTGGACCGATCGGATCGGGCCGCCGCCCGACCCGGGATCGACGGGCAGCCGTGGCGTTGGGACAGCTGGGCCGCGTCCGGCCGGGAGCGGTTTCAGGGCGGCACGCTGAGCGGAGTCGCGAGCAAGTTGGACTACCTCAGCGGCCTCGGCGTGACCACGGTCTGGCTCAGTCCGGTCTTCCGGCAGCGCGGGCACCTCGACACCTACCACGGCTACGGGATCCAGGACTTCCTCGACGTCGATCCACGATTCGGCACCCGCGCCGACCTGGTCGATCTCGTCCGGCAGGCCCACGAGCGGGGGATGCGCGTCCTGCTCGACGTGATCTTCAATCACTCCGGGGCCAACTGGCTGTATCCGCCCGGCACTCCGGGCGGTGACCTGATGCCGGGCTACACCACCGGCCGGTATCCGTTCGGGCAGTGGCGTGGCGACCAGGGCCAGCCGGTCGCAGCGGTCAGCGGTCCTGAAGACGGCGCCTGGCCGGCCGAGCTACGGGATCCGGACTCCTACACCCGGGCCGGCTTCGGCGACCTCGGCGCCGGATCGCTCGACGATGATCGAGCCGAGTTCCGCCGGACCGACTTCGAGGACCTCCGCGACTTCGCCCTGGAAGCCGGTCAGACCATGCGGCTGCTCGCTCAGGCGTACGCGTACTGGATCGCTCTGACCGATTGCGACGGGTTCCGGATCGACACCGTCAAGCACGTCACGTTCGAACAGGCCCGCAACTTCTGCGGTGCGATCAAGGAGTTCGCCACCAATCTCGGCAAACGGAACTTCCTGCTGGTCGGTGAGATGGCCGGCGGGGACACCGTGGCCGATCGGTACCTGGAGGCGGTCGGACGCAATCTCGACGCGGCGCTGGACATCGGCGAGAGCCGCCTGGCGCTCCGTGATCTTGGTCGCGGCCTCTCGGATCCGGGTCGCTACTTCGGTGGGTTCGACCCGGGAAGTGCGCCGCTCGGATCCCATCGTCTGCTCGGCGACAAGCTCCTGTCGGTCGTCGATGATCATGATCAGGTCTTCGGTGAGAAGCTCCGGTTCGCCAGCAACGCCGCCAATGATCATCAAGTGGTGGCGGCGACGGCGATCCAGCTCTACACGCTGGGAATTCCCTGTCTGTACTACGGCACCGAGCAGGGCTTCGCCGGCCCCGAGGAGTCCGAACGATCGTGGTTGCCGGGCTGGGGGAGCCACGACCGCTATCTCGCGCGAAGCCATGTTCGGTCCCCGGTTCCCGCGGGCGCAGGGTCGGCAGGGAATGCCGGGCTCGGGAGCAGCCGGCGACGGGCTTGATCATCAGCTGCCGGGTTTCGGTCCGTTCGGAACGGCGGGGGCACACTGCTTCGACCAAGATCACCCGATCTACCGGCGGCTTGCCGCGATGGTCACGGTCCGCGGTCGGTATCCGGTGCTGCGGGCCGGACGGCAGTACCTGCGGCCGACCTCGCTGCTCGGCGAACCGTTCGCACCGGCCCGCGCCGGCGAGTTGCTCGCGTGGTCGCGGATCCTGTCCGACGAGGAGGCACTGTGCGTGGTGAATCCGCACGGCACAGCGGCCCGTGGTGGCGATGTCCTGGTCGACGCCCAGCTCAATCCGCCCGGCTCGGGGCTGACCGTCGTCCTGAACACCGCCGAGGTGGCGGGGCTGGCCGCGGGCCCGGCGGTCGGCACCGTCTGCCCGGTTCTCCGCCGGCCGAGCGGTGAGGCGTACGTGTCCGTCGCACCGCTGGCGCCGAGCGAGTCAGTGGTGCTGATCAATCACGGCTGAGTCGGCATCGCCGGGGGTGGATCAGCGCTGCGGCGCCTACTCGTAGGAGACGCTGTTCAGCTTGGTGCGGGCGGACCAGAACAGGATGGTGGCCAGCCCGGTCGTTCCGACGATGATCGCGGCCATCGGCACCGCGGTGCCGTTGTCGAGCAGTCCGACGAGCGGGGCGATTGCGCCGCCGACCAGGAACTGCGAGGCGCCGAGCAGGGCCGCTGCGGTTCCGGCGGTCTCGCCGTGCCGATTCAGCGCGATGGCCGGTGCGTTCGGGAAGGCCAGACCGGCGGACGACACGATGAAGAACATCGGGATCATGAAGCCGAGCAGGCCCCCGAAGCCGGTCGAGGCGGTCGCCAGCAAGACGAGCGCCGAGGTCAGGGCGATCAGCACGGCGACCGACAGGACCCGGACCGGGTTGTACCGCTTGACCAGGATCGGGTTGATCTGCGTCATCAGGATCAGGCCGACAGCGTTGGCGCTGAAGGCCACGCCGAACTGCTGCGCGGACAGCCCGAAGAGTCCCTGCAGAATGAACGGCGCGCCGGAGATGTACGCGAAGAGCGTTGCGAACATCAGACCGGCCACCAGGACCATCACCACGAACAGCCGGTCGCTGAGGACGGTCCGGTACCCGCGCAGCGAGCCGCGGATCGTTCCGGGCTGGCGACGGCTGGGCGGCAGCGTCTCAGGGAGCGCCACGAACGCCAGCACGAAGAGCCCGACCGCGGCGATGGCCAGGAAGACGAAGATGCCTCGCCACGAAGTCACGGTCAGCAGCGCGCTGCCCAGCGACGGCGCAAGGATCGGTGCGACCCCGAGAACCAGGATCAGCCGCGACAGCAGTTGTGCGGCGCGGATGCCGCTGAACAGGTCACGGACGACGGCCATCGCGACCACAGCGACCGCGGCACCGCCGATGCCCTGGAGGGTCCGGGTCACGGCGAGCATGGCGATCGACGGGGCGAGCGCGCACAGCACGGACATCAGACCGTGCACCCCGAGGCCGATCAGCAGGGGCTTGCGCCGGCCGACGGCGTCCGACCACGGCCCGATGAACAACTGGCCGAGCCCGAGCCCGATCAGCAGGCCGGTGATCGTCAGCTGAGCCTGCGAGTTGGTCGCGCCCATCTCCGCGGTCAGCTCGGGGAGGGCCGGCAGGTACGTGTCGATCGTCAGTGGCCCGATCGCGCTGAGCGCGCCCAGGACGAGCACGAGGCGGACATACCGGCCGCCGACGAAACGATCCGCAAGGTTGGGCTCGGAGGAGCGCAGTGCCTGCTCCGCCATTGTTGTCATGATCATCCTGCCGTGAACGCTTGGACATGGGGGTCACGACGGTGTGGCCGGTCTCGATTGAGGCAGTCCGAAGCTGTGAACCGCCTGTCGGGCACAACCAGCGTCGGAGGGGGATCATTCCCTGGTCGAGATCTTTTCTGAAGATCTCAGTAGGGTGCCCCCGGTACCGAGCCGATACGTTTGGCGCATACGTTGGACGGGTACGTGCCCGACTGCGTGGGAGCGGATCAACCTCCGGCGACTGCGACGAATGTCAGGATGGTGAGACCGATCAGAGCCGACCCGGGCGCTCAACTGCGATTGCTGGATCTGCAGGCGGTCGATACCGCGCTCAGTCAGCTCGATCATCGCCGCCGGACGCTGCCTGAGCACGCGGTGATCAATCGGCTGCAGGCCGAGCGACACGCGACCGAATCCGATCTCGTTGCGGCCGACACCGCGGTGTCGGACCTGGAGCGGGAGCAGGCCAGAGCCGAGAATGATCTTGAACCGGTACGCGAGCGGCTCAGCCGGAACCGGCGCCGGATCGCCGACGGCAGTGTGGGTGACCCGAAGGCGCTGTCCTCGATGGTGGACGAGGTGGAGCATCTGCGGAAGCGGATCGGTGACCTGGAGGATGCCGAGCTGGAGGTGATGGAGCAGCTCGAGACGGCGGTCGCTCAGCGCGAGACTCTGCGTTCCCACGCCGCGCGGCTCGATGCCGAGCTGGCCGAAGTCACCGCCAAGCGCGACCAACAGCTCGCAGAGCTGGACGCCGACGTCGCCGATCGCCGGACCGTCCGGGACGAGACCGCGGCGTCGCTGCCGGACGACCTGCTGAAGCTCTACGCCAAGGTCGGCGCGAGCCACGGCGGAGTGGGCGCGGCCGAACTGCGGGCCCGACGCTGCACCGGCTGCCAACTGGACATCAATGCCGCCGACCTGCGGGTCTATGCCGCGGCGGCCGCCGACGAGGTGTTGCGCTGCGAGGAATGCAGCCGCATTCTGGTCCGCACGGCGCAGTCCGGGTTGTGAACCCCAAGAGGCCGGCCGACATCCAGGACGGATCAGGCTTGTTCGACGACGAGGAACCGCAACCGCGGCTGGTGCGGCGTACCGAGCGGCGGTTGATCGTGGAAGCCGATGGCGGTTCCCGCGGCAATCCCGGACCGGCGGCGTACGGGGCGTTGGTGCGCGATGCGGTGACCGGTGAGACCTTGATGGCCGAGGGCCTGACGATCGGTCGGGCGACCAACAACGTCGCCGAGTACAGCGGATTGATCGCCGGCCTGCAGATGGCCCGCGAGGTGGATCCCGACGCCCCGGTCGAGGTCCGGATGGACTCGAAGCTGGTCATCGAGCAGATGGCCGGCCGATGGAAGATCAAGCATCCGGACATGAAGCCGCTGGCTCTGGAGGCGAGCAAGCTTCGCCCGCCCGAGGTGATCTGGACCTGGGTGCCTCGCGCACTGAACAAACGGGCGGACGCCCTGGTCAACAGCGCCCTCGACGGCGAGCCGGTGCCCCGCCGGTAGGCTCAGGCCCATGCCCGCACGCAAGGTCGGACTGCCCAACGATGTGCCCAAGGACCTGGCCGACGGATTGGCCGCCATCCGCGCATCGATGGACGTTCGCGAGGATTTCGAAGCGCCGGTGCTGGCCGCCGCCGAGCAGGCCGCCGCCGAGCTGGCCGCCGCCGGGCCGATCCTTCCTGATCTTGATCGCACCGACCTCGAGTTGATCACCATCGATCCGGCCGGGTCGCGTGATCTTGATCAGGCGATGCACCTGACCCGGAGGGGCTCGGGCTTTGTCATCTCCTACGCGATCGCCGATGTCGCCGCGTTCGTCACGCCGGGCGGGCCGATCGACCTCGAGGCGCACCGCCGCGGCATGACCCTCTACGCTCCGGATCGCCGGATTCCCTTGCATCCGCCGGTACTCAGCGAAGGGGCGGCGAGCCTTTTGCCCGATCAACTGCGGCCGGCCCTGCTATGGACGCTCACCCTCGACGCCCAGGGCCAGATGACCGACGCTGAGGTCGCCCGGGCCCGGGTCCGCAGCCGCGAGCAGCTCACCTACGAGCAGGCGCAGTCCGAGATCGACGGCTCGCCGCGCGAGACGTTGGCCCTGCTCAAGGAGGTCGGGCAGTGGCGGGAGCAGCGCGAACGGGACCGCGGCGGAGTCAGTCTGGAGGTCCCGGAGCAGGAGATCCAACCGCCGGCCGATGATCATGGATGGCAGCTGCGGTTTCGGGCCCCGTTGCCGGTGGAGGGCTGGAACGCGCAGATCTCGTTGCTCACCGGAATGGCCGCGGCGCACATCATGCTCTACGGCCAGGTCGGCATCCTGCGCACCATGCCGCCGGCTGATCATGAGTCGTTGCGCCGACTCCGCCAGACCGCGAAAGCCCTCAAGATCAACTGGCCGGCCGAACTCGACTATCCCGAGTTCGTCCGCACTCTCGATCCGCGCCGATCGGTCGACGCCGCCATGATCAACGCCTGCACCCGGCTGTTCCGCGGCGCCGGCTATCGAGCATTCAGCGGCGGCATTCCCGAGGATGCCGAGCACGCCGCCCTGGCGATCGACTATGCCCACGTCACCGCGCCGCTGCGTCGGCTGGTCGACCGGTACGCCGGGGAGGTCTGTGTCGCGCTCTGCGCCGGTGAGCCCGTTCCGGTCTGGGTGCTGCGGGCGCTCGACGCGCTGCCGGCCGAGATGGCCGAGGCCGACCGGCGGGCGAAGAAGTACGAGCGGGCGATCATCAATCTGATGGAGGTCTGCCTGCTGCATGACCGGGTGGGCGAGACCTTCATCGCGACGGTGATCGAGGTCGACAAGGACAAGCGCCGAGGCGTCGTGATGATCGCCGATCCCGCGGTCGAGGCGACGGTACGTGGCGAGAATCTCCCACTTGGGCAGGAGATCCAGGTCCGGCTGACGAACGCCGACCTGGCCGCGGGCACGGTTGCGTTCGATTTTCCGCTTGGGACGGGCGAATCGCGGCCTGAGCTTGTCGAAGGCCAACATCAGCCCTTCGACGAGCTCAGGGCACGATGAAACGAGCTCAGGGCACGATGAAAGGCCCGCTCTATTCGACGCTCACGGTGACCGGCGCTCGCGGAAGGCGCGCTACCCGATGTTGGCGGAGGTGTTGAGCAACTGCTGACGGCCGTCGGCCAATGCGCGCATCGTCGCGCCGCGCAGGGCGGCCGAGCCGTCGACCGCACTGGCGGTGATCTTGGCGGTGAGTGGGAACTGTTCGGCCACGGCGTGCCGCAGCCGTTCCAGAAGCCACGGGTGTTTGCCGATCGGACCGCCGAGGACCAGCAGTTCGGGGTCGTTGACGGCGTGCACGGCGGCGACGGCGACCACAAGGGTCCGGCAGAACATGTCGACCCGCATCCCGGCCGCCGGGTCATTGGCCCGGGCGAGGTCGAGCACCGCGCGTACCGCCCGCACGTCGAGCGCTGTACCGTCCGGTCGACCGAACCCCTGGCTGACCAGCGCCTGCAGCACCGTGCCGGCCGGGGCCGGGCCGGTCGGTAGATATCCGATCGCGCCCGCCAGTCCCCGGGCTCCACGAATGAGTTGATCACCGACATGGAAGGCAAAGCCGAGACCGCTGCCGACGTAGAGATATCCGAAGCTGGACGCGTCACGCGCGACCCCGACCCGGCGCTCGGCGTGCGCGGCGAGATTGACGTCGTTCTCCAGCAGGATCAGCGTGTCGCCCAGGTCGTCGAGGACTCTGCGGATGTTGATCAAGCCTTCGGGGAGCCGCGAGTTGGGCAGCGAGATGATGTCGCTCCTGCTCGGGTCCACCGAATTGGCGACCGACACCGACAACACCCGCAGCCGCCCACGGTTCTGGGCCGCCCGTCGGTCGCGGTTGACGGCGGTCCGCAGGGCGTGGATCAGCTGGGTGGCGTCGTGCGGAACCGGGCGGTACGACTCGGCGAAGACCTCGCCGGCGAGTGACGACGACGACGTGTTCAGCCCGTCTTGATCAAGTTCGATGGCCAGCACCCAGCCGGAGGTGGCAGCCAGTTCGTAGTAGGTGGCAATCCGTCCACGCCGGCCGGTCTGCAGGCCGCTTTCGGCCAGGACGCCGCGCGCGGCCAACCGGCGTACGGCGTCGGAGATGGTCGGCTTGCTGATGCCGGTGAGGGTCGACAGCTCGGCGCGGGTGATCCGGCCGGCCGAGAAGACGTGGTTGAGCACCGCGGTGTCGGTGATGTCGCGGAGCAGACCGGCCCGCGGCAGCGTCCCGTCCTGACCGGCGAGACGTTGGTGCGCCACGCTCCCGACGGCCGGGCGCAACCACTCGAGCTCGTGGCCCTGGGCCGCTGGCTCGCGTGGATCTTCGTCGGTCGCGCGTTCCCCGGTGTGCTCGACTCGCGTCAGGTCGGTCATTTTCACCTCGTGCGCAATGTCTGCGAGCCAGTCTAGGGGCGCGGTGCGGGGCGAAGAAGGTCGCTTCCTGAACACCAGATCACAATCTGTGTACGAAACCGGGCCTGCGGTGCTCCTGATCGTCAAGACGACAAGGAGACGACCCCCATGACCTTGGCCCCCGTACGTCCCAAATCCGAGCCGGTCGGCGGACCCGGGCCGGGTCTTGCCCGGCCGACCCGTACCTCGCACTGGACGTCCACCGTGCGGTGCGGCAGTACTCGATCATCGCGGACGCCTTCGGTGCCGGGACGGTGCACTATGCGGTGAAGGCCATCCCATCCGCACCTGGTCGGCGAGCTCGTTCGGGCCGGCGGCCGATTCGACGTGGCCAGCCCGGCGGAACTCGACCTGTGCCTGAAGCCGGTGCCGATGTCAGCCAGGTCATCTATTCGCATCCGATGAAGCGGCGCGCCGACATCGACTATGCGCACCGTCACGGCGTCGAGCTCTTCGTGGCGGACAGCGCGGCCGAGATCGACAAGGTCGCCGAGGCGGCGCCCGGTGCGGCGGTCCTCGTGCGTCTGGCCACGACCGGCGCCGGATCGGACTGGCCGCTGTCGGGCAAGTTCGGCTGTCCCGCAACCGAGGTGGTCCAACTGCTCATGCGCGGGTCAGCGCGCGGGCTCCGTGCCGCGGGGGTGACCTTCCACGTCGGTTCCCAGCAGTGTGATCCCGGCGCCTGGGCCGCGCCCATCCAGGCCGCGGCAGAGATCTTCGACGACGTGCGGGCTGCCGGCCTGCGGCCGTGGCTGCTGGACATCGGAGGCGGCCTGCCGGCCGGGCACGAGGGCGGACAGCCCGGGCTCGAGGCGTACCGGGAAGCCATCTTCAGCTCGGTTGATGATCATTTCGGCCGCAGGCACCCGCGGTTGATCATCGAGCCCGGTCGGGCGGTGGTGGGCGACGCCGGTCAGTTGGTGACGCGGGTGATCGGGGTGAGCCCGCGCGGCGGCCGGCGGTGGGTCTAAGCAATACGATGGGCGCGGCAGCCACACATA
>CAVRSH010000020.1:0-31844 GCA_963723815.1 uncultured Actinomycetota bacterium | reverse complement strand
ACTTGGGGCAACGAGAAAGTTCTCGATGAAAACTCGGCCCCAGAATAAGCCTGCCGACCCACTTCCGGTTTCAGCCTCGTCACGCCCATTCTTCCTGGCCGCGCTGATCTCAGCGGTGATTATTTTTTTCGGTGACGGGGTACCTGGTCTTCGAGGGTCGATCCTCACCCACTTCTCAGGCTGCTCGGTAACGCCGCCTTGATGGCAGCATTGGTCTTCACCACGCTCATGTGCGCTCGAGCAGCGAGACGTCGAGACGCCGCCAGCCGCGGTTGGGCGCTGATGGCCCTCTCCTGGTTCTTGGCCGCCATCGGCCAGCTCGTGTACATGCTGAGACCCACGGTAGGGCGATCCTTCCCCGGTGATGGACACCATCACCTACCTGGGCTACTCGGTACCGGTCATTGCCGCCCTGTTCGCCTTCCCCAAGCCGCCATCGCTGCTCATCTCGCGCTTCCGGCAGATCCTCGACGCCCTGGTGATCACGATCGGTCTGCTCTTCATCAGCGAAGCGACCGTCTTGCACGTCGTGTGGGAGAGCGGAGGCCTGCAGACGATCGCCGGCTGGTCCGGGCTGGCCTATCCCATCGCGGATCTCGCCATCTGCTCGGTCGTCTTCACCCTCGGCATGCGGCAGCCGCCGCGGAATCGGTTGACCTGGCTGTGCCTGGGCAGCGGCTTGGTGATCCTGGCTGTCACCGACAGCATCTACGTCCGCTTGCTGGCCGAGGGCCAGGACAATTTGACCGCTACTCCGCTGGTGGCCGGTTGGATGGCCGCTCCGGTGCTCACTGCTCTGGCGACGCTGGTACCGAGGCGCGAGCCGAAGGCCCGAGCCCGAGACTTCTCGTTGACGGCGCAGCTCATTCCGTACGCGCCGGTCGTCGGAGCCATCATCGTGCTCGCGACCGCGTCGATCACCGAAGACTCCTTTTTGCTGGTCACCGGCATCCTGCTGCTGATCGTGGTGACGGTGCGCCAGGTGATGATCGTCTACGAGAACGTCAGCCTGACCCGCGACCTGGAGGCCAAGGTCGCCGCGCGTACCGCCCAGCTGACCACGCTGGGCTCCATCGTCACGTCCTCCAGTGACGCGATCATCGGTCTATCCCTCGACGGCGTCATCACCGCCTGGAACCCGGCCGCCGAAAACCTCTACGGCCATCGGGCCGTCGACATGATCGGCAACCCGCCGGACTTCCTGTCTGCGGCCGAGAACGAGGGCGTCCAGGGCTTGCTGGCACGGGCCCGGGCGGGACAGGTGCTGGGCGGGTACGAGGTCGACTGGACCCGACCGAACGGCAGCAGGGTTCCGGTTGCCCTGGGAATCTCGCCGATCCGCGACGGGGACGTCGTCCGCGGAATCTCGATCTTCGGTCAAGACATCACCGAGCGCCGCCGGGCAGCGGCCACCTTGGAGCAGGCCCGCGAGGAGGCAATGGAGTCTTCGCGACTCAAGTCGGAGTTCCTGGCCACCATGAGTCACGAGATCCGTACGCCGATGAACGGCGTGATCGGACTGACCAGCTTGCTGTTGGACACCGAGCTGGATACCAGCCAACGACACTATGCCGAGGGTGTCCGAGCCGCCGGCGAAGCGCTCCTCGGTGTCATCAACGACATCTTGGACTTCTCCAAGCTGGATGCCGGGAAGGTCGTCCTCGATCCGACCGACTTCGACCCTGCGCCGGCTGGTCGAGGATGTCGGCGCGCTGCTCGCCCCGGCGGCTTTCGCCAAGCAACTCGAACTGGTCGCGTACTGCATGCCTGACGTGCCGGCAACCGTTCGAGGCGACCCGGGACGGATCCGCCAGATCCTGCTGAACCTCGCCTCCAACGCGGTGAAGTTCACCGCCGAAGGCGAAGTCGCCATCAGCGTCAAGTCCGTTTCGCTGGCCGACGGACAGGTCAGGCTGCACTTCGAAGTCACCGACTCGGGCATCGGTGTCGCGGCCGAGGACCGGGACCGTCTTTTCGAGTCCTTCTCTCAAGCCGACGCCTCAACGACCCGCCGCTTCGGCGGAACCGGCCTGGGATTGGCGATCTGTCGCCGTCTGGTGGAGGTCATGGAAGGCACGATCGGCATGGAGAGTGAGCTCGGCTCCGGCAGCACGTTCTGGTTCGAGTTGCCGCTGCCCTTGGCCAGCGGTCCGGCGGAGGTCGCCGAAGTCCCGAACCACGATCTGTTGAGCGACCTGCGCGTCCTGGTCGTCGACGACAACGCCACCAATCGCAACATCCTCGAAGTGCAACTGAGCTCCTGGCGGATGCGTCCGGACCTGGTGGACAGCGCCGCACTGGCCCTCGCTCGGCTGCGGGCGACGGCGAAGCGGGGCCAGCCGTACGACCTGGCCGTGCTGGACATGTTCATGCCCGTCATGGACGGGCTGCAACTGGCCCAGGCCATCTCCGCCGATCCCCTGCTCAAGGGCACGCCGATGATCATGTTGACCTCGAGCCTGCAGCTGGAACCGTCCGTGCTGCGCGAAGCCGGCATCGGCCAGTGGCTGACCAAGCCGATGCGCAGCTCGGAGCTGTACGACAGGCTGATGCGGCTGATGACCGCCACCGAGGCGGACCTCCACGTCGAGCGGCCGACCCGCCGAGCACCGCAGCCCGTCGGACATCACGGCTCGCTGGGCAAGATTCTGGTTGTGGAAGACAACTCGCTGAACCAGCTGGTGGCCGAAGGCCTGCTCTCCCGACTCGGGTACGAGGCGCTGAGCGTGGTCAACGGTGCTGAGGCCCTGGACGCGGTGGACTCGTTCGACTATTCCGCCATCCTGATGGACTGCCACATGCCGGTGATGGACGGTTTCACCGCAACCGAGGAGATCCGGCGCCGCGAGGCCAACGGCCCGCGGATTCCGATCATCGCCATGACCGCCGGCGCACTGGCCGAGGATCGGGAGCGCTGCCTCGCGGTCGGGATGGACGACTACATCTCCAAGCCGGTCGACCTCGAGGCGCTGGAGACCGTGCTGTCCCGCTGGGTCCAGGTCGGGCCGCCGTCACCCAACGGGGTCGCGACGAACGGGTCGGGGCAATCGCCGCCGAAGTACGTCGACGATCGGCCGCCCATCGATGAAAGCCGACTCGAGGGTCTGCGCGACCTCGAGGCACCTGATGGTTCGTCCATTCTGACGTCGATCCTGACGGCGTTCACCGGCCACAGTGCGGACCTCTTGGTCACGCTACGCCAGGTGGCGCAAGGCGGCGACAAGAAAAGACTGCAGGCCGTGGCGCACGAGTTGAGGGGCGCGGCGGCGACCGCCGGCGCCACGCACGTCGCCGCACTCTGCAGCGAGATCGAGTTGACCGCACGACGGGGCGGACCAGCACCGAGTGCCGAACTGCTCAACCAACTCGACCTGGAATTCGAGCGGGCCAAGAATGCGCTGGCGAGCACAGTGTTCTCGACGTCGTCGAATGGCCCGTAATGGCGATCATCAGCACGACGTCTGTCAATGGCGAAATGCCTATCCTGAGGTCGACAGGCACCGGCGGTACCGCACTGGCGGCATTTCACAGTGCCTTGGTGGGGGTCAATCTCGGCCACTACAACCTCGTGCGGCTGTCGAGTGTCCTGCCCCCCGGCACGTTTGTCGATGCCACCGGAACGGCACCGTCACCGGTCGGCACCTGGGGTGACCGCCTGTACTGCGTGTACGCGGAACAGCGCGCCACCATTCCGGGCGAGGAGGCCTGGGCCGGGATCGGTTGGGTGCAGCGCCTCAGTGGTGACGGTGGGGGGCTGATGGTGGAACACGAAGGCGGCAGCGAGGCATTCGTGGCCGAGTCCATCACCACAAGCCTTCGCGACATGGTGCTGGGATCCGAGGAGCAGTTCTCCGCTCCGGACTTCGTTCTCAATGGTGCCCACTGCACCGACCAGCCGGTTTGTTCGCTGGTCATCGCGCCGTTCGAAATCGCGTCCTGGCACATCGGGGTCGTCAGTCCAGCGAGCATCAACCTCTCCGGCGGATCACGCCGACGGAAGGGCTCACCTCTTGCCCGGGTCTTGTCGTTGAGCCGCTCATGAGCCGTTCCCCGGCTACCTCTAGGTTTCATCACAACGTTTGCCCTGACGCATATGTCACGGCAAAGGAACTGCACGATTTCACGAGAGTCAATCCGGTGAGAATTACCCTGGATTCGCGTGCTGGCCGATCAGGTGGGCGCGGCGCTACACCGTACCTATACGTCTGCTTTCGACCCGATGCGCACTCAGGCTGCGGCCAGCCACTGCTTACCGCAGAGGAATTCGCCGCGGAGATGAAAGACCCGCGCATTGACAAGTATATCGTCTGGGATGACGACGACAGTACCAATCGCGCTGACCACACTGACCTCCGATCTATCTGCGATCCCCTGGATTAGCCGGGAATATTACGCGTCGCGCTATCCGGATGCGGCCGCAGCAGGGCGTGCTGTTCTATCTCGGCTATATCCTGGTCGAGAGCTTCATTTCGGCGTTCCGAGCGCTCTGATCATGATGACCGATCAGGTCAATCATCGGCTCGCGAAGCACAAGGCGTGCTGGGCTTCGACATCTGCGGCTACAACGACGCCAGCGGCATCGGTCGCCACACCAAGAACCTGTTCGCATCGGGCGACCGCATCGAGTGTCTGGACGTCCAGTCCTACTACGGGGCGGACTACCGCGGGCTCACTCCTGAGCTTTTGCAACGTCACTGCCTCACAGTCGATTTGCCGGACGCCATGAGGGACTCTATTCATGTGCTACGGTACATCGCTCCTAGCCGGCCGTTTCGTCGGTCTCGAGCGTTACCGGTGGCTACCGGCCGGAAGGTCGTCGGAGTCGAAGCCCACATGATGCTGGGCCAACACCGTACAGTCGCAGCCGAGATCGATCACGACACCGCGCATCGTGTCGATTCCGTGCGCCGAACCTTACGCAACTGATCAATGGCTGCGCCAATACAGCGGTGGACAGCAATCAACTGCGTGGTCTTAGTCGTTGGAGACTCCGCGCATCGGCGGACATCGTCTCTCCGAGCCGGAATTACCGCGTGCTGCTGCTGAGCACCGAGCTGGAGTTGATCTTGAGGGTGCCGTCGTCATCGACCAGGCCGAATGCCGTCCGTTCCCGGACCACCCGGCCGTCCTTATAGACGTAGGTGACCGTCGCCTCGGCCTTGTCCGGGGGCTTGCCGGTCACCCCGCTCACCGAGACCCGGTCCACCGCCGCCCAGAAGTTCTCGTACGCCTTACGGCCACCGCTGGGGCTCTTCTGGTACGACGGAGTCAGCATCGACCACGAACGATCGGTGTCGTCCGGCACGAGCGCGTAGTAGTCGGTGATGGTGCCGGCCAGTTGGGCCGCGGTGGGGGTCTCGGGTTCAGACGTCGGCTGGGTGCTCGGTGTGCTCGTCGGGGACGTGGTGGGTGAGGTCGTCGGGGAGGCCGCGGCCGTTGTCGGCGTTTCCGGAGCGGCTGCCGTTGAGGCGGAACTATTTGGCCCTTGCTCGGCCACGAGCGAACCGGGGTCGCGGGAGAGCCACCAGGCCGCGACCGCCACCAGCACGACGGCGAGCACGGCAGCAGCCCAGATCACCGGACGACTCTTGCGGCGACCCGGCTCGGGGGGATCGGCCGGCTGCGGACGGGCGTTGGGAATGGTCGCCGGCGCTGCCGGCGACTGAAGGGCGTCTGGCGCTGAGGACTCCGCCGATGGAGCTGGGGCGGAGATCACGGCAGGGCTGGGCGGCGGGGCCGGCGGAGCGGGAGAGACCGGGGCGCCGACCGGTTCCATCGGCCGGGTCGGCGTCAAGGACAGTTCGGCTGCCGGCGTCGCTCCCCGAGCGGTCAAGCCGCGCAGGGTTTCGGCCGCGGCCTTCATCGTCGGGCGAGCCTGTGGGTCGAGGGACAGCATGTCGAGTAGGACCGGGGTCAGAGGCCCGCCGTGCGGCGGTGGTGAGAACTCTCCCGCCGCCACCCGGTGGAGAAGGGCGATCGAGTTCGAGTCCGTTCCGAAGGGCGGAGCTCCCTCCAGGGCCGCGTACAGCGTGGATCCCAGGGAGAAGACGTCGGAGGCGAACGTCGACTCGCTGCCGCGCGCCACCTCCGGGGCCAGGAAGGCCGGGGTGCCGTGTACCAGGCCGGTGGCGGTGAGGGTGGTGTCGCCCATGGCGTGCGAGATGCCGAAGTCAGTGATCAGCGCCGCTCCGTCGTCGCCGATCAAGATGTTGCCCGGTTTGACGTCTCGGTGCACGATGCCGACCGCATGGGCAGCCGCGAGCGCTGAGGAGATCTGCGCGCCGACCTGGGCGGTTTCTTCCTGGTGCAGCGGCCCACTCTCGCGCAACACGGCCGAGAGAGCCATCGAGGGCAGGAACTGCATGATCAGGCACGGCCGGCCCTGGTGCTCAACCACGTCGAACACCGGCACGGCGTGCCGGTGATGGAGTCGGGCGGTGATCCTTGCCTCACGCATCGCCCGCTGGTTGGCCAACTCGGTCTCCTCCGGGCTCAGCCCTAGCTGGGCGTGCAGTTGCTTGAGCGCAACCGGCCGGTGCAGCCGCTCGTCCATTGCCTCCCAGACGGAGCCCATGCCCCCTTTCCCGACGAGTCTCACGAGTCGGTACCGCCCGGCGATCAGGTCATCAGGAGCGCTCACGGAGCCTCCTTTCCGTTGGGTTCCGCAGGCATTGCGCCGTTGAGCCTACGGCAATCGGCGGCGACGGGCCCGCTCGTCGGTCTGCCCTCGCGGGTGGGCAGAACAGGGTCCGGAGGTGCGATTTCAGCCGCGCTTTCCAGCACAGGACGGGAAACGGGCCAGGGCCGGGTCGGCGGCGCGGCAGGGACCTGGAGCAGCCGACGCCGGGAGTGAGCGATTTCACGGCCCGTGGATGCGGGGTCGTGTATCCGCACTGAGCGCACTGAACTCACGGTACCGCACCCTCCCATGCGGTGAGGCGGCTATCCACCGCAGAAGGCCAATTCCGCGCGCCCCGGTGTCCCGACCTCGCGGCGATCGCCCTTAATCCCCACAGGGCAACGGCATCGAACTGATCTTGACTCACCCGGTACATCGGTGGCGCCGGCATCATCCACAGGGCGAGCCGTGACCTACGATGGAGATCAGGGCGTCAAGACCAGCTGCACTGCAGACCTGGAAGGCACCATCTTTCCCGGCACGGCTGCGCGAGGAAGATCGCTCATACGATTCCCAGTGGCTCGCCGCGGTGGCTGCCAGTGCGGGCAACGATCGGACCGCGGCAAGATAAGTAACTGACGTGCGCGAGTGGCCATGTGAGTCCCCAAAATCCGGCGTAACTGCCCCAGCGTCTCCGTGATTCAACTGTCGGGCACTCTATAGGCCCCGGCAGTAGATCGAGGTCTCGGATTGGCCGCAGCTCAGCCCAGCCCGGCGAGAGCACGGCGGGGGATGGCTGCCACAGTGGCATCCGTGTCGGCTCCGGTGGTGACAGCTCCTCGTAAGCGGAGCATCGTTGCCCTCGGCCTGTTGTCGACGTTCGGACCCCTCTCGCTCGACCTCTACCTTCCGGTCCTGCCTCAGTTGGCCGACGATCTCAACGCGTCGACATCCGCCGCCCAGCTGTCAATAACCGCCTGCCTGATCGGACTGGCCACCGGTCAGCTGATCGCCGGTCCGCTGTCGGACCAGTACGGGCGCCGGCGCCCGCTGCTGGTCGGCCTGGTGACCTACCTTCTCGCCTCGGTGGCCTGCGCCTTCGCGCCGACCATCACCTTCCTGCTGATCCTCCGACTGGTCCAGGGACTGGCCGGAGCGGCCGGACTGGTGATCGCCCGCGCCGTCGCCCGCGATCTCTACGAGGGCCGCACCCTGGCGATCTTCTTCTCCCGGTTGATCCTGATCTCGGGTCTGGCCCCGGTGATCGCCCCGGTGCTGGGTGGCCAGCTCAGCGCGATCATGAGCTGGCGGGGCATCTTCTTGGTGCTGGCTGGTTTCGGCCTCCTCTTGCTGCTGATCGGTATCTTCGCCGTGTCCGAGACCCTGCCGGTCGGCCGGCGTACTTCCGGCGGGCTGAGAACGGTGCTGCGCGGCTTCGCGATCCTGGTCAAGGACCGGCTTTTCGTCGGAGCCGCACTCTCGTCGGGGCTCGCCGCCGGATCGATGTTCGCCTACATCTCCGGGTCGACGTTCGTGCTACAACGCCTCTACGGACTGACGGCAATCGGCTTCTCCTTCGTTTTCGCCACCAACTCACTGGGCCTCATCGCGGCCGGTCAACTGGGTGGTCGGCTGGCCCGCCGCTGGTCACCGCTCCGGGTGCTTGCCCTCGGCCTGGCGGTCAACGTCACCGGCGCACTGGGCCTGCTGACCTCGGTGCTGCTGAGTCTGAGCCTCCCGTACCTCGTCGGCTCACTGTTCGTGATGGTCAGCGCCCTCGGCCTCGTCTACCCGATGGCGACGGCGATCGCGATGTCCGACTATCCCGAGCGGGCCGGGGCGGCCTCCTCGCTCCTGGGACTGTCGCAGTTCCTCGCCGGCTCGGTCGCCGCCCCGCTGGTCGGTCTGGCCGGCGCAGCCAGCGCCGTCCCGCTGGGTGTGGTCGCGGCGAGTGCGAGTGTCTGCGCCGTGCTCGTCTTCGTGACGACTGTCGTCCCCACCATCCGGAGACGGCGGGCAGCCGGATGACACGGTTGGACCGATAACGGCTTCGAGCAACGGAAGCCGCGTAGAATCTTCGCAGGAGGCGGGCCAGATGGACGGTCGGCAGGAGCAGTCGAAGACCCCCGTGTCTGCGGCCCTGGCCGGACCGTACGGGCATCCGTTCCATCCGATCCTGGTCACCATTCCCATCGGGGCCTGGGTGTGCTCATTGGTCTTCGACATCGCCGCCCGTTTCGGTCCCCGTCCCGCCGAGGCCGGATTCGCGGCGCTCTGGTTGATCGCTCTCGGCGTCGTCGGCGCGGTGGCGGCCGCCTGCATCGGCTTCCTGGATTTCCTGGCCATCCCCCCGCAGACTCCGGCGCGCCGCACCGCGTCGATCCACGCAATCTTGAACCTGTCCGTCACCGGCGCCTATACGGCCAACTTCTTCTGGCGCATGAACGGCGATCCCGGGCAGCCGGCCGGCTGGGGACCGGCGGTCCTCTCAGTGGTCAGTCTCATCGGACTGACCGCATCGGGCTATCTGGGTGGGAAGCTCGCCTACCACTACGGCGTACGCGTCGCCGCCGAGACCGTCCAGGCCGGCGGCTTCGAACTAAGGCAAAGGAGTTGAGATGGCCATCGTCGCCTTGATCACCTGGCTGATCACAGCCGGATTCGGATCGTGGATGCTTTCTATCTGGGTACGCCGAGGTGGCCTCCGCCGAGAGGCGGCCGGGCCGGGAGCCACCTGCCGGCGGTGCGGGTCTTCTCCCACTTCCTGCTGGCGGTGGCCGGACTGATCGTCTGGATCGCCTATCTGGCGGTGGGCAGTTCGACGCTTGCGTGGATCGCGTTCGCTGACCTCGTTCTCGTCGGCGATGCTCGGAGGTGTGCTGGTCGCCCGTTGGTCTAAGGATCGGCGCGGCCAGCCCGCATCAGACGGCGGAGCCCGCGCCGCCTCGACCGACTTGGCCGAGCAGCATTTTCCGGTGGTCGCGGTCGCGCTGCACGGCGTCTTCGCCGGGACCACCCTGGTGCTGGTGCTGCTCACGGCCGCCGGCGTCGGGGCGAGTTGACGGCTGGCGTCGATCAGGAAGCGACCAGTCTGGGACCCGATGTGTCACGGGGCCGGAAGTGTGGGACGCTTGGGACGCTGTTGCAAGTCTTGTGTCGTGGTAAGTGCTACGTTCTCGGGAACTTTGCTTGGCCGTTGGCGCTGTCCAGCGTCCGACAGCAATCGAGAGTCGTGAGGTGCGACCTCGAAACGTAGGAGATGTTCATGGCACAGGGAACCGTCAAGTGGTTCAACGCGGAAAAGGGCTTCGGCTTCATTGAGGTCGACGGTGGCGGCGCGGATGTATTCGTGCATTACAGCGCCATCGAGTCGAGCGGCTTCCGTTCGCTCGATGAGGGCCAGCGCGTGGAGTTCGACACCACCCAAGGCCCGAAGGGGCCGCAGGCGGACAAGGTACGCGCGATCTAGTCTGCTCCAACCGTGAGAAGCGCCGACCGATGGTCGGCGCTTCTTCAGGTTTATGGCCCGTTCCGCCGAACCACAGTTGATCCCGACGAGTCCTTCCAAGCACGGACGTGAAGGGTCAAACTGTTGGAAAGAGCCATCGATCGGAGGAGCGATGCAGGCAGTCGCGGGTGACCGGCTTCATTTTCAGAGCAGAACGGTAGGGGTGGCCGAGCACACGGCGGTCATCTTGGAGATTCGGGGCGACGACGGCGAACCGCCCTATCTCGTCCGACACGAGAACGGGCACGAGGCCGTGGTGTTCCCCGGCGTCGACGCGTGGGTCGAGCACCACGCCGACGAGAAGGCGAACGGCGGCTGAGGACTGGGCGCGGGCTCGCCGTTTCCCGTCGAGGGACGGGAAACCGGGGTCATCCGGGCCGCTGAAGCCCCGATTTGCCGTCACTCGACGGGAAACGCGGAGGGTCCCTTCGGTTCCATGCCGGGCGGCGGCGCACCGTGTACGCCCGCGTAGAAGTTTGCGTACGCGGCAACCGCTGTCGGCAGGGTCGAGTAGATGTGCTCCGCGCCGATCTTCTCGACGAACCCGACTGCCTCGAGCAGGGTACGGAGCTCAAATTTGACCCGGGCCATGGCGAAGACGATGCCGCGATCGGCCAGGGTCTGCCGTAGCTCCTCGAGCGCGTCCAGTGCGGTGATGTCGACCTCGTTGTTGGCTTCGGCGTTGAGCAGGAACCACTCGACGGGCTGCTCCGCGCCGTCGACCGAGGCCAAGGCGCGGGCCTTGAAGTTCTCGGCGTTGGCGAAGAACAGCGGGGAGTCGTAGCGGTAGACCAGAAGTCCCGGCACCTGTCGTCCGGTCGCATAGTCATCGACGTCGTGCATCCCGGCCAGCCCGGGCACATAGCCAAGGATCCCGTCGTGGGGCCGGGCGATCCGGCGCAGCAGGTCCAGGATCGACAAGCCGATGGCCACGGCGATGCCGTAGAGCACGCCGAAGATCAACACCGACACGGTCGTGGCCAAGGAGAGCAGGAGTTCGCTCCGCCGGAACCGGGCCAGCCGGCGGAACTCCGCGACGTCGATCAGCCGGCTCGCCGCGTAGATCACCACTCCTCCCAGGGCGGCAGTGGGGAAGGTGGCGAGCAGCGGACCCAGGAACAGCATCGTCAGCACGACCGTGCCCATCGTCACCAGCGAGAACAACTGGGTCCGGCTGCCGACCGCGTCACCCAACACCGTCCGACTCCCACTGCTGCTGACCGGGAACCCTTGGAACAAGCCGGCGGCCACGTTCGCCGCACCCAGAGCGAGGAACTCCTGGTTGGCTTCGATCTTCTCCCGGCGTCTTGCGGCGAACGCCCGAGCGGTCAGCACATTGTCGGAATAAGCCACAATGGCGATTCCGATCGCGGCGGGCAGAAGTGTCGTCAGGTCGATCCCGCTCAGATCGGGAAGCGACGGCTTCGGCAGTCCGCGGGGGATGTCGCCGATCGTCACCACGCCATGGGCATCGAGGTCGAACACCGACACGGCTCCGGCCGCGAGGATCATGGCGATCAGCGGTCCGGGGAGGCGCGGAAACCACCGCTGGCATGCCAGTAGGAGCAGCAGAACGGCGGTCGCCAGGATCAGGCTGGGGAGCTGGATCTGGTCGAGGTGAGTGGCTGCCCAGCGCACCTCGGCCACCACCGAGTCGCCCCTCATCGGGATGCCGGTCACCTTGCCGAGTTGGCTGACGATCATCAACACGGCGATCCCGGCCATGTAGCCGACCAGCACCGGCCGCGACAACAAGGTGGCCAGGAAGCCGAGCCGGGCCAGCCAGCCCAGTACGCAGAACGCGCCGACGGCCAGGGCCAGGACCGCGGCGACATCAGCGCGTCCGCCTCCGGAGGCGGACGCCAGGGCGCTCACGGCGACCGCCGTCATCAAGGCGGTGCTGGATTCGGGACCGACGGAGAGTTGTCGCGAAGTGCCGAGGAGCGCGTAGACGGCAAGCGGCCCGACGACCGCCCACAGACCGGTGACGGCCGGCAGCCCGGCCACCTCGGCGTACGCCATCACCTGAGGGACGAGGTACGCGGCGACGGCTATTCCGGCGAGCAGGTCGCCTCGCAACCACGCGCGCTCGTAATGGCGCAACTGCCACACACCGGGCAGTAGTCGCATCTGGCGGCTGCGACCGTTCCCAGCCACCGGCGCGCTCGTCACATCAGCAACGTACTCGCCCAAACGCCCGTCGTCGGGAACCTCGTCACGTGATCAGCGGGGCTAGCGCAGCTGGATCGACGGCATCGACAGGGCCGCATCGAGCGACAGACCCAGGGCGGCGGCCAGCTCAGCCAGATCGGGCAGCGATGCGACGGTCAGCGCGCGCGGGTCTTCGCTGTTCTTGGGCCGGGTCAGCCGGGCCAGCGGCGGGACGTGCAGCGCACGCACCACCGGAGCGTTCTCGGGCAGCCCACTGCGCGTGCGGGCGATCCGGACCGCATCGCGCAGCCCTCCGAGCTCGTCGACCAGGCCGACCTCCCGGGCGTCGCGGCCGCTCCAGACCCGACCCCGAGCCACCGCCTCGATCTCGGCCACCGGTCGCTGCCGGCCCACCGCAACCTTCGCGACGAAGTCGTCGTAGATCGCGTCGATGGTCGCGGCGAGGCGCTCGCGCTCGCTGTCGCTGAAGCCGCGTCGCGCGGAGTACATCAAGGCGTGCGCGCCGTGCTCGACCGTGCCGGTGGTCAGGCCGACCCGTTCCAGCAGGTCCCGCACCACGAACTTGCCGCCGAACACCCCGATTGAGCCGGTCAGGGTCGACGGCAGGGCGACGATCACGTCGGCCGGGCAGGCGATGTAGTAGCCGCCGGATGCCGCGGCGTCGCCCATGGACACGATCACCGGCTTGCCGGCCTCCCGGACCCGGCCGACTTCGCGCCAGATCGTGTCGGAGGCGACGGCCGAGCCGCCGGGAGAGTCGATCCGCAGCACCACCGAGCGGGCCTGGCCGTCCTCGGCCGCCGCCCGTAGCTCGGCGCAGACCGAGTCGCTCCCCACCTGCCCGCCGAGCGGACCGCGACGGCTCCGGCCCGACATGATGCCGCCGCGCACCTCGACCAGTGCGACGTGCCCCTTCCGGCGGGCCGGCAACGATGGCCGCCGGCGCGGCTGCCAGCGGTCGGCGAACAGCAGTTCGACGTCGGGGCCGACCCGCGACCGGAATGCGGCATAGACCTCGTCGCGATAGCCGAGCCGGTCGACCAGCCGCGCCTCGAGCGCTTCGGCGGCCGTGCGCGGACCGGTGTCGACGAGCTCGCGGACCTGGGTTTCCGCCATCCGGCGGCCGGCCGCGATCGCGGACACCGCCTCGTCGAAGATCGATCCGGTCAGTCGCTCGAGGGACTCGCGGTGGGCCGGGGTGAACTCGCTCCGCATCACCCGGTCGGCGGCGTTCTTGTACTCGTGCCGCTGCTCCAGCTGGGGCTCGACACCGAGCTTGTCGAGTGCACCTCGCAGGAACGTCGTCTGCACGCCGACACCGAGCATCCCGAGACCACCGCCCGGCTGCAGCCAGATCTCGTCGAACGCGGTCGCCAGCACGTAGCTGGTCAATCCGCCGGACTCCTCGCCGAACGTCTCGGCCCACGCGACGGTGGGCTTGCCACTCTCGGCAAAGGCCCGGACCCCGATCCGCAGCTCCTGCATCACCGCCCACGGCAGCGTTCGGCCGACCTTGACCAGGAGTCCGACGACCCGGGGATCGTCGCCCGCCTCGTGCAGCGCCCGCAGGGTCGGGCGGAGCAGCCGGCGTCCTCGGGACCGCAGCCGGGCCAGCGGGTCCTGCGGGTCGGGGTCGGCGGGCGCTTCGGTCAGGTCGAGTTCGAGGAGGACGGTCGGGCGGTGTCCGGGCAGCGTGGGCATGCGATCTACGGTAGGCGTCGCGCCCGAAACGCCCAGTGTTAACGTCGTAAACACGGGGGCGGGGTTGTCCGACCGGCTGCCACGCGGTCCGTCCGTTCCCGGGAATGAGGAGGTAGTCATGGGGATCGGCGACAAGGCAGAAGAGCTCAAGGGCAAGGTCAAGGCCGCCGTCGGCGACGCGACCGACAACCGGAGCATGGAGGCTGAGGGCAAAGCCGAGGAGTTCTCCGGCAAGGCCAAGCAGGAGACCGAGAGCGTCGTGGACGCCCTTCGGGATGCGGGTACTGCGATGAAGGGCGATTCCGAGGTGGATGGCGATCCGGCCATCGATCGCAACCGCGACGTCTGACGCTGAGCAGTTGTCCCGGCTGGCCACGGTCAGCCGGGGCCCGACGCCGGGGTCAGGGCAGCACCCGAGGGAGCTAGGAGGCGACGGCGGCCGCCTTGAGTTGCGACTTGGGCGTCTGAAGGAGATTCAGCACGGCGGTTTCGATCTTGCCGTGGGTGACCCCGTCGAACAGATTCGTGTCCAGGTCGACCAAGGCTGGTGAGATCGTCACCCCGTCGTTGAACAGATCGATCACCCGCGGATCGACGTAGGACTTTCGCGCGACCGCGGGCGTGTTGCCGAGATAGGTCGAGACGTTCTTCATCGCGGTCGACACGGCCCGCTTGCGGGCAGCCTGGGTACGCGCCTTCTCGTTCTCGGCCGCCAGCACGACCTCGGCGATCACCGTGCCGTGCCAGGTGCGGAAGTCCTTGGCTGAGACCTCGCCGCCGACCTTGCTCTTGATGTAGTCGTTGATGTCAGCCGAGCTGACGTCGTGCCAACGGCCGTTCTCCTTGTAGGCAAGGAGTTCCGGGCCACCACCCCGCCCCCGCCGCAACAACTGGCGGACCGATTCCGCGACCAGGTCATCAGCCAGCGCGACGTAGCGTTCCTGGCCCGACTTGGCGGTGTACTCGAAGATCACCGAACCGCCCTGCATGGTGACGTGCTCCTTGCGCACCGTGGCCAGCCCGTAGCTGTTGTTGGCCTCCGCGTATGCCTCGCCGCCGATCCGGAAGAAACCAAGATCAAGAAGCCGGAACGCCGTGGCCAGAGCGCGCTCGCGCGGCATCCCTTCGAGCTTCAAGTCCTTGATCACCCGTCGCCGAGCGAGCGGCAACCGCTCGGCCACGGTCAGCACGCGATCGTGCTTGGACTTGTCCCGGTTGATCCGCCACTGCTCGTGGTAGATGTACTGCCGCCGCCCGGCGTCGTCGGTGCCCACCGCCTGCAGGTGGCCGTTCGGCGCCGGGCAGATCCAGACCTGCTCCCAGGCCGGCGGGATCACCAGCAACTTGCACCGCTCGCGGTCCTCGGGGGCCAGTCGCCGGCCGAGTTGGTCGAGATAGACGAAACCCTTGCCGGCGCGGCGGCGCGTCCAGCCCGGGATCCTTGGGTGAGACGGTCCTGAGTCGCGGCACGGGATCATTGTCATCTGGCGGAGGATACGGTGTAAACCATGAGCGAATTCGCATCGGAAACCAGCCAGGCCGCCGAAGAGGAGGTCGATGAGATCCAGGCGTCTCCGGACGCCGCTGATCCCGTGGAGTCGGCCGTCGAAACCGACGGCGACGTCGTACCGACCGAGGAATAGGAGGAGCCATGACGCGCTTCGGCTACACCCTGATGACCGAGCAGAGCGGTCCCAAGGACCTCGTCAGGTATGCGGTCGCCGCCGAGCAGCAGGGCTTCGACTTCGAGGTCTCCAGTGATCACTACTCACCGTGGCTGACCTCCCAGGGACACGCCCCGTACGCGTGGACCGTGCTCGGCGCCGTCGCGCAGGCCACCTCGACCGTCGAACTCGCCACCTATGTGACCTGCCCGATCATCCGCTATCACCCGGCTGTGGTGGCGCAGAAGGCCGCAACGCTGCAGGGCCTCTCGGACGGCCGGTTCATCCTCGGCCTCGGCTCCGGGGAGAACCTGAACGAGCACATCACCGGCGAAGGCTGGCCGCCGATCGACCAGCGCCAGGACATGCTCGTCGAAGCGGCCACCATCATCCGTGAACTGCACTCCGGCGAGCTGCACCACCTGGGAGGGCGACTACTTCCGGGTGGACTCCGCCGGCTCTGGGACGCTGCCCGACGGCGGCGTACCGATCGGCTATCGCGGTGTCCGGCGAGAAGTCGGTCACCGGTTCGCGCCGCTGGCCGACCACCTCGTCGCGGTCGAGCCCGAGGCGGAGTTGATCAAGGCCTGGGACAAGGAGAAGGGCCACAAGAAGTCGCGAAAGATCGGCCAGATCCCGATCTGCTGGGACCCCGACCGCGACACCGCCGTCGAGCGGGCTCACGATCAGTTCCGCTGGTTCGCCGGCGGCTGGGCGGTCAACGCCGATCTGCCGACCACCGGCGGGGTTCGCCGGGCCAGCCAGTTCGTCCGCCCCGCCGACATCGCCGACACCATCCCGTGCGGCCCGGATCTGGACGCGATCGCCGAGGCGGTCAAGCCCTACGTGGCGGCCGGATTCACCGACCTCGCCGTGGTCCAGGTGGGCGATCAGGGCCAGTCGGAATTCCTTGAGCAGGCCGCGGGCCCCCTGCTGGAGAAGCTCCGCGCGCTCGGCTGACCCACTCACGCCGCAGTTGTCCGGTCGTCCCCCACTTCTATCTGGGGGAGGACCGGAGACGTGGGGGATGGAGTCAGTAGTGCCCGGGCGGTAGTTCAGTAGTCGCTGCCGATGCCAGCCAGGTCGCCGGCTGGCTGACTGGTGGACATGAAGATCCTGTTCACCCTCAGCCCACTCGCTTCGCACCTGCGCGCCATGCTGCCCACCATCCGCGCCGCGGCGCGGGCCGGCCACGATGTGGTGGTCGGCACCGGGCCTGACCTGATCGACGACCTGCAGCGCCGGGGTTATCAAACCTGGGCGGCCGGTCCGAGCGCCCGCGAAGCATGGGCCGAGCTGAACGTCGCGCCGCCCCGTTCCTCGGTCACCGAGCAGTTGATCGCATCGGCCTCCGCCTTGTTCGGCCGACCGGGCGTCGCTCGGGCCCGGGTCATGCTGCCGTTGGCCAGCCGGTGGGCGCCCGACATGGTCGTGCACGACCCGACCGAGGTCGCCGGCGCGGAGGTCGCCGCCCTGATCGGCGCCGAGCAGGTGGTCCATGGGATCGGCGTCCAGGGCTATGGGCAGTTCCCCATGCTGCCGCTGGTCACCGCCGAGATCGCCCGATCGCTCGGTACTGCCGATCGGTTCGCCGAGATCACCTCGGCTCCCTATCTCGACCCGACCGTGCCGACGCTGCGGCCGCATCCGGTCGGCCTGTTTTTCCCCGACGTCCGGCCGTTCCGCCCCGAACTCGAAGCCGCTCGCCCTGGCGCCCGACTGCCGTTGCGGGCGCAGCGGTTCACTCAGGACCGGACAGTGTTGATCACCCTCGGCGCGGGACCGGAACTGCTGTCAACGGTGCTCGGTGCCCTCCGTGAGGTTCCGGTCAACGTGCTGATCGAGACCGGCGCGTACGAGGTCGGCGCACTCGGGTCGCTGCCGCAGAACGTCGCCGCGGCCCGCGAGGTGCCGCCGGCGCTGGCGCTCCCGCTGTGCTCGGCCGTGATCAGCCACGGTGGCACCGCGGTGACCACCGCAGCGCTGGCGTACGGGCTGCCGCAGGTGATCCTGCCGCGGGGCGCCGATCAGCGCGGCAACGCAGCGTTGCTGGTTCGGGAAGGCGTGGCGATCGGCGTCAGCCGCGAGAACGTCCAACCGGGCGCGGTACGCCGCGCGGTCGCCGACGTGCTCGCCCTGCCGGCCTACCCGGCGGCCGCACAACGGCTGCGGGACGCGTTCCTGGGCATGCCGACTGCCGCCGAGGCCCTGCACACCCTGACCAGCCGGGTCGCGGTCTGAGTCACCGTCACCGCATGGTCGGGCCGTTTCGTCCGTTGTGCGCGCAAACGGCCCCCAGATGAGCCGGATCTGGGAGATCCGGTCCGTTGTGCGCGCAAACGGCTCGTGAGTCCAGCCGGTGCCTAAGGCACCTTAGGTACCTCAGGCGCTCGAACCGGCAAAGATCAGCAAGTTGCACCATGTGCGGCCCTCGCGGCTTAGAAACACCATTGAATTCAAGCGACGAACAACCACACTGCGGAGGAAAAATGAGCATGATGAACGACTACACGTTCCAGATCCTCGCCAAGCAGCGGCATGACGATCTCATCGCCGAGGCCGCCAACGATCGGCTGGTCCGGACGGCCACGAGCGGACCGTCCGAGCTGGCGCCAGCGGGTCCTCGCGGATCCACGGCTCAGGGGCGGTGCGCCGACGCCACACCTCGCGGCCGGCCCAGGTCCACTGAGCAGCCGACCCACCGTGGGTGAAAGTGGCACGATAGTGCCCATGGTCAGGGTGGCCCGCTCGACGACCGGTGTACGAGCCGGTCAGCATCGTCGGACGCGCGACGCAAACCGCGCGGCTGCACGAGATCCTCGACGACGTGGTCGCCGACGGCAGTCGCTTCGTGATTGTCGGCGGCGACGCCGGGTCGGGCAAGACGACCGTCGTCGAGGCGTTCGCAAGTGACCTGTTCGACTCACTCCGTCGATCGCAAGGCCCAGTTGATCCGCGGACAGTGCGTACCGCTCGGCGGCGACGGACTGCCGTACGCGCCGATCGTCGGTGCGCTGCGGGACCTGATCGGCCAGCACGGTCGCGACCAGGTGATCGAGTGGGCCGGCGCCGGAGCGCCCGCACTGGGCGCGCTGCTTCCCGACCTCGCCGGCCTGCCGACCGGCGGCGAATCGCTCCGGCTGCAGCTGTTCGAGGCGATCACGCATGCTGCTGGAGCACGCCAGCGGGCAGGGCCCGCTGGTGGTGATCATGGAGGACATCCACTGGGCGGACGAGTCCACCCGGCACCTGCTGCGCTTCCTCGCCCGGGCGCTGACCGACGCGCCGGTAATGATCATCACGACCTACCGCACCGACGAGCTGACCCGCCGTCACCCGCTGCGCCCCTTCCTCGCCGAGGTGGGCCGGCTGAACGGCACCGAACGCATCGACGTGCCCAACCTCGACCGGGCGGAGGTCGCCGAGCTGCTGACCCAGCTGCTCGACCAGCCGCCGAGCAACGTGGTGATCGATCTGGTCTACCGGCGGAGCGAGGGCATCCCTTACTTCGTCGAGGAGCTGACCCGGTCGGCCGTCGCGCGGCTGCATCGACATGCCGGACACCCTGCGGGATGCGCTGAACGTCCGGGTTCAGACACCTGTCCGACCAGGCGCAGCAGCACCCTGCAGTACGCCGCCGTCGCCGGCAACCGGATTGATCATGAACTGCTCGAAGCCGTGTCCGATGATTCGGCCGCCGATCTCGATGCCGGACTGCGTGAGGCGATCGACGCCGCGGTGCTGACCGCCGACGACACCGGCTACGTGTTCCGGCACGCGTTGCTCCGCGAGGTGATTCACGACGACCTGCTGCCGGGTCAGCATGCCCGGATGCATGCCCGCTTCGCCGCCCTGCTCGAGGAGCGTCCTGGGCTGGTCCCGGCCGAGACCGCGGCCCCGGAGATCGCCCACCACTGGTCGGCCGCCCATGAAGTCAACAAGGCTTTCCGCTGGTCGATCACCGCGGCCAACGCAGGCACCGCGGCGTACCACGAGGCGCTGCAGATGTACGAGCGGGCCCTGGAGCTGTGGGACCGCGCCGACGATCCGACCTCGATCGCCGGCCCGCGTTCTGGCGTGCTCCGGCGGGCCGCCGTGGCGGCGGAGGACGCGGGCGAGACCGAGCGCGCCCTGGCGTTGATCTCCGCCGCCCTGGCCGACACCGAGACCGAGACCGAGCCGTCCGAGCGGATCGAGTCGTTGATCTTGAAGTCCCGCTTCCTGGCCGGCCTGATGCGCCCGGGGACGGTGGAGCCGTTGCAGGAGGCGGTTGGCCTGGTCACCGACGGCGTTGACGCGCGACTGCGGGCCCGGCTCCTTGATCAACTCGGCAACCGGATGATGCTGGCCGGTGATATCCCGGGCGGCATCGAGGTGGCCCGGCAGGCGATCGAAGCCGCCGTCGAGGCGGGCTCGCGATCAGTCGAATCCAACGCCCACAACACACTCGGCACCGGGCTGACCGCCACCGGGCACGAGGCCGTGGGGTTGGCCGAGTTCGAGAAGGCCGGGGCGCTCGCGTACGGCAACACCAAGACCGCACTGCGGTTTTCGATCAACTACTCCGACGGTCTGTATCTGGCCGGCAAGTACGAAGAGGCGCTGAACCAGGCGCTGGCCGGCATCGAGGTCGCTCGTGATCTTGGTCTGCAACGCTCGATCGGCGCGATGCTGGCCGGCAATGCGGCCGAACCGTTGATCGCGCTGGGCGAGTGGGACCGTGCCGCAGCCATGATCGACCGCGCGCTCGACCTCGATCCGCCCGCACACCATCACGCGCACCTGCGGCTGCTCCGGGCGTGGTTGAACGTCTGGCGAGGCGACCTCGAAGAAGCTGACGCGATGCTGCTCGAGTTCCGGCCGATGATCACCGATGTTCAACCGTCACCGCAATATGTGAGCTATGCGATCCGAGCGGACGCGGAGTATGCGCTCGCGGCCGGTGATCATCAACGGGCCTGGTCCGACGTCTCGGTCTTCTTCGATCACTGGCACGTCTATCACAGCTCACACACCTACCCGGTGCTCGCGGCCGGTGCCGCGGCCGCCCGGATACTTGATCAACGTGACGGGAGCGGCGCGCGGAGCGCCCGGGTCCGGGAGTTTGTCCAGCGGGCGCAGCCGATCAACATCCGGCGCTTCTGGCTGCCGGTCATCGAGGCCGAGCTGGCCGACAGCACCGACGGGTGGCGAAGCGGTGTCGAGACTCTGCACCAGCAGTCCGGTCCGGCCCACCTGCGTCCGTACGCGGGCCTGCGGTTGGCCCAGCACCTGGTGGCGAGCCGCGACCGCGCCGAGGCCAAGACGGTGTTGGCGACCGCGTCCGCCGAGGCGCTGAATCTCGGGGCGGGATTGCTGATCGAGCGGCTCGCGGCGTTGAGTCAACGGGCCGGCCTCGCCGCGGCTTCGAATGCGGCGGAGAGCCCGATCAGCGGTCTCACTCCGCGCGAGGTGGAGGTCCTGGAGTTGGTCGCTGCCGGGCGGTCCAACGGTGAGATCGGCAGCACCTTGTTCATCAGCACCAAGACGGCCAGCGTCCATGTGTCGAACATCTTGGCCAAGCTCGGCGTCAACGGTCGCGGTGAAGCGGCTGCGCTGGCCTATCGCGCCGGGCTGGCCGGCGACCGCAGCGCCTGAGTCAGCGAGCGCTTCCGGAACGAAGCCGG
This sequence comes from uncultured Actinomycetota bacterium, assembly GCA_963723815.1. Taxonomy (GTDB): domain Bacteria; phylum Actinomycetota; class Actinomycetes; order Propionibacteriales; family Propionibacteriaceae; genus Microlunatus. The sequence continues at coordinate 10,514 of CAVRSH010000020.1, read as the reverse complement.
GAAATCAGCTCCGGTCGTCGACCAGCAGGCCGTGGTCGAGCATCAGTACCCGGTCGGCGTAGGCACTCGGCAGCCGGGTGGCCATCACGACCGTCTGGCCGAGCTCACGGCAGACCGCGCGCAGGGCAATCGAGAGATCGCGGTTGCTGGCGCCGTCGATGGCGCCGCAGACCGTGTCGACGAAGATCACCTCCGGGGCGATGATCGCCGCCCGGGCGATCGAGATCCGCTGTTGCTGCACGCCGGTCAGCTCACGCGCCGGCTTGGCCAGCAGGTGTTCCAGTTCCAGCGCGCTGACCACCGCCCGCAGTTGATCATGGTCTGCCCGGCCGTCGCTGAGGTCGAGTGGCAGCAGGATGTTCTGCAGGGCGGTCCATTCGGGCAGCAGCCGCGGCTGGGTGGCCACCAGGCTGACCCGGCCGGAGGTGGCCCGGAAGAGCGCGCGGCCCCGGAGCTGGGAGATCTCCTGGCCGCCGAGGAACACCCGGCCGGCGGTGGCCTTGTCGAGGCCGGCGAGGCAGTGCAGCAGGGTCGTCTTTCCGGCGCCCGCCGTTCCGCCCACCACGGTGAGTTCGCCGCGGCGGATGTTGACACTGATGCCGTTCAGCGCCCGGACGCAGCCTGAGCCACGGCCATAGGTCTTGGTCAGGTTGAGGGCGCTCAGCGCGACGGTGCCCAGTAGTTGGGGATGGGCTTCCAGGGAGGTTTGCACGGCCAGCCTTTCGTGTCGTTCAGGGTGCTTTGAACTTACGAAAAGCGGGGTCTCTTCACATCAGTCTGTCGGCTGCCTTCGGCGTACTACTCAGGTATGAGACGGGCATCCGGGAGGCGACTTCGGCACGCTGCGTCCAGTGCCGCTCAGCGGTCCGCCAGCCCGGTCTCGTAGGCGAAGAGCACCAGCCCGACGCGGTCGCGGACCTGCAGTTTCGACAGCAGCCGGCCGATGTGGGTCTTGACGGTGCCCTCGGCCATGTAGAGCCTGCCGCCGATCTCGCTGTTGGTCGCCCCGGCGGCGATCTCGGCCAGCACCTCGAGTTCGCGCGCAGTCAGAGCAGCCAGTCGGGCGTCGGGCGCCGCGTCCTCCGGCCGTGAGGGCAGCGACGGCAGCACATGCTGCAGCAGTCGGCGGGTCGCACTGGGCGCCACGACGGCGTCACCGGCCGCCACGTTGCGGATCGCCGACAGCAGTTCCTCCGGACGCGCATCCTTGAGCAGGAAGCCGCTGGCGCCCGCCTTCAGCGCGGCGAACACGTACTCGTCGAGGTCGAACGTGGTCAGCACCAGGACGCGCGCCGGGTTGCCGGCCGCGGCCAGCCGCTTGGTCGCCTCGACGCCGTCCATCTGGGGCATCCGGATGTCCATCAGGACCACGTCCGTCGGGACGCCGGGCCAGTTCGGCGACCGCGACGGCGCCGTCAGGAGCCTCACCGACGACTTCCAGGTCGTCCTCGGCCTCGATCAACATCCGGAAGCCGCTGCGGACCAGGGCCTGGTCGTCGACCAGGAAGACCTTGATCGACACTATCCTCCAACCTGGTGAAGATGATCAAGCTCGGCCGGTCGCAGTTGATCAAGGTTTCTCGGGATGCCCGGCTCCGGCGCGTACGGCAGTGACGCGCGGACTCCGAAGCCGGGGGAGCGCGGCTCGGTGATCAAGGTCCCGCCGTGCAGGGCGACCCGCTCCCGCATCCCTTGCAGGCCGTGGCCGAGGCTGTCGGTCGATGCGGCCGCACCCCGGCCGTCATCGGTGATCTCGAGCTCGATCGATCCTGCGGTGTAGGCGACGCTGACCCGTGCCACCGCGTCCGGGCCGGCGTGCTTGAGCACGTTGGTCAGCGATTCCTGCACGATCCGGTATGCGCTGAGGCCCAGCGCCTGACTCACCCGCGGAGTCGGCCCGAACGTGCTGAGCTGGGCCGTCTCGCTGGTTTTGCGGACCAGGTCGGGGATGTCCGCCAGGCCCGGGGTCGGCAGGTACGCGGCATGCTCGGGTTCGGGCCCGCCACCGCGCAGCAGCAGGACCATCCGCCGCATCTCGTCCAGCGCCTCCCGACTCGTCTCGGCGATCGTGCCGAGTACCTCGCCGGCCTGTTCGGGGTGCTTGGCCGCCAGCGCCCGCCCACCCTCGGCCTGAACCACGATGACCGACAGCGAGTGGGCGACGATGTCGTGCAACTCGCGGGCGATCCGGGTGCGTTCCTCGACGGTGACGCTGCGTTCCCGCTGCTGTTGCTCGGCGAGCATCAGGCGTTCCCGCTCGGCCTCGGATTGCTTGCGCTGTCGGGAATTCTCCTGCGTCTCACGTCGTCGGCGACCGAGCACGTAGATCGCCGCGACCCCGGACACGCAGGCCATGATCATTACCATGGCGTAGATGCCGTTGCGGGCGTCGAAGCCGTAGCTGAGCGACCAGCGCAACGGGCCGAGTACCGAGCCGATGATGCCGAGCCAGAGGGTGATCCGACCCACGGCGCCAGTGGTCCAGCGGGCGATGCTGTAAATCAGGATGGGGACCGCGACCAGGCTGGTGGTCGGCTCGGTGAGCAGCACCAACTGACCCAGGCAGGCGATCGCGGCGATGGTGATCGCCAGTTCCGGCAGGCTGCGCCGGATCATCACCGACAGACCGAGCATCACGCTGAGCGCGAGCGTGGCGAGGTTGTCGCCGCCGCCCGGCAGATAGGGCAACACCCCGAACGCGGTGACGACGAGGCCGAGGACGACGTCCGTCGCCCCCATACGGCCGCGGACTAAGGGCTCGGGCATGCTCATGACCCGCTCAGCCTAGGCGCCCGCACCGGGTACGACATCGGACCGCAGTCTGATCTGGGGGCGGATCCTCCAGCCTCCGCCTTGCCTGCGGCGGGCCTGCGTCGGCTTAACACGTACCGACGCAAACCGATGCGCCGAGCAAGGGGTCATAGGCGGTGGACCTTGCCGGTGAAGCTCACCGGGTCATGTTCGTCGTCGTTCGGATCGATGAGGAACGTCACCCGCTTCAACTGCGTGTAGGGCACCGCGAAGGCGACGGTGGCGATGCTCTCGTCGTTCGGCTTGACCTTGCCGGAGAATCCGCGCTGGAGTTGCTTGGTCTTGTCGACGATGGGCTCGGCGGCCGTGCCGTCACCGTAGGTCGCGGTGATCTGCACAGGGGCCGCGTCGTACGTGCGCTTGGTGCCGTTCTCGACCCGGACCGACGCGATGACGATCTGGCCCTTCGTCGCCGCTGCGCCCTTATCGGTCTTCTTGGCTTTGTCGGCGACACTGCCGGCGATCTCGACGATCAGGCCGTCGTCGAATTCGGCGGCCTCGCCCAGGGTGAACCGTTGGACTGCGGGCGGCTCGGTCGTCGTGTCCGACGGGGTGGGCGTTGGAGTCGGCGTCGCGGCACGCGGAGTCGGGGACGGGGACTTACTCGCGCTCGGCGTCGTGGCACTTGCGCTCGGCGTCGGCGACGGGCTGGTCGGCGACGGGCTCGCCACGCTCGGCGTCGCGACCGGCAGCGGGGAGGCGATGGGTCGGGAGCAGGCCGCCACCGTGAGCAGCAGGCAGCCGGCCGCGATCCACCGTCGGCGTGTCATGGAAGCCAACGCTAGCCGCGGCGGGGCCAACCGCTCAGACGCCGCTCCGGCCGACTCACGGCTAAGGTGGTCCGGTGAACTGGAAGCTGTGGATAGCGGTCGGAGCTCTGGCTGGCGGCGCGTTCTGGGCCGCTCGGCGAAGGAACAACCGGGTCAACGCCGACGCCGAGCTCTGGGCTGATGCCACCGATCCGGTGGCCCGGTTCGGCGACGCTTAGACCCTCAGGGCCTCAGCCTCGGCCCAGTTGCCCGGCGAGCGGGCAGTTGAACGGGTCCCGGGCCGACAGCCCGACCCGGTTCAGGTAGGCGATGACGATGCCGTACGAGCGGATCAGCGATGTCTCGCTGTAGGGGACGTCCAGGCTTCGACAATGCTCCCGGACCAGCATCCGCGCCTTCCGCAGGTGGGGCCGCGCCATGCTCGGGAACAGGTGATGCTCGATCTGGTAGTTGAGCCCGCCCATCAGAATGGTCGCCCACCAGCCGCCGGAGATGTTGCGGGACGTCCGCACCTGCTTGCTGAAGAAGTCCATCTTGACCCCGGCCGGGATGATCGGCATGCCCGTGTGGTTCGGGGCGAACATGGCGCCCATGTACAGGCCGAAGATCGCGAGTTGGACGCCGACGAACGCCGCGGCCATGCCGAACGGCAGCAGCCAGAACACGAGGCCGAGGTAGACCCCGAAACGCAGGCCGATCATGCTCAGCTCGAACCAGCGACCCTTCACCTTGGATCCATCCGCCTTCGGCAGGAACAGGCTCCGAATGGATCTCACGTGGAGGTTGATCCCCTCGCCGAGGAGCAGCGGGAAGAACAGGTAGCCCTGGCGCCGGGTGATCCAGGCCAGAACTCCGGTCCGCGTCGCCGCACTCTCGGGCAGGAACGAGACGGTGTCCGGCTCGATGTCGGGGTCCTTGCCGACCTGGTTGGGGTTGGCGTGGTGCCGGGTGTGCTTGTTCATCCACCACGAGTAGCTGATGCCGACGAACACCGTGGCGAGCATCCGCCCGATCCGGTCATTGGCCGGGCCCGAGGTCAGGATCTGGCGGTGCGAGGCCTCATGCCCGAGGAACGCGAACTGGGTGAAGATCAATCCGAGGGCACCGGCCATCAGCAGTTGCAGCCAGGAGTCACCGAGCAGGATCATGCCGGTGCCGGCGCCCGCCAGGGCCAGCACGAGGGCGGAGAAGACCAGCAGGTAGAAGCCGCGGCGACGACCCTGCAGATCCTTCTCGCGGACCCGGGCGGCGAGCGCGGTGAAGGTGTGGGTCAGCGGGTTGCCGGCGAGTCGTGCGGTGGCGCGGGCCGCGGCCGGACCGCCGGATGATGTAAGGCTAGAGATTTGGGGATCCCTCTCGGTTTCGACTTCCCAGTCACGATGCAAGCAGCGGGTCGTTGATACCGAGGGATGCTCACGCAGATGCTCCAATGCTACCTGGGCGCACCCAGAAACGTGCGATTCTGTGCCCCACCCCACAATCGGCCGCCGGGACCAGAAGCCGTGGGTTCGCGCCGGCCCGCTCCGATGCCGTAGGCTGAACGCAGTAGTCCGCCCAGTCTTACCTCGGACTATCGCTGAAATGAGCTTCCGTGCTCCTGGCCTAGCCAGTCCCTTCATCGCCCGGGTCGAACCCGCGATGACGTTCCGCCCTCGGTGAGACACCAAGGATTTCGATTCACTTTGTCTGCAGTTTCCTTCACTGACTTCGGCGTGCCCGCAAACCTGACCCGCGTTCTCGCGGGCCTCGGCATCGACACGCCCACTCCTATCCAGGCCGCGACGCTGGCCGATTCGATCGCCGGCCGGGACGTCCTCGGCCGCGGCCGCACCGGCTCGGGCAAGACGTACGCCTTCCTGCTTCCGCTGGTCATCCGGCTGTCCAAGTCGCCGGTCCGCCGCCAGTCGCGGGCCCCGCGTGCGCTGATCCTGGCCCCCACCCGCGAACTGGTCGGTCAGATCCTCGCCTCGCTCAATCCGCTGGCCAAGGCGGCCGGACTCACCACGCTCACCGTCTACGGCGGGGTCGGCCAGGGCCCTCAGGTCTCCGGCCTGCGGAACGGGGTGGACATCGTCGTGGCCTGTCCCGGTCGGCTCGAGGACCTGATCTCCCAGGGTGCCTGCCGGCTGAGCGAGGTAGAGATCACCGTTCTCGACGAGGCCGACCACATGGCTGACCTCGGCTTCCTGCCGGCGGTGCAGCGCCTGCTGCAACAGACTCGGCGCGGCGGTCAGCGGATGCTGTTCTCCGCCACGCTCGATGCGGCGGTGAACGGCCTGGTCAAGCGCTTCCTGAACAATCCGGCCACCCACGAGGCCGACTCGGCGCAGTCACCGGTCTCGACGATGGCGCACCACGTGCTCCACGTGCAGCGCGACCAGCGGATTCCGGTGCTGACCGACCTGACCAGTGCGCCCGGCCGGACGCTCGTGTTCACCCGCACCAAGCACGGCGCCAAGGCGTTGGCGCGGCAACTCAACTCCCGCGGCGTGCCGACCGTTGAGCTGCATGGCAATCTCAGCCAGGGCGCCCGCACCCGCAGCATGGACGCGTTCCACTCGGGAGCGGCCAGCACCATGGTGGCCACTGACATCGCGGCCCGCGGCATTCACGTCGACGACATCACGCTCGTCGTGCACGCCGATCCGCCGATCGAGCACAAGGCCTACCTGCATCGCTCCGGACGGACCGCCCGCGCGGGCAACGACGGCACCGTCATCACGCTGATGACCGATGACCAGGTCCGCGACGTGCGCTCGCTGACCCGGGCGGCCGGCATCCACCCGACGATGACCAAGATCAACAACGCCGACCATCCGATGCTCCGTGAGCTCGCGCCCGGTGATCGGGTGCTCGTGTCGGGCGGGCTGCCGGCGACGCCGGCGACAGCCTCGCGTACGGGCGGCGGCCGGTCACCCAGCGGGTCGCGAAATCGTCGCGGCGCAGGCCCGTCGACCCAGAACGGGCCGTCTCGCCGCGAGGGCCAGCCGGTTCGATCGGGCGCCCGCGGCTCCGGCCGCGGCGGTCGCGGCACGGGTCGACCGGCGGTCAACCGGAACAGCTCGGGCTCGAGCGGTGCGCACAGCGCCGCCACCTTCAGCCGGCGCAGCCGCTCGTACTGATCATCTGCCCGCCGCTTGAGGGCGCAATTCTTGCCGCTCCACGCGATCAGATCAGGGCGCCGCGTGGGCTCCGGGTCCGTCGACGATGTCGCGGAGCCGGGCCAGGATCCGGGTCAGCCATCGGGAGATCTGCATCTGGCTGACGCCGAACTCCTCGGCGATCTCCCGCTGACTGAGCTCGTCGTAGAAGCGGAGGTAGACCACCCGCCGCTCGCGGTCGGTCAGCTGTCGCCAGGCCGGCTCCAAGATCAACTGCTGGTCGACGATGGCGTACCGGTCCTCAGGCTCGGGCAGCCGCTCACCGAGGGGCTCCGGCCGCGGGCCGACGAACGCGTCGAGCGACGAGGTCTGGAAGCAGCCGTCGGCCTGCCGGGTCAGCTGGATCTGCTCCGCGCTCAGGGACAGCCGGGCAGCCACCTCGCGGGTGGTCGGCCACCGCAGGAGCTCGTGGGCAAGCTCCTGGCGGGCCTGGGACAGCCGGGGGAACTGCTCCTGAATGGAGCGCGGTGGTTTGACCGACCACCCTCGGTCTCTGAAGTGACGCCGGATCATTCCGGTCATCGTCGGTACGGCGAAGGCCAGGAAGGAGCCGAGGGCGGGGTCGTAGCGCGCCGCAGCCTCGACCAGGCCGAGCCGAGCCACCTGGACCAGATCCTGCTCGTCGATGCCGCGGCCCTGATAGCGCCGGGCCACTGCGTCAGCCGAGGCCAGATGCAGGAGGACAAGTTCGCGTCGTATCCCCACCGCCGCAACGGGGTCGGCGCCCGCGAGCGCTTCTGCGAGTTCAGCCGATCGTGTGAAAAGGACGTCGTCGGCATCGCCAGGGGCTTCCAGACCGGCGCCAGGATAGGAGTCGAGTGACTCCCTGCGATGGGTTTGTGTGGGACTGGTCATCAGCCACCCCGATCTATGAAAGGGAGGCGGCAGACTGCTCGACCACGTCTTGTCCAGCCTACCGCAGCGAAAGGCCAGATGCGTTTGCGGTCTGGCGATCTGGGTAAAGGACAGGTATGCCGGTCGATAAGACCGCGGGTTTTTCGACGGTCGAGGTCGAACGGTTGAAACGACAGCCGTTCGACCGTCTCATCCGTCAGCAGGCCCCATAGGGGCCCCGACCGCAAGCTTCTCACCGGCGAACGACGTCATCGGAAACGCGCAAGCGACACCCCGCCGAGCGGCGGCTGTCATGATGATGGGGTGGTGGCACCGGTCACTGACCGGCGGGAGGGCTTAGATGAGCCAGTGGGCGAGAGTGGCGCAGATTCTCGCCGACCTTCACGTTCAGGATGAGGATGGTCGAGACACAGTTGCGGCCCGCCTGGTGAACGCCGGTCGTGACGCGTTGCCGATCACCGGTGTCGGCCTCTCCTGGATGACCGATCAGGGTCCGGGGGCGATGCTCGCGGCTACCGACGATGGGGCTCGCCGGATGGAGGAGCTCCAGTTCAGTCTGGGCGAGGGTCCCTGCATCGACAGTTCGCGGTCCGGTCGGCCCGTCCTGCAACCCGACCTCGCTCGTACGGCGCCGGCATTGTGGCCCGCCTTCAGCGCGCTCGCCCTGGAGGCCGGCATTGCCGCGATCTTCGCGTTTCCGCTCCAGGTCGGCGCGGTGCGGATGGGGGTCTTCGACCTTTACCGCGACAAAGTCGGCGGACTGGCGGAAGCCGACCTCACCGTCGCCCTGGCGTACGCGGATGCGGCGACCGCCGTCTTGCTGCAGTTGCAGGCTGACACCCGGTCCGGCGACCTTCATCCCAACGTGGCTGAGAGCCTCTACGACCGCGCTGAGGTGCACCAGGCGGCGGGAATGATCTCGGTCCAACTCGGCGTCCCGGTCGAGGATGCGATGACCGTGCTCCGGGCGAGGACATTCGCCTCAGATCGAAGCATTCTGGATGTGGCCCACGATGTTGTGACCAGGAAGCTGAGGTTCGACGATGAATGACGGTGGAAATGGAGCCCTCGTGGCCGGACTCCCTGGCACCCCGAATCGACAGGGAGTGAGACGGTGATCTCTCGGGAAACTCGAATCAGTGAACTTTTCGTCGTCCTCGCGGACACGTTGATCGACGACTTCGATGTCGTCGACTTCCTCCACGGGCTGGCCGAGGCGTGCATCGAACTGCTCGATGTGGATGCCGCCGGCCTGATGCTGGCCAACCAGCACGGCGGCCTCCGTCTGGTGGCCTCCGCGCCGGACATGATGCGCGACCTCGAGCTGTTCGAGCTCCAGTCCGACGAAGGTCCTTGCCTCGACACGTTCAGCACCGGTGAGCCGGTGGTCAACGTCGATCTGCACGAGGCCGAGGAACGGTGGCCCACCTTCACCGAGGCCGCCCTGGCGGCCGACATGCGGTCGACGCACGCGGTGCCGCTTCGGCTGCGTGGTCAGCTGATCGGCGCCATGAATCTGTTCTCGAGCGGTGACCAGAGGTTGACCGACGACGACCTCAGCCTCGGCCAGGCGCTCGCGGACGTGGCGACGATCGGACTCCTGCAGCAGCGCGCCATTCAGGAGCAAGCCATTCTGGCCCACCAGTTGCAGACCGCTCTCGACACCCGGATCCTGGTCGAGCAGGCGAAGGGTGTGCTGGCCGAACGCACTGGACTGACGCCGAACGAGACGTTCGGCCACCTGCGGAAGCACGCCCGGGCGACGCGACAGACGTTGCAGGTCGTGGCCCTGGAAGTGATCGAGGGCCGCCTTGATTTCGGTCGGCTGTCGAGCAACCGCTGAGACTCAGGGCGCGTATGCGTCGATCCTGTTGCCCTTCGACAAGCTCAGGGCGGGTACATATCTGAAAGCGCGTGGCTCAGACTCGGTAGAACTGCACCATCGGGCAGGCGAAGGCGTCCCGATTCTTCAATCCCACCTCGTTGAGGTAGCGCAGCATCACCCGGTACGAGCGCAACAGCGTCGTCTCGGTGTAGGCGATCTGGTGCTCGCGGCAGTGCTCGCGAACGATTTCCTGCGCCCGTTTCAGGTTCGGCCGAGCCATCGCGGGAAAGAGGTGGTGTTCGACCTGGTTCTCCAGGCCGCCCATGAAGAACCTCACCACCGGCCCGCCAGAAATGTTGCGGGACATCAGCACCTGTCGGCGGATGAAGTCGAACTGCCCATCGGCCGGGACGATCGGCATCGCCACGTGGTTCGGCGCGAAGGCGCCCCCGAGCAGGAATCCGAACACGGCCAGTTGCACGCCGAGGAAGGCTGCGGCCATGCCGAACGGAAGCAGCCAGAAGAGGACCGCCAGATAGCCGCCGATGCGAACGGTGAGGAAGGCGATGTCCACGGCCTTTCGCCTGACGTCTGGTTCCTTGATCAAGTAGCGGATGGATGTCGCGTGCAGGCTCAGGCCTTCGAGCAGCAGGAGCGGCAGGAAGAAGAAGCCCTGGACCCGCGCCAGCTTCACCCCGAGCTTGGTCCGCGCCTCGACCGCTTCCGGGGTGAAAGCCACCACAGCGTTGTAGATGTCGGGATCCTTGGTCATCTTGTTCGGGTTCGCGTGGTGGCGGTTGTGCTTGTTCATCCACCAGCCGTAGCTCAAGCCGACCAGCAAGGTGGAGAGCACCCGCGCGGTCCATTCATTCCACTCGGCTGACCGGAACATCTGGCGGTGCGCGGCCTCGTGGCCGAGGAACCCCAGCTGGGACATCACGAGGCCGAGGGCCGCGGCCATCAGCAACTGCAGCCAACTGTGGCCGAGGAGGATCATGCCGGTGCCGATGCCGGCCAGGGCGACCACGGCTGCACCCATCGATAACCAGTAGAAGCCGTATCGCCGGCGCATCAGTCCGGCGGCAGCAATTG